>NZ_MSTL01000018.1:0-835036 GCF_002752475.1 Serratia sp. OLAL2 | reverse complement strand
CTTCTCTACCAGAACCTCATAAGCGACAGATTTCCCGGTAGCAGCCAGCTCAGGTGTTGACCTTGGGCGCGCATCACCGGCTGCCGAGCAAGACGGCGTTGTCAGGGTCAACCGGCCAGGGAAGGCCAGTTGAGGCGAGACTAACAGGGACGTTTGTCGCAGCAGACCCGCCCGACAACGCAGACGCGGCGAGGGTATCCGCGTAGCGGACAGATGGTGTTAAGCGAAGGCGCGGGTGGAGGGGTCGCGCCATCGGCCCCTCCAATTGCCGTTCATATTGGCCACAGAGAAATGCGGACATTTACGGCAATTCCCCAGCACAGAACGCCCAGAGGCTGGATAAAAAAATGCCACTCAGGATTAACTTAGCGGCATTACGCCTCATGGCGCCCTTGAACGTTTCATTGTCGCAGATAGACCTGCGGCAGAGACACTTCGGGATGATGCACCACGCCGAGATCGGCCTGATACCAGCGGGTGAGGATCTCCGTCTGCAGGACCTCTTGCGGCGTGCCGCTCGCCACCAGACGTCCCTGATGCAACAGCAGGATCCGATCGGCGTACAGCGCCGCCAGATTGAGATCGTGCAGCACGCAGCAGACGCCCAGCGGCTGTTGGCGCGTCAGCGAGCGCAGCAGGCGCAGGGTGTGCTGCTGGTGATACAGATCCAGCGCCGAGGTCGGCTCGTCGAGAAACAGCCAGGCGGGAGACGGTTGCGGTTGCCACAGCTGCGCCAACACCCGCGCCAACTGCACCCGCTGCTGTTCGCCACCGGACAACCGGCGGTAATCGCGCTGCGCCAGCGCCAGGCAGTCGGTTTGTTCCATCACCTGTTGGATCGCCTGATGCTCGTCGCGTTTGCCGTGAGGTGCTCGCCCCATGCTGACCACTTCTTCCACGCTGAAGGGAAACGCCAGATCGCTGTACTGGCGCATCACGGCTCGGACTTTGGCCAACTGCTGCGGCGCCCAGTGTTCCAGCGGTCGGTCGAGCAGCCGGCATTCGCCGCAGTCCGGCGTCAGATAGCCGGTCAGCAAGCGCAACAGCGTCGATTTGCCGGCGCCGTTAGGGCCGATAATCGCCACCATCTCACCGCTGGCGAGGCTGAGCGAAACGTCGTTGATCAAGCGGCGCGTACCGAGGCTGTAACGCAGCTCTCGGGCTGTCAGGCAGGCGGCGTTATCCACCGGTTCGCTCCCGCTGGCGCATCACCAGCCATAAGAAGTAAGGACCGCCGATCAGGCTGGTCATCAAGCCTACCGGCATTTCGGCCGGCGCCACCAGTGTGCGCGCCAGCGTATCGCTGACCAGCAGCAGGCAGGCGCCGCCCAGCGCGGAGCAGGGCAGTAGCCAGCGGTGATCGCCGCCAAGGCGCATGCGCACCAGATGTGGCACCACCAGACCGACGAAGCCGATCACGCCGCTCATCGCTACCGCCGCGCCGATCAGCAGGGCGCTCAGCAACAGCAGCTGCAGCTTGGCGCGCTGGACGTTCACCCCGAGGTAGTGGGCCTCTTCGTCCCCCAGCTGCAACAGATTCAGCCGGCGCGCCTGCAACAGCGTCAGCAGCGCCGTAGGCAGGATCAGCGAGGCGGAAACGGCCAGCGTCGGCCACTGCGACTGGCTGAGGCTGCCCATCATCCACAGCGAGAACTGGCGCAGCTGTTGATCGCTGCTGACGTAGGAGAGCACGCCGATGGCCGCCATGCACAGGGCGTTGATGGCGATGCCCGCCAGCAGCAGCCGCGACAGATTGCCGTGTCCGCTGCGGCTGATGCCGTAGATCAAAAGCGATACCAGCAGGCTGCCGAGGAACGCCGCCAGCATATGGCCGTATAGCGCGATCGTCACCGGCAACGCCAGCGGCATCACGATGAACAGGGCGACAAACAGGGCGCCGCCGCTGCTGATGCCCAGCAGGCTTGGATCCGCCAGCGGGTTGCGGAACAGCCCCTGCATCACCGCGCCGGACACTGCCAATGCGCAGCCGATCACTACTGCCAGCAGCACGCGCGGCAGACGAATGTTCAGCCAGATGTGCCAGGCGGCGTCGCTGAAGGGTTCGCGCCACAGGGTGCGAAACGACAGCGTCAGCGCGCCCAGGTTGGCGGCGACCAGCGCCAGCAACGTCAGCAGCACCAGCAGGCCGATGATGGCCAACTGAGGCGAGGTGCGACTGCGCATTACTTTTGCTCCGCCGCGTGGCGCAGTTTGGCCAGCGCCGCCGGCGTTTCCAGACCGAAGCCCAGCAGCGCCATGTCATCGACGATCAGTACGCGGCGCTGCTTGCCCGCCGGCGTCAACGCCAGGCCCGGCAGCGTCCACAGCTGCTGTTCGCCGCCGAGGGTGCGCACGCCGTCGGTGGTGACCAGCAACAGATCCGGCGCGCTGGCGATGACGCCTTCCTGCGACAGAGGACGATAGCGGTCAAAACCCTGCATGGCGTTTTTCAATCCGGCGGCGGCGATCACCGCGTCGGCGGCTGTGTGTTGCCCGGCAGCCATCGGCGTAATGCCGCCGTGGCTCATCACGAACAGCACCTTGACCGGCAGCGGAGAGGTATCGACCGCCGCCAGCTGCTGTTGATAGCGCTCGCTCAGCTGTTTGCCTTGCTCAACGCGTTGCAACGCGGCGGCGATCGTAGCGATTTTCTGCGGCACCGCCTGCAGGGTGGTGTCACCCGGCACGCTGACCACGTTGACGCCGCTGTCCGCCAACTGTTTGAGCACCAGCGCCGGCTGCGCCAGCTCGGTCGTCAGCACCAGCGTCGGTTTCAGCGCCAAAATGCCTTCGGCATTCAGCTGGCGCATGTAGCCGACGTCCGGCAGCTTTTTCACCGCCGCCGGGTGCAAGCTGGTGCTGTCACGGGCGATCACCTCGTCGCCGGCGCCGAGTGCGAAGGCGATTTCCGTCACGTCGCCGCCGATCGAGACGATGCGCTGCGCCGCCGCGGCGGTGAGCGGCAGCGCCAGCGTCATCATCAGCGTCAGGCGGCGGATCAAGGAAGATTTCATGCGGCGATGTCCTTGGCGGCGAGCGCGGCAACCTGCTCGCGCCACTGGGTTTGTTCCGGCTGGCCTTCGGTACGCTGGCCATACAGCTGCGCGATCTGCGTGCCGTCGGCGGCGAACAGCTCCAGGCTGGTGACGATGCCGTCCTTGGTCGGTTTGCGGGTGATCCAGCTTTCGGCGATGGCGCCTTCAATCAGGTGCAGCGTGAAACGGCGGTTGAACACGTTGATCCAGCCTTCCTGCGGCATCAAACGTTCGATCTGGCCGGTGAAGATCTGCACGCAACCGCGGTTGCCGACGAAGATCATGATCTCGTTTTGCTGCTGCTGCGCCGCTTGCAGCAGCTGCGAGAGCGCGCTGTTGTCTACCTGATAGGCCAGATCGTCGCCGACGGCGCGGAACGCCTGCTGGCGCGTGAGCTTATTGCGGCTCAGCAGCTGGAAGAACTGATGAACGTCGGTCATCGCGCGCCATTCACCGTCGATTTTGGCATGATCCTGCGTCGTTTCATCCGCGGTGCTCACCTCGGCGGGTTGCAGCGCCAGCGCCGGGTTTTCTTCGCTCAGGTGGCGCTCCACCAGCGCCATCCAGGCCGGCAGATCGGTCTCTTCGGTGGTGTAGACCTTGTGCAGCGCATCGCCCTGTTGGTCGAAGAACTGGATGCTGTGGCGCACGCCGCGTTTGTTGGTTTCGCTCATAGCGAAAACGCTGGTCCAGTGGTTGAGGAACAGGCGCAGATCCAGCTCGCGCGGGTTGAGGATCAGCCCGGCGTGGCCGTTGAGGTGCTGGTTGCGGTAGCGGCCCATCTGCTCATGCACCGCATAGCTGTTGCGGGTGATGGATTTGGTGACGCCCACTTGCTCAAGCTCGGTCAGCAGGGTGCGCGCGTCGGCCTGCAGGCGGCGAGTGTCGTGGCCGACGCGGGCGTGCGTCAGCTCCGCTTCGCTGACGCCAAGGATCGCCGCCAGATCGCGGGCGTATTTGCCGGGGTGGTCGATTTTGGCCTGTTGGTAGCGTTCGTATAGGGTGTTGCTCATGCGGGATTCTCCTGCGCTGTAATGCGAACGGCGGACAACCGGGTTGTCCGCCAGATAGTCAAATGATTACCACTGGTAGCTGACCAGCAGTTTGGCGTTGCGGCCATCCTGCGGGACGCCCTGCGGCGAGTAATATTCTTTGTCGAAGGCGTTGCCCAGTACCACGGTGGTGGTCATGCCCTGCAGCCGATCGCGGCCCTTGTAGCTCAGATAGAAGTCGTTGACGCCATAGCCGCCTTGCTCCGGCGTCCCCGTTTGTACGCGGGTGGCGCGTTCGGCGAAGGTGGCGACCCAGCCGGCGGACAAACCGGTTTCGCCCAGCGGCACGTCCAGCGAACTGGTGACGGTATCCGGGCTGATGTCGGCCAGCCAATCGCCGCTTTTCGCGTTCAATTCGCCATTGCGAGACTTGTCCTTGCCGCGTGTGCGGTTGTAGGCCAGATCCCAGTTAAACCACTTGGTCTGGTAGTTCAGCGAGGTGTCCCAACCCCAAATCTTGGCGCGAGAGATATTCGCTGAGGCGGTCTGCGTGCGAGTGACATACATGAAGATGTAGTCTTTGGCGTCGGTATCGAAGTAACTGGCCTTGAATTGCAGGCTGTCATCCGCCAGCAGCAGATCGTCGAAGCGCAAGCCGAAACCGGCTTCGGTGGTGCTGGTGGTTTCCGGCCGCAGATTCGGATTAGGCACCCAATAGTTGCCGGGGAAGTGACGCGAATCGTTGTACATCTCGCCCATGGTCGGGGCGCGGAAGGCCTGGGAATAGGAGCCGAACAGCATCAGCCAGTCGGTCGGCGAGTAGCTCAGGGCCCCGCGGGACGACCATTTGTCGGCCTTGACGTCTTCGTGGCCCTGGCTGCTGCCTTTGTAATCGTCGTAGCGCGTGCCGGCCAGCACGGTGATCGGAATGTCGCGCAGCGTGATTTCATCCTGCAGCCAGCCGGAGGCGAAGTTGATCTTGGCCTGCGGGAAACTGGTGGTGGCGCCGCCCGGCTGCTGTTTCTGTTCATACACTTCGGAGCCGTAGGTCAGCAGGTGTGACGCAAAGCTGTCGGCGAACAGACGCGTGCGGTTTTCCAGCTTGCCGCCGTTGGTGGTCTGCTTGCGGAATTCGTCGGTCGCACCGGCGTTGTGCGCATTGATTTTGACTTCCGAGGTGTACAGCTTGGCGGTGGCGTCCAGCCAATCCTGGCCGACCGGCTTGAGCTTATAGCTCAGAGCGGCATCACGCTGGATGGTGGAGCGGTTGGTCATCGGGTTGCCGCTCGAGCTGCCCGGCGTCTGCGGGTTTTTCGGCTCCTGGGCGCTGTTGTTGTAGTAGCGCAGATCGCCGCTCAATGACTGATTGTCGTCGATTTTCCAGGTGCCTTTTGCCAGCACGTTGCTGATGGTTTCGTCGTTAGGCGCATCGAAGCCGTTGCCCTGACGCAGATTACCGACGTCGCGGGTGCCGAACGACAGCAAACCGTCGAGGTTATCGGTCTTGCCGTAGGCGCTGGCGCCCATGCCCAGGCTGTGATCGCCGCTGCCGGCGGTGCCGTAGACGCGGAACCCGGTATCGTGGCCCGGCAGCAGCAGATCGGCGGCATCGACGGTCTCGTAGGCGATGACGCCGCCCAGCGCGCCGCTGCCATACAGCAACGCAGAGGGACCGCGCACGATTTCAATGCGCTTGACCAGCGCCGGATCGAGGAAGGTGCCGCCGATGTGGCCGGTATCGGTCCCCTGGCGGATGCCGTCAACCAGCGTCAGCACGCCGTTTTTGCCGTAGCCGCGCATCGTTACGTCCTGACCGTTGCTGCGCCCGGTGCCGTTCACGGTGATGCCCGGCACGCGGCGCAGCATATCGGCGGCCGAGGTGGCGGTCTGGCTTTCTGGCGAGTTGCCTTCGATGACCGTGACCATCATCGGCGCTTCAAAGCTGCTGCGTTGGTTGCCGGTGGCGACCACGGTCATGGTCTCGTCGGCGGCTTTGGCTTTTTTAGCCGGCGCCGCGTTGGAAGAGGGTGTTGTGCTGGTGTTTTGTGCCAAGGCCACCGTAGGCAGAGCGCAGGCAATCGCCAGACTCAAAGCGGAAAAACGCAGCCGGGTGGAAAATGTCAGAGGCATGGTGCAACTCTCCGTATGTAATAAAACATATCAATAGATTTGCTGGCTGCCTGGATCAACCGATCGGGGTGGCTGGCGTTTGAGGGTTCTATGGTTATTTGGTCAGGATCAATTTCCCGGCTTTGGTTTGCCGCAGCTGATAGCGCTGGCCCTGATGGGTAATGAACGCGATGCCGTCGGTGCCGAGCAGCTGTGCGCTGTCGTAGCTGGGCGGCGCGTTTGCGCTGTGCTCGGTCGGGGCCGCGGCGGCGGGGGTAGGAGTGTTGGCAGTATCCATCATCATTGTGCTTATAAAACAGACCATTAAATGGTAATTAATATCAAACTGAGAATCATTATCATGTGAAGGAAAGGTTACATCAAGGAAAATTTTCTTACCGATGGAACCTTTTTGTCGAACGGACATCCGGCGGCGGGCCGAGCGCACTCGGCCCGTAAAAAAGGGGCGTTATTTCAGCAGGGTTTCGATGCGGTCAAACAAACGCTCGGGCTTAGTGATCGGCGCAAAGCGCGTGATACGCTGGCCGTCGGCGGTGAGCAGGAATTTGGTGAAATTCCACTTGATGCGGCGGCTGCCCAGAATGCCGGGTGCCAGGCGTTTCAGCTCATTGAACAGCGGGTGCGCGCCGGGACCGTTAACGTCTATCTTGCTGAACAGCGGGAAACTGACGCCGTAGTTGAGGCTGCAAAAGTTGGCGATCTCCAGCGGACTGCCCGGCTCCTGAGAACCAAACTGGTTGCAGGGGAAGCCGAGCACCACCAGGCCGCGTTCGCGATAGTATTGCCACAAATTTTCCAGCCCACGGTATTGCGGGGTGAAGCCGCACTTGCTGGCGGTGTTGACCACCAGGTAAGCGCGCGCCGGGAAATCGCCCAGCGTTTTTTGCTCGCCCTGCAGCGTGACGCAGGGGATGGATAACAGAGAGTGAATCATGCCGGGGCTCCCAGTGCGTTTCGGCGGGCGCTAAAGCGTTGCAATCAGTATAGATGAGTGGGGCAGAAGGAATAAAGCCGGGGGCGTGGCCCCGGCCTCTACTGGGTTAGAAACGGCTATCAACCGCATCCGCCAGCATCGCCAGCAGCTGCTCGCTGTCGGACCAGCTCAGGCAAGGATCGGTGATCGACTGGCCATAGGTCAGCGGCTGGCCGGCGACGATTTTCTGCGTGCCTTCCACCAGGAAGCTTTCCGCCATCACGCCGGTGATGGCGGCGGAGCCGGCGCGGATCTGCTGGCAGACGTTGTCGGCCACTTCCAGCTGGCGACGGTGCATTTTCTGGCAGTTGCCGTGGCTGAAGTCGATCACCAGGTGTTCAGGCAGATCGAACTCGCGCAGGCTGTCACAGGCGGCGGCGATGTCGCTGGCGTGGTAGTTCGGCGTTTTTCCGCCGCGCATGATGATGTGGCCGTACGGGTTGCCGCTGGTCTGGTAAATGGTCATCTGGCCATGTTTGTCCGGCGACAGGAACATATGCCCGGCGCGCGCCGCGCGAATGGCGTCGATGGCGATGCGGGTGTTGCCGTCGGTGCCGTTTTTGAAGCCGACCGGGCAGGAGAGCGCCGAGGCCATTTCACGGTGGATCTGGCTTTCGGTGGTGCGCGCACCGATGGCGCCCCAGCTGATCAGATCGGCGATGTATTGGCCGACGACCATGTCCAGGAATTCGGTGGCGGTCGGCAGGCCGAGCTGGTTCACTTCCAGCAGCAGGCGGCGCGCCATTTCGATGCCGCGGTTGACCTGGAAGGTGCCGTCCAGCGCCGGATCGGAGATCAGGCCTTTCCAGCCGACGACGGTACGCGGTTTTTCGAAGTAGGTACGCATCACGATTTCCAGACGATCCTGGTAGCGTTCGCGCAGGGCGTTCAACCGGCCAGCGTAATCGACGGCGGCGTCGAGATCGTGGATGGAGCAGGGGCCGATCACCACCAGCAGGCGGCGGTCTTCACCGGTGAGGATTTTTTCAATGCGTTTTCGTGACGCTGTCACGTTGTCGGCGACGGCCGCCGAGATCGGCAGCTTGTCTGCCAACGCTTGCGGCGTGACGAGGCTGTCGATGCGCGCGGTCCGCAGTTCATCTGTTTTGTGCATGTTGTTCCCTGGAAACTGTTCTTCTCTGCGGCAGGAGTGCCGGGAAGTGATGGCGATCACAATAACGCAAAAAGCGCTGAATTCAACCGTAGAGATTGTGTTCTGTTGATCAAAACCGCGAAAAAAAGCACAAAAAAATCAGCTGCTGTTGAAATAAACGGCAGGCGGCGGGGCACGGCGGCCCCGCGAGAAAATGATCAGAACATGCGGCGACTCATACCGAGGATGTCGAGGATTTTGGTGGAAATCTCTTCGACCGAATAATTGGTGGTATTGAGGTAGCGGATCTGATTTTTGCGGAACAGCGCCTCGACCTCGGCGATCTCCATGCGGCACTGGCGTAATGAAGCGTAACGGCTGTTTTCACGCCGCTCTTCACGGATCGCCGCCAGGCGTTCCGGATCGATGGTCAGGCCGAATAATTTATGCTGAAACGGTTTCAGCGAGGCCGGCAGGTGCAAATTATCCATATCGTCGGCGATAAACGGATAGTTGGCGGCGCGAATGCCGAACTGCATCGCCAGATAAAGGCTGGTGGGGGTTTTGCCGCAGCGCGACACGCCGAGCAGGATCACCTGCGCCTGATCGAGGTTGCGCAGCGAAATGCCGTCGTCATGCGCCAGGGTATAGTCGATGGCGGCAATGCGCGCGTCGTACTTGCCGAGGTTGCTGGCGGTCAGGCCGTGGGTGCGGTTCGGCACCGGCGTCGGTTCCACTTCCAGCTCGCCCTGCAGCGGGCCGACCAGCGCCTGCACGATATCCTGGCAGAAGCCCTGGCTCTGCACGATCACATCGCGCACTTCCGGCGAGATGATGGAGTAAAACACCAGTGGCCGCACGCCGGTTTGATTATAAATATCATCGATTTGCTGGCGAACTGCGCGCGCGCGCGCCTCGGTTTCGACGAACGGCAGGGTAAAGGTGGTCGCCGTGACCGGAAACTGCGACAGCACCGCGTGCCCCAACACTTCGGCGGTGATCGCCGTACCATCCGAAATATAAAAAACGCTTCTTTCCACCCGAGGCTCCTTACCTGAAAACGGTGTTCCTGCTGTCATCACTGTCAATATCATGGGCCGCGGACGATCCGTCGGTAAAGGGGGGAGGGAAAAAATTGTGACGGCGGGACGGTAAAGCGCTTTGCGCCGGCGCGTGAAGAAAAGCGCGTTTTGCCGGCGGTAAAAATTGTGGCGCAACGAGGTTTTTCGACCCGAAACGTAAATTTGCCGTTATTTTCACCAAAAACGGTAGCGTTTGCGCGGTCATTAAAACAGAAGTTTAAAAAGAACGTAATTTGTTGAGAACTAAGCTTTTCGTGCGATTGGGAACGGTTCCCTGCCAAATCAGCCGGTTAGGACATTCTCTTAAAAACCACTTTCTTCAGTGGGTTGATCGATTCACCTTTCCATTTTCCTCAGATCAGTGTGCTAGTCTGATTCGGCTCCGTGTTAGCGGCGCCGTAAAGCAAGCGAATTAAATCCGTCTTTACCCTACTGATAGCAATAAGGATTGTCTCGATGTCCAACAATGGCCCAGACTTGCGTAATGTGCTTTGGTACAACCAGCTTGGCATGCACGACGTTGACCGTGTCGGCGGCAAAAACGCCTCCCTCGGTGAAATGATCACCAATCTTTCCGATTTGGGCGTGGCCGTGCCGAACGGTTTTGCCACCACCGCACAGGCGTTTAACGATTTCCTCGAACAAAGCGGTGTTAACCAGCGCATCTATCAGCTACTGGATCAGACCGACGTTGACGACGTTGCCCAACTGGCCAAGGCCGGCGCCCAGATCCGCCAATGGGTGATCGACACGCCGTTCCACGCCGAGTTCGAGCGTGAAATTCATCAGGCTTACCAACAGCTCGCCGACGGCGAACCGGAAGCTTCCTTTGCGGTGCGCTCCTCCGCCACGGCGGAAGACATGCCGGACGCGTCCTTCGCCGGCCAGCAGGAAACCTTCCTCAACGTGCAGGGCATCGACGCCGTAATGGTGGCGATCAAGCACGTGTTCGCCTCGCTGTTCAACGACCGCGCTATCTCTTATCGCGTGCACCAGGGCTATGACCACCGCGGCGTGGCGCTGTCGGCGGGCGTACAGCGCATGGTGCGCTCGGATCTGGCCTCCTCGGGCGTGATGTTCACCATCGATACCGAGTCCGGCTTTGATCAGGTGGTGTTCATCACCTCCGCCTTCGGTCTGGGTGAAATGGTGGTGCAGGGCGCGGTGAACCCGGATGAGTTCTACGTGCACAAACCGACGCTGCAAAAAGGCAAGCCGGCGATCGTGCGCCGCAACCTGGGCTCGAAAAAGATCCGCATGGTGTACGCACCGTCGCAGGATCACGGCAAGCAGGTGCGCATCGAAGACGTGCCTGAAGCGCAGCGCAGCCGTTTCTCGTTGACGGATGACGAAGTGCAGGCGCTGGCGCAGCAGGCGATCCTGATCGAAAAACATTACGGCCGCCCGATGGATATCGAATGGGCGAAAGACGGCCATACCGGCAAGCTGCTGATCGTGCAGGCGCGTCCGGAAACCGTTCGCTCCAACGAACAAACCATGGAACGCTACCAGCTGAATGGCACTAGCCCGGTGCTGGTGGAAGGCCGCGCCATCGGTCATCGCATCGGCGCCGGTCCGGTGAAAGTGATCAACGACATCAGCGAAATGGATCGCATCCTGCCGGGCGACGTGCTGGTGACCGACATGACCGACCCGGACTGGGAGCCGATCATGAAGAAGGCCGCCGCGATCGTCACCAACCGCGGCGGGCGCACCTGTCACGCGGCGATCATCGCCCGTGAGTTGGGCATCCCGGCGGTGGTGGGCTGCGGCCACGCCACCGATGTGCTGAAAGACGGCCAGAAAGTCACCGTTTCCTGTGCGGAAGGCGACACCGGCTTCGTTTACAGCGACATGCTGGATTTCAGCGTGCAGAGCTCCGAAGTGACCGAGCTGCCGGATCTGCCGCTGAAGATCATGATGAACGTCGGCAACCCGGATCGCGCTTTCGACTTTGCGCGTTTGCCAAATGAAGGCGTGGGCCTGGCGCGGCTGGAATTTATCATCAACCGCATGATCGGTGTGCACCCGCGCGCGCTGCTGGAGTTCGATAAGCAGACGCCGGCGCTGCAAAACGAAATTCGCGCGTTAATGCAGGGTTACGACCACCCGGTCGAGTTCTACGTTGGCCGCCTGACAGAAGGGATCGCGACGCTGGGTGCCGCCTTCTGGCCGAAGCGTGTGATCGTGCGCCTGTCCGACTTCAAATCCAACGAGTACGCCAACCTGGTGGGCGGCGATAAGTATGAACCACACGAAGAGAACCCGATGCTGGGCTTCCGCGGCGCCGGCCGTTACGTGGCCGATAGCTTCCGCGATTGCTTCGCGCTGGAGTGCGAGGCGGTGAAACGCGTGCGTAACGAAATGGGGCTGACCAACGTCGAAATCATGGTGCCGTTCGTGCGCACCGTGGCCCAGGCGGAAGCGGTGGTGGCGGAGCTGGCGCGTCAGGGGCTGAAGCGCGGTGAAAACGGGCTGAAAGTGATCATGATGTGCGAGATCCCGTCCAATGCGCTGTTGGCGGATCAGTTCCTCGAGCACTTCGACGGCTTCTCTATCGGTTCCAACGACATGACCCAGCTGGCGCTGGGGCTGGATCGTGACTCCGGCGTGGTGTCGGAGCTGTTCGACGAGCGCAACGAGGCGGTGAAAGCGCTGCTGTCGATGGCGATTCAGGCGGCCAAACGCCACGGCAAATACGTCGGCATCTGCGGCCAGGGCCCGTCTGACCATGAAGACTTCGCCGAGTGGCTGATGGAGCAGGGCATCGACAGCCTGTCGCTCAATCCAGACACCGTGGTGCAGACCTGGATCAATTTGTCGAAAAAGAAATAATGTCTCGGCCTCGCTGAGGCATTAACGCCGGGCCGCAGTTAACGCTGCGGCCTTTTTATTTCCGAATGTAAATAACGGCGCGTAAAATAATCAATTCGACGAAAAAAGAATAAAAAAAAGCCCACCGTAGGAGATGGGCAAAGACTACACACAGCAATTCACATGTATGGCATTACATTGTTCAGAAAGGTTGCTTTAAAATCAGTGATTTGAAGCAATAGATGGCCATAATACTAGATTTTTGAACGCGACTAGTCATTAAGAATCATCCTAATCGATAGCGCCATCACATTTTATTTGTGGGAGTTATCTCTTTTTGCCGCTTGCAACAAACAGGGATTTACATTGCACCTTTCATTCGCTGTACCGTAATCAATATAGGGCGGCATTATATTTGGCGGAGATATTACTCGAATGAGGTAGGAATAATGACCTGAGTGAAATGTTCCGCCCGACGATGCGGGCGGAAGGGGGGGATTAGCGTTTTTCCAGATCTTCGATGACTTGCTCCGGCGCGGTGGTCGGCTCTGGCGCTTCATCCATCCAGGCGGTCAGCAGGCGATAAGATACCGCCAATACCACCGGGCCGATGAACAGGCCAATCATACCGAAGGCCAGCAAACCGCCGATAACGCCGGACAGGATCAGCAGCAGCGGCAGGTCGGCGCCCATGCGGATCAGCACCGGGCGCAGCACGTTATCCAGCGTCGCTACCACGCAGCTCCAGACCAGCAGTACGGTGCCCCAGGTGGTGTCGCCGTGCCAGTACAGCCAGATGATGGCCGGCACCAGCACCAACAGCGGCCCCAATTGTGCCACGCAGCAGATAAAGATCAGCATCGTCAGCAGGGTGGCGGCTGGTATGCCGCTCACCGCCAGACCGATGCCGCCCAGCACCGACTGCACCAACGCCGTCACCACCACGCCCAGCGCGACGGCGCGGATCGCCTGGCCGCCCAGTAGCACCGCCGCATCGCCGCGTTTGGAACCGAGGCGTACCGCAAAGTGACGGATACCCAGCGCCACCTGCTCGCCGCGCGCATACAACAAGGCGCTGAACAGCAGCATCAGCGCGCAGTGCAGCAGCAGACGGCCGATATGCGCCGCCTGCGCCACGAACCAGGTGGCGGTTTGACCGAAGTACGGCTGAACCTTCGCCAGCAGCGCAGCGCCGCCGGCGTTAACCAATGTGTGGTAGCTGGTATAGAGCCTGTCGCCGATCATCGGCACGGACTGCAGCCAGGCTAGATCGGGAATGTGCAGCTTGCCGGGTGAACTGGCCCAGGCGATGAGCGGCGCGCTGTTATCCACCACGCTGCTGATCAGCAGGGAAATCGGCAGAATGAACAGCAGGATCAGCAGCAGGGTCATGACCAACACCGCCAGCGAGCGACGGCCCCACAGCAGCTTTTGCAGTTTGAGCAGCAACGGCCAGGTGGCGATCACCACCATGCCCGCCCAGGCGAAGCCGAGAATAAACGGTTGGATCACCCAAAAACAGGCAACGATCATGATGGCGATAAACAGCACGCCGAAAATAATTCGCGGTAAGTCGTAACGCGATTGCGGGAGTGGCATCAGTGGCTTCTCATCCTGGTCAATTAAATCCCTGGCACCGGCGAATCGGGGTGCCTGTCGGTCGGTTTATCGCCGCCGGGCGGCCGCCTGTGGCGGCGCTCGCAGGGCGGTAATAATGTGAATGCCTTCACTAAACGAGTATGTTAGTTTTTAGTGTCACTAAAAAATAGGGTGGGTCTGAATTAAAGGCCCGATTCAGCGTACATCAGCGCATAAAAAATAGACGGACAGGGTCAAAAAAGCGAATGATCCCACAGATTTCTCAGGCGCCCGGCCTCGTTCAACGGGTGCTCGACTTTTTGGAAGCACTGAAGCAAAACGGATTCAACGGCGATACCGCCACCAGCTACGCCGACCGCCTGACGATGGCCACCGACAACAGTATCTATCAGCTGTTGCCCGATGCGGTGGTGTTCCCCCGTTCCACCGCTGACGTGGCGCTGATTGCGCGTCTGGCCGGGGAAGAGCGATTCAATACGCTGACCTTCAGCCCGCGCGGCGGCGGCACTGGCACCAACGGCCAGTCGCTCAATACCGGCATCGTGGTCGATATGTCGCGCCATATGAACCGCATTCTGGAGATCAACGTCGAACAAGGCTGGGTGAAAGTCGAAGCCGGCGTGATCAAGGATCAGCTGAATCAATACCTGCGGCCGTTCGGCTACTTCTTCTCGCCGGAACTGTCCACCAGCAACCGCGCCACGCTGGGCGGCATGATCAACACCGACGCCTCCGGCCAAGGTTCGCTGGTATACGGCAAAACCTCCGATCACGTGTTGGGCCTGCGGGCGGTGCTGCTGGGCGGCGAGATGATCGATACCCGCGCCATGCCGACGGCGCTGGCGGAAACGATTGCTCTGGAAGAGACAGCGGAAGGGCGTATTTACCGCACGGTGCTCAATCGCTGCTGTGAGCAGCGCGCACTGATCCTCGAGAAATTCCCCAAGCTCAACCGCTTCCTCACCGGTTACGATCTGCGCCACGTGCTGAGCGACGATCTGCAAACCTTCGATCTGACGCGCATCCTGACCGGCGCCGAAGGCACGCTGGCGTTTATCACCGAGGCGCGGCTGGATATCACGCCGCTGCCGAAAGTGCGCCGCCTGGTCAACGTGAAGTACGACTCCTTCGACTCGGCGCTGCGCAATGCGCCCTTTATGGTCGAGGCCAAGGCGCTGTCGGTGGAAACCATCGATTCCAAGGTGCTGAATCTGGCGCGTGAAGACATTGTTTGGCACTCGGTGAACGAACTGATCGCCGACGTGCCGGATAAAGAAATGCTCGGGCTGAACATCGTCGAGTTCGCCGGCGACGATCGGGCGCTGATCGACGGCCAGATGGAGGCTCTGTGCCAACGGCTGGATGAACTGATCGCGCAGCGGCAGGGCGGCGTGATCGGGTACCAGATCTGCGGCGATCTGGCTGGCATCGAGCGCATTTACAACATGCGCAAGAAGGCGGTCGGGCTGCTGGGCAACGCCAAGGGGCGCGCCAAGCCGATTCCGTTTGCCGAGGATACCTGTGTGCCGCCGCAACACCTGGCGGACTATATCGTCGAATTCCGTCAACTGCTTGACGACCACCACCTGAGCTACGGCATGTTCGGCCACGTCGACGCCGGGGTGTTGCACGTGCGCCCGGCGCTCGACATGTGCGACCCGCAGCAGGAAGTGCTGATGAAGCAGATCTCCGATCGGGTGGTGGCGCTGACCGCCAAATACGGCGGTCTGTTGTGGGGGGAGCACGGCAAGGGCTTCCGTGCCGAGTACAGCCCTGAGTTCTTCGGGGAAACGCTGTATGAAGAGCTACGCCGCATCAAGGCGGCGTTTGATCCGGATAACCGTTTGAACCCGGGCAAGATCTGTTCGCCACTGGCGGTAGATGCACCGATGATGGAGGTAGACGCGGTCAAACGCGGCACCTTCGATCGTCAGATCCCGGTCGAGGTGCGCACCTCGTTCCGCGGCGCGCTGGAGTGTAACGGCAACGGTCTGTGCTTCAACTTCGACGTGCGCAGCCCGATGTGCCCGTCGATGAAGATCAGCGGCAACCGCATCCATTCGCCGAAAGGGCGGGCGACGCTGGTGCGCGAGTGGCTGCGTCTGTTGGCCGAGCAGGGCGTCGATCCGTTGGCGCTGGAGAAACAGCTGCCGCAGCAGCGCCTCAGCTTGCGTGGCCTGATCGAAAAGACCCGCAACAGCTGGCATGCCGGTAAGGGTGAGTACGACTTTTCGCACGAAGTGAAAGAGGCGATGTCCGGCTGTCTGGCCTGCAAGGCCTGTTCCACCCAGTGCCCGATCAAAATTGACGTGCCGGGGTTCCGTTCGCGCTTCCTGCAGCTTTACCATACCCGCTACCTGCGCCCGGTGAGCGACTACATGGTCGCCGGCGTAGAGAGCTATACCCCATTGATGGCCCGCGCGCCGAAGGTGTTCAACTTCTTCTTCCGCCAGCCGTGGCTGCGGGAGATGAGCCGCAACGCCGTCGGCATGGTCGATCTGCCGCTGTTGTCCAGCCCGACGCTGCGTCAACAGCTGTCCGGCCACCGTGCGACCACGCTGACGCTGGAGCAGCTGGAAGGGCTGAGCGCCGAGCAGCGCGCAGAACACGTGCTGATCGTCCAGGATCCGTTCACCAGTTATTACGACGCCAAAGTGGTGGCGGACTTTGTCCGGCTGGTGGAGAAGCTCGGTTATAAACCGGTGCTGCTGCCGTTCTCGCCGAACGGCAAGGCGCAGCATGTGAAAGGTTTCCTGACGCGGTTTGCCCGCACCGCGCGCAAAACCGCCGATTTTCTCAACCGCATGGCGCAGCTCGGCATGCCGCTGGTGGGCGTCGATCCGGCGCTGGTGCTGTGCTACCGCGACGAATACCGTGAGATCCTCGGCGCCGAGCGCGGCGATTTCCAGGTGCAGCTGGTGCATGAATGGTTGCAACAGCGGATCGCGGATCGCGCCGAACAGCCGGCGACCGGCGAACCCTGGTATCTGTTCGGTCACTGCACCGAAACCACCGCGCTGCCGGCCAGCGGCCAACAGTGGGCGGCGATCTTCGCCCGCTTCGGCGCCAAACTGGAGAACGTCAGCGTCGGCTGCTGCGGCATGGCGGGGACTTACGGCCATGAAGCCAAGAACCTGCAAAACTCGCTCGGCATTTATGAGCTATCATGGCACCCGACGCTACAGCGTTTGCCGCGGCAGCGCTGCCTGGCGACCGGTTATTCCTGCCGCAGTCAGGTGAAACGCATCGAGGGCAATGGCGTGCGCCACCCATTACAGGCACTTCTGGAGATGATTGAGTGAAATTGTGGAAACGTGAAACATCGCTGGAGCAGCTGAACCGCGCCGGCGACGGCTGCATGGTCAGCCATGTGGGCATCGAGTTTACCCAATTGGGCAAGGATTTCCTCGAGGCCACCATGCCGGTCGATGGCCGTACCCGCCAGCCGTTCGGGCTGTTGCACGGCGGGGCGTCGGTGGTGCTGGCGGAATCGATGGGATCGATGGCCGGTTACCTGTGCAGTGAGGGCGAGCAGAAAGTGGTGGGGCTGGAGATCAACGCCAACCACCTGCGCGCGGTGTTCGATGGCCAGGTGCGCGGGGTATGTCGCGCACTGCACGTCGGCCGTCGCCATCAGGTGTGGCAAATCGAGATCTTCGACGCGCGCGATCGGCTGTGCTGCACCTCGCGTCTGACCACGGCGGTCATCGACTGATTCTCGCCGGTTTCCGCAGGCTGCCGGCCTGCGGAGCCTTTCGCTTTACAGCTGAAACGGCACGCGTTTAACGAAGTCCTTCTGAAACGCGTTCGCCTTCTCCCAGGTGCCTTCCATCGCATACTTTTGGCAGATCAGCGTCAGCGTGTGGCGGGCGAAGTGGTAGCTTTGCACCCGAAACAGCTGGCAGCGCTGCGGATTGTTGATCTCGACGATCAGCCGGTTGTGCAGCTTGCTGAGCGCGTGCAGGTAGCTGTCATCGTCGCCGTTCTCCAGGCACAGATTGGCCATGGTGAGGCTGACGTTGTTGTACCGCTTCAGATGATCGATATTGCATTCCGGCCGCCGCAGCGCCGCTTCGGCCATATAAAAGTCCACCGTGGCGTCGCGCACGCTGAATTTGTAGTCATCAATCTTGCCCAGCAACCATGCGTTGATCGAAAGAGTCATTGGCTTCGCGCTCAAATCCAAATTGAATGATAATCATTATCATATAAATTGCCGCGTTGCCGATCAATCCCCGGCGCGGCGTTTTTTCATCGTGGGGGTGTAAAAGGCCGCCGACGACCCAATTTAATCCTGAGCGACTAAACTTTAACCTGAGGGGCGCGCGCTGGTGCCGCGCCACGAAATGCCGATAAACGCACATTTACGACAGACAGAATGCAGAAATAGGTATTTTCTATGAATGTTTAGATCGGCAGTGTACCGCGGCACTGTAACGCTGACGGGCCACCGGGGAGTGCGGTACGGTGATGCAGGATAAAGAACAAATTCATAGGGATAGCATGCACACCTTGCCGCCAGATGCCGCAAGCCACCACGAATGTCCCGCTGGCTTGCCGCACGCCGCAGCGAAAAACCGCGCTCGCGGTGGATACCCCCGCAAAACAAACGGTTGAAGTGATAATCGTTATCACTAACATATAAGCAACCCAGATTGGCTGTGGCCAAACACGAGTGTGAGGTAGACCCTATGCAAACGGAAAATGTCGGCACCTTTTCTCTGGATGAAAATGTCTGGCAAGGCATTTCGCTCAGCGACAGCGCCGTACGACAAATAACGAAACTGATGCAGCAGGATCCGCAGGTGAAAGGGCTGCAGCTAGGGGTGAAACAATCCGGCTGCGCCGGCTTTGCCTATGTGCTGGATCTGACCCGCGAACCCGCCGATGACGATCTGCTGTTTGAGCGCGACGGTGCCAAACTCTATGTGCCGCTGAAGGCCATGCCGTTCATCGATGGCACCACGGTAGATTACGTCCGCGAAGGGCTGAATCAGATATTCAAATTCAACAACCCTAAAGCTCAGCATGCCTGCGGGTGCGGCGAGAGCTTTGGCGTTTGAGCGATGCAATCAACATGACACGAAGCAATGTAGAAATGCCTAATGAAGTGCAGGCTTGGGTCAGCGAAGGTCGCTACAAAGAAGGTTTCTTCACCCAGCTGGCAACCGATGAGTTGGCCAAAGGCATCAACGAAGAGGTGGTTCGCGCCATCTCGGCCAAGCGCAACGAACCCGAGTGGATGCTGGAATTCCGCCTCGAGGCCTACCGCGCCTGGCTGCAGATGGAAGAGCCGCACTGGCTGAAGGCCAATTACGAACGCCTTAACTACCAGGACTACAGTTACTATTCGGCGCCGTCCTGCGGCAGCTGCGACGACGCCTGCGGTTCGCAACCCGGCGCCGAGCAGCAACCGGGCGCGGCGACGGAAAAAGATTACCTGACCAGCGAAGTGGAGCTGGCGTTCAATCAGCTCGGCGTGCCGGTGCGCGAGGGCAGCGAAGTGGCGGTGGACGCCATCTTCGACTCAGTATCGGTCGCTACCACTTACCGTGAAAAACTGGCGGAGAGCGGGGTGATCTTCTGCTCGTTCGGCGAAGCGATTCAGGAATACCCGGATCTGGTGCGTCAGTACCTGGGGCGCGTAGTGCCGTCCAACGATAACTTCTTCGCTGCGCTGAACGCCGCGGTGGCCTCTGACGGCACCTTCGTCTATGTGCCGAAAGGCGTGCGCTGCCCGATGGAGCTGTCGACCTATTTCCGTATCAACGCCGCCAAAACCGGCCAGTTCGAGCGCACCATCCTGATCGCCGACGAAGGCAGCTATGTCAGCTATATCGAAGGCTGTTCTGCCCCGGTGCGCGACAGCTATCAGCTGCACGCGGCGGTGGTGGAAGTGATCCTGCATAAAGACGCCGAAGTGAAATACTCGACGGTGCAGAACTGGTTCTCCGGCGGTGAGAGCAAGGGCGGTATCCTCAACTTCGTCACCAAGCGCGCGCTGTGCGAAGGCGCCGGCTCGAAAATGTCCTGGACCCAGTCGGAAACCGGCTCGGCCATCACCTGGAAATACCCGAGCGTGATCCTGCAGGGCGACAACTCGATCGGCGAATTCTTCTCGGTGGCGCTGACCAGCGGCCATCAGCAGGCGGACACCGGCACCAAGATGATCCACATCGGCAAAAACACCAAGTCGACCATCATCGCCAAAGGCATCTCCGCCGGCCACAGCGAGAACACCTATCGCGGCCTGGTGAAAATCCTGCCGGGGGCGGAAAACGCCCGTAACTTTACCCAGTGCGACTCGATGCTGATCGGGCCGGACAGCGGTGCCCACACGTTCCCTTACGTTGAAGCGCGCAACAACAGCGCTCAGCTGGAGCACGAAGCCACCACCTCGAAGATCGGCGACGACCAGCTGTTCTACTGCCTGCAGCGCGGCATCAGCGAGGATGACGCCATTTCGATGATCGTCAACGGTTTCTGCAAGGACGTTTTCTCCGAGCTGCCGCTGGAGTTCGCCGTCGAGGCGCAGAAACTTCTGGCCATCAGCCTGGAACACAGCGTGGGTTAATCGCCGCATTTTTAGCGCCGTCGGCGCTATCTGAGGACACAGCATGTTAAGCATCAAGAATTTGAAAGTCAGCGTGGAAGGCAACGAGATCCTCAAGGGATTGGATCTGGAGATCAAACCGGGCGAAGTGCATGCCATCATGGGGCCGAACGGCTCGGGCAAGAGCACGCTGTCCGCCACGCTGGCCGGGCGTGAAGAGTACGAAGTGACCGAAGGGGAAGTCACCTTCAAGGGCAAGGATCTGCTGGAGCTTGATCCGGAAGACCGCGCCGGCGAGGGCGTGTTTCTGGCCTTCCAGTACCCGGTGGAGATCCCCGGCGTCAGCAACCACTTCTTCCTGCAGACCTCGGTCAACGCGGTGCGCAAATACCGCGAGCAGGAGCCGCTGGATCGCTTTGACTTCGCCGATTTCATCGAAGAGAAAATCGCGCTGCTGGACATGCCGGCCGACCTGCTGACCCGTTCGGTCAACGTCGGTTTCTCAGGCGGCGAGAAAAAGCGCAACGACATTCTGCAGATGGCGGCGCTGGAGCCGGATCTGTGCATTCTCGATGAAACCGACTCCGGTCTGGACATCGATGCGCTCAAGATCGTCGCCAACGGCGTCAACTCGCTGCGGGACGGCAAGCGCGCCTTTATCATCGTCACCCACTACCAGCGCATTCTGGACTACATCCAACCGGATTACGTACACGTGCTGTCGCAGGGGCGCATCGTCAAATCCGGCGATTTCTCGCTGGTAAAACAGTTGGAGGAGCAGGGCTATGGCTGGCTTACCGACCAACAGTAATTCAAACGCGCTGCAGCAGCTGTATCGCCTGTTCGAAGGCCGCGGCGGCGAGCGTTCGCCGCATGCGCTGGCGCACTGGCAGCAGGCGCTGCGCCTCGGCTGGCCGACGCGCAAGCATGAAAACTGGAAATACACGCCGCTGGAGAGCCTGCTGGAGCAGCAGTTCCTCGAGCCGCAGCCCGCATTGGTGAGCGCAGAGCAGCTCGAGGCGCTGGCGCTCGGCATCGATGCCTGCCGGCTGGTGTTTATCGACGGCCGCTACAGCGCCGCGCTGAGCGATGACGATCTGGGCGACTACCAGTTCGAGTTGACCGCCTACGGCACGCCACAGGCGCTGCCGGAGGCGATCCAACCGGAAATTTTCCTGCACCTGACCGAAAGCCTGGCGCAGGAAACCAGCCTGATTCGCCTGCCGGCCGACAAGGCCCCGGCTCGTCCGCTGTACCTGCTGCATATCAGCAGCGGACGCGGCGCCAGCGGGGAAGTGAACACCGTGCATCACCGCCATCATCTGGAGATTGGGCGCGGGGCCGAGGCGGAAGTGATCGAACACTACGTCAGCCTGGGCGAGGCCGCGCACTTCACCGGTGCACGCCTGACCGCCAACGTGGCGGACAACGCCGGACTGTTGCACTGCAAGCTGGCGTTTGAGAGCCAGCCAAGCTACCACTTTGCCCATAACGATTTGGTCATTGGCCGCGACGCGCGGGTGAAAAGCGACAGCTTCCTGCTGGGCGCCGGCTTGACGCGGCATAACACCAGCGCGCAGCTGAACGGCGAAGGCGCGAACCTGGTGATCAACAGCCTGGTGCTGCCGGTGGGCAAAGAGATCTGCGATACCCGTACCTATCTGGAGCACAACAAGGGCTATTGCGAAAGCCGCCAGCTGCATAAAACCGTGGTCAGCGATCGCGGCAAGGCGGTGTTCAACGGCATGATCAAAGTGGCCAAGCACGCGATTAAAACCGACGGCCAGATGACCAACCATAACCTGCTGTTGGGTAAGGTGGCGGAAGTGGACACTAAGCCGCAGCTGGAGATCTACGCCGATGACGTCAAGTGCAGCCACGGCGCCACCGTAGGGCGCATCGATGAAGAGCAGCTGTTCTATCTGCAGTCGCGCGGTATCGACAAGCACGCGGCACAGCAGATGATCATCTTCGCCTTCGCCGCCGAGCTGACCGAAGGCATCGCCAACGACATCATCCGGGAGCGGGTGCTGGCACGCATCGCCCAGCGCCTGCCGGGGGAGGCTGCATGAGTTATCCGATTGAACGCGTGCGCGGCGATTTCCCGCTGCTGGCGCGTGAGGTGAACGGCCAACCGCTGGCCTATCTCGACAGCGCCGCCAGCGCGCAGAAACCGCAGGTGGTGATCGACCGCGAGCTGGATTTCTATCGCCACGGCTATGCCGCGGTGCATCGCGGCATTCACACCTTGAGCGCCGAGGCGACTCAGCAGATGGAAGCGGTGCGGGAACAGGCGGCGCGCTTTATCAACGCCGCCTCGGCGGAAGAGATGGTGTTCGTCAAGGGCACCACCGAAGGCATCAACCTGGTGGCCAACAGCTTTGGCCGCCACCTGCTGCAGCCGGGCGATGCGATTCTCATCACCGAGATGGAACACCACGCCAACATCGTGCCCTGGCAGATGCTGGCGCAGGAGCGTGGGTTGCAGCTGCGGGTTTGGCCGCTGCAGCCCGACGGCACGCTGGATCTGGCGCGGTTGCCGGAGCTGGTCGACGCGTCCTGCAAACTGCTGGCGCTGACCGAGGTCTCCAATGTGCTGGGCACCGTCAACCCGGTGCGCGACATCATCGCCGGTGCCAGAGCCCTGGCGCCGGATCTGACGGTGCTGGTGGACGGCGCGCAGGCGGTGATGCACCAGCGCGTCGATGTCCAGGCGCTAGACTGCGATTTTTACGTGTTTTCCGGCCACAAGCTGTACGGCCCTTCCGGTATCGGCATGCTGTATGGCCGCCAGGCGCTGCTGCAGCAGATGCCACCGTGGGAAGGGGGCGGCTCGATGATCCGCCAGGTCAGCCTGACGGCGGGCACCACCTTCGCCGATCCGCCGTGGCGCTTCGAGGCGGGTTCGCCGAACACCGCCGGCATCATGGGGCTGGGGGCGGCGTTCGATTACGTCGAAGCCCTGGGTCTGAATGCGATCCACGATTATGAACAGTCGCTGATGCACTACGCGCTCGAGGCGCTCAAGCAGGTGCCGACGCTGAAAATCTATGGTCCGGCACATCGGGCCGGGGTGATCGCCTTTAATTTGGGAGAACACCACGCCTATGACGTCGGCAGCTTCCTCGATCAGTATGGCATCGCCATTCGCACCGGCCATCACTGCGCCATGCCACTGATGGCGTTTTATCAGGTGCCGAGCATGTGCCGCGCTTCGCTGGCGTTATATAATACCCGCGAAGAGGTGGACCGGCTGGTGGCCGGGCTGCAACGCATTCATCAGCTATTAGGTTAGGCCGGGGCGCGTCCCCGGCGGTACAAAAGGATCCCCATGGCGAATTTGCCGGACAAAGATAAATTGGTGCGTAATTTCTCCCGCTGTCTGAACTGGGAGGAGAAATACCTGTACGTGATTGAACTTGGCGCCAAGTTGCCGCCGCTGGACGAGGCCGAGCGGCAGGCCGGCAACCTGATTTCCGGCTGTCAGAGCCAGGTGTGGATCGTGATGCGTCTCGATGAGCAGGGGCAGGTCGAGTTTCACGGCGACAGCGATGCGGCGATCGTCAAAGGGCTGCTGGCGGTGGTGTTTATTCTTTATCGTCAATTAACGCCACAACAGATCGTCGATCTCGATGTGCGGCCGTTTTTCGGCGAACTGGCGCTCAGCCAACATCTGACGCCTTCACGCTCGCAGGGGCTGGAGGCGATGATCCGTGCCATTCGCAGTAAAGCGGCGCAGCTGGCCTGATCCTTAACGCCTTTCTCCTCAAGGCTCATTGATATATTCGCTTTGTCAATGAGTCTTTACAATCCGTTGTTTTCCCCAGGAACCATCCCCCAATTCAGTGATATTTCAGCAGCTTACCTATTGACGTTTCGTTGACAATCAACGACGGCGATTACGTTATAACGTGTTGATTTTTAGAGAACTTATTGCCTTTGATGCCAGCGTTGCTAGTATTAATCAGGTATTGTCTGATTTACCCACCGTCGGGCGCTCGTTAGCCTTGGGGGCGAACCGTCATAAAAAATATAGGGATGATAATGAAACGTGCGTTGAGTTTAATGGGCATGGTCTTCGCCACCGTACTGGCCGGCACGCAGGCCGCCAGTGCGACCGAGTACCCGCTGCCGCCGCCAGACAGCCGTCTGATCGGTGAAAACACCACTTATACCGTGCCAAACGACGGCCGTCCGCTGGAGGCGATCGCCGCCGACTACAAGATTGGCCTGCTGGGCATGCTGGAAGCCAACCCTGGCACCGATCCGTTCCTGCCCAAGCCAGGCACGGTGCTGACCATTCCGACCCAAATGCTGCTGCCTGACACTAAGCGTGAAGGGATTATCGTCAATCTGGCCGAGCTGCGTCTTTACTACTACCCGAAAGGCGAGAACAAAGTGATCGTCTATCCGATCGGCATCGGCCAGACCGGGATGCACACGCCGCTGGAAGTGACCTCCATCAGCCAGAAGATCCCTAACCCGACCTGGACGCCCACCGCCAACATCCGCAAGCGCTATCAGTCCCAGGGCGTGACGCTGCCTGCAGTGGTGCCGGCCGGGCCTGAGAACCCGATGGGGCTGTTCGCCCTGCGTCTGGCGATGGGGCGCGGTGAATACCTGATCCACGGCACCAACGCCAACTTCGGTATCGGCATGCGTATCAGCTCCGGCTGCATTCGCCTGCGTCCGACGGACATCGAAGCGCTGTTCAATCAGGTGCCGCGTGGTACACGGGTGCAGGTGATCAACGATCCGGTGAAGATTTCGGTTGAGCCGGACGGCAAACGCTATGTGGAAGTGCACCAGCCGCTGTCGCGGGTAGAAAGCGACGATCCGCAGACCATGCCGATCGCGTTGTCTAAAGCGGAGAAAGCCTTTGCTGCGGATGGTCAGACCGATCGCGCCGTGTTCGATAGCGCGGTTGTACGCCGTTCTGGCATGCCGGTGCTGGTCAACGTAGGGGAGAGTCCGTCTGAGGTGAGTTTAACGCCTGCAGCGGCGCCTGCGGCGAATAAGAGCCCATTCAAGGCAGCGCCAATCAGTTCGGTGAACTAAGTTTGCAAGATTGAGCGGTCGAAGAGGGGTTCAGCGTGCTGAACCTCTTTTTTTGCCCGCTATGCAGGAAAAATCAGTCCAGGATACAGGCGAAAAAAAACGGCGCACAATGTGCGCCGTTTTCAATAACCAAAGCTATCTTACTTTTTGTAAGCGTGAGCTTGGTTGTCCAGACGCTGGTTAGCGCGTGCTGCGTCGTCTTTAGCAGCTTGAACGTCAGAACGCATTGCGTTCACGTCGTTGCTCAGCTGATCAACTTTAGCGTTCAGAGTCTGAACGTCAGAAGACAGTTGATCGATTTTAGCGTTGCTAGAGCAGCCAGCCAGCAGAGTGGAACCCAGGATTACCGCGCCCAGTACCAGTTTAGTACGATTCATTATAACACCCTCTAGATTGAGTTAATCTCCATGTAGCGTTACAAGTATTACACAAACTTTTTTCGAAAGAGAATAATTTTTTAGTGTTGAGGTGCTTTATTTTGATCGTTCGCTCAAACTTGCATCTGGTTTTACAAATTAGTTAAAAAAACGAGGGAAAACAGCCGGCTTCCATGGGACTACTCCGATTCTTTATTAGCTAAATAATGAGCGGTCCGCGGTTGCGTTTTGAGAAAAATAGGTTACTGCTGATAAAAAAAACGCCGCAAAGCGGCGTTTTGATCAAGGCAATTATGTCACGTTTTATATTACAGCACGTGTACCGAGGCAGTGTTGGTGGTGCCGCTCGGCACCAGCGCGCCGGAAACCATCACCACGACGTCGCCTTTTTGCGCCAGGCCGCTGGCCAGCGCGGCTTCTTTACCGATGCGGTAGAAGTCGTCGGTAGAAGCGATTTCCTTGACCATCTGCGGGATGACGCCTTTGCTCAGCACCAGCTGATGCGCGGTAGTCTCATTGGTGGTCAGCGCCAGGATCACCGCGTTCGGGAAGTATTTACGCACGGATTTCGCTGACTTGCCGCCGCTGGTGGCGACGACGATCAGCGGCGCGTCCAGTTTCTCGGCGGTTTCAACCGCGCCACGGCACACCGCTTCGGTGATGCGCAGCTTGCGGCGATCGTTCAGGGAGTCGATGCGGCTTGGCATCACGCGATCGGTGCGCTCGCAGATGGTCGCCATGATGTTGACCGCTTCCAGCGGATATTTGCCCTTGGCGCTCTCGCCGGACAGCATGACAGCATCGGTACCGTCCAGGATGGCGTTGGCAACGTCGCCGGCTTCCGCACGGGTAGGGCGCGGGTTTTTGATCATGGAATCGAGCATCTGGGTGGCGGTGATCACCACTTTACGCGCACGGTTGCATTTTTCGATCATCATCTTCTGGGCGAAGATCACTTCTTCGACCGGGATCTCCACGCCCAGATCGCCGCGGGCAACCATGATGCCGTCGGACGCTTCGAGGATTTCGTCGAAGTTGTTCAGGCCTTCCTGGTTCTCGATCTTGGAGATGATCTGGATCTGCTCGCCGCCGTGCGCTTTCAGGTGCTCGCGGATCTCCAGCACGTCGGAACGTTTACGGATGAAGGACGCCGCCACGAAGTCGACGCCTTGCTCGCAGCCGAAGATCAGGTCGCGTTTGTCTTTTTCGGCCAGCGCAGGCAGCTGGATGGACACGCCCGGCAGGTTGACGCCTTTGTTCTCGCCCAGATCGCCGTTGTTCAGCACCTTACAAACGACTTCGTTCTCGGTCACGTTGGTGACTTCCATGCCGATCAGGCCGTCGTCAACCAGCACGGTGTTACCGATCTTCAGGTCGGCGGCGAAGCCGGCGTAGGTGACCGCTACGCGATCGCTGTTGCCGATCACACTCTGGTCTGTGGTGAAGGTGAAGGTTTGGCCGGCGACCAGCGAGGCGTCTTTACCGCCTTCCAATTTCATGGTGCGAATTTCCGGGCCTTTGGTATCCAGCAGGATGCCGGCGTTGATACCGGTTTTCGCCATCACGGCGCGCATGTTCTTGATGCGGTTGCCGTGCTCTTCATAGTCGCCGTGAGAGAAGTTGAGACGCATCACGTTCATGCCCGCATTGAGCAGGTTGGTCAGCATTTCTTCCGATTCGGTTTTTGGACCGATGGTACAAACAATTTTGGTCTTTTTCATGGCGGAGTTTTCTACAAGTTGTGATGGATAAAAAAACGAATTTGACCGGCGCTATTTACGCCGATAGGGAATTTGAGCCGTGCCTGGTGGTGAAAAACATAGTTAAGGATAGGTGACGACAGTTGAAGTGGGGCGGAAAAATTCAGCCCGCGCGGGGGCGCGGAGATGCTGCGCAACGGGGTGAGATGAAATCGTGTTGTTATTGCGTTTTCGCAGATCAAGGGCTGAAACCATTCAACTGATAGACGTTGCGCATTATAAAGGCTAAGCGGCGGGAAACAAAATAAAAAACCGCAGCGGTGTGGCGGATATGTCAAAACGGGGGCAAATGTGGCGCAAATGCAACGCGTTGCGTACAGCTTGTTGCGCAAATAACCTTGCTGTAAATACGGCTTAGCGCGTTTGCGGGATTTCCAGCAGCACGCCGGCGCTCAGGCAGAAGCAGCCGCTGGCGACGTTGGCCGGCAGGATTAGGCTCTCGCCGGCCCGTACTGTCCGCGTATCGCCGCCGAGGGTGAACTCGAATTCACCCGATATCACCCGGGTTTGCAGCGCATGCGGGGGCTTTTGCAGTTGGCCAAAGGCGCCGGCCTCGAAACGCACTTCCGCCGCCGGCGAACCGTCGCTCATCACCCCTTCACGGCGGGCAAGGCCATTGTCGAGCGGTAAAAAGGCGGTTTTGGCGGTGAAGGTGGTCATGTGGCGTTCCTGATGGTGGATGGCGGTAGTTCGGCGCAATCGACATGAGAAATCGAGCGGTCGAGCAGAGACGAAACAACGGGAAGTATAACGCGATAGGGGGAGAGATAAATCAGCAATATGGTGCGTCCGAGTGGACTCGAACCACCGACCCCCACCATGTCAAGGTGGTGCTCTAACCAACTGAGCTACGGACGCACTGCACTGCTTCTGGAATTTGGTGCGTCCGAGTGGACTCGAACCACCGACCCCCACCATGTCAAGGTGGTGCTCTAACCAACTGAGCTACGGACGCACTGTACTGCTTCTGGAATTTGGTGCGTCCGAGTGGACTCGAACCACCGACCCCCACCATGTCAAGGTGGTGCTCTAACCAACTGAGCTACGGACGCATCTTTTCCTGTCTGTCATGGCTGACAGCGGGGACGAATATTAACGAGCTACCTGCGCGCTGGCAAGGGGAAAAGCGCAATTTTATTCGGTATTTCACGCGATTGCTGAGGTTGTGCGCAGTCCGGCGTTTTTTTCCGCAAACCGCAGCCCGGCCGGGGATGAAACCGGCCGGGAGCGAATTCAGCGCGTGGATCGCTGCAGGATGACGGCGGTCGGCTGTTTCTGCAGCCAGCGCATACGCAGCGCCATCATGATGGCGGCGAAGGTCAGGCCAATGATAAAGCCGATCCAGAAGCCGCTTGGCCCCATTGCCGGCACCACCACGTCGGTTAACGCCAGCAGATAGCCGCTCGGCAGGCCCAATACCCAATAAGCGATAAAGGTGATGAAGAAGATCGCTCGGGTGTCTTTATAACCACGTAGCACGCCGCTGCCGATCACCTGGATCGAGTCCGAAATTTGGTACAGCGCCGCCAACAGCATCAGCTGCGAGGCCATAGCCACCACCGCCGGGCTGTCGTTGTACAGCAGGGCGATCGGTTCGCGCAAGGTGGCGGTAAACAGCGCGGTGCAGACGGCCATGGTGATGCCGACGCCGATGGCGGAATAGGCGGCGACGCGCGCGCCTTCGACCGAGCCTTCCCCCAGACGATAACCGACGCGGATGGTGGCGCCGACGCCCAGCGACAGCGGCAGCACGAACATCAGCGCGCTGAAGTTAAGCGCGATCTGGTGGCCGGCGACCGCGACGATCCCGAGCGGCGAAACCAGCAACGCCACCACGGCGAACAGCGTGACTTCGAAGAACAGCGCCAGCGCCACCGGCATGCCGATGCCGATCAGGCGCTTCAGCGCTGCCCAGTCCGGGCCGCCGAGATCGCCGGCCTGGCGTTTGATGTCGCGCTGCGACGGCGCGCGCTTCACGTACCAGCGCATCATCAGGAACATGATCCAGTAGACGCTGCCGGTGGCGACGCCGCAGCCGACGCCGCCGAGTTCCGGCATGCCGAACTTGCCGTAGATGAAGATGTAGTTGATCGGGATATTCACCAGCAGGCCGAGGAAGCCGATCACCATGCCGGGCTTGGTTTTAGACAACCCCTCGCACTGGTTGCGCATCACCTGGAAGAACAGGTAGCCCGGCGCCCCCCACATGATGGCGTGCAGGTAGCCGACGGCTTTATCCGCCAGCTGCGGATCGATGTTGTGCATCATGTCGATGACGAACTTGCAGTTATACAGCACGACGATCAGCAGTACGGAGACGCCGGAGGCCAGCCAAAAACCCTGGCGCACCTGATGGCCGATACGATCGCGCCGGCCGGCACCGTTGAGCTGAGCGATAACCGGGGTCAACGCCAGCAGCAGACCGTGGCCGAACAGGATGGCCGGCAGCCAGATTGAGGTGCCGACCGCCACCGCCGCCATGTCGGTGGCGCTGTAAGCGCCGGCCATGATGGTATCCACCACGCCCATAGCGGTTTGCGATATTTGCGCGATAATGACCGGGATAGCGAGAGCCAATAAACTACGCGCTTCAATTAAGTACTTCTGCACGCATACACCTTTTCTATTTATATATGTGGGAGGGAGGGCTGCCGCGAGAGGACAACAATTAAAATAGCGGAATTTTGTCAAAAAGATTGTACCTGCTCGGCGTCGTTAAGCAAACGCCGCAGATAAATAGTTATTAAATGCGCAGCCATTCCTTTTTTACCGTCGCGGATTTGGTTTTCAGCGCCAACTGGGGCAAACTGCCGGTAGCGTTTTAACCTATTTAGCAAGAAGAGGCACATATGTTCACCGGTATCGTACAAGGCACCGCGCCGCTGGTCGCCATTGATGAGAAACCCAATTTCCGCACCCACGTGATCGAAATGCCTACCGAGCTGCTGCCGGGGCTGGAGCTGGGCGCGTCGGTGGCCCATAACGGCTGCTGCCTGACCGTCACCGCGGTGGAAGGCAACCGCGTCAGCTTCGATTTGATCAAAGAAACGTTGCGCCTGACCAACCTCGGCGATCTGGCGCTGGGCGACATCGTCAATATCGAGCGCGCGGCGAAGTTCAATGATGAAATTGGCGGCCATTTGATGTCCGGCCATATTATCTGCACGGCGGAGGTGGCCAAGATTTATACCTCGGAAAATAACCGCCAGGTATGGCTGCGCATGCCGGATGCGGAATTGATGAAATATGTGCTGCACAAAGGTTTCATCGGCATCGACGGCATTAGCCTGACCATCGGCGAAGTGGTGAATAACCGTTTCTGCGTGCACCTGATCCCGGAAACGCTGGATCGCACCACGCTGGGTAAAAAACGCCTCGGCGACAAGGTGAACATCGAGATCGATCCGCAAACGCAGGCGGTGGTGGACACCGTCGAGCGCGTGCTGGCCAACCGGGAAGCGACGCTGGCGGCGGCGGTGGCGCCGGCGCCGGCGCACAAAGACTGACAGCGATTCGGGCGTTGCCGCCGGAATCGAATCATAAGCAGAGAGGAGAAACGCGTGAAGTTTTATGGGAAAACGTTGTTGTTAACCGCGTTGCTGGCGCTGAGCGCCTGCAGCAGTTCGCCTGAGCAGGGCGCGGGCGCGCAAATGGCCGATGCGGACGATACCTGTGGCGCATCACAGTATCAAAACTTCGTCGGCAAACCGATGACCTCGCTGGAAGGCGTACGGATCGACGCCAAGGTGCGAGCCATTCCGTACAACTCTGCCGTCACCATGGATTTCAACCTGCGCCGCCTGAACTTCCTTGGCGACAGCGACGATAAAATCATCCGCGTTTACTGCGGCTAAGCCGTACGCTTCGAACGAGCAAAAAAGGCCCCGGCGATGTGACTACCGGGGCCTTTTTTGTCGGGCAAGTGGCTTAGCGGGCGACGCGGATGCCGCCTTCAACGCCTTTCGGGCTGAATACCACCTGCCACAGTTGCAGATCGCGCGCCCGGAACGCGCCGGCGCAGGCGTTCAGGTAATAGCTGAACATCCGCTCGAAGCGTTCGGAGTAGCGCGGGGCAAGCTGCGGCCACGCCTGTTTGAAGCGCTCGAACCAGGCCATCAGCGTGCGATCGTAGTCGGCGCCGATGTTGTGCCAGTCTTCCATCACGAAATGGCCTTCGCTGGCTTCGGCGATATGGCTCACTGAAGGCAGGCAGCCGTTCGGGAAGATATATTTGTTGATCCACGGATCGACGTTCATGTCGGTTTTGTTGGAACCGATGGTGTGCAGCAGGAACAGGCCGTGCGGCGCTAAATTGCGTTCTACCACATTGAAATAGGTGCGGTAGTTTTTCGGCCCGACGTGCTCGAACATGCCGACCGAGACAATGCGATCAAACTGCTGATGAAGATCGCGATAATCCTGCAGCAGGATCTGCACATCCAGCCCGGCGCAGCGAGCCTGGGCCAGCTTCTGTTGTTCGGCGGAAATGGTCACGCCGACCACCGACACGCCGTAATGCTTCGCCGCATAGGCAGAGAGGCCGCCCCAGCCGCAGCCGATGTCCAGTAAGCGCATGCCTGGCTGCAGCTGCAGTTTTTCGCAGATCATCCGCAGCTTCGCTTCCTGCGCTTCCTCCAGCGTGGTGGCGTCTTTCCAGTAGCCGCAGGAATACTGCATGTAAGGATCGAGCATCAGGGTAAACAGATCGTTGCCAAGATCGTAATGTTCTTTGCCGACGATCCAGGCGCGCTTTTTCGATTGCAGGTTGGTCAGGCGCGCGGCGGCGATCCGCAGGGTATCTTTCAGGTGGTGGGGAAGTTTCTTCTCCAGCCCGGCGCTGACCACGCGCTGGAAGAATATATCCAGCCGTTCGCACTCCCACCAACCGTCCATATAACTTTCGCCGAGGCCCAGTGACCCTTGTTGCAAAACGCGTTTAAAGAATTCGGGATTTTTAACCTGAATATCGAAAGGGCGCGATCCATTGATTTCGATACCGGCCAGACCGAGCATTTCGTGCGCGATGCGATACCACTGGTTATCCTGGATGCTCAGATCTTCTATACACGATGAACTCATAGCTTCTCCATCACCTTCTTCTGACTGATGACCCGTTAGGAAACAGCTTAGACAATTTCTGCGGGTGCATACGTATACCGACGGGAAATAAGCCCGCGGCGTCTGATATCCGACTATGAACAGAGGAAATTTAAAGAAACGACCCGACGCAAATGGCGCAGGATAAACGCCTCTTTAAAAAAGAGTGTGACGCAAGACGCGTACACAAGAGCTAATTGAGATATAGAGATTATAAGGTGTTACTTTATAAAGTTGTTTTTGAGTATAGGCGTGCCGAGGCGTTGACTCAACTGTAAATCGCACTCGGCGCGCATATTCTTTAAGTGATTATTAAGCTTGGCAATTATGACGCTGAGTTAGCATGTTTCCGCTGCGCCTTTTGCTGCGCATCGCCCGCTTTTCCCCGCTGGAGGAAATAGCCCAGCGCGGCGAGGATCACCGTAGACACCATCACCGTCACCGTCGCCAGCAGCGGCTGGGCAATAAACGCCGACACCATCATGCTCGCCACAAAACACAGCCCCAACTGCAGCGTATTTTGCAGCGCGGCGGCTTTGCCGCTGCTTTCCGGGAACGGCATCAGCGCATTCGCCACCATGATCGGGTAGCCCGCGCCGTTGACCAGCGCCATCACGCAGAACGGGATCAGCAGCGTGGTGAGCGTCGGAGTGGTTACGGTCGCCACCAGATACAGCGCCACCATGCTGACACCATAAGCTACCAGCAGCCACGGTAGTAGGGTTTTGCCATTGATGCGTTTGAGCGCGGCGCGGCAGCCATAGCCCCCCAGCAGGAAAGCCAGCGTCTGCGGCACATAGCTCAGACCAATGTCGCTCGGGCCATAGCCCATATCACCAAGGATGAACGGCGAGCCGGTCAACCAGGCAAAGAAGCCGGCCGAGCAGGCGGCGTACATGGCGACGTTGCCGCTGAACACCGGGGATTTCAATAATTGCCAAAAACTGACGCTGCTTTTTGGCGCATCGGCAGAGGGTTGAGTTTTGGCGCGATCTTTGAGCAGCAACGTCGGCAGCAGCAGCAGGGCGGTGATGGCCAGCAACACGGCGAAGATCGCACGCCAGCTGGCGTGGTTAAGCAGCCAGGCGCCAAGCAGCGGCGCCAGCGCTGGCGACAGCGCGACCAGCGGCATGATGGTGGCGAATACGCGATTGGCCTGGCCTTCGCGATAGCGGTCGACCACCAGCGCTTGCCAGATGGCGGCGGCGGAACAGACGCCGACGGCCTGAATAAAGCGCAGTATCCAGAGCTGCACGGCATTTTCCACCCACAGCATGCCCAGGCAGCCGAACGCGAACAGCGTCAGGCCAATCAATAATACCGGTTTGCGGCCCAGCCGGTCGGAGAGCGGCCCCCACAGCAGCTGCGCGAAGGCGAAGCCGGCCAGAAATATGCTCAGGCTGGCGCTGACCGCGCCGGCGGAAATTTGCAGTTCCTCCCGCATGGCGCCAAAGGCGGGCAGGTACATATCGGTCGCCAGATAACCCAGCATGCTCAGGCCGGCGAGATAGAACATAAAACCAAAGGAGTTTCGCATGGTATTTCTCGTTAATATTTTAGTGTCGCAGGTTTTTAGCGCCGGCCAGTGTATCCGGCTGGATCTCTGCTTGTGAAACGGTAATATTTGCAAAGTGCTGTTAAAAAAATTGAAGGCAAAGCGATGTGGTCTGAATATTCTCTTGAAGTGGTTGACGCGGTGGCGCGCACCGGCAGTTTCAGCGCGGCGGCGCAGGAGCTGCACCGGGTGCCGTCGGCGGTGAGCTACACCGTGCGGCAGTTGGAACAATGGCTGGCGGTGCCGCTGTTTGAGCGGCGTCACCGTGATGTGGAGCTGACGCCGGCCGGCGCGTTATTTATCAAGGATGCGCGAGCTGTTATCAAAAAAATGCTCGACACACGCCGCCATTGTCAGCAGGTGGCTAACGGGTGGCGCGGTCAGCTGAATATCGCCGTGGACATCATCGTCAAACCGCAGCGCAGCCGCCAACTGGTGCTGGATTTCTACCGCCATTTCCCCGACGTTGAACTGATGTTGCAACCCGAGGTGTTTAACGGCGTGTGGGATGCGTTGGTGGACGGCAGGGCGGATATGGCGATTGGCGCCACCCGCGCGGTGCCGGTCGGCGGCGGCTTCGCCTTTCGCGACATGGGGGATATGAACTGGCTGTGCGTGGTCAGCCCGCAGCACCCGCTGGCGCAATTGGCAGGGGCGTTGAATGACGATCGGCTTAGGCCGTACCCTGCGCTTTGTCTGGAGGACACTTCGCGCAATCTGCCCAAGCGTGTCACTTGGACGCTGGATAACCAGCGGCGGCTGGTGGTGCCGGACTGGACCTCGGCGTTCGACTGTCTGTGCGCCGGGCTGTGCGTCGGTATGATGCCGGCGCATCTGGCGCTGCCGCGGGTGCAGCGCGGTGAGTTGAAGGCGTTGCAGCTGCAGCAGCCGTTTCCCGCCAGCCCGTGCTGCCTGACCTGGCAGCAGGATAAACCGTCACCGGCGATGAGCTGGCTGCTGGCGTATCTGGGTGATGGAGAGACGTTGAATCAGGAGTGGCTGAGTGAGGTGGAGCCGGAAGCTGCGCAGGCTTCCGGCGCGGGGGATTAGCGGCGGTAGTCGATGAACGGGCCGTCGGCGACCGAGCGGCGTTCGATCAGCTTCGGATGCACTTCGATCACCTGCGACTCTTCGCGCTTGCTGATGATGCGATCTAGCAGCATGGTGAAGGCCATTTCGCCCAGGCGCTCTTTCGGCTGGTGAATGGTGGTCAGCGCCGGGGTGAAGTAGCGGGCGTTGCGCACATTGTCGTAGCCGATCACGGAAATATCCTGCGGCACGCGCAGGCCCAGCTCGTCGGCGGCGCAGATGGCCCCCATCGCCATGATATCGCCGCCGCAGAATACCGCGGTCGGCCGCTGTTTTTGCGACAGGATTTGGTGCATCGCCTTATAGCCGGACTCCGGCTCGAAGTCACCCTGGACGATCCACTCTTCGCGAATGTCGATATTCGCTTCCTGCAGCGCCTTCATAAAGCCCTGGTGACGGCCACCGCCGGTGTTGCGTGACAGTTGGCCGGGAATGGCGCCGATATCGCGGTGGCCGCGCTCGATCAGGTAACGGCCGGCCAGATAGCCGCCTTCGAACGCGTTATCGATGATGGTGTCGGTGAAATCTCCGCGCGCGGCGCCCCAGTCCATCACCACCATCGGGATGTTACGGTAGTCTTCCAGCATGCCCAGCAGCTGATCCGGATACTCGGAGCACATGACCAGCAGGCCGTCGACGCGCTTTTGCGCCAGCATCGCCAGGTAGGCGCGCTGCTTGTCGAGATTATTGTGCGAGTTGCACAGGATCAGGGTGTAGCCTTTGCTGTAGCAGCTGTTTTCCACCGCCTCGATCACTTCGGCAAAGTAGGGGGCTTCGCTCGAGGTGGCCAGCAGGCCGATCGACTTGGTGTGATTGACTTTCAGGCTGCGCGCCACGGCGCTCGGCGAGTAGTGCAGCTCTTTAATGGCGGCCCACACGGCCGCTTTGGTCTCTTCGGCGACGAAACGAGTCTTATTGATGACGTGCGAAACGGTGGTGGTGGAAACGCCCGCGCGTTTGGCCACATCTTTAATCGTTGCCATGTAAGGAATGACTCCTGAACTCACATGTTTACAGCATGTAAGTGTGATGTTAATCGTTTGCCTACGTAGATCCTTCTCCAGAGAAGCGAAAACTGAGTTTTTAGTGTGTTGAAGTCTTCAGCGCTTAATCAGGAGGGGCATGAATGCCGGTACGCAGTTGTGAACTGCGAATTTTGTCGCATATTGAACAAAAGTGGAAGAGGTAATCGAGATTATAAACCGGGAAATGATAACAAGATTTTATCGGCGAACTGTGGGAAAATGATTTGACGTACTAATTGTGCGCCTTTTATCCTTAGGAAAGCCCATTTTAAAGGAGTTGTCATGGATACCGAATTGAAGATGTCGCTGTTCACTACCGTCTGCGCGCTGGCGGTCATTATCGCTTTCAGCTTCGTTGCCGCGTTGAACTGATTTACCCCCGGTTATAAAAAAGGCGCAGCCAGGCTGCGCCTCATCACCTCAGAACCTGCGCTTACGCCAGGTTTTCCGCTGCGAAGGTCCAGTTGACCAACGCCCAGAAGTTTTCCAGGTATTTTGGACGCGCATTGCGGTAATCGATGTAATACGCATGTTCCCACACGTCAACGGTCAGCAGCGGTTTGTCTTCACCGGTCAGCGGGGTGGCCGCGTTGGAGGTGTTGACGATCGCCAGCGCGCCGTCCGGTTTTTTCACCAGCCAGGTCCAGCCGGCACCGAAGTTTTTCACTGCGGCATCGGTGAACTGCTCTTTGAACGCAGCGAAAGAGCCGAAGGATTTGACGATCGCTGCCGCCAGTTCGCCCTGCGGTTCACCGCCGCCCTGTGGTGACAGGCAGTGCCAGTAGAAGGTGTGGTTCCACACCTGCGCGGCGTTGTTGAAGACGCCGCCGTTAGAGGTCTTGATGATCTCTTCGAGCGATTTGCCCTCGAACTCGCTGCCTTTCACCAGGTTGTTCAGGTTAACCACGTAGGTGTTGTGGTGCTTGCCGTAGTGGTATTCCAGGGTCTCGGCGGAGATGTGCGGCTCGAGCGCGTTTTTCTCATACGGTAATGCAGGTAATTCAAACGACATTGCTTCCTCCTTTACAGCGCCATTCGCCTCTCGCCGGGCGAGAGTTATATGGGCCGTTTTTTATTGTGGTCATTCAATCTTAACAATTTTCATCATAAAAAACAGGAAGAAAAGCGAGAAATGCGCGTGGGGAGGTGCGATGGGCGATAGCTTGAGCAGGCGGTTGCGACCGGGGCCGCAACCGCACAGAGCAGGGAATTAACGGATAGTTTTCGGCGTTACTACGCGGCGTGCGCCGATGTAGTGGTTCTGCCAATAGTCGTTGTCGAGCTGGCTGATGCGGATCTCTTCACCGGTGCGCGGTGACTGGATGAATTTGCCGTTGCCGAGGTAGACGCCAACATGGTCCGCCACGCCGCGGTTGTTGATGCGGAAGAACACCAGATCGCCGCTTTCCAGTTCGCTTTTCTTGATCGGCGCCGCGTCGCGCAGGTGATACATCTCGTTGGCGGTGCGCGGCATTTTGATTTTCACCACGTCTTTATAGGCGTAATAGATAAGGCCGCTGCAGTCGAAGCCGGTGCGCGGCGAACTGCCGCCCCAGCGATAAGGCTTGCCCATCTGATCCATCAGCTTGGCCATCGCGGTCTGCTTGGCGTGTTGGTAGCGTTTTTTGTGCGCCGGGCTAAGTTTTAACGGCTTCTCGTCACGCACCAGTTTAGCGGTGGCCATACCGGCTTCGCGGTGGCGACCATAGCCTTTTTTATAGCCCTTCTTCGGCGGGGTGACTTTAATCTTGGCAGTTTTCTGCGCTTTGGCCTTGGGTTTGGCGCTGGCGATCTTTTTCGCGCTTTTCTCGCTTTTCGCCTTGGCGGTCTTGGTTTTTTTCGCGGGGGCCGTCACTTTGGCTTTTTTAGCGGCTTTGTCCGCTTTCTTTTTTCTGCGGTCATCGGGCCGCGCTTCATTAGCATGGCTTTTACGCTGCTCGGCGGCAACACGCGCCTGTGGCGCAGCGTGCGCCAAATTGAAGAAGAGCTGCGTAAACAGCAGCGCAAAGAGCGTAAGAATTAAACGCATGTCGACGTCACCAACCTTGGCCCCGAAGCGGATATCGAAAGAGTTACAGTATTCCCGAATTTCGCCATATAAAACAGCGAAGAACTCATAAATAATAATCCATATTGTGAGAAAACGTTAATGACATTTTTTTTGTTTCAAAATCAGCCTGTTGGTGTATAAAAAAGCGCCAGTCGGCGGTGGCGGATATAATTAAGTCGCGCCGTCATCGCGGCGCAATATATTAGTGAAATGGTCGGATTAAAAATGTTATTCTCAACGTATGTTTTGACCGGAATGACGTGGCCGGTGAAACGCGATCGGCGGCGGGCGAATATCCTTGCAAAAGATGGCGTTTTCTTGCGACTGTTCCAGCCGCTACAATAGCCCGCGTGATGCATGTTGTAGCCATGAAATGTGGCTTGAGGAAGCAATAAATGACGACGACACTTGAAAAAATTCAGCACCAGATCGCTGAAAACCCGATTCTGCTGTACATGAAAGGTTCGCCAAAGCTGCCGAGCTGTGGCTTCTCCGCGCAGGCAGTGCAAGCGCTGTCCGCCTGCGGCGAGCGTTTCGCCTACGTGGATATTCTGCAAAACCCGGACATCCGCGCCGAATTGCCAAAATACGCCAACTGGCCGACGTTCCCGCAGCTGTGGGTAGACGGTGAGCTGGTCGGCGGTTGCGATATCATCATCGAAATGTATCAGCGCGGCGAACTGCAGCAGCTGATCAAAGAAACGGCAGAAAAGTATAAAGCGCAGGAAGACCAGCAGTCTTAATCGACAGGCTTGTGGTTATCGCGTAACGGGCGGCGCCAGTGCAAACTGGGCCGCCTTTTTTGTTGGGCTTATTCGGCGAGATCGCCGGCGGGCAGCGGCCAGCCGCCGAGACGTTTCCAGCGGTTAACCAGCTCGCAAAACAGCAGGGCGGTTTGCTCGGTGTCGTACAGCGCAGAGTGCGCCTGGCTGCTGTCGAACGGCATACCGGCGGCGATGCAGGCTTTCGCCAACACCGTTTGGCCCAGCACCAGGCCGCTCAGCGCAGCGGTGTCGAAGGTGGCGAACGGATGGAACGGATTGCGCTTCAGGCCGGCACGTTCGGCCGCGGCCATCAGGAAGCTGTGATCGAAGTTGGCGTTGTGCGCCACGATAATGGCCCGGTTGCACCCGCGCTCCTTGAGCCCTTTGCGCACCGCTTTGAAAATGGCGTGCAGCGCGTCGTATTCGCTGACCGCGCCGCGCAACGGGTTGTGCGGATCGATGCCGTTAAACGCCAGCGCTTCCGGCTGCAGGTTGGCGCCCTCGAAAGGCTCCACGTGGAAGTGCAGAGTCTCGTCCTGCTGCAGCCAGCCATCTTCATCCATTTTCAGCGTCACGGCGGCGATCTCCAGCAACGCATCGGTATTGGCGTTGAAGCCGGCGGTTTCAACATCTATTACTACGGGATAAAACCCACGAAAACGACCACTCAGGGCGTTAAGATCACTTTTTTCGGCCATCAGTTTCTTATCTTCATCGAATGCAGCGCGCATTATGGCAAATTTTGCGCCCGGTTGCAGGCGCTATCGCGCGGAGAATCAGCAGGGCGCCAGCGCGCCCTGAAGGGGGGGCTTAATGGCCGAGGCCCTGACCGGCGTGTTTGTTTTCGATCAGCTCAATTTTGTAGCCGTCCGGATCTTCGACGAAGGCGATCACCGTGGTGCCGCCTTTCACCGGGCCGGCTTCGCGGGTGACCTTGCCGCCTGCGCGACGGATGCTGTCGCAGGTGGCGGCAACGTCGTCTACGCCCAATGCCAGGTGGCCGAAGGCGGTGCCCATGTCGTAGCTGTCGGTGCCCCAGTTATAGGTCAGTTCGATAACCGCGCCTTCGCTCTCTTCCGTATAGCCGACGAAAGCCAGGGAGTATTTGTACTCCGGGTTTTCGCTGGTGCGCAGCAGACGCATGCCTAATACCTTGGTGTAAAAGTCGATGGCACGTTGCAGGTCACCGACGCGGATCATGGTATGGAGTAAGCGCATAATTCCTCTGAATTGACTGTGCCGTGGCAGACGGCGGGTGGATTGAAGCACAAGCGAGTATAGCCTTGTCCTACAAGGGAATTCAATGTGACGAATGAGTGACAATGTCACCTGTCGGGTTTGGAGCGGTGGTGTTTAAATATTGATCGAGCGTACCGATCGATACGAAGTAATTGATCTGCACAATCAATTATCAATTCCCCACATAACCGTGTAGAAATTGAACTGCAGCATAAACAACACCAGGGAACCCCGGCCCGCCTTGTGCGGGCCTTTTTGCGCGCGGCGCATAAAAAACGGCCATGCGATTGCGTGGCCGTTGGGGTCAGGACGGGTTACTTCGCCAGAAACGGATAGTCGGTATAGCCTTCGGCACCGCCGCCGTAGAAGGTTTCTGGCTTAGGTTCGTTCAGCGGGGCGTGCTGACGGAAACGCTCGACCAGATCCGGGTTGGCGATATAGCTGCGGCCGAAGGCCACCGCGTCGATGAAGCCTTTTTCGATTAACGCTTCGGCTTTTTCGGCGGTGTAGGCGCCAGCGCCGACGATCACCCCTTTAAAGTGGGCGCGCACCGAGTCGCGGAAGGCGTCGGAATACGGCTTGCCACCGGCCCAGTCCGGTTCGGAGATGTGCAGGTAAGCGATGTTGCGCTTATTCAGCTCTTCCACCAAATACAGCGCCGCTTCTTCCTGATCTTCACCGTTGTCCAGCCCATTGAACGGCCCAAGCGGCGAGATACGAATACCGATGTGCTCGGAACCCCATTCGGCAATGGTGGCATCGACCACTTCCAGCGTCAGGCGGGTGCGGTTCTCAATGCTGCCACCGTATTGATCGGTACGTTGGTTGGAAGCCGGTGACATGAACTGGTGCAGCAGATAGCCGTGGGCCGCATGCAGTTCGATGAAGTCGAAGCCGGCGTCACGCGCGTTGGCGGTCGCCTGGCGGAAATCGTTAACGATGCCCGGGATCTCGCTGGTTTCCAGCGCGCGCGGCGTAGAGGTCGGTACGCGTACCCAGGCGCCGGTTTCATCACGCACGGTGGTGCGGGTGTCGGCGTTGATTGCCGAAGGCGCGACCGGCGCTTGCCCGCCCGGCTGCAGGCTGGCGTGGGAGATGCGGCCTACATGCCACAGCTGTACGGCGATGTGGCCGTTTTTGTCGTGTACCGCCTGCGTGATGTGTTTCCACGCGGCGATCTGTTCCGGGGTATGCAGGCCTGGCGCACCGGCGTAGCCTTTCGCCTGGAAGGAGATCTGCGTCGCTTCGGTCACGATCAGGCCGGCGCTGGCGCGCTGCGCATAATATTCCGCCATCAGTGGCGTAGGAATATCGCCCGGTTCGATGCTGCGCAGACGCGTCAGCGGAGCCATAAACACGCGGTTGGGCAGGGTGACGGCGCCAACCTTCAGCGGAGAGAGCAATTTTTCAGTCTTCATAGTGCATCCTGTATTTAATAGACCGGTCGTCTAGTGATGGGCGATAAAAAAACACGAACTGCATTTTCACGAAAAAAGACGGTGGTGTTATGGCTGCGGCGGGCGCAGCAGCAACTCGATGCTTTCCAGCGCGCTGGTTAACGGCGCCAGCGAGTGACGGATCTTGGCGCGCAACGAGGCGCCGAGCCACAGTGAATACAGCGTTTCTGCGGTCGCCGCGGGGCTCATGGCCACCGACAGCGAGCCCTCTGCGATACCGCGCTCGATGGCCTCCTGCAAGTGGCCGATCACGCGAGCGGTGCCCGTTTCCAGCGCATGGCGCATTGGTTCCGACAGATCGCTCACCTCGGCGGAAAGCTTCACCGCCAGGCAGGCGTTATGGCATTCGCTGCGGCAGTGATAGCTGATAGCCTGGGCGTAATAGCCGAGCAGCTGGTGGCGGGCATCGCCGCGTCTGTCGGCAAACAGCGCCTGCATCTGTGCGTCATAATGCGTGAAATAGCGTTGCAGCATCGCTTCGCCGAAGGCTTCCTTCGAGCGAAAATAGTGGTAGAACGAGCCTTTCGGCACGCCCGCGGTAGCCAGCAGTTCGCTCAGCCCCATGCCGGTAAAGCCCAGGCGCAGGCTGAGGGTTTCGCCGGTGGCGAGCAGATGTTCACGTGTATCCACGTTGCAATGCGTTGATTTGGTCATCATGGCGCCGAGCATAATAGACCGATTGGTCTAGGTCAATGGGAATAAAAAAACCGGCGCACAAAACGCCGGTTGTCTGCAAACTATTGTGCCCCAGCGGCACGCGGAAGTTAAGCGCTACGCCGCGTTGCGGCAACGCTGCAGGATATCCAACTGGGATTGATATTCGCGGGTCTGTACGTTCAGCATGCCCAACAGGGTGTGGAACAGGTTGTCCTGCGACACGTCGTCCTTTTCCGCCAGCGTGTTCAGGCACTGGCGATCAATGCCGAAATTGCGCTGATAGTCGGCAGACATCCACATCAGGAAAGGCACGTGCGTTTGCTGACTCGGCGCGAAGACATAAGGCGTGCCGTGCAGATACATGCCGTTTTCCCCCAGCGATTCGCCGTGATCGGATAAATAGACCAGTGCGGTATTGAACCGATCGTCATACTGCCGCAGCAGCTTGATGGTGGCATCGAGCATTGCGTCGGTATACAGGATTGAGTTGTCGTAGGTGTTCACCAGCTGTTCATGGCTGCAATCCTGGATCTGATTGCTGTTGCAGGTTGGCGAAAACGTCTGGAATTCTGGTGTGCTGCGGCGGTAGTAAGCCGGGCCGTGGCTGCCCATCTGGTGCAGCACGATCACGCCGTCGTCATTCAGACTATTGATATAGTCGTTCAGCTTGTACAGCAGCACGTTGTCCATGCAAACCTCACCGTCACAGTCCTGCGGCAGTTTCAGCTTGGTCATGTCCACGTGCGGCACCCGGTCACAGGCACCTTTGCAGCCGCCGTCATTATCGCGCCACAGTACATTGACGCCGGCATGCGCCAGCACGTCGAGCATACCTTCTTGATGCGTTGCCTGAGTCGCGTCGTACTCCTTGCGGGGCATGTTGGAGAACATGCAGGGGACGGAGATCGCCGTTTCGGTGCCGCAAGAACTGGCGTTCTTGAAGTAGACCACGTCGTCCTGCTTCAGGCGCGGGTTGGTTTCGCGCCCGTAACCTCCGAGGGAGAAGTTTTCGGCGCGGGCGGTTTCGCCCACCACCAGGATCACCAGCGTTTTCTTGGTCTGCTTGGCGATCAGCGGCCCTTTACGCGCGTCTTCACCGATCTTGACCAGCGGCAGATTGCGGGTGAAGTAACGTTGTTCGGTAAACTTGATGGTGCCGGCCACGAAGTTGGAAGGCGTCAACATCTTCACCACGCTTTTATTGTTGCGGATCAGCGAAGCGTAGTCTTTGTAGAACAGCGCGGCGACGATCAGGATCACCACCAACGACAGCATGACGTTAGCGGCGCGCAGCCCGACCATGTACCACCAGGGGCGAGTCTGGCGAATTTGGGTGAAGCAGACCGCTACCGCCGGCAGAATGCCGAGCAGCGCCAGCCACAATCCCATGCGCGGCGTCAGCAGCGCGGTCGCCTCCTGCGGGTTGGTTTCGAAGGCGTTTTGCATCATGTTGCCGTCGATCACCACACCATAGCTGAACATGAAATAGTTGGCTGCGGCGCTGCCGAGCAAGAAAAAGATGATCAACGGCTTACGCAGGTAGGGCACGGTCAACACGCTGAAGATAATATTCAGCGCACAAAAGATCACCACCGGCATGCTCGCCGCGAAAATCACGCTGTGGACGCTATCGAAGGTGATATACGACCAGGCGCGATGCAGGAATAACGCGTTTTGAAATAGAGTGAAGAACAGGGCGGTGGCGAGGGTAAAACCGAGGCTGTTGCACTGTAAGCGTTGACGTAACCACATTGCCAATGTCGGGATCCTGAAAGTAGATAATGTCGTGAAATCTACCGGATGAAACTTAAGAAAACCTTAGAAATTCAGAATACTGGCGACGGAGAATACGTGAAAACCGCCAGGCCTTATGGCCTGGCGGTGGGGCCGTTTAGTAGGCGGCGGTGAATTGCGCGCGAATAAACTGAGGTTTTTCAATCTCATCAACGATAGCGACCGCCAGATCTTCCACCGAAATGCTGGCCGGCGCGTCGCCGTTCATCAGCAGTTGCGTGGTGCCGAGGCGGAACTGGCCGGTGCGTTTGCCCGGCTCCAGCAGGGCGGCCGGCGAGAGATAGGTCCAGTCGAGCGCCGATTCGTTGCGCAGTTTATTGCGCAGATCGCGCACCGCCTGCGCGCCGGGGCGGATATTTTCCGGGAACTGCGGCGTATCCACCAGTTCAACGCCCGGCGCCACTTCCAGGCTGCCTGCGCCGCCCACCACCAACAGGCGCTTGACGCCTGCCTGCCCGACAGCGGTAAGGATCTGCTGGGCGCCGCGCGTAGTCTTCTCATACAGGTTGTCTTCGCCCCAGCCGGGATTGTAGGCGCTGATCACCGCATCCTGACCGTGCAACTGCCCCGCCAGCCAGGCGGTGTCGGCGACGTCGCCCAGTGCGATGGTCAGATTGGCGTGCTCCGGCAAATCTTTTTTCTGGCGGGCGATTGCCGTTACCTGAATACCGCGAGCCAGCGCTTCATCTACCACGCGGCGGCCAACAAAACCGGTTGCTCCAATAATGGCTACTTTCATCTGTATGCTCCTTCGGGGATAGGTTCAGTATCGTAAGGCAGGCCGATGTGCCTGCTGCGTGGTGTCTACTCTAGTCCTTAACAATAGCCGTGATTAGTGCCATATTCATGCTTTCTTGATTAAGTAAAACTTCATAATCGTGGATAAACTCAATCGAATGGCGGTATTCGCCACCGTGGTGGCGGAGGGATCGCTGGCCGGCGCGGCGCGGCGTCTGGGCATGACGCCGTCGGCGGTCAGTCAGCATATGCGCTCGCTGGAGAAGGCGCTCGGGGTGCCATTGCTGCATCGTTCCACCCGCCGTCTGGCGCTGACCGAGGCGGGAGCCGCGTTCTATCCCGGCTGCGAGGCGATGCTGCAACAGGCGAAGCAGGCGGAGCAGCGGCTGGCGGAGCTGCGGGATACGCTGGTGGGCGAGCTGCGCATCGCCACCCCGGTCGGCATCGGCGGCCGTTCGTTGGCGGAGGCGTTGTCGCCGCTGTTGCAGGCGCACCCCAAGCTGACGCTGCGGGTGCTGGCGGACGATCGCATCGTCGACATGATAGAACAGCGGGTCGACATCGCGCTGCGGGCCAACCGTCAACTGGCGGACGCCAATATGATCGCGCATCCGCTGACGGCGTGGCCGATGGTGCTGTGCGCCGCGCCGCGTTATCTCAGCCAGCATGGGGTGCCGGAAAAACCGCAGGATTTGGTGCAGCACCGCTGGATCTCCAGCGGCTACAGCGGGGCCCATCTGGACTTGCTGCATCAGTCCGGCCAGCAGGTTAAGCTACGGCTGGCGGAAGGGCAGATCGTCAGTGAGAGCATGAACGTAATGCGCGCCTTTACCCGTGCCGGGCTGGGCATTTCCGTTCAGCCGCTGTATGAAATTGGCGATGAGCTGCAGCGCGGCGAGCTGTTGCTGCTGTTGCCGGAGTGGCGGCCGGCGCCGCTGCGGCTGAACGCGCTGACGCTCGAACGCACTATGCCGGAGAAAAGCCGCCAGGCGCTGCGCTATTTGCGCGACTATTTTCGCCGCAATGGCGAAAAGGGACTTGCCAGCGGCGGCGATGGCGTCTTCAATTAGCAAGAGAACGCAGGAGGAGCCTCGTGGCGCAGCAGCTTGAGTTTTTCGACATTCCCAGCCCGTGTCGCGGCATTTGCCAGGCTGACGATCGCGGATTCTGCCGTGGCTGCCTACGCAGCCGCGAGGAGCGTTTCGGCTGGATGAACATGAGCGACGCGCAAAAGCGCGAGGTGCTGCGCCTGTGCCGTCAACGCTTCCTGCGGCTGCAGCGTGCCAATAAAGCGCCCGACGAGCCGCTGCCGGAGCAGCCGTCACTGTTTTAACCTTTCCTGATCTGCCGCACGTTCGTGTGGCTTACCGCTTCCCTGTGCCTCACTGGCTTGTGTATGCTGACTGACAACTAATGTCATGAGGTTTTCGCAATGGTAGAACGTATTCGTCTCGCGCCGCAGGGGCCTGAATTTTCCCGCATGATTTGCGGTTACTGGCGGTTGATGGAGTGGGGCATGTCGCCGCAGCAGCTGCTGACGTTCATCGAACAGCATGTCGAACTGGGCGTCACCACCGCCGATCACGCCGATATCTACGGTGGCTATGCCTGCGAACAGGCGTTCGGCGATGCGCTGCGCCTGAAGCCGGCGCTGCGCCAGTCGCTGGAATTGGTGACCAAGTGCGGCATCGCCACCACCGCCAAGCCCGGCAACCCGATCGGCCACTACATCACCGACCGCGATCATATCGTACAGAGCGCGGAACAGTCGCTGCGCCATCTGCATACCGACTACCTGGACCTGTTGCTGATCCACCGCCCGGATCCGTTGATGGACGCTGACGACGTGGCCGAAGCCTTTGTCGCGCTGCACAAAAGCGGCAAGGTGCGCCATTTTGGCGTCTCCAACTTTACGCCTGCGCAGTTCCAACTGCTGCAGTCGCGCCTGCCGTTCTCGCTGGTCACCAATCAGGTGGAGATCTCGCCGATTCACCAACCGGCGATCCTGGACGGCACGCTCGACCAGTGCCAGCAGCTGCGCATCAAGCCGATGGCCTGGTCCTGCCTGGGCGGCGGCCGCTTGTTCAACGATGCTGAGTTCCAGCCGCTGCGCGACGAGCTGCAGCGAGTGGCGCAAGAGATCGGCGCCGAGACCATCGAGCAGGTGGTGTATGCCTGGGTGATGCGCCTGCCGTCTTCGCCGCTGCCGATTATCGGCTCCGGCAAGATTGAGCGGGTGCGCTCGGCGCTGAAGGCGCAGAAACTGGTGTTGAACCGCCAGCAGTGGTTCCGCATTCGCAAGGCGGCGCTGGGGTATGACGTGCCCTAAGGCGGAGCAGAAAGAGGAAAGCCGGGCGGCGAAAGCGCCCGGCTTTTTTTTATGCTGATCCTTAGGCCAACACCACCTGATCGGTATTGAAGTGATCGAGCGAGACGCCGATCAGCGTGACCTGGCTGTGCCCGAAGGCCAGCACCAGATCGTCGTTTTGCTGCGTGGCGTAGTCGCGAATATTCCCGCTGGCGCCTTCGGTACCGATAAACACCAGTTTATCGGTGGCGTTGAAGCCATACAGCTGGTCGCGGCCAAAATCCCCGCTGAACAGGAAGGTATTGCCGTTGCCGACGCCCTTCAGGATGTCATCGCCGCTGCCGCCGACGAAGGTCAGATTGCCGCCGGCGTGGCCGATCAGCGTGTCGTTGCCGGCGTTGCCGAACAGCCAGGCGTCGTGGCCGCGAGCCTGCAGGACGTCATCGCCGTCGCCGCCGGTGGTAGTGGCGGCATAGGCTTTGAGGCCCGCATCCGATTTCAATCCGGTTGCTGTCACCTGGTGATCCACCTCTTTGCTGAAAATCAGCCAGGAGGTTTCTTTGCTGCGCAGGGTGCTGATGTCGTCCGCCAGCGTAATGCCGCCCTTGGCATCGCGCAGGTAAAGCGTGTTGCCGTCGTAGGCGACCTCGGTGTTTTTCAACGCCTGCTGGGTATCGAAGATATTGTGGCCTTTGCCGCCGGCGATCAGGTTATAGCCGCCGGCGTCGCGAAAGATATCGTCACCGTCGCGGCCCTCGAGATAGTCGTTGCCTTTGCCGCCCCTGATCAAATCATTGCCGTCGCTGCCGATGATAAACGTCGGTCCGCTGTGCGTTTCCGCGTTGCGGTTCAGGTCTTCCACCCAGGTATTGCCGCGCGTCACGTTCGACAGGTTGGAGACGATGATGGTCGAGTCCTTGTCGGTCAGTGAATAAAACTCGGAGTTCAGCACCCGCATCAGGCCGTCCTGATAAAAGAACGGCAGGTGCGACAGCCAGGTCGGAATGTTGAGAATGGAAAACGGCAGCAGGTTCCAGGCGTCCGACGCGTAGTGGTCGTTGAAGTTGACGATATTGTTGGTGGCGGAGGCGTGCGGCGCATCATGTACGCCCAGTGACGGCAGGGTCAGTGAGGTGCCGTCGAGCGCGCGGAACACCGGGTCGTTCTCGTAGCCGATGTTGATCACCTTACCGCCGGCTTCGTACTGGGTCGGCGAGGCGAAGGCGACATAGTTGGACTGCGCGTAGAAGCCGCCCCAGTTGGCGTCGCTCTGCGCCGCCATGCTATTGACCGCCAGCCCGCCGAGGCTGTGGCCGCTGACCACCACGTCTTCACCGCTCAGCCCGTGGGCCTTAGCGAATTTCGCCACGTCGCCCAGCAAATTGCCGAAGGCCTTCAGCGTATAGCCTTCGGCATAGCCTTTCGGCCCGAACCCGGCCAGCAGATCGTTAATCACATCGCCGATGGTATCGCCGATCAACGACTCGCGCGGGCCGCTGGTGCCGCGAAATGAGATGCCAATGGCGGTGAGATTGCCTTCGCTGTCATATTTGCCCAGTACTTCGGCCTGCGCGGTGGTGTAACCGGCTGTCTCGCCGTAGTAGGTGCCGCGCGCATCGGTTTTGCCGGCGTAACCGAGCTGCGCGGCGCTGATCACCGACCAGCCGGCATTGTTTACCGCCTCCTGCGCGGCCTGTTCGGAGTCGGGGTTCCAAGGGAGGCCAGGCAGGCCACCCTGCGACTGGGTACTGCCGATCAGCGCAGTGACCAGCGTCAGCGGCAGACCGAGGCCGAAACCGGTCTGGTGATAGCCTTCATCGAAGCCGTTATCGATATTATGGTAAGCGTAGGTAGAGATGGCCAAGGCGTCGGAAAACAGCACCTTCGACGCATTTTCGTCCAGATCCTTATAGCTAAAGATGCCCATATCAGTTCCTTATGAAGTATGCCGCCTGGCCGGGGAGTGAACTCTCATGCGTCGGCGGTGGAAACAGGGAAACAACGTTAGCCGAACGACAGCTGGTCAGAGGACCAACATCGGTAGAATTATTATTAGTGCTAAATATTAGGCCTGCGAATCAAATTAGCGAGATTGTGCGTTGGTTAACAGTGCCGACGCAGGCTCTCCTATACTGATAGCTCGATGTAGTCATTAAGGAGACTGATTGATGAAACGTTATTGGTATGCGGCGCTCGGCTTGATGGCGTGTGGCGCGGCTCAGGCGGCGACAGCTGACGTTGAGATGCATCTGGTGACCGGGCAGGGTATCGGTCAGGATATCGGCAAGGTAGTCATCAGCGAAACGCCGTATGGCTTACTGTTCACGCCGAGCCTGAAAGCGTTGCCGGCCGGAGTACACGGTTTCCACGTGCATGAAAAAGGCAGCTGCGAGCCGGGCATGAAGGAAGGTAAAGCGGTGGCGGCGCTGGCGGCCGGCGGACATTTCGACCCGCAAAAGACCGGGAAACACCTCGGGCCGTACGCCGACGGGCACCTGGGCGATCTGCCGGCCATCTATGTGACCGCCGACGGCATGGCAAACTACCCGGTGCTGGCACCGCGGCTGAAAAAAATCAGCGAAATAGAGGGCAAGGCGCTGATGGTGCACGCCGGCGGCGATAACCATTCGGATCATCCACAGCCGCTCGGCGGCGGCGGCGAACGCTTCGCCTGCGGCGTGGTCAAGTGATCATCCGCCGCTAACGGCCGGTGCGGCGGCGGGCTGCCCCATCGCCTGTTGCAATTGCTGCAGTGAGCAGTAGAGCCGCCAGATCAGGCCGGCCAGATCGCGCGCCGCCTGTTCCGGGTGGTGCGCCAACGCGTTGCTCATGCGCAGCAGCTCCTGCAGCGTGGCGTCCAGCGAACTGTGCTGCACGCCTTTCTCCGTCATAATGCCGCGCAGGCAGTGGATACAGACGTTGCGCACCGCCGACAGCGGATCGGAACGGGTCTGCCAGTCGCGCAGCTGCCAGACGATATGGCTGCAGTTGAGCAGCACCACGCCCCAGCGCAGCAGCCAGGTGCGGGCCTCCTGATCCTGACTCTGATTGAGTTGGCTGATGCGATGGTAGATCAGCGATTCGAACTGGCTTTCGCTCTGCTGCGGCTTTTTGCTCAACTGATCGATAAAATCGCGCCGCAGCGCGCGGATAATGCGGCGGCTCTTTCGCTTGTCCGAACTGGGGCGTAGGATCTGAAACGCCAACCCGGCCAGCAATACACCGACGATTTTACCGATGTTGTCATTGATAAAGGACTGGTAGTCATAGCTCGGCGGGTTGCTGACGGTCAGAAACGAGCCCATGAAGACGATCAGCTGCCCCCAGAGCGCGGCATAAGGCGGATTCTGCAGCTTGAGCATTTGCATGGTCACCAGAATAGGGAACAGGAAGGCGCAGAACACCCAGAAGTCGTCAATCTGGATCATCAAACCGAATTTCACCACAAAGCAGGCGACCGAGAGCAGCAGCACCGCCTTGAGCAAGGTGCTGACGCTGTTGATCGGCGAAAGCGTGGAGGAGTAGAGCACGCAGCTGATGGCGGTGAGCGTTAGCGCCGCGCTGCCGGCGTCCCACTGCGTGTTGATCCAGTAGGCGCAGCCGATCACGATGCATAAAAAGGTGCGCAGGCCGTTATAGGCGGCTTCGTAGCTGTCGGTGTGGCGCGCCAGTGAGGTGACGTGCGGCGGCTGGAGATCGCTGACCGCCGTGGCGCTTTCCAACCGCAGCAGCCAGCGGTTGCAGCGCAGGTAAAGCCAACAGAAATCGCGCAACCGCAGCCAGAAGGCGCGATGGCGGTAGTCCGTCGCATCTTGCGGGGCGATCTGCTGGAGCAGACGCGCCAAGCGATATTTATCGGTGGCGGGATCGCGCAGCTCGTCCAGCAGCTGTGTCAGCACCGGCATCAGATTAGCAGGGCGATCCGGCCAGTTCAGCAGCATGCGGCGCAGGCTGGAAATGACGCTGGTAATGCGCAGCTGCTGGTGCAGCAGATAGTTGAGCAGGTTATTTTGCCGCCGCAGCCGGTAGTGGCTCCAGAATGCCTGAATGCGCAGCAGGTTCATGGTCAGGATCTGGCCGATGACCCCCTCGTGCGAGGTGCGCATCTGCGCGGTGACCTCCGGCTGCCACAGCATGGCGGCGTGCTCCAGCAGGCGTAGCTGCATGCGCCGCAGCGAGGTCAGCAAGGCTTCGCCGTCAGAGGTGCTGGGCAGGATCATCATCATCAACCCGCCGCACAGAATACCGGTGATCACTTCGCAAACCCGCGCCTGAGCGATATCGAATATCTGCTGGGTATCGGTGACGTTGACCGTACCGAAGGCGATGATGGCGGCGGTATAGCCCGCCAGCGCGAAGGCGTAAGAGACGTTGTTTTGGTAATGATTCGAGACGTAGGTGCACAGCCCGATCCAGGCGGCGATGAACAGCGTAAACAGCCAGGGATCGTTCAGACAGTGGCCGGCGATCGCTACCGAGGCGGCGGCGCCCACCAGGCTGCCGAAGATGCGGCCGATGCTTTTGCTGATCACGCCGCCGATGGTGGGGAAACTCACCACCGCGGCGGAGGTGAGCGCCCAATAGGGTTCGTCGAGCTCGAGCACGAACGCCACCCACAACGCCAGACACATCGCCAGCGAGTTGCGCAGCGCATAGCGCCATTGGCCGCCGGTCGCCTTACCCCAGGGGGTACGGCTCCACTCCAGAAAAGGCAGGTTCACACTTTAGTTCCGCTGATGAATCGAAATGGTGCAGGTGGTACCGGCGACCAGCGTCAAATCGGCGGGCACGTTGAGCAATTTTATCCGCACCGGCACACGCTGGGCCAAACGTACCCAAGGAACATTGGGCTTAACGTCCATTAATAGATCGTTGCTGCTGTCGACGCTCTGATCGTAAATGGCGCGTCCGATGCTCTCTACTTCCCCCTGTAGCGGCGTGTTGCCGTTATATAAAACGATGTCCGCTTTATTGCCTTCTTTTATATGCTTCAGCTTGGTTTCTTCGAAATATCCGAGCACATAAAACGAATGCACATCCACCAACGCCACCAGGGGCGTGCCGGCGTTGGCGTAGTTTCCGACGCGTGCCTGCAGGTTGGTGATATAACCGTCGGTTGGCGCATAAATTTTGGTTTTGCTCAAATTCCATTTGGCCTGTTCCAGGTTGGCCAGGGCGGCTTTATAGGCGGCCTTCATTGCCTGAGCGGCTAAATTGGACTCGTCCAAGTCTTCAGCGGAAATAACGTTACGCGGTAAACCGCGGCGGCGGGCAGCCTCATGGTCCGCTTTGGCCAGATCGGATTGCGCTTTTGCCACCGCGGCCTCGGCATTGTCCAGCGCAATCTGGTAGGGCACCGGGTCGAGGGTAAAAATCAGACTTCCCGCAGGTACGAACTGATTGTCATTCGCGCTTATTTTCTCTAATCTTCCAGAGACTTCAGGGGTGATATTGACGAGTTCTGCGCGCACTTTTCCGTCACGGGTCCATGGGGATTGCATATAATAATTCCAGAGCCACCAACCGGCGCAGACGGCAATGGCGCAGACGATCACCGTAGAGAAGTATTTTAATGTTTTATGCTGCATGGGTTACCAACTCGCTAAAATCCATAAGGAACCGCTGACGGTCAGAACGAAAATGGACAGGTCCATCAACATGGGATGCCAGATTTCACCGGAATACATCCAGTCTCTCAGCAGCTGATGAATCAGCAGCCATAAGACCAGTCCTAGTAAAAAAGCTTTAAATATAGGTGGAAAATAAAGCGATGCCCCCAGGACCAAATCGGGTAAGGGGGATGAGGTGTGTAACCATGATGTATTCACATTAACAATCCCTAAGGGTGAATATGTTGAATATTTGCATAACGATTAAACAATAGCGGCTAAAAATAGTGGTTATTTCCACAATATACATTATATACATTTGTGTTTTTAATGTGAGTTACCCAAAATAGTCTAAGCTCTGGGAGGTAATGTTAGCATGCTAATTATAAGGAGGGGTAAGTGGAGTCAACATTAGGTTCAGATTTAGCACGATTGGTTCGTGTTTGGCGAGCGCTCATCGATCACCGGCTCAAGCCGTTGGAGCTGACCCAAACGCATTGGGTTACGTTGCACAATATCAATCGCTTGCCGCCGGAGCAGTCGCAAATCCAGCTGGCCAAGGCGATCGGTATCGAGCAACCGTCACTGGTTCGCACGCTGGACCAACTGGAGGAGAAGGGGCTTATCACGCGTCACACCTGTGCCAACGATCGCCGTGCGAAGCGCATCAAGTTGACCGAAGCGGCCGATCCGATCATCAGAGAAGTCGATAGTGTGATCACGTCTACGCGCAGTGAGATTTTAAGCGGCATTACCGCCGACGAAGTGCATCTGTTGGTAGGGCTGATTGGCAAGTTAGAACAAAATATCACCGAACTGCAGAACAAATAATAATATTCTTATTTTCTACGATTACAGTTTCACAGCATCAGAAATAAAACCGGAGGCGATTGCCTCCGGTTTGCCGTGTGCCGCCGGCTGACTTACAGCGGAGAGACGGTGATGGTGTCGCCCATGCGCGCCATGCGCACGCGCTGGCCCGGGCTGAACTTGGTGTCGCCCGCTTTCTGCACCACGACGATGTTCTCTTTCTGGTCGGTTTTGATTTCCAGCTCGTAGCCTGAGGTACGACCGGCCACTTCACCGATGCTGTTGCCCGCTGCGCCGCCGGCGATAGCGCCCGCCGCGGTAGCCAGCGTACGACCGGTACCGCCGCCAACGGTGTTACCCAACAGCCCGCCAATCACTGCGCCGCCGATCATCCCCAAGGCGTTGGAACCTTCCCCGCCCTGAATTTTCACCGGACGCACGGAAACCAGCGTCCCGTAGGTGACGTTCTGCACCTGTTTGGCCTGCGAGGACGAGTAGACATCGCCGGACATGGATTCATTGGCACACCCAGCCAACGTAACGGCGGCGACGGCAACGACGAGAAGACGCTTGATCATATAAAACTCCTGATGGTAGTAGTCCATAACCTGGCAATGCTCACCAGGCAAGATTCAGTGAAAATGATAGACAAAGTATGGCTGAAAGTTGATACAGCGCCATGCCTCATCGCTGCACGCAGCTTAACTTTTCTCTGTTCAACCAATAATAAACCGCGGTTTACCTTTATGACAGCCTCACCGACATTCCGTTGCCGGTTAACGCACGGTTTAACACATGAAATGTGCCACCGCGGCGCACCTGGCTCACGGCGTGTAAAAAAAGCATCATAATTCATGGCGTTAATCCGGCAATTCTGGTTTATTTGTCAGGATAAAATTTGCTTACCGCGCGGGTTAGAGGATGTTGCTATGAAGTCAGGCCGCTATATAGGCGTCATGTCCGGCACCAGTCTGGACGGAATCGATGTGGTATTGGCCGCGATCGACGATCGCATGGTGGCGCAGCAGGCCAGCTATAGCCATCCGATGCCGATCGCGCTGAAAAAAGAGATCCTGGGGATGTGCCAGGGGCAGCAGACCACGCTGGCCGCCGTCGGCCGATTGGACGCACAGCTGGGCACGCTGTTTGGCGAGGCGGTGCTTGGCCTGCTGAAGCAAACCGGCATCGACGCCGAGCAGATCACCGCCATCGGTTGCCACGGCCAGACGGTGTGGCACGAACCGGAAGGCGACGCGCGTTTCTCGATGCAGCTCGGCGACAACAACCGCATCGCCGCGCTGACCAATATCACCACCGTCGGCGATTTCCGCCGGCGCGATATGGCCTACGGCGGGCAGGGCGCGCCGCTGGTGCCTGCGTTTCATCAGGCGCTGCTGGGGCATCCCGTCGAGCGGCGTATGGTGCTGAACGTCGGCGGCATTGCCAACCTTTCTCTGCTGTTGCCCGGTGCGCCGGTGCGCGGTTTCGATACCGGGCCGGGCAATATGCTGATGGATGCCTGGGTCTGGCGTCACCGTGCGCAACCTTACGATCAGGACGGCGGCTGGGCGATGCAGGGGCGAGTCTGCTTGCCGCTGTTGCAGCAAATGCTGGCGGACCCTTACTTTGCGCTACCGGCGCCGAAAAGCACCGGCCGAGAGTATTTCAATATCGCCTGGCTGGAGCGGCAGCTGGCCGGATTGCCGGCGATTGCGCCGGTCGACGTGCAGGCCACGCTGACAGAGCTGACCGCCGTCAGCATCAGCGAACAGGTACAACTAGCCGGCGGGTGCGAGCGCCTGCTGGTCTGCGGTGGCGGAGCGCGCAACACGCTGCTGATGGCGCGCCTGTCGGCGCTGTTGCCGGGCACGGAGGTCGGGCTGACCGACGATTGCGGCGTCAGCGGAGACGACATGGAGGCGCTGGCCTTTGCCTGGCTGGCGTTTCGCACGCTGTCCGGCCAGGCCGGCAACCTGCCTTCGGTCACCGGCGCCAGCCGTGAAACGGTGCTGGGTGGGATTTATCCGGTTTTGCCGTTGAGGGGCCGTTAGCTCTGTTAGGATAACCTGTGAAGGATTTCTCTAAGGAGCAACAGCATGAAAAAAGTCATTTTCGTCGCCGGCGCGCTGGCGTTGTCCGGCTGCAGCTACATCCTGCCGCAGAGCAGCCAGACGATGCACTACCAGTGCGGCACTACGCCGCTGACGGTGGGGCTCGACGGCAAGGCGAGCGAAGTCAGCCTGCTGATGGACGGCGAGCAACTGCATCTTAAGCAGGTGCTGGCGCTGACCGGTGCCAAATACAGCGACGGTAAATACACTTTTTGGTCGAAAGATCGTAACGCCTATCTTGAGCGCAACGGCAAGGTAGTCATGAGCGACTGCGTGTTGACGGAGTGACGGTCACGGCGGCGTCGGAGCGATTGAGTTCCTGACGCCGCAGGCGCAGAATGTAACGACGGATTTTTTCAGTTGGTCGATAAACCAGATGATTGAAAAGAATGAGTTTGATGTTGCGGACCTGCGCCGTGAATATACCCGAGGCGGCCTGCGCCGCAACGATCTGACCGCCAACCCGCTCGAACTGTTCGAGCGCTGGTTGAAACAGGCCTGCGACGCGCGCCTGGCCGATCCTACCGCCATGTGCGTCGCCACCGTCGACGAACACGGCCAGCCGTATCAGCGCATCGTGCTGCTCAAGCATTTCGATGAGCAGGGGCTGGTGTTCTACACCAACCTCGGCAGCCGCAAGGCACAGCAGCTGGCGCAAAACCCGCATATCAGCCTGCTGTTCCCCTGGCACATGCTCGACCGTCAGGTGATTTTCCTGGGGCAGGTGGAGCGCCTGTCGACCCTCGAGGTGCTGAAGTACTTCAACAGCCGGCCGAAGGACAGCCAGATCGGCGCCTGGGTGTCGCAGCAGTCGTCGCGCATTTCCGCGCGCGGCGTGCTGGAAAGCAAATTCCTCGAGTTGAAGCAAAAGTTCCAGCAGGGCGAAGTGCCGTTGCCGAGTTTCTGGGGCGGATTCCGCGTGAAATTTGACTCCGTCGAGTTCTGGCAAGGCGGCGCCCATCGCCTGCATGACCGTTTCCTGTATCAGCGGGACGGGAATGACTGGAAAATTGACCGACTGGCACCTTGAAGACGTAAAATCCCCTCTAAGCGCTGGTGCTGACGCCGCCGGCGCTTTATTCTATGCGCTACCCTGAATTTTTATTTCGCCACTGGGCGAAAGGCCGTGTACCGGCAAAGGTGCATTCGTTTATACATGGAGTCATTGATGGCAAGCAGCAACTTGATTAAACAACTGCAAGAGCGGGGCCTCGTTGCCCAGGTTACGGATGAGGAAGCGTTAGCGGAGCGACTGGCGCAAGGGCCAATTGCACTGTATTGCGGTTTCGATCCGACCGCTGACAGCTTGCATTTGGGCCATCTGGTTCCTCTGTTGTGCCTGAAGCGCTTCCAGCTGGCCGGCCACAAGCCGGTAGCGTTGGTGGGCGGCGCCACTGGCCTCATCGGCGATCCGAGCTTCAAAGCGGCGGAGCGCAAGCTGAACACCACCGATACGGTGAACGAGTGGGTCGAGAAGATCCGCAAACAGGTTTCCCCGTTCCTCGATTTCGACTGCGGCAGCAACAGCGCCATCGCGGCCAACAACTACGACTGGTTCGGCGGCATGAACGTGCTGACCTTCCTGCGTGACATCGGCAAGCACTTCTCCGTCAACCAGATGATCAACAAGGAAGCGGTCAAGCAGCGCCTGAACCGCGACGACTCCGGCATCTCCTTCACCGAGTTCTCCTATAACCTGCTGCAGGGCTACGATTTCTCCGAGCTGTACAACCGCCACCAGGTGGAGCTGCAGATCGGTGGTTCCGATCAGTGGGGCAACATCACCTCAGGTATCGATCTGACGCGTCGTCAGCACCAGAAACAGGTGTTCGGCCTGACCGTGCCGTTGATCACCAAAGCAGACGGCACCAAGTTCGGTAAAACCGAAGGCGGCGCGGTCTGGCTGGCGCCGGAAAAAACCAGCCCGTACAAGTTCTACCAGTTTTGGATCAATACCGCCGACGCTGACGTTTACCGCTTCCTGAAATTCTTCACCTTCATGAGCCTGGAAGACATCAACGCGCTGGAAGAAGAAGACAAAAACAGCGGCAAGGCGCCGCGCGCCCAGTACGTGCTGGCGGAAGAAGTGACCGGCATGGTGCACGGTGCGGAAGGCCTGGCGGCCGCCAAGCGCATCACGCAGAGCCTGTTCTCCGGCGCGCTGCATGACATGACCGAAGCGGACTTCGCCCAACTGGCGCAGGACGGTATGCCGACCATCAAACTGGATGGCGACGCCGATCTGCAGCAGGCGTTGGTGAATGCCGAACTGGTGCCGTCACGCGGCCAGGCGCGCACCATGATCGGTTCCAACGCGGTGACCATCAACGGTGAGAAACAGTCCGATGCCGAATACCGCTTCAGCGATTCAGATCGTCTGTTCGGCCGCTACACGCTGCTGCGTCGCGGCAAGAAACACTACTGCCTGGTGGATTGGCAGTAAGCGAATAATGACGGTAAGGGGCCCTGGCGGCCCCTTTATTTTTGGGCAGCCGCCCGGCTGCCGTATTCAGAACGAGTCTGTCGATGAAAAACATTCTTTCTATCCAGTCGCACGTGGTGTTTGGTCACGCCGGCAACAGTGCGGCTGAGTTTCCGATGCGCCGCATGGGCGTCAACGTCTGGCCGCTGAACACGGTGCAGTTCTCCAACCATACGCAATACGGCCAGTGGACCGGCTGCGTCATGCCGGCCAGCCACCTGACTGAGATCGCGCAGGGTATCGCCAATATCGATCAACTGAAGCGCTGTGATGCGGTGCTGAGCGGTTATATCGGTTCGCCGGAGCAGGGTGACCATATTCTGGAGATCGTGCGTCAGGTTAAGCAGGCGAACCCGAACGCCTGGTATTTTTGCGATCCGGTGATGGGGCATCCGGAAAAAGGCTGCATCGTGGCGCCGGGCGTGGCCGAGTTTCACTGCCGCCAGGCGTTGCCGTGCAGCGACATGGTGGCGCCGAACCTGCTGGAGCTGGAAATGCTGAGCCAGATGGCCGTCGCCAACGTGGCCGATGCGGTGCAGGCCGCCCGCGTGCTGATCGCCAAAGGGCCGCGGCTGGTGCTGGTTAAGCACCTGGCCCGCGCCGGCTATCACGCCGACTGCTTCGAAATGCTGCTGGTGACGGCGGACGAGGCCTGGCACATCAGCCGGCCGCTGGTGGACTTCGGCGCGCGTCAGCCGGTCGGCGTCGGCGATTTGACCAGCGGTCTGCTGCTGGTGGATCTACTGAAGGGCGAGGCGCTGGATAAAGCGCTGGAGCACGTGACCGCCGCCGTGTATGAGGTGATGCTGACGACTCAGGAGATGGGGGAATACGAGCTGCAGGTGGTGGCGGCGCAGGATCGGATCGTGCAGCCGCGCAGCGAATTCAAAGCGGTAAAACTGTAAGTGCAACGGGCCCCGGCGATGGCCACCGGGGCCGAGTGTTTACTTCAATCCTTCGGCGTTCAGCGCCGCATCTACCGCCGGGCGCGCCGCAACGCGATCGAACCAGGCCGCCAGATGGGCGTGCTTGCGCACGTCAAACTGCAGGGCGAATGCCCAGCGCAGCACGGTGAACAGGTAGGCGTCAGCCACGCTGAAACGGCTCCCCAACAGGAAGTGCTGCTTCGCCAGCACCGAATCCAGATAGCTGAACTGCTGCTCCAGCCTGGCGCGCGCGATGGTTTTGTATTCCTCGGGCGTCTTCGGGTTGAACAGCGGGCTGAACCCTTTGTGCAGTTCGGTGGCGATGTAGTTCAGCCATTCGATCGCGTGGTAGCGCGACAGGGTGCCCGCCGCCGGGATCAGGTTGCGGTCCGGCACGCGGTCCGCCAGGTATTGTACGATCGCCACGCCTTCGGTCAGCAGGCTGCCATCGTCCAGCAGCAGCGCCGGGACCTGTCCCTTGGGATTGATGGCGAGGTAATCGGCGCCGCTCTCGGTTTTCTTCTGCGCCAGATCGACCTTCTCCGCCGTAAAATCCAGCCCTGCCTCGCGCAGCACGATATGCGGGGACAGCGAACAGGCGCCGGCTTTATAGAACAGTTTCATCGGAAGCTCCTTGTTGATGACGAATGACGGGCATGCTTAACCTCTCATCGTAGTCCCATAGCGCCAAAATTACAGCGGCTTAGCTTACAAATTTAACCGATGAGCGCCTCGGCTGTCTGCAGCTGCGCCAGCGTTGCGGCGATCTGCTGTTGCAGCGCCTGCGGCGCCACCTGCATGGGCGAACGTAACTCATTGGCGATCAGCCCCTGTTGGGCCAGTACCGTCTTGACCGGCGCCGGATTCGGGAAGCTGAACATCTGGTGGATCATCGGCAGCAGCTCATAGAAGTTGCTGCGCGCAGCGGCCAGATCGCCGGTGGCGACTTGCTGTACCAGCTGGACGAAACGTTCCGGGTGAACATGCGCGGCGGCGGAAATGGCACCGGTGCCGCCGAGGCACAGCGTGGTGAGGATCAGATTGTCTTCCCCGGTCATCACATCGATTTCGCCGTCGGCGATCAGCGCCATGGTAGCGTCAGGGTTGCCGCCGCAGTCCTTGATGGCGGTGATGCGCGGGTGACGTGCGAGCCGGCGCAGCGTGGCCAGCTCCATGGCGATGCCGGTGCGCTGCGGAATGTTGTACAGGATCACCGGCACGGTGGAGGCGTCGGCCAACTGGGTGAAATAGTCGATCAGGCCGCATTGCGAAGGGCGGATGTAGTAAGGCGCCGGGATCAGCACGCCGGCGATGTCGCGCAGCTGAATGGCCTGCTGCATCTGCAGCGTGGCGGCCATGTTATTGCCGGAAAGGCCCATCACCACCTGATGGGCGGGCGCCACCTCCAGCACGGCGTCGAGCACCGCCAGCTGTTCTTCCTTGCTCAGCGCGGCGGCTTCACCGGTAGAGCCGCAGACCACCAGGCCGTCGATGCCGGCGTCGAGCAGGTGCCGCGCTAGGCGTTTCACTGCCGCCAGATCGACGGCATCTTGATTGAAAGGGGTAACCATCGCCACCCAAATACCCGAAAATGAGGCCATAAAATATTCCTTCTGTGTGACCGACAGAGAAGCCAGATGAGAAAATTGAAGGCCGGGCGTTGCGGGCCATCCAGTCAGCTCATCTGACGGGACAGCGCGCCCCGGTCAAATGAGCGTCTGTTTCTTCGATTTAACCGCCGCCAAACCGCCAACGGACAACGCAGGTGTCATCAGAATATCAGCGTTGCGTGGGTAGGCCATGGCAGTCTCGTGAAAAGGAGAAGTGGGGTGATAATGAATATTCTTCATCAGGCTGTCAATTTACAACAGATTGATAACATTGTTATTCATGATTCATCAGCAGGGATGAGTTTGGCTAATAAATAAAATCCCCGCCGCGGCGGGGAGGGTTTGACTGGCTCAGCGCGGCGGGCGGGAGCCGATAGTGGCAGACCAACTGAAGGTGTCGCCGCTTGGCCGGTAGCGGTTGGCTTTGCGTTCTGCACGCTCTGCCTTGGCGAGCTTTGCTCTGGCGGCCATGATGCGCGCCACCACTTCATCCTTGACCTTGTGCTGTTCGGCGTTGGTCAGCGGCCGGCCGTGGCTTTTACGCGCTTTGTCCAGCTCGGTTTTGACTTCCCGTTGCTCGCTTTCCGTCATCTCTTTCAACGTCAACTTTTTCATCTGTGCCGCCCGTTCGGTGAAGTTGGCTTTCAGTTTAACGGTGTTATGTGACCGAAAATGTTATGGGCATAACGAAAATGCCCCGTAGGCCGGCATTACACCTCCTCCAGCAGATCATCGACAAAACGCCGCATGCGTTCGGTGCGAAGCTCGGCCATGTGCCGCCCGGCGGCAGTCTGGAAGCCGTCTTGCAGTTTGAACAGCTTGGTTTCGAAGTGATCCAGGCTGAAACGTTTGTCGTCGTATTGGCGATGTTCGGCCCGCGGGTCGGCGGCGTCGTACAGCGCACTGCGCATGCGGCCGCCGATATAGAAGCAGCGCGCCACGCCAATCAGGCCAATGGCGTCGAGACGATCGGCGTCCTGCAGGATCTTTGCCTCCAGCGTTTGCGGGGGGATGCCAGCGGAAAAACTGTGCGCTTCAATGGCGTGGGCTACCGCCGCGATGTCCGCCGGCGCCCATTCCAGCCGGGTCAGCGTCAGCGTGGCTTGCTCCGCCGCCATGCGCGAGGCCAGATGGCGCTGCGGCGAGTTTTTTTCCACCGCCACGGCGTCATGCAGCAGCACCGCCGCGCAGAGAATGCGCCGGTCGCCGCCTTCCAGCTTGCTGATGTGGCGGCAGTTCTTCCAGACTCGATGCAGGTGCGCCACGTCATGCGAACCGTCGTCCGACTCGAGGGTGAGCGGCAACAGCGTTTGCGCCAGCGTTTGGTAGGGGGAAAACGGTTGTAACAACTCTTGCGTCAGCGAGGGTAAAGACACGTTCAGCTCCTGTTGGGGAAAATCGGTCAATCAGCATAGCCGTGTCGGATGCCGGGAAAATGACAGAAAAATGGTTATTGTTTACTAAAGTGCAACCCACTATTGTCATAACTGCGGTTTTTGCAGCGAAACAAGCAACCTAGAATAGCCGCATTCCGCCGTCTCCGCTTGGTGAGAGCCTGTGTCCGCGGGGATGGCCGGAATATCCTCATCAGCCATTTGGAGAAGAGACATGCCAACCCCTCTTGAAATAGTGCGCGCAACCTATGAAGGCAGCTCCGAAGAAAACGGCCGCAATCTGCTGGCGGCGCTGGCCCCCGATGCAGAGTGGACCGAAGCCGCGGGTTTCCCTTACGCCGGTACCTATATCGGCCCGGAGAACATCATCAAGAACGTGCATCAGCGCCTGGGCAGCGAATGGCAAGGTTACCGCGCCGACGTCGATCACTTTTACGATGCCGGCGACAACGTGATCGCTCAGGGTTTTTATCACGGCACTTACCGGGCCACCGGCAAATCCTTCAGCGCCTCCTTTGCGCATATTTATACGCTTCGCGCCGGAAAAATCGTGAAGTTCGTGCAGATCGTCGACAGCGCTAAAGTGCTGGAAGCAATGCAGCCTTAATCGCCGCTGCGCTTGCCGAATTTGCGGTCGAACTCGCGCCGGTAACCCCGGGCCTTGTTGCGATCGCGGATCCACAAATAGCCGCACACCAGCGCAACCGCTCCCGAGAAGGTGACGTTGCGCATATCTCGGTCATACCAAAACACCAACAGCGCATCTAGCGCAGCAATCAGCGCGATCCATTTGTACATATGGGATTGGCGCCGCGTGGCGGCGTTGAGTCGTTTTAACTGTCTGGCTTCGTCCAACACCGGTTTTTGCTGCATAGCGTTTCGTTATCATCAGGCTGTTCACGCTAAATTAGCAGAATTTCCCTAACCGCCGCAAAGATTAACGCGTGGCGTTATGCGGTTTTCACCGCCCCTGGCGCGGCGCAGAAAATTTATGCGCGGGCGCTTGAATTACCCATCGGGCGTGATAGGTTATTTATTCGCTATTTTTGGTTTTTTATTCAAATCTCGCCGTGTCATCAAGCTGCAGCACTGGGCGGTTAACGTGATGGGTTCGACGTATGCGGCGGTTAACTTCGGCAGGAGGATGTGATGAACGATAAAACGGCACGCCCGCAGGATGTGGTTCAACAACAGCTTGACGCCTATAACGCCCGCGACATCGAGGCCTTTATGGCCTGCTGGGCGGACGACGCGCAGTATTACGAGCATCCCGACACGCTGCTGGCCAGCGGCAAGGCGGCGATCCGTGAACGGCATCTTGTGCGTTTCCAGGAGCCGAGTCTGTATGGCGAACGGATAAAACGCATGGCGGTGGGGAATATGGTGGTCGATCAGGAAGTGGTGACGCGCAACTTCCCGCAGGGGCGCGGCAAAATGGATGTCATCGCCATTTACGAAGTGGAACAGGGGCAGATCGCCAAAGCCTGGTTCAAGATCGGCCCCTGCATGCCGGATGAAGGTGCGCTCTAGCCGCAATGCCGCTCACTTAAGCCTGAGTGGCATTTTTCTTATCCAGCCTCTGGGCGTTCTGTGCAGGGGAATTGCCGTCAATGTTCCGCATTTCTTTGTGGCCAACATGAACGGCAATTGTAGGGGCCGATGGCGCGGCCCCTACACCCGCGCCTTTGCTTAACACCGCCTGTCCGCTGCGCGGATACCCTCGCCGTGTCTGCATTGTCGGGCGGGTCGGCTGCGACAAACGTCCCTGTTAGTCTCGCCTCAACCGGCCTTCCCTGGCCGGTTGCCCCTGACAACGCCGCCTTGCTCGGCAGCCGGTGATGCGCGTTAAAGGTCAACACCCGAGCTGGCAGCTACCGGGAAATCTGCCGCTGATGAGGTTATGGCAGAGAAGTTGGAGATGAGCGCGGTGTTGGGCGCCCTTGAAGACGCCGAACGCAGGCATAGCGCATTAGGAGAAACCGCCATGGACGGCGGTTTCAGGTGAGACAGGCAGGGACGCCTGTCGCAACCGGCCTCAATGTGCTATGGCGGAGAGAGGGCAGTTGGCAAAGCCAACCGTCTGATAGGGCAAAGGCGCGGGTTGCCAGGGGCCGCGCCTTCGGCCCCTGGCTCGGTCGAGGTGCGTGAGCCACATGAGGCATCTCACTTTTATCGACCGAAAATGTCACGAACGCCTGCAGAAAAACGCTTAACTGAATCAGCATTGTGCTCTAGCCGCGCCTTATTGCAACGCCATCACCGCCTCAATTTCCACACACACTGCGGGTGAGAACAACGCGCTGACCGCCATCAGTGAACAGGCCGGCAGCGCGCCGTCGAAATAGTCAAACAGCACCGGGCGCACGCCCGCCAGATCGGCGATGTCGGTCAGGAACACGCTGATTTTAATCAAGGCCTTGAGATTCACGCCTTCGCTGGCGGCGATGGTCGCCAATTGCTCGAGGATCTCCTGCGTCTGTTCCGGCGCGTTCAAGCCTTGCGCGTCGGTGGCGAAGGCCGTCAAGCCCGACACATACAGGCGATCGCCGTGGCGCACCGCATGCACATAGGGGCCGCCCGGCGTAGGCAACTGCGGATAATTCGTGCGTTTTAATGATGTCATGATCAAACCCCGCGCAAGACCGGTTAATAAAAGCGACAAACTTGGTTAGGATACTGAGGAAACGGCGGCCAGACGCCGCACACCGATGATATATGAGCGTATCATCCCTCTTTATTTTATACGTCGTCTCTCACCCGAATGTGACAGTGCGGCGCAGATCGGCCACAAGGACGCATGAGACGATGAACCCGCTTTTTACTCCCTACCTGCAACGCTGGCAACTGGAACAGGACGGTAAAGCCTTCGAAACCCACAGCAGCCTGCTGATGCCGGTGCGTTACCGGGGCGAGGCCGCCATGCTGAAGATCGCCCGCGAGCAGGAGGAGCGCTTCGGCGGCCAGCTGATGTGCTGGTGGCGCGGGGAAGGCGCCGCGCAGGTGTTGGCGTGGCACGAAGACGGCATTCTGCTGGAGCGCGCACAGGGCGAAAGCTCGTTGGCGCAGCTGGTGCGTGACGGCGACGATGAGCAGGCCACGGCGATCCTGTGCCGGGCGATCGCCGCCTTGCATGCGCCGCGCGCGGCACCGCTGCCCGAATTGATCCCGTTGCAAGAGTGGTTCAGCTCGCTGTGGCCGGCGGCGCAGGCGCACGGTGGCATGCTGCGTCTCAGCGCCACAACGGCGGCGGAATTGCTGAGTAGCCCGCGAGATGAAAGCGTGCTGCACGGTGATATCCACCATGACAACGTGCTGGACTTCGGCGAACGCGGCTGGCTGGCGATCGATCCCAAGCGTTTGTACGGCGAACGGGGCTTCGATTACGCCAATATCTTCTGTAATCCCAACTACGGCATCGCCACCGACCCGGCCATTTTCCAGCGGCGCGTGGAACAGGTCTGTCGCTTGGCCGGGCTGGAACGCCGGCGCTTGCTGCAATGGATCCTGGCCTGGGCGGGGCTCTCCGCCGCCTGGTTTATGGAAGACGGGCAGGCGGCGGATATCGACTTCCGCGTGGCCGAGCTGGCGGCGCGCGCGTTGGATCTCCCGTTGCCGGCCGGCGATTCAGGGTTCATCCTGCCAGTAATCGAGCGAGGCTGAAGGGCGTTGCAGATAACGCACCTGTTCGCCGTCATTGCCGCGCGCCATCGCCTGGTATTTGCCTGAGTCCGGATACATCACCACTTCCGGCTGTTCGCGCGTGCTGACGGACAGGTACTTCAGCGGCGCATCGGAGGTGTTGATGATCTGGTGCGGGTATTCCGGGCCAGGCGGAATGAAAATGACATCCCCGCTGACGATCGGCAGCATTTCTCCGGCCACGCGCAGCGTACCGCTGCCTTCCAAAATGATGAACATTTCCTCCTGAGCGTAGTGAAAATGGTAGGGGCAGGAGCGCATGCCCGGCGCCACACAATCGAAAGAAGCGCCCAGCTTGTCGGCGGCGGTGCCGGTGCCGAGACGAGCGCCGATGCTGTCATACAGCGGCGGCCGCCGGTCATGCTTCATCTCTACCTGTTCGACATTGCGTATCAGGCGCTGGGCCAACAGCTCGGCTTTCTCGGTCATAAGCTTCCTTGGTGACGGTGTCACTTGTTAGGTGAATTGACATTCAGACGACAGAGAAAGTGAAGGCGCCACGGCGTCGCTTGTCAATGTAGACCGCCCGTTACGCCTCGGTGGTTCGCCGCGGCAGCGACAGCAGCAGATGGGCGATGGCGCCGCCGACAATGCCCCAGAAGGCCGAACCGATGCCGAGCAGCGTGACGCCGGAGGCGGTGATGAGGAAGGCGATCAGCGCCGCGTCGCGCTGCTTTTCATCATGCAGGGCGCGTTGCAGGCTGCCGCCGATGGTGCCGAGCAGCGCCAGCCCGGCGATGGTGTGGATCAGGGCGACCGGCAACGCGCTGAACAGCAGGCCGATGGCGCCGCCGAACAGCCCGGCCAGCAGGTAGAAACCGCCGGCGGCCACCGCGCCCATATAGCGTCGCTGCGGATCGGGATGCACGTCCGGCCCCATGCAGATGGCGGCGGTGATCGCGGCGATGCACACCGAGAAGCCGCCGAACGGCGCCAGCAGCAGTGCGGTCAGCGCCGTCCAGGCGATCAGCGGTGAGGTGGGGACGCGGTAGCCCGCCGCCTGCAGCGTGGCGATGCCGGGGGCGTTTTGCGAAGCCATGGTGACCACGAAGAAGGGCACGCCGATGCCGAGCAGCGTCGGCCAATTGAAATGCGGCGCGATAAATTCCGGCATGGCGAACGCCGGCGCTTGCTGCGTTAGCTGGATATTGCCCTGCAGCGCGGCGATCGCCAGCCCAACCGCCAGCGTCAGCACGATGGCGTAGCGCGGTTGATAACGGCGGCTGAGCAGATAGGCCAGCCCCATGCCGGCGCTGAGGGGGAAATTGAGCTGCAGCGAAGCGAAGGCGTCCAGCCCGAAACGCAGCAAGATCCCCGCCAGCATCGCCGCAGAAATCGCCTGCGGGATGTAGTCCATCAGGCGGGCGAACAGCCCGGTGACGCCGCACAGCAGGATCAGACCGGAAGCGAAGATAAACACGCCGATCGCCTCGTTGATCGGCGTGCCGGGCAGGCTGGTGACCAGCAGCGCCGCGCCGGGCGTCGACCAGGCGGTGAGGATCGGGGTGCGGTAGTAAAGCGAGAGCCCGAGCGAGGTGACACCCATCGCGATCCCCAGTGCGCTCAGCCAGCCGCCGATCTGCGCCGGCGTGGCGCCTGCGGCGGCGGCGGCCTGGAAAATGATCGCGGCAGAGCTGGTGTAACCCACCAGAACGGCGACAAAACCGGCCATGATGGCGGGCAGGGTCAGATGGCGCAGGGAGAGGGCTGGGCGCATGAGGAGCTCCAATCGGTAATTGTGCGTTATAACGCACGACAAGAAATCAGCATAGCACCGTGCGTTATAGCGCACAAGCGGGTATAATCGGGCACGATACGCAGAGGAGAACAGGATGCAGGAACTTGCCGGCCATTTGGCGCACACCCTTCGCACGCTGCGCACACAGCGCGGCTGGAGCCTGACGCAGGCGGCGGAATACACCGGCGTCAGCAAAGCGATGCTCGGGCAGATTGAACGCGGTGAATCCAGCCCGACGGTGGCGACGCTGTGGAAGATCGCCACCGGCTTCAACGTGGCGTTCTCCGCCTTTCTTGAGGCGTCGCCCGCTCAGCAACAGGCGACGCTGCACCGCTACGGTGAACTGCCGGTGTACGATCAGGACAATGCTGATATGCGCGTGGTGCCGCTGTTTCCCTACGACCGCCAGCTGGGTTTCGATATGTTCGTCATCGATCTCGCACCGGGCGCGCTCAGCGAATCGTCGCCCCATGAGCCGGGCGTGATCGAGCATGTGATCGTGATCAGCGGCCGACTAGAATTGGCGATCGACGGCGAATGGCACAGCCTGGCGGCCGGCGAAGCGATGCGCTTTCAGGCCGATCGGCCGCACGCCTACCGCAACGCCAGTTCACAAACGGTGCGCATCCACGATCTGATCCACTATCCTCAATCCTGACTCAACGCGGTGGCCGCGGGCTTTGACTCCGCGCCGCCAAACGCCTACCTTGTTGAAAATGACTCTTATTTCACAGGCTGTCGCCCATGACGGGGCGGCGTTGCAGCCGACTCAAAAGGAGCTTGATTTTGCCGGTCACCAATCGACGTCAGTTCATTAAACTCAGTGCGCAAACCGCAGGAGCCGTATTCGCGATGACTTCATTACCTAACAGTATCCGCCTGGCGATGGCGGCGGAGGGCGGCGCGGCCGCCGGCGATGACTTCCTGTGGCTGGAGGAGCTGCAGGGTAAAAAAGCGCTGCAATGGGTGCAGCAGGAAAATCAGCGCACCGTGGCGCGTTTCGGCCAGGGCGAAGACTTTCAGCGCATTGAGCGCGAAGTCCTGGATATCCTTAATAAAGACACCCAAATCCCGTGGGTGAGCAAACGCGGCGAGTACTATTACAACTTCTGGCAGGATCGGGCCAACCCGCGCGGCCTGCTGCGGCGCACCACGCTGGACGAGTACCGCAAGGCCAAACCGGCCTGGGAGACGGTGCTGGATATCGATGCGTTGGGCAAAGCGGAGGGCAAGGATTGGGTCTATCAGGGCTCGCAACCGCTGGCGCCGGAATACCGTTATTGCCTGATGCAGCTGTCGCCGGACGGCGGTGACGCCACCGAGATCCGCGAATTCGATCTGGTGGCCAAACGCTTCGTCAAAGACGGTTTTAATGTACCGGTGGCGAAAAGTCGGGTCTCCTGGGTCGATCGGGATACGCTGTTCATCGCCACCGATTTCGGCCCCGGCTCGATGACCCAGTCCGGCTACGCGCGCATCGCCAAGCGCTGGCGGCGCGGCACGCCGCTGAGCGCCGCCGAAACGCTGTACGAAGCGCAGCCCGAGGACATGGCGGTCTTCGCCTATCACGACCGCACGCCGGGTTTTGAGCGCGATTTCGTCGGCCGCAGCCTGGACTTCTACCGCCGCGACTATTTCTTGCTGATGCAGGACGGCCGGCAGAAAAAAATCGACATCCCGGCCGACGCCGAGCTGGATACGCATCGGGAATGGCTGCTGATCAAACCGAGCAGCGACTGGGAGGTGGGCGGCAAGCGCTATCCGTCCGGCGCGCTGCTGGCGGCCAACTTCGATGACTATCTGGCGGGTAAGCGCGAGCTGCAACTGCTGTTTACCCCAACGGCGGAGCAGGCGCTGAGCGGCTACAGCGGCACCCGCGATCATCTGATCCTCAGTATCATGGATAACGTGGTCAACCGTCTGGAAGTGCTGACGCCGCAGGGCGGCAGCTGGCAACGTCGTTCGCTGGGCAACCCCGGCGCCATCAGCACCCTTTCCGCCGGCGGCATCGACGAAGAGAGCAACGCCTATTTCCTGACGGTCAGCGGGTTCCTGCAACCGACCTCACTGTATATGGGCAACCTCGATGGCGGTGAGGCGACGCTGCTGAAACAGGCGCCGCAGGATTTTGACGCGTCAGGCTACCAAGTGAGCCAGCATTTTGCGCGTTCCAAGGACGGCACCCGCGTGCCGTATTTCCAGATTGCCGCCAAAGATCTCAAACCGGACGGCAGCACGCCGACGCTGCTGTATGGCTACGGCGGGTTTGAAGTGCCGCTGCTGCCGGGCTATCTCGGCGGCAAGGCGCCGGCCTGGCTGGAACGCGGTGGGGTATACGTGGTGGCCAACATCCGCGGCGGCGGCGAATACGGCCCGGCCTGGCATCAAGCGGCGCTCAAGCAGAACCGCCATCGCGCCTACGAGGATTTCGCCGCCGTGGCCGAAGATCTCATCGCACGCAAGGTGACCTCGGCACCGCATCTGGGCGCGCGCGGCGGCAGCAACGGCGGCCTGTTAGTGGGCAATATGCTGACGTTGTATCCGCAGCTGTTCGGCTGCATCGTTTGCGAAGTGCCGCTGCTGGACATGCAGCGCTATACGCAGCTTTCTGCCGGCGCGTCGTGGATCGCCGAATACGGTGACCCGAGCAAGCCGGAGGAGTGGGCCTACATCAAGACCTTCTCGCCGTACCACAACATTCAGACGCAGACGGCCTATCCGCCGGTGTTGTTCTATACCGCGACCAGCGACGATCGGGTCAACCCGGCCCACGCGCGCAAAATGGCGGCGCGCATGCAGGCGATGGGGTATCAGCAGGCTTATTTCTATGAAAATACCGAAGGCGGGCACAGCGCCGCCGCCGACAAGCAACAGGCGGCATTCCACAGCGCACTGGTAAGCGAATTCATGTGGGCCAACCTGAGCGATAAACCCAAATCAGCGTAAACCCGTTTATTGCGGGCATAAAAAAACACCGGGGCGTTAACCTCGGTGTTTTTATTTACGCCCAATCTGCCGACGATCAGTGAGCCGCGGTGGCTTCCTGCGCTTTCTGATTGGCGTCTTCGGTGGTATCCAGCGTCATGCGGTACAGTTTCGGCGCGGTCAGCATCATCAGGATAGCAATGACGGCGGTGACGATGCCGATTTGCATAAACACATGGCTGTAGATGGCCAGCGAAGCGTGCGCGTCGTTGATGTCGCTTGGGACGGCGGTCAGACCGGCAACCTTACCGGCGATCAGCGCGGCGGCGGCGGTGGTCAGGAACCAGGAACCCATGATGAAGCCCATCAGACGCTGCGGCACCAGCTGTGCCACCATCGCCAGACCCAGGCCGGAAATCATCAGCTCACCGATGCTCTGCAGCGCGTAGCTCAGGATCAGCCAGTTGACCGACACAATGCCCTGTTCGTTGGCGAAGCTGGCGCCCCATGGCAGCACCAGGAAGGCGCAGGAGCACAGGATCATACCGAAAGCGAACTTGTGCGGCATCGGCAGGCGATCGCCCATTTTGTTATACAGCGCGGCCAGAATCGGGCTGGCGAGCATGATCCAGAATGGGTTCAGCGCCTGATACTGCTCAGGCTCGAAGGCGATGCCGAAGATGCTGTGTTCCACGTTGTGGATGGCGAAGAAGTTCAGTGAGGTTGGCATTTGGCTGTACAGCACGAAGAACACCACCGCTTCCAGCATCAACAGGAAGGCGACGATCATCTTGCGGCGTGCGGCGCCGTGCAGGGCGAAGGTTTCCTTGGCGAACACCAGCACGATGCCGGCGGAAACGAGGGCCAGCGCCCAGCGCGCGATCACCTGGTTGTGCAGCAGCCAGCTGGACACGGCGATCAACGCCACGATGCCGACCAGCACCATCAGCAGTTTCGGCAGATGCAGCGGCTTGAAGTCAGGCTTGGAGCCGTTTTCCTTCACCCACTTGTGGCACATCATAAAGTTGACCAGGGTGATCAGCATGCCGACCACGCTCAGGGAGAACGCCACGCTCCAGCCGTATTTCGCTGCCAGCCACGGGGTGGCCAGCATGGAGAAGAAGGAACCGATGTTCACCGACATGTAGTACATGGTGAAGGCGCCGTCGAGACGCGGATCGTCTTTCTCATAGCAGGTGGACAGCAGGGAGGACGGGTTAGCCTTGAACAGGCCGCTGCCCACGGCGATGGTCGCCATACCCATGTAGACCCAGAAGATGTCGTGGCCGGAGTAGGCCACCATGGCGTAACCGGCGGCCAGCACCAGTGCGCCGAGCACGATCACGCGTTTGGCACCCAGCACCTTGTCGCCCAGCCAGCCGCCGATGGCGACGAAGCCGTATACCAGGGCGCTGAAGGAAGAGAACAGGGTGATGGAGTCGGCTTCGCTCATGCCGAGCATCTTGACCAGATAAACCGCCATGATGCCCTGCAGGCCGTAATAGCCGAAACGCTCCCACAGTTCGATCGAGAAGATCAGATAGAACGCTTTCGGTTGTTTGAACGCGTTAAGGCTAACGCTCTCCGGGTGTTGGTTGTTTGCTGTTGACACTGGTACCTCTGTTTTTTCGCAGCCCGTCTTTGGAGGACGGGAAAGTACAAAAGTTGATGCGGAACGGCATCCTTTTGCGTTGTTATAGGATGGGGACGGCGGTTAATGTTCACTATCTTTGTCAACGTGGCAAGCAGTTTGTCATATTCGGTTACATTTAACGCTCGCAGGATTATGCTGCGATGTTGCAAATGTTATGCAGTATTAACTTTCGGGTTTTAATGATTTGCCGATTTTTTGTTTTGATTAAAAGCTATACGGATTTTAAACAGGGATATATTCTGCTGAATTGCTATTTTTTAGCGCATCAGTGTATGTGTGGTTATTAATCCATTGGAATGTTGTGCATATGACGCATTTTGTAAAATTATAGAAATTTAAGAAAACGGGGCTGGCATTTGTGAACGCCTTGTGATCCTGAAAGCGTGACGTTCACCGCAATTTTCGACTAATTTTTCGCTTGAAAATAACACGGCACTGAGTTTTTCACTGAAAACCGTGATAACACCGGGGTTACTGCTGCGCGATATCACATTTCCGATAAAAAAGAGGCGCTGGCGGGGAGAGATGAAGCGACGGGTGCGGTTTGCCGCACCCAACAGGCTCAGGATTCCGGATAAACCTTTTCTTTATACTCGCACAGGTCTTCGATAATGCAGGAACCGCAGCGCGGTTTGCGCGCGATGCAGGTGTAGCGCCCGTGCAGGATCAGCCAGTGGTGGCAATCGACCTTGAATTCGGCGGGCACCACCTTCAACAGCTTCTCTTCCACCTGATCGACGTTCTTGCCCGGCGCGAAGTGGGTGCGATTACACACCCGGAAGATATGGGTGTCGACGGCGATGGTCGCCCAGCCGAAGGCCGTGTTGAGCACCACGTTGGCGGTCTTGCGGCCGACGCCCGGCAGTGCTTCCAGCGCGGCGCGATCCTCCGGTACTTCGCCGCCGTGCAGCTCCAGCAGCATGCGGCAGGTCTTGATCACGTTTTCGGCCTTGCTGTTGAACAGACCGATGGTCTTGATGTACTCCTTGACGCCATCAACCCCCAGCGCCAGCATGGCGGCGGGGGTGTTGGCGACCGGGTACAGCTTGGCGGTCGCCTTGTTGACGCTTACGTCGGTGGCCTGCGCAGACAGCAGCACCGCAATCAGCAGTTCAAATGGCGTGGTGTACACCAGCTCGGTGGTCGGGTGCGGGTTGTTGTCGCGCAGCCGGGTCAGAATTTCCAGTCGCTTCTGCTTGTTCATCAGGCCTTCTCAGCACGTCCTTGTTCCAACAGCGGTTCCACTGCCACGGCGCGGGCTTTGCGCGCCTTCATTCTCTCGTCGATCAGATATTTGACCGCCAGCAGCAGCCCCAGGCCGATAAAGGCACCCGGCGGCAGCATCGCCAGCAGGAACGGGCTGTCGAAGTGCACCACTTCGATGCGCAGCGACTTGGCCCAACTGCCCAGCAGTAGGTCGGCACCGTCGAACAGCGTGCCGTTGCCCAGCAGTTCGCGCATCGAGCCCAGCGTCACCATCACGCCAGTAGCGCCGAGACCGATAGCCATGCCGTCCAGCGCCGAGAGGCCGACCGGTTTCTTGGCGGCCACCGCTTCGGCGCGGCCCACCACGATGCAGTTGGTCACGATCAACGGAATAAAAATGCCGAGCGACTGATACAGCCCGAAGGCATAGGCGTTGATCAGCATCTGCACGATGCTCACCACCGCGGCGATGATCATCACGTAGATAGGAATACGCACCTCGCTCGGTACCCAGCGGCGCACCGCGGAGATGGAGGCGTTAGTCAACGTCAGCACCAGCGTGGTGGCCAGCCCCAGGCCCAGCGCGTTGGTGACGGTGGACGTCACCGCCAGCAACGGACACATGCCCAGCAGCTGCACCAGGGCGGAGTTATTTTTCCACAACCCCTGGACGATCAATTCTTTGGCTTCACTCATTCGCTGGCTCCACACGCAGGTAAGCTTTCAAGTTTAGGCGGCAGCGTTTCCATATACAACGCCGTGCGCCGCACCGCATTGACCACCGCACGCGGGGTGATGGTCGCGCCGGTGAACTGGTCGAACATACCGCCGTCTTTCTTCACCGCCCAGCGCTTATCGTCAGGGCCTTCGATTTTCTTGCCGCTAAAGAAAGAAATCCAGTCGGAAATGCGTAGTTCAATTTTGTCACCCAGCCCCGGGGTTTCGTGGTGCTCAATCACCCGGGTGCCGAGCACCGTGCCGTTGAAATCGGCGCCGACCAGCAGCTTGATGGCGCCGGAGTAACCGTCCGGCGCGGTGGTTTCCAGCGCAGCGGCGGTTGGCTGCCCGTTTTTGCGCGCCAGGTATAAACGGTGCGGCGCGCCGTCGCCGAGCGCCGGGTTGCTGACCAGGAAGCACTCGTTCTGCATGATGTTGTCGTAGTTTTCTGGCGGTACCACCTGATCGAGCAGTGCTTTTTGCTGCAGTGCCGCCTGATGGGCGATGGTGGTTTTCGTCAGGGCGTAGACCACGGCGGTCAGGCCAGTGGTGACCGCCGCAAACACCGCCAGCGTGGTGCCGTGCTTTCTCATGGAATTCAGCATGGCGGCTCCTTAGCGATGGCCGTACACGCGCGGCTGCGTGTAGTGGTCGATTAACGGGACGGTGATGTTGGCGAGTAGCACGGCGAAGGCCACGCCGTCAGGGTAGCCGCCATAGACGCGGATCAGCCACACCAGCACGCCGATCAGCGCGCCGTAGATTAAACGGCCCTTCGGCGTAGTGGAGGCGCTGACCGGGTCGGTGGCGATGAAGAACGCGCCCAGCATGCTGGCGCCGGAAAACAGGTGGATCAGCGGCGAAGCCTGATGCGCCGGATCGAGCCACCAGGCCAGACCGGAACAGAAAGCGATGGCGGCCAACATGCTGAACGGGATATGCCAATGGATCAGGCGGCGCGCCAGCATAAACAGACCACCGGCCAGGAAGCCGAGGTTGACCCACTGCCAGCCGATGCCGGCCAAGGCGCCGCCGAACAGCGGCTGCTGCAACACCTGTTCCACGCTGTGGCCGCTGCGCAGGCCGGTTTTGAAGCCATCGAGCGGCGTGGCCTGGCTGATGCCGTCCACGCCCATCTGCAGTTCATGCAGCGTCGCGCCTTGCGAAGTATGGCCGCTGAAAATGGCCAGCAGTGTGTCGTGGAACGGCAGCGCGGTGGCGCGCAGCTCATCCGGCGGCAGCCAACTGGTCATCTGCACCGGGAAGGAGATCAGCAGCACCACGTAACCGACCATCGCCGGATTGAACGGGTTCTGCCCAAGGCCGCCGTACAGCTGCTTGGCGATGACGATGGCGAAGAACGTACCGATGACGATCATCCACCAGGGTGCCAGCGGCGGCAGGCTGATGCCGAGCAGCAGCGCGGTCAGCAGGGCGGAGTTATCCGCCAGCCGGCTGCGCACCGGCAGCTTGCGCAGTTTTAGGATCGCGCCTTCCGCCGCCAGCGCGACGATCGCCGCCAGCGCCACCTGGATCAACACGCCGTAGCCGAAAAACCAAATCTGCGCCGCGATGCCGGGAATGCACGCCAACATCACCCACAGCATAATGCGGCTGGTGCTTTGCTGGTTGTGGGTGAACGGCGAGCTGGCGATGTGTAAGCCTTTGGCGGCTGTGGGTGATACCGGCCTGAACTTCATAGAGTAACGATACCTTCTGCGCCGCGCCTGCGGCAGTTTCGATGCGCCGAATTGCGGGCGCGGCAAAAAATAATAGCCGAGCATTCTACCTGATTCGATGCGAGGGTAATACGCCTTAATGGTAGGGGTATTCGGCTTTCCGCACATCTGGCGATCGGGACGGCGCGATTTGATTTTTTTTTGGCCGGTAAATGGGCTAACGTGAGGAATTGTCAGTGGAACTTGTGCCGCCATCGACCGCGGAAAATGGGTTAAGCGTCTGAATGAGATATCATTTTTCTCCAGATTTCCGCACAAAATAACAACTTTCACATAATCCGTGTAGGTTACTATCGCGAACATTATTGAGTCAGTGAATCCATAATAATGACAAATGAAGACATTTTTTTTATTGAAGAGCTAATTGAGTGGGTGGAGATACATCTGGAGAAACGGCCAAACCTGGATGAAGTCGCGCGTATTTCGGGCTATTCCAAGTGGCATCTGCAGCGTAAATTCAAGCGTATTACCGGCATTCAACTCGCCACCTATATCCGTTCGCGCATCCTGACGCGCGCCGCGGTGGCGCTGCGCATTACTCGCCGCTCCATCATCGACATTTCCGATGAGCTGGGCTTCGATTCACAGCAGACCTTCACCCGCATGTTCAAGCAGCGCTTCGGCACCACGCCCAATCGCTACCGCTCGATGGCGCACTGGGACGTGAAAAACCTGATGCCGCGCTTTAACTTCGAAGCCAGCTACGGTGCCGGTTATTATCCGGAAGTGAAGCGGTTGACGCTGCCCGACATGCAGTTGGTTGGTTTCACGCGTCGGTTGGATTTCGCCTCCGAACAGGAGCTGGAATATTCTTCCTGCATGGCGATGAAGGACGAGATTTTCAACGACTTCTTCAAGGGGTTGCACGTTGACTGTCGGCGAATTTACAGCATTTATTCTCCTCATGCCGGGGAGGGCGACGAGCTCTCGTCCACGTTGGTGATGGCGGTCGATCCTGAACACAAAAAGGATATTCTTTCCAACCATCAGATCGACACCTTCCATCTGCCGAGCCGCGAGTTTATCTCCATCAACCATAAGGGCACGGCGAAAGAGTGTCTGCAGTTTTTCGGCTACCTGATGTCGCATGTGATGCCGGGGCTGAAGGATGAGGTGCGCGGCAGTATGGAAATGGAGATCATTCAAACCAAAGAGTGGAACCCCGAGTCCAAACTGCGCCAGATTGAAGTGGATTACACCTACCTGATTTCTATCGATTAAACGGCGCCGGGCTGTGGCCAGGCGCCGCTGTCATCATTTGTCTTCCGTTTCCGCCGTCAGCGATTCCCTGGCGGCTTTTTTGGCTTTGGCGCGGGCGATAGCCGCTGCCACCGCCGCCTTGCGCGGGTCTTCCTCGGCGGCAGCCGGAGCCGGTTCCGCCGCTGCAGGAGCATCCGCCTGCTGCGCGGCTTTCTTGGCTTTTACACGTGCCAGTGCCGCGGCAACCGCTGCTTTGCGCGGGTCTTCCTCGACGGCAGCCGGAGCCGGTTCCGCCGCTGCAGGAGCATCCGCCTGCTGCGCGGCTTTCTTGGCTTTTACACGTGCCAGTGCCGCGGCAACCGCGGCTTTGCGCGGGTCTTCCTCGGCGGCAGCCGGAGCCGGTTCCGCCGCTGCAGGGGCATCGGCCTGCTGCGCGGCTTTTTTGGCTTTGGCGCGGGCGATAGCCGCTGCCACCGCGGCCTTGCGCGGATCTTCCTCGGCGATTGCCGGAGCCGGTTCCGCCGCTGCAGGGGCGTCAGATTGTTGCTCCGCTTTTTTGGCCTTCACGCGCGCCAAGGCGGCAGCAACGGCCGCTTTCCGCGGATCGTCCTCTGTTGCGGCCGGCGCTTCTTTACGCGCTTTCACGCGGGCCAGCGCCGCGGCCACGGCGGCTTTACGCGCGTCGTCGCCGGTGGCCGCCGGCGGTGCTTTCGTTTCCACCTCGGCAGCCAGCTGGGCACGTCGTTCGCGCGCCTGCGCTTTACGTGCTTCGCGGGCAGCGATCATCTCGCTGTTGTCCGGCTGCTGGCCGTCGACCGGCGTAACCGCCGCTTCGGCATTCTTGCTGCGTACGCGCGCCAGCGCGGCCTGCACCGCGCCCTGATCGTCGTCGGTCAGTTTCACGGCGGCCTTTTTATGTCGCTCTTCGCGCGCCAGTTTCTCGCGCTCCAGACGGGCCTGTTTGGCTTCGAAACGGGCCTTGGCCTCGGCGGTGCGCGCCGCCTCCAGATCGATAGCCTTGATTTCGGCCTTTTCCTGCCGGTAGTACTGCACCAGCGGAATGTTGCTGGGGCAGACGAACGCGCAGGCGCCGCATTCGATGCAATCGAACAGGTTGTGGTTACGTGCCTTGTCGTGCTCCTGCCCGCGGCTGAACCAGTACAGCTGTTGCGGCAGCAGCCCGGCGGGGCAAGCGTCCACGCACAGGCCGCAGCGGATGCAGGATTGCTCGGGTTCCTGCGGCGTCATTTCATCGACCGTCGGCGCCAGAATGCAGTTGCTAATCTTGACGATTGGCACGTTCAGCGCGGGCAGGGTGAAGCCCATCAGCGGGCCACCCATGACCACCATCTGCTGCGCCTGCGGGCGGAAACCGGTGAAGTCAAGCAGGTGCTGCACCGGCGTGCCGATGCGCGCCCACAGGTTACCGGGGCGCTCGATCGCCTCGCCGGTCAGGGTCACTACGCGCTCAATCAGCGGTTCGCCGTTGACGATCGCTCGCTTGATGGCGAAGGCGGTGCCGACGTTTTGCATCAATACGCCGATAGCGGAGGAGTGTTTGCCTTGCGGCACTTCCTTGCCGGTCAAAATTTTGGTCAGCTGCTTGGCGCCACCGGACGGGTATTTGGTCGGGATGACACGCAGCGCAATGCTGGACTGGCCGCGTAACGCCTGTTTCAGCGCCGTGATTGCCTCCGGTTTGTTGTCTTCGATGCCGATCAGCGTGAGCTTGGGCTGCAGAATGTGTTGCAGGATCTGCGTGCCTTCAATGATCTGATCGGCATGTTCCTGCATCAGGCGGTCGTCGGCGGTGATGTAAGGCTCGCACTCGGCGGCGTTGAGGATCAGCGTTTCCACGCCGCTCATGCCGCCTTGCAGCTTGCTGGCGGTCGGGAAACCGGCGCCGCCCAAACCGGCGATGCCGGCCTGATGAATACGTTGAATCAGTTCCGCGACAGGGGATTGACGATAGTCCGCCACCGGATCGCGCTCGCACCAGCGGTCTTCCCCGTCTGCCTCGATTATCACGCACAGCTCCGTCAGCCCGGACGGATGGGCGGTGATGTGCGGCGTAATGGCGCTGACGGTGCCCGAGGTCGGGGCATGCACCGGCACGGTGCGGCCGCGGCCGACGGTCAGCGGTTGGCCTTTCAACACCCGATCGCCGGCGTTGACGCACAGTTCGCCTTCCGGCCCCAGGTGCTGCTGCAGCGGAATGATAAAGGTCTTGGGCAGGGGAGCGACACGCAGCGGCGTACCGCTGGACTGCGTTTTCATTTCCGGTGGATGGATCCCGCCGTCGAAATCCCAGATCCGGTCTTTTTTAAAGGCGGCGAACAGATTAAGCATGTTGCTCCACGTGGATCACTTGCACCGGGATCGTCTTCATGTCCCACTTCCAGTTGGCGGTGGTGGTAGCGACCGGTCTCATTTCAATACAGTCGGTAGGGCAAGGGGCGACGCACAGATCGCAGCCGGTACAGAGGTCGGTAATGACGGTATGCATGGCGCGGGTGGCGCCGACGATGGCGTCCACCGGGCAGGCCTGAATGCACTTGGTGCAACCGATGCAGTTGGCCTCGTCGATATAGGCCACCTTACGCTCCGGCTCGGCGGCGGCTTCGCTACCCAGCGGCTGCGGCTCTACGTTGAGCAGCTCCGCCAGTTTCAGCATCACCTGTTCGCCGCCTGGCGCGCATTTGTTGATCATCTCGCCGTTGGCCACTGCCTCGGCATAGGGGCGACAGCCGGGGTAGCCGCACTGGCCGCACTGGCTCTGCGGCAGGATTGCGTCGACCTGCTCGGCGACCGGATCCTCTTCCACCTCAAAACGGCGCGCGGCGTAACCCAGCACCAGTCCGAACAGCAGCCCGAGCGCGCTTAAAGCCGCGATAGCTATCCACAACGCAGTCATTAGAATTTCACCAGCCCGGTAAAGCCCATAAAGGCCAGCGACATCAGCCCGGCGGTGATCAGCGCGATCGAGGAGCCGCGGAACGGCGCCGGGACGTCGGCGACCGCCAGACGTTCGCGAATGGCGGCGAACAGCACCATCACCAGCGAGAAACCGGCGGCGGCGCTGAAGCCGTAAACGGCGGACTGCAGGAAGTTATAGCCGAGGTTGACGTTAAGCAACGCTACGCCCAGCACCGCACAGTTGGTGGTGATCAGCGGCAGGAAGATGCCCAGCAGGCGGTAGAGTGCCGGGCTGGTCTTGCGCACCACCATCTCGGTGAACTGAACGACGACGGCGATCACCAGAATGAAGGAGAGCGTGCGCAGATACACCAGATCCAGCGGAACCAGAATAAAGGTGTTGATCACCCAGGCGCTGACGGAGGCCAGCGTCATAACGAAGGTGGTGGCCATTCCCATGCCGATGGCGCTTTCCAGCTTCTTGGAAACGCCGAGGAACGGGCACAGGCCAAGAAACTTCACCAGAACGAAGTTGTTCACCAGTACGGTGCCGACAAACAGGAGCAGGTATTCGGTCATTGCGATGCCTAAAAAAATAAAAGCCGCCTATTATCGGGAATCGGCGGCCGGACGACAACATATGAATCGCAGGGGTATTGCCTTTTTTGGTGAAAATTTACACAAATCACCCAATAAAACGTGCTGCAACTCCCTTTAACGTTCGGTAAAGGTCCCTTTGACCCGCTGCGAACGCTTGATGTAAGGCACCAGCAGCGCCGCCATCAGCAGCGGCCAGCCGAGGCTGCGCACCGCCACTTCATCCGGCACCGGCGCGAAGGCGAAGGCTTTCACCGCCAGAATTACCGTGATCAGCAGCCATAACAAGAACAGTTTGGGGAAGCGCTGCGAGCGCTGGCAAAACAGAAACACCAGCCACAGGGTGAAGCCCCACATCAAAAGCGTGGTCAGCACCGAAAAGTACCATTGCAGGGTAAATGCCTGGGCGTTGGTCAACAGATAGTCGCGCGACTCGGGCATGAAGATCGCCATGGCGTACAGGAGCAGCATCAGGCTGGCGCTGAGCAGGGTGACGATCAGATAGGCCAGCGGGGCCAGCAACCAACCGCCGATACGAGTGTATTCAGCTTGAGACATAAAGGCTTCCTGATTGAAACGGGGATCACAGGCGGCATAGCTTAGCGGGTAATATAGGCTTCGTCATCTCTATCAACCGGATAGCTCGGCATCGCGACGCCGGGCCGCACGTTTGGCTACGCCGGCCTCGCTTCGAATTAACATCTCATTTACTTCTTGTTCCATCCGGCCGCATGGTGTCAAATCGAAAGGGTCTGTCGTGAGCCAGCAAGAGGAAATCCCATGGCTGAGAAAATTCGTGTCGGGCTGGTCGGTTACGGCTACGCCGGCAAAACCTTTCATGCGCCGCTGATTGCCGGTACGCCGGGGCTGGAGCTGGCCGCCGTCTCCAGCAGCGATGCCGGCAAAGTGCACGCCGACTGGCCGTCGATGACGGTGGTGGGTGGTGCGCAGGCGCTGTTCGCCGATCCGGCCCTCGATCTGATCGTCATTCCTACCCCCAACGATACCCATTTCCCGCTGGCGCAGCAGGCGTTGGCCGCCGGCAAGCACGTGGTGGTGGATAAACCGTTTACCGTGACATTGTCACAAGCGCAGGCACTGCAACAGCAGGCGCAACAGAGTGGTTTATTGCTGTCGGTGTTCCACAACCGCCGCTGGGACAGCGATTTCCTCACCCTTAAAGCGCTGTTAAACGACGGTTCGCTGGGCGAGGTGGTGTACTTCGAGTCGCACTTCGATCGTTATCGGCCACAGGTGCGTCAGCGCTGGCGCGAACAGGGCGGCGTCGGCAGCGGTATCTGGTTCGATTTGGGGCCGCATCTGCTCGATCAGGCGCTGCAACTCTTCGGCAAACCCGAGCGGCTGTTTGTCGATCTGGGTGAGCTGCGGCCGGGGGCGCAGGCGGTGGACTATTTCCACGCGCTGCTGAGCTATGGCGATCGCCGTGTGGTGCTGCACGCCAGCATGCTGGCGGCGGCGGAGAGCCCGCGCTACGTGGTGCACGGCACCCGCGGCAGCTATGTCAAATATGGCCTCGATCCGCAGGAAGACCGGCTGAAGGCCGGCGAACGCTTGCCGCAGGCCGACTGGGGCTATGACATGCGCGAGGGTGTGGTGACGCTGTCACGCGGCGACCTGCTGGCGGAACAGCCGCTGCTCAATATTCCCGGCAACTACCCGGCTTATTACGCGGCGGTGCGCGACGCGATCGCCGGCATAGGCGAAAATCCGGTGCCGGCCGCCGACGCCATCGCGGTGATGGCATTGATCGAACTGGGGCTGGAATCGGCCCGGCTGCAGCAGGCGCTGCCGGTGCTCTGATCCCGCCCACTTCTCTGTGGCCCGGCGCAACGTCGGGCCTTTTTACGACTCTACGTGCAAGGAAATCCGTTTCATGTCCTGGTTGCAGCGTTTGCGCATTGATAAATTTTTGCTGGTTCTGATTTTGGTGGTGATCGTCGCCTCGCTGTTCCCCTGCGAAGGCATCTGGAAAACCTTCTTTGAACACCTGACCACCGCCGCCATCGCGCTGCTGTTCTTTATGCACGGCGCCAAGCTGTCGCGCGAGGCGATCATCGCCGGCATGAGTCACTGGAAGCTGCACCTGCTGGTGTTCCTCAGCACCTTTGCGCTGTTCCCGCTGCTCGGGCTGGCGATGAACCTGCTGGTGCCGGGCATCATGACGCCGACGGTCTATCTCGGCTTCCTCTACCTGTGCGCGCTGCCGGCCACGGTGCAATCGGCCATCGCCTTTACGTCGGCGGCGGGCGGCAACGTGGCGGCGGCGATCTGCAGCGCCTCGGCGTCGAGCATTCTCGGCGTGTTCCTGTCGCCGCTGCTGGTGGGAGCATTGATGCATACCCAGGGCGGCAATACCGACGTATTGCACGCCATCGGTTCGATCATTCTGCAATTGATGGTGCCATTTGTGGTCGGTCACCTGGCGCGGCCATTGATCGGCAAGTGGGTCGATCGCCATCGCAAGTTGATCAACCTGACCGACCGTTCATCGATCCTGCTGGTGGTGTATACCGCATTCAGCGCGGCGGTGGTGGAAGGGATTTGGCACCGTATCGACGGTTGGTCGCTGCTGACTATCCTGGTGATGTCGCTGGTGCTGCTGACGGTGGTGCTGGTGATCAACACCTATGCGGCGCGTTGGCTGGGCTTCAACACCGCCGATGAGATCACCATCGTCTTCTGCGGCTCGAAAAAGAGCCTGGCGAACGGCATCCCGATGGCCAACGTGCTGTTCCCGGCCGCGGCGGTGGGCGCCATGGTGCTGCCGCTGATGATTTTCCACCAGGTTCAACTGATGGTGTGCGCGGTGCTGGCGCAGCGCTATGCGCGTAAAACCGCTAAACAGCGGGCCGAGGCGGAGGCGCTGGTGGCCAAATAGGCCGCAGGCCGCTAACGGTGGCTCAGCGCGTCGAGCAGAAAGTCGGCGCGCTCATCGGGTGAAACGCGCGGCAGCTCTTGCAGCCGATAGCCATAACGGCGATAGATGGCCACCATCGCCCGATAGGTCTGCTCGGCTTCGGCGAAAGACTGTTTCCTCTCGCTGTCCTGCGCATAAATCGCTCGCCACGGTGGGGTGATGAACACCGTATCGGCATAGCGAAAGGCGTCGATCGCCGCCGTTAAGGGGGCGGGGATCGATAATCCGCACAGCGTCAGGTAACCGGCGATATCCGGCAGGCCGCGATCGAAGAACCAACATGTTGCACCCGTCGCTTCGCGCCATGAATGCAGTTCCCAATCGAGCATCCGCTCGGCGAAAGCCTGACGATCGCCCCACGGTAGCGCATTACCCCCAATATTCACCTGATGCTGAATAATCGCCCGGCCCGCCTCCAAGGAGTGCGGGTAACCACGGCGATGAAGAACGTCGATGAGCGTGCTTTTGCCCGAACCCGGGCCGCCGGTCAGCACGATGCGGCGTAGTTTGTCAGACATACGGAATTCCTCTCTTGCCACAGAGTGATGGGGTGAAAACAGCGATAAAGACGAGCAGGCGGAAGAAAACGGGGGATGAGAAGAAGGCGCCGTTTGGCGCCTTGGGAGATTTAGCCCTGCACTTTGGCGCGCAGTGCCTGTTTTTCCTGTTCGCTGAGGAAAGCCAGCTTCAGGCCATTTTCCTGAGCGGTGCGGATTTCTTCCGGCGTCAGCCCGGCCTGCGGCGCGGCGACGCGGTATTCATGCTCGATCTCGATGCCCTGAACCGCCGGATCGTCGGTGTTGATCGACGCCAGCACGCCGTGGCGCAGGAAAGTGGCCAGCGGATGCTGCGCCAGCGACGGCACGGTGCTGGTCTGGATGTTGGAGGTCAGGCAGGACTCGATGCCGATGCCGTGTTCCGCCAGGAAGTCCATCAGCGCTGGATCTTCGACCGCTTTCACCCCGTGGCCGATACGTTCGGCGCCCAGCTCGCGGATCGCCTGCCAGATGCTTTCCGGGCCGGCGGCTTCGCCCGCGTGCACGGTGATGCGCAGGCCGGCGTCGCGCGCGCGGTTGAAGTGGCTGAGGAACAGGCTACCGGGGAAGCCCAGCTCATCGCCCGCCAAGTCCAGCGCGGTAATGCCGTCGCGGTGCGCCAGCAATCCTTCCAGCTCTTGCAGACAGGCAGCCTCGCCGAAGGTGCGGCTCATGATGCCGATCAGGCGAATGTCGATGTCGCGATCGCGGCAGCCCGAGCGAATCCCGTCGATCACCGCTTCCACCACGCCGGCGACCGGCAGCTGATGCTTCATCGCCATGTAGTAAGGGGAAAAACGCAGCTCGGCGTAGTGCAGGCCGGCGTTGGCGGCGTCCTCGACGTTTTCGTAAGCCACCCGGCGGCAGGCGTCCAGATCGCCCAGCACCGCCACGCCCCAGTCCAGTTTCTGCAGGAAGCTGACCAGGTCCGGTTCGGCATGGGTGATCTGCACGTGCGGGCGCAGGCTCTCCAAATCGTTGGCCGGCAGGGCGAGATTGAACTGGCGACCGAGGTCGAGAATGGTCTGCGCGCGGATGTTGCCGTCGAGATGGCGGTGAATGTCGGTAAGCGGTAAGCGGGGATCGATCATGCTGGGCACTCGCTAATTATCGTAGGTAAAGTGCAGAACAGTATAAAAACAAATGGATGAAACTTGCCATCGCGTTGCATAAAAAAGTGACGTGAATCACAAATAATGCGAGATATATCGCATTATCGTCGTGAATCAGGCTTTCAACACGCTGACGCCCGCCTGCTGCAACGGCGCGATCAGCGCGTCATCGGTAGCCCGCTCAACGATGATGGTGTGCGCCAGCGTAATATCGCCGATCGCATACTGCGAGGCGGCGTTAAGCTTGGCGGCGGAAGCCAGCACCACGGTTTCCGCCGCGCGGGCCGCCAGCGCGCGTTTGATGTAAGCCTCCTCCAGATCGCCGGTGCTCAGCCCCGCAGTGGGGTGTACGCCGGTCACGCCCATAAAATAGAGATCGGCGCGAATATGCGACATCGCTTCCACCGCGGCGGCGCCGACGCTGACGATCGAATGCTTGTACAGCCGGCCACCGATCAGAATCACCTCGACCGTGGGGTGATCGACCAGGCCCACGGCGACGCTGGGGCTGTGGGTGACGATGGTGGCGTTGAGGTTGGCCGGCAGTTGCCTGACCAGCTCTGCAGAGGTGGTGCCTCCGTCGATAATCACTACCTGGCCGGGGGCGATCAGCGCCGCTGCCGCTTTGGCGATCGCGCGTTTGGCGCCGGATTCCAACTGATTGCGTTCGGCAAAGCTGGCAATGGCGGAAGAAACCGGCAGGGCGCCACCATGCACCCGCTGTAGCAACCCTTCGGCGTCCAATTCGCGCAGATCGCGCCGGACCGTATCTTCCGACAGCCCGAACATTTCGCTGAGCTGCTTGGCTAACACCTGGCCGTCCTGAGCCAGTTTTTCCAGGATGATTTTCTTGCGCTGGCTGGTCAACATGGCCATTTCCTCTCGAATTTTCTATGCACGAAATATCTTGATCATACACGAAACTGCACGATAGTATCAATTTCCTTCCTCTGGCGGAGTAAACCGATGATAGCCACCAAAGACAGGGTTCGCATTGTCGAAACCCGGGTGTTGTCCGATGACTGGTACCTGCTGAAAAAAACCACCTTTGATTTTCTGCGGCGCGACGGCGTCTGGCAGCGGCAAAGTCGCGAGACCTACGATCGCGGTGATGGCGCGGTCATTTTGCTGTTCAACCGGCAGGCGCAAACGGTGATCCTGACGCGCCAGTTCCGCTTTCCGGCCTTCGTCAACGGCCATGACGGCATGTTGATTGAGGCTGCCGCCGGGTTGCTGGACAACGCGTCGCCGGAGGCACGCATCCGCGCCGAAGCGGAAGAGGAAACCGGCTATTTCGTGCAGAGCGTGGAGAAAGTATTCGAAGCCTATATGAGCCCAGGCTCGGTCACCGAGAAGCTGCACTTTTTCGTCGGCGAATATCAGGCGGGCGACCGCATCAACGAGGGCGGCGGGTTGGCGGCGGAGGGGGAAGATCTGGAGGTGCTCGAGCTGCCGCTGGCGCAAGCCCTGCAGGCGATTCGCCAGGGCACGATCGTTGACGCCAAGACCATCATGCTGCTGCAGTTTGTCGCCTTGAACCGGACGTTGGAGGAAGAACGATGAAAGCACAACAAATCTTGATTGCTGGCCCTTATCGCAGCGGCACCGATGGCGATCCGCAGCGTATCGCCGCCAATCTGGCGCGCCTGGAACAGGCCGCGCTGGCGGTTTACCAGCGGGGGCACGTGCCGGTGATCGGCGAGTGGCTGGCGCTGCCTTTGGCGGCGGCGGCAGGTTCCACTCAGGTTGGCGATGCGGTGAGCGAGGCGTTTCTTTACCCGGTGGCGCATCGGCTGATTGCACAGTGTCAGGCGGTGTATCGCATCGAAGGGGCGTCTGCGGGGGCCGATAACGACGTGCGGCTGGCCAACGAGTGGGGATTGACGGTTTATCGTCATCTGGAGGAGATCCCGTCTGTTCAGGCGTAACGCCGGGGCGGGCAGAGGCTCGCCCCCTCGCGTTATTGCTCGTCCAGCACCAACCTCAATCCGGCGATCAGCTTGTCCATGCCGGCCTCCAGCTTGCTGCGCGGGCAGCCGACGTTGAGACGCAGGAACCCGCGGCCTTCCTCGCCGTAGGTAAAGCCCGGCATGATCGCCACCTTTTCACGCTCGATCAGCACCTGCTGCAGCGCCCGATCGTCCACGGCCAGCGGCCGCAGATCGATCCAGGCCAGGTAGGTGGCCTGCGGCGGGCGCCAGCCCAGCGCGGGAAACGCCTGCTCCAGCCGCTCGGCGACGTAGGTCAGATTATCCTGCAGGTAGTCGCGCAGGGCGTCCAGCCAGGGTTCGCCGTGGCGGTAGGCGGCCACGTGCGCCGCCACCGCCAGCACCGCCGGCGAGGAGAGGCCATCGCGGGCTTTGAGCTGCTGGAAATAGGCTTCGCGGCTGGCGTCGTCGCTGATAAAGCCGTAGGCGCCGGTTAGCGCCGGAATGTTGAAACTCTTGGAGCCGGAGGTCAGCAAGGCCCAGGCGCCGGTCGCCACCTGGCTCCACGGCGTATGGCGGTGTTCACCCCAGACCATGTCCATGTGGATTTCATCGCTGATCACGCGCACGTCATGGCGCTCGCACAGTTCGGCCATCTGCTGCAGCTCGTCGCGGCGCCACACTTTGCCGGTGGGGTTATGCGGGCTGCACAGCAACAGGATCTTGGTCTGCGGCCGCGCCAGCAGCGCTTCGAGATGCGCCATGTCGCAGCGCCAGTCGTCCCCGGCCTTGTGCAGCGGGCAGGCCAGCAGCTGGCGCTGGTTGGCGAGGATCACCTTGTAGAAGGCGTCATAGGCCGGGGTATGGGTCACCACATAGTCGCCCGGTATGGACCATTGGCGGATCAGCTGCGCCGCCATGTAGATAACGGAAGGGCCGTACACCGCCGTTGCGGTGTCGATAGCGGTGTTGAAGCGTTGCTGATACCAGTGGCGCAGCGCGCCGAGAAAATCCTCATGCTGCCAGCGGCTGTAGCCCAGCACGCCGTGCTGCAGGCGTTGCTGCAACGCCTCGAGAATGCACGGCGCGGTGGCGAAATCCATATCGGAGATGGTGAACGGCAGCAGGTCGTCGCTGCCGAAACGATCGGCGATATAGTCCCACTGGGTGCACCAGGTGCCGTGGCGGTCGATCGGGGTGGAGAAATCAAACATGGGTGGCTCCCTGCAGCGCCGCGGCAGGTTGCGCCGTGGCTATCAGTGAGTCTAATTCATCTTTCACCGATTGCACCTGCGGACCGATCACCACCTGCAGATTATGGTCGTTGAGATGCACCACGCCGATGGCGCGGTGGGCCTTCAGCGCCGCGTCGTCCACCTGACTCATATCGTTGACCGACAGGCGCAGGCGGGTGATGCAGTTGTCCAGCGTGATAATGTTGCCCGGGCCGCCGAGCGCCGCCAGAATCGCCGGCACGTTGTAGCCGGATTTGCCCACCGCGCCACTCGTCGCGCTTTGGCTGACGGCGCTGTCGCTCTCACGGCCCGGCGTTTTGATGTTAAAACGCTGGATGGCGAAGCGGAAAATGGCGTAATAGCCGACGAACCAGACGGCGGCCACCACCGGCACCAGATACCACTTGGTGGCGGTGCCGTGCAAAATGCCGAACACCACGAAGTCGATGATGTTGCCGTCGGTGTTGCCGATGGTCACGCCCAGCAGCGCCATCACGGTAAAGCCCAACCCGGTGAGCAGCGCGTGGATCAGATACAGGAACGGCGCGACGAACAGGAACAGGAACTCGATCGGCTCGGTGGTGCCACCAACCACGCAGGCCACCACGCCGGAAATCAACAGCCCTTTGATTTTATGACGGTTCTCCGGCTTGGCGCAGTGGTACATCGCCAGCGCCGCGCCCGGCAGGCCGCCGAGAAACGCCGGCATTTTACCCTGCGACAGGAAGCGGGTGGCGCTCTCGGCGAAGCCGGTGGTGGTTGGGCAGGAGAGCTGCGCCTGGAAGATGGTCAGGGCACCGCTGACGCTGTGGCCGCACACCTCCATGGTACCGCCCGCCTCGGTAAAGCGGATTAGCGCCACCAGAATGTGCTGCAGGCCGAACGGCAGCAGCAAGCGTTCGCCGGTGCCGAACAGCATCGGGCCAAAGGCGCCGGCGCTGTTGATCACCCAGCCCAGCCCGGTGATGCCGGCGGCGAACCACGGCCAGATCAGCGGGATCACCAGGCCGCACAGGCCCAGCACCACGGTGGTGACGATCGGTACGAAGCGCGTGCCGCCGAAGAACGCCAGTGCGTCCGGCAGGCGGATGGTGTGGAAGCGTTCATGCAGGCGATAGACGATGATGCCGACGATCACCGCGCCGAGGATACCGGTATCGATCGACTGAATGCCGAGGATGTTCTGGATATTGTTGGCTTTCAGCACCAGCGGATCGCTGGTGGGCAGCACGCCGGCGGCGGTCAGGTAGAAGTTGGTGCCCAGATTCAGCACGGCGAAGCCGACGAAGCCGGAGAAAGCGGCGACGCCTTTGTTCTCACGCGCCATGCCCAGTGGAATGGCGATGGCGAACATCACCGGCAGGAAGCTGAAGGCGAAGGAGCCTACCTTGCTCATCCAGGTAAAGATCAGCTGGAAGATCGGGTGGCCGATAAACGGCATCAGGGTGATCACGTCGCGGCTGCTCAGCGAGCTGCCGATCCCCAGCATGATGCCGCAGAAAGAGAGCAAGGCGACGGGCAACATGAAGGTTTTGCCCAGGCTCTGGAAGAACTCCCAGAGGGTGATTTTGGGTTTGTTGGCTGCTGACATAACCGACTTCTCCTGGCGAAAAGACGAGCAAAAAGGGGACTTCTGATTAGGTAAAAAGAAGATAAAACGTTTTACCTAGCAAAAATGCGCCGCCAATCACAAATCTGCCGCCCGGTTTTTGGCGACAATGCGGCAGGCAGTAAAACGTTTTACTGAGCTAACGGATTCGGTATACCCTTGATCATTACGGCGCGGGTTGCCCAGGAACGGGTTCGCAGAGACTATGAGCATCAAAAAAATCACCATCACCGATGTGGCGCAGCAGGCGGGCGTGTCGGTCACCACGGTTTCCCTGGTGTTGAGCGGCAAGGGGCGCATTTCGCCGACCACCGTCGAGAAGGTCAATCAGGCGATAGAGCAGCTGGGTTATGTGCGCAATCGCCAGGCGGCGACGCTGCGCGGCGCGGAGTCCGGAGTGATTGGCCTTATTCTGCGCGACATCTGCGAACCCTTCTATGCCGAAATGACCGCCGGGCTGAGCGAGGCGCTGGAGGCGCACGACAAGCTGCTGTTTTTAACCCAGAGCGGGCGCGATGGCCAAGGCTTGCAGCGGGCGTTTGACGCGCTGCTGGCGCAGGGCGTTGACGGCATCGTACTGGCGGGCGGCATCCGCGCGGCGGCGGGCCTGAAGGAAAAGGCGGCCGAGCAGGGCGTGCCGCTGGTGTGCGTGGCGCGCTCCAGCGGTCTCGAGGGCGTGGACGTGGTGCGGCCGGACAATATGCAGGCCGCCAAGCTGGCCACCGAATTTTTGATCAAACGCGGCCACAGCCAAATTGCTTACCTCGGCGGCCAGAGCGACTCATTGACGCGCGCCGAGCGGCTGGGCGGATTTTGCGCCACGCTGGTACAGTACGGCCTGCCGTTTCGCAGCGAATGGATCGTCGAGTGTGATTGCCGGCAGCGTGAGGCGGCGGAAGCGGCGGAACAGCTGCTGCGCCACTACCCGAACATTACCGCCATCGTTTGCCACAAGGCGTCGGTCGCGCTCGGCGCCTATTTTGGCCTGACGCGCAGCGGCCGCAGCATCGGCTCGGACGGGGTCGACGCCTACTACGGCCGGCAGGTAGCGCTGATCGGTTTCGGCGACGTGCCGGAGGCCGAGCTGACCGAACCGCCGCTGACCTTCGTCTCCAGCTCGGCGCGGGAAGTGGGGCGCAGTGCCGCTGCGCGCCTGCTGCAGCGTATCGGTGACGCCGACCTGCCGGCGCAGAACGTCATTCTGCCGCCGACGCTGATCCGGCGCGGCTCCGCCTAGTCCCGCCGCTGCTCCTCTTCCGCCTCCCGGCGGATCCAACCGATAAAGGTTTTCATCGCCGGCGTCAGATCCCGCGACTTCAAATGGGTCAGCCAATAGGCGCCGAGCGCGGTCTCGGTGGCAAACGGCCTTTGCAGCGCGCCGGCGGCCAGTTCGCGGCGGAACATGCTGACCGGCGCCAGCGCCACGCCATCGCACTGGATCGCGCCTTCCACCATCAGCCTTGACGAGTCGAACACCGGGCCGTTGATCCGCCACGGCGTCACCTGCGCCGCCGTGAACCAGCGCTCCCATTCATCCTTGCGGTAGGTGCGCATCAGCTGCTCGTGCTGCAGATCCTGCGGCGTGCTCAGGCGCGCGGCGACCGTCGGCGGGCAGAGCACCGTCAGCGGCGCGTCGAACAGCTTAATATTGCAGGTGGCGGGCCAGAGGCCTTCGCCGAAGCGGATGGCGAAATCCATACCGTCGGCCGACAGATTGACCAGATTGTTGTGGGTTAGCACCCGCAGATCGATAAACGGGTGCGCCGTGCGGAACGCCGCCAGCCTCGGCATCAGCCAGCCGACGGCGAAGGTGCCGACCACCGCCACCGTCAGCACCTCGTGGAAATGCCCGCCTTCGAACTGCTGCAGCACCGCCTCAATGCTGTCGAAGGCGTCGCTCAACACCGGCAGCAGCGCCTGACCCTCTTCGGTCAAATCGAGCCCGCGCGGCAGGCGGCGGAACAGCTGGATGCCCAGCTGTTCTTCCAGCATGCGTACCTGCTGGCTGATGGCGGCCTGGGTCACCCGCAGCTCCAGGCCGGCGCGGGTGAAGTTCAGGTGGCGGGCGGAGGATTCGAACGCCCGCAGGGCGTTGAGGGGAAGTCGATTGCGCATTGTCGATAGCCATAAGTTTTTCTTTATGCTGGCTGAAATTATTATCGCTTGTCAACCCGGCGGCAAAATCCGATATTTGGCGCGGCTGCTGAGAACGTCGCGGCAGCCGTAAAGGAATGACATCATCAATCAGGGAAAGCGCCGTGTATAACGCCAACAAAAACTTTTGGCCGCGGCCGATGCCCTGCAACCTAAGAGCTTCTATCATGACGAAAATGAACCGCCTGGCGGCCGCGCTGATCGCCGCACTGATCCTGCCGACCGCGCACGCCGCGCAGCAGCAGGATATCGACGCCGTTATTCAGCCGCTGATGAAAAAATATGGCGTGCCGGGCATGGCGATCGCCGTGTCGGTCGACGGCAAACAGCAGATTTACCCGTATGGCGTTGCCTCGAAGCAGACCGGCAAACCGATCACCGAGCAGACGCTGTTCGAAGTGGGCTCGCTGAGCAAAACCTTCACCGCGACGCTGGCGGTCTATGCGCAGCAGCAGGGCAAACTGTCGTTTAAAGACCCGGCCAGCCGCTACCTGCCCGAGCTGCGCGGCAGCGCCTTCGACGGCGTCAGCCTGCTGAATCTGGCGACGCATACCTCCGGTTTGCCGCTGTTCGTGCCTGACGACGTAACCGACAACGCCCAACTGATGGCGTACTACCGGGCCTGGCAGCCGAAACACCCGGCGGGCAGCTACCGCGTCTATTCCAACCTCGGCATCGGCATGCTGGGCATGATCGCCGCCAAGAGCCTCGACCAGCCGTTTATCCAGGCGATGGAACAGGGGATGCTGCCGGCGTTGGGCATGAGCCACACCTACGTTCAGGTGCCGGCTGCGCAGATGGCCAACTATGCGCAGGGCTACAGCAAGGACGATAAACCGGTGCGGGTCAATCCCGGCCCGCTGGACGCCGAATCTTACGGCATCAAGTCCAACGCCCGCGATCTGATTCGCTATCTGGACGCCAACCTGCAGCAGGTGAAGGTGGCGCAGCCGTGGCGCGAGGCGCTGGCCGCCACGCACGTCGGTTATTACAAGGCGGGTGCGTTCACGCAGGATCTGATGTGGGAGAACTACCCGTATCCGGTGAAGCTGTCGCGTTTGGTTGAAGGCAACAACGCCGGGATGATCATGAACGGCACGCCGGCCACCGCCATCACGCCGCCGCAGCCGGAATTGCGCGCCGGCTGGTATAACAAAACCGGCTCTACCGGCGGTTTCTCCACCTACGCGGTGTTTATCCCGGCGAAGAATATCGCCGTGGTGATGTTGGCCAACAAGTGGTTCCCGAATGACGATCGCGTCGAGGCGGCTTACCACATCATCCAGGCGCTGGAGAAGCACTGACGCTCAGGGGCGCCGGCGAGGCGCCCCTACCACCGATGCTGCCGTTCACGCCGCTCGCGCATGAAATCGATAAAGGCGCGCAGCTTGAGCGGCAGATGCCTGCCGGCGGGAAAGTAGATGAAAAATCCCGATGCCTCGCTGGCATACTCCGGCAGCACTTCCACCAGTTGCCCCTGCGCCAGTTCTTGCACCACCGTGCCCTGAAAACGCTGTGCGATACCCAGGCCCGCCAATGCCGCATCCTTGATCAACCGATCCTCGTTAAAGATCAAACTGCCGCTGACGTCCAGCGCGCGTTCATCGTCGCCCAGGCTGAAATACCAGGGCTCCATTTTTCCGCTGCCGGGAAAGCGGTAGCGCAGGCAGTGGTGAGCTGGCAGATCGTCCGGCGTGGCCGGTACGCCGCAGCGCGTCAGATAGTCGGGCGAGGCGACCAGCACCCGGCGCTGGCCGTTGTCGATTGGCACGGCGATCATGTCCTTTTGCAGCATCGCGTGCATGCGAATGCCGGCATCGAAACTGCCCAGCACCAGATCGGAAAAGCGGTCTTCGGTAAACAGCTCAAGCTGTACTTCGGGATAGCGCCGTTGAAATTCCGCCAGGTGCGGCATCACCAGCAGCGAAGCGGCCAGTTGCGGCAGCGTGATGCGCAGCAGGCCCGCCGGCTGTGCGCCCAGGGTGCGCACGTCGTCTGCCGCCACGTCGATCTGGCTCATGGCCGGCGAGACCTTCTGATAGAACAACCGGCCCTCGTCGCTGAGGCGCACCGAGCGGCTGGTGCGGTGAAATAAGCGCACCCCCAGCTGATTCTCCAGCGCCTGAATGTTTTGTGACACCGCCGGCGGCGTGACGCCCAGTTGGTTGGCTGCGCGGGTAAAGTTGCCCAGGCGTGCGACGGCTTCGAAATAGGGCAGCAGTTGCAGGAGTGAACTCATCTATTAATAACCTGTGCTTAATGATTCATTAAATTATGCCTTATTTTAATTTATGACGAACGTTTTAGACTGGTTTTACTTTCCCTCAGCGAGATAAAAATCATGTCGGCAACACAACGGGCGTTAACAGAACGGATCGCGGCGATCGATCAACAGGCGATGGCCGAAGGGCGCATCGTGGGCAGCGTAGTGCTGGTGGCGCGGCAGGGCGAGATTTGTTACGCCGGCGCGGCCGGTTATGCCGATCGCGAAGCGCGGCGGCCGATGCGGCGAGAAACGCAGTTTCGGCTGTCGTCGGTTTCCAAACCCTATACCACGCTGGCGGCGCTGCGCCTGATTGAACGGGGCAAGCTGAGCCTGGACGATGCGGTCAGCGACTGGCTGCCGTGGTTTACCCCGGCGCTGGCGGATGGCCGGCGCCCGACGATCAAGATCCGTCATTTGCTGAGTCATACCGCCGGGCTGGACTATCGGCTGAACCAACCGCCGGCAGGCGTTTACCATCAGTTGGGGATCCAGGACGGCGTGGAGCTGTCGACGCTGACGCTGGAGCAAAACCTGCGGCTGTTGGCGCAGGCACCGTTGCTGTCGCAACCGGGAGAGCGCTTCAATTATTCGCTGGCTATCGACGTGCTTGGCGCGGTGTTGGAGCGGGTGACGGGCATGCCGCTGCCGCAGCTGTTTGTCGAATGGGTGGCGCGGCCGCTGGGGCTCGGCAATACCGCGTTTTATACGACGGACGCCGCGAATCTGGCGACGCCGTATTACAACACGCCGCAAGGGCCGCAGCGCATGCATGAAGGCCTGCGGGTGGCGCTGCCGGAGGAGATGGCGGGGGGCGAGGTGCTGTTTTCACCCGCGCGGGCGCTTAACGCGGAGGCTTATCCTTCCGGCGGCGCGGGCATGGTCGGCGATGCCGACGATGTGCTGCAGCTGGTGGAAGCGTTGCGCAGCGGCGGGCAGGGCATCTTGCAGCCGGACACGGTGGCGTTGCTGCGCAGTCCGCATGTGGGGGCGCAGGCGCAAACGCAAGGGCCGGGCTGGGGATTTGGTTTCGGCGGCGCGCTGCTGGTGGACGCAGAAGCGGCGCAGACGCCGCAGCATGTCGGCACGCTGACCTGGGGCGGCGTTTATGGCCACAGCTGGTTCTTTGATCCACAGGCGCAGCTGAGCGTGGTGATACTGACCAACACCGCGTTTGAGGGCATGTGCGGCCGCTATCCGCAGCAGATCCGCGATGCGGTGTATGCGGCGCTGCAGGGATAAATAAAAAGGGCCCCGCAGGGGGCCCTTGTCAGGCTTTCAGGCGATTACTGCGCCGGTGCCGGAGCGGGTTCCGCTTCCTGCGCCGGTTCAGCGTCTTCCGCCGGGGCGCCCAGCATGGCGAACTGGCCGATGAACTCCTGCAGAGACATCTTGTTGCCGTTCAGGTCAACCTGATTGTCAGCGTAGTGGAACTTGCTCGCGATCACGCCGTCTTTCTGGGTGGTCAGCTTGAACATCTGGCCCATGGCCGCCAGGCCCTGCACTTGCTGCTGCGCCAGTTTCTGCGCGTCTTCCTCATTGTAACCCTGCAACAGAGCGGTCTTCGCGGTCACTTCGGTGGCCATCGCTTCCGGAATGGTCAGGCTGAGATCCAGCTTTTTAACCGCCTGAGCGATCACTTGATCCGGCGACTGTGCTGGGGAGGCGGCCTTGCTCGGATCGGTCATCGCCAGATCCAGCGTGAAGAGGCTCTCACCCTTGCTGTTTTTCCAGCTCAGCGGGGCGATGCTGAGGCTTGGGTTGCCTTTCAGCAGCATCGGCAGGTTCTTTTGCAGCATCTCGGAGGTCTGCTGTTCGTAGACGTCCGGATCCAGGTTCTCGCCCTGCTGCAGCAGCGCCATGGTTTGGCGGTTGTAGCTGTCGGAGAAGTCTTTCAGCGCCTTGCCGTCGACGTTGTCGATTTTCAGCGTCAGTTTACCGGCGCCGAAGTCGTTGCCCTGCACCTTGAGCGCGTCCATGGTGTAATCGATCTGGCCGCCGATGTTGCTGCTGCCTTGCTCGCCGAACTTGCTCACCAGATTGAAACCGTCCAACGCCACGGTGTCTTTACCGTCGATCGTCAGTTTGAACTGTTTCAGGGTCATCGTCTGATCGCCGAGCTTCACGCCGAACTTGCTTTCGTTGCTGTTGCCTTTCAGGTTGAAGCCCTGGAAGGTGATCTGCTCGTTTTGGCCGAATTCGTTCGGGCTGGCGAACACGATAGTGTCGCTATTGGCGTCCAGCGCGAATTTTTTCAGATCGCGGGACACGTCGGCGTCAATGGTGGCGCCGCTGAATTTCAACGAAGATTTATCCTTCTGGTAGTCCAGTGGGATAAAGTCGATGGTGGACGCGGTATCGCCGCTGTACGAGATGCGCGAATCGGCGGTAAACAGCGATTTGCCTTTGGTGGTTTCAAACAGGCCTTTCACCGCCGGGGTGTTTTCCAGCTCGGTATGCACCGACGCCATGCTCGGCAGCAGGTTGAATTTTTTCAGCTGCGCGAACGGGAACGGACCGTGATCGATGGTTTCCAGGAACGCCACTTCTTCACCGGCTTTCAGCGCCGCGTTTTCACTGGTATCCGTGCCGTCGGAACGCAGCACATAACGCACTTTACTGCTGAACAGGCCGCGCTGGTAATTTTCATAGCTCAGCTTGACGCCGGCTTTCGGCAGGTAGGCTTTCAGTTGGCCGTTGGCGTTGTCGACGACTTCGCCCATGTGCTGCTCGATCTGTTTCCCGGTGTACCAGGATGCCCCGGTCCATGCTGCGCCAAGAACGACAATGACGCTGACAGCGACTAACGATTTTTTCATAGCTCTGTTTCATCCTTTTTTCTTATCACCCTCCGTTGCGTGGGAGGGGCAAATAGGGGCCGCCAAAAAACGCCCGCAGGCGTTTAATTGTGGGGGCAGCTCTCGCTTTCAGCAAGCAATTTGCTGAAATTTATCAACGGTTAGGCCAGTTGGTTATAAACCCGGGCGATGCGGCCGCTGCCGCTGACGTTGACCGGGGATTCGAAGGCGCCGATAAAGCAGGATTCACCCGGTTTGAGCGTCAGGCGCTGCCCGGATTTTTCCAGCGTCGCTTCGCCGCTGACGCAGAACACGATAGCCGCGCTCCGCTGTGCCAGCGCCTGCGGCGCGGCGGTCAAATCGTGCAGTGAGAAGGCGAAATCTTCCACCGGGATCGGGAAGAACAGCTCGTTGCCGCGCCGCTCCGGTTGGGTCAGCAGGCCGGAAGCCGGCTGCGGGCGAAACTGCAGGTTGGCCAGCAGCTCGGGCACGTCGATAAATTTCGGCGTCAGGCCGGCACGCAGCACGTTATCCGAGTTGGCCATCACTTCCAGCGCCACGCCTTTCAGGTAGGCGTGCGGCGTTTCGGCATACAGGAACATCGCTTCGCCCGGCGCGAGCTGCACCACGTTCAGCAGCAGCGGTGAGAACAGGCCGCTGTCGTCCGGATAGAAACCGGCGATGAACCGCACGGTATCCCAGGGTTCACCCTGCTGGTTGTTGAGCGCGGCTTTCAGCACGCCGAGTGCCAGCGACTTCTGCTCGCCGCTCATCGTCAACAGGCTGGCGAACAGGGTAGACAGATGGGCGGTGTCCGGCTGCTGCAGGAAGGCGGCGATATCGTGGTGCGCGCCGGCGATAGGTTGCAGCAGGGAAACGATATCGGCCAATTCACGAAAACCGTTCATCGCCAGGAACGGCGTCAGCGCGAACACCAGCTCGGGCTTGTGATTGGGATCTTTGTAGTTGCGTTCGGCGGCGCTCAGCGGGATGCCGGCGGCGTTCTCTTTCGCGAAGCCGACCTCGGCCGCCGCTTTGCTCGGGTGGACCTGGATCGACAGCGGCTGATCGGCGCACAGCACTTTAAACAGGAACGGCAACTCGCCAAAACGGCTGGCGACGTTGGCGCCCAGCTGTTTTGGCTGGTCTTCGTCGATCAGATCGCGGAGCGAACGCAGTTCACCGTCGGCGCCCGGCACGCGGGAAGGGCTCTTGGGATGGGCGCCCATCCACAGTTCGGCCATCGGCTGATTATCCGGGTTGGCGATGCCGTAAAGACGGGTCAGCGCGTCGTGGCTGCCCCAAGCGTAATTCTGTACCGCGTTGGTCATTTTTTGCATGTCGATAAACGTCCTTCTGCGTCATTGCCGCACTATTGGCAATTAACCTTCTGATTTTATACGGTTAACTCAATCTATGCCGACGACCATCATACCCTCGCGTCGGCAGGAAAAATCATGGGCGCGATCAAAACATCGCCGGATAACGTCGCGCCCGGCAACGGGGCCAAAGTATAGCGTGATAACGATCGGCGTCTCAATTGGTGCGCAGGTCTCAACGCGGCCCAGAAAATCCGTCGCAAGATTATTCTTTGGGAGAATGGGTTATTGCCGATAGCTCGTTTATCCTGCGTCATTATTTATTCTTCAACATGTCAAACTATGTCGGCTGAATTTATTTTTTACCGTCTGAGCCATTCCCTTATTATTATTTTCGCGCTGCGCCGGGCGATCACACGCCGAGCTTAAACCGGCGCGTCAGACCCCTTTACCGTAACGGCCAACGAGTCGATTTAACGAAACAAGAGGTCTGTTGCATGAAAAAACTGTTGTTGTTGTTGGGCTTTTGCACCGGCGCAGCTCAGGCGGCGGTGATTGTCGCCTATCCCTACGCGGCTCCGCGCGCCGTGGTGATCGCGCCGGCACCGATCGTCGTTGCACCCGCGCCGGTAGCGGTTCCCACCGCGATCGCACCCGTGGCGCACCCGCTGGCACTTACCGCCGGCACGGTGGCGACCGGGGCGTATCGGCATAATGAACGGCAGGACGCCTATGACGAGATCAATCATCTGCAGCAACAACGTATCGATGAGCTCAATCATTTACAGGCGCAACGCATCAATAATTTTAATTCGCGTCATCCGCGTTAATGGCTACCCACACTTTTATTCTCCGGACTCATTTCCGGCCATTTATTTCGGCGCGGGTTAACCGGCGGAAAATAACCTCGTCATTGATGGGTAAAAGAGATGAAACGTGCTGTGAGATAACTCTCTTAATGCGAATAGTTATTATGTCACTATACTGGGAGTGCATGCCGACGGGGGGTAGCGCGTCGGCCTAACCCTACAATTTTAGGAATTATGCTAAGGAGATCATGATGGCAGGCGTTCGTATCGAAAAAGACTCTATGGGCCCCATCGAAGTCGCGGCCGACAAGCTGTGGGGCGCGCAAACCCAGCGTTCGTTGGCACATTTCCGTATTTCCTCCGAAAAGATGCCGACCGCGCTGATCCACGCGCTGGCGTTGACCAAGCGCGCCGCCGCGCAGGTGAACGTGGATCTGGGGCTGCTGCCGGCCGAGCGGGGTGCCGCCATCATCAACGCCGCCGACGAAGTGCTGGCGGATCGTCATGCTGACCAGTTCCCGCTGTCCATCTGGCAAACCGGCTCCGGTACCCAGACCAACATGAACATGAACGAAGTGTTGGCCAATCGCGCTAGCGAGCTACTGGGCGGCGTGCGCGGTGAAGAGCGCAAGGTGCATCCGAACGACGACGTCAATAAAAGCCAGAGCTCCAACGACGTGTTTCCCACCGCGATGCACGTGGCGGCGGTGATTGCGCTGCGCGAGCACCTGATCCCCGAGCTGAAAGTGCTGCACAAGACGCTGAGCGACAAGGCCGAAGCCTACCGCGACATCGTTAAAATCGGCCGCACCCATCTGCAGGACGCCACGCCGCTGACCCTGGGGCAGGAAATCTCTGGCTGGGCGGCGATGCTGGCGCACAATCTGAAACACATCGAGGGCAGTATTCCGCACATCGCCGAGCTGGCGCTGGGCGGCACGGCGGTCGGCACCGGCCTGAATACCCATCCGGAGTACGCGGTGCGCGTCGCTAAAGCGCTGGCGGAATTGACCCATCAGCCGTTCGTCACCGCGCCGAACAAGTTCGAAGCGCTGGCGACCTGCGATGCGCTGGTGCAAGGGCATGGCGCGCTGAAAGGGCTGGCGGCTTCGCTGATGAAGATCGCCAACGACGTGCGCTGGCTGGCGTCTGGCCCGCGCTGCGGCATCGGCGAGATCTCGATCCCGGAGAACGAGCCGGGCAGCTCCATCATGCCGGGCAAAGTCAACCCGACCCAGTGTGAAGCGATGACCATGCTGTGCGCGCAGGTGCTGGGCAACGACGTGGCGGTGAACATCGGCGGGGCTTCCGGCAACTTCGAGCTGAACGTGTTCCGCCCGATGGTGATCCACAACTACCTGCAGTCGATCCGCCTGCTGGCCGACGGTATGCAGGGCTTCAACGAGCACTGCGCGGTGGGCATCGAACCGAACCGCGATCGCATTACCCAGTTGCTGAATGAATCGCTGATGCTGGTGACGGCGCTCAACACCCATATCGGTTATGACAAAGCGGCGGAAATCGCCAAGAAAGCGCACAAGGAAGGGCTGACGTTGAAAGCCGCGGCGCTGAAGCTCGGCTATCTGACCGAAGCGCAGTTCGATGAGTGGGTGCGGCCGGAAGCGATGGTCGGCAGCATGCAGAAGTAACCGCGTTCATCACCATCTCTTAACGGGGCGCGGTTGCGCCCCGTCTTTTCATGCTAATCCTTCCAGCACCGACAACAGCGCCTGCGGCTCCGGCCGCCGGGTGTAATCGGCGTGCGCTTCGGCGTAGACAATACGGCCATCGGGAGTAATGACGAACCGCGCCGGCAGCGGCAGCGTCCAGCTGTCATCCTGGTTGAACTGCGCCAGATCGAGGCCGAGCCGCTGTTGATACAGGGCGATCAGCGCGTCCGGCTGGCGGTAACGCAGGCCGAATTGAGCCGCCAGGCGATTGCCTGCATCGCTGAGCAGCGGAAAGGTGAGATCGTGATCGCGCGCGGCCTGGCGGTTATGCACCGCGCTCTGCGGTGAAATGGCCACGAGCTGCGCGCCGTGATGCGTGATGGCGGGGAGTGCGGCCTGCAGCGCCTGCAGATCGAGCGTACAGTAAGGGCACCAGACCCCGCGATAGAAACTGATGACCAGTGGGCCCTTCGCCAACAGCGCCGCGGAAGAGCATGGCCGGTTTTCGCTGTCCGGTAGGATAAAGCCGGGCGCGGCGTCGCCGACCGTCAGCGCGCATTCGGTAATGCCCGACGCGATCTGCGCCTGGATCGCCTCACGCATCAGCGCGTGATCTTGCGCCGCGAGTTTGAACGGCAGTTGGTCGGTTTCGAATGCCACTTTGAAGGCATCGAGTTTGTCTTGCAGTGTCATGCGTTCTCCTGATGGGAATGAGGGGGAGCGCTCATCTTGCCCATTCCTAAATGGCGCGTGTAGACTGCAATAAATGCTAACCGTTATTCCATCAAGGAATGTCATGGGTAAATTTGCCGATTACGAAACCTATGCCTGCGTTTACGAGAGCGGTTCCTTTACCGCGGCAGCGCGGCGGCTGCACGTGGGGCAGCCGGCAGTCTCAAAAGCGGTGGCGCGGCTGGAACAGCAGCTCGGCACGCGCCTGATGCTGCGCTCGACCCACGGCCTGCAGCCGACGGATGCGGGACAGCAGCTGTATCAACGCACCCGACGTATCCTTAACGAGCTGGCGGAGACCGAAGCGCTGGTGCAGAGCGCTGGCGAGACCCTGAGCGGCCGGCTTCGGGTCGCTTCGGCGGCGGTGTTCGCCCGCATCGTTCCCTTGCCTGATTTGACGGCGTTTATGCGCGCCAATCCGCGGTTGAACGTCGATCTGCTGCTGGATGACGGCAATTTGTCGCTGATTGAAGAGGGCATCGATATTGCCCTGTGTATTGGCGAATTGGAGGATTCCGGCTTTACCGCCCGCAAGCTGGGTGAGGTAAAGCAATGCGTGATCGGCACGCCCGGCTATTTTGCCGCTGCCGGTATGCCGCAGCGGCCGGAAGATCTGTTGCAGCATGAGATGGTGATTTACCATCACCGTGGCGGCGGCGAGCAGTGGCGCTTCAGCCGTGGAGAGGAACAGCGCACGCTGCGGCTGCCAGGGCGCATGCGGGTCAACGCGGCGGAGTGCGTGCGCGAGCTGGTGATGGCGGACTTCGGTGCTACCGTCGCCAGCGAAGGCATGTTTCGCAACGAGCTGCAAAGCGGGGCGGCGATTGCGGCCTTAGCGGACTGGCAACTGCCGCCGCTGGCGCTGTGGGCGGTGTTCCCCGGCGGCCATTTCGTTTCGGCCAAGGCGCGGGCCTTTGCCGATTTTGTCCAAACCGCGTTATGCAGGGAGCCGTGATATGTCGCGCGCACAACGTTTACTCGATCTGATGCAGCTGCTGCGCAGCCACCGTTATCCGGTGGCGGGCCATGCGCTGGCGCAGACGCTGGGCATCAGCATGCGCACGCTGTACCGCGATATCGCCACGCTGCAGCAGCAGGGGGCGGAGATCGCCGGCGAGGCGGGCGTCGGTTATGTGCTGCGCCCCGGCTTCATGCTACCGCCGCTGATGTTCTCGCAGGCGGAGACAGAAGCACTGGTGCTGGGGATGCGCTGGGTCAGCCGCCACGGCGACAGTCAGCTGGCGAGTGCGGCGGGCCAGGCGCTGGCCAAGATCGCTGACGTGCTGCCGCCGGCACTGCGGGAGGAGCTTGAGGCCAACACGCTGTTGATAGCGCCGGTTCAGGCGCCGCCGGTGGCGGATGAGCTGCGGGTGCTGATCCGTGACACCATCCGCCGCGAGCGCAAGCTGCATATCGACTATCTTGACCTGGCGGGGCAGCGCAGCGAACGCCTGTTGTGGCCCTTTGCACTGGGTTTTTTCGACCAGTTCCAGATGTTGGTCGCCTGGTGCGAGCTGCGCCAGGCCTTTCGTCATTTTCGCCTCGATCGCATCCAGGCCGCCACGCCGTTGGAACCGCGCTATCCGCGCGGACGGCGGCGGCTGCTGAAAGAGTGGCGCCTCAGCGAGGGCATTGCGGAGCAATAGCGGCACGCTGCTGCCATAAACTGTCAGTCGCGCGCCTTAGTCTGTGCCTATCGGGAACCGGCCGGTTCCCATCATCCAGAGGACAGACCGATGACCCTTCCCAGCATGACCCTGCTTTACGTCGACAATCCGCTGAACAGTGCCGCCTTTTATCAACGTTTACTGGGACAGGCGCCGGTAGAGCTTTCTCCCGGCTTCGCCCTGTTTGTGCTCAACAACGGCTTCAAGCTGGGGATGTGGGCCAAACAGGGGGTAAAACCCGCTGCCACGTTGACCGGCGGCGGCGGTGAGCTGGGCTTCTTGTGCCAGGATCCGCAAGAGGTCGAAGCGCGCTATAACCAGTGGCGCGAACTCGGGCTGCCTATCGAGCAAACGCCGACCGAGATGGAATTCGGTTACACCTTCGTCGCACGGGATCCGGACGGCCATCGCCTGCGAGTATATGCCCTCAGCGAGTAGCGTCATCGGCATACAGGTGCAAGCGCGGCACCAGCAGCCGCAGCGGTCGGGCGTCGGGTTTGTAACGGTGTTTCACCGCGTCAACGTCGTAGTTGAGCAGCTCGCCAATCTTCGGCACTGCGGCGCCGCTCTCTACCTGACACAGGGCGATCAGCGGCAGCGGGCAGGGGTGCTGCACCTGCTTTTGCTGCTGCTGATACCACACGCGGGCGATAGGTTGTACTTTGACCGGCCGCTTGATTTTCAGCGTCGCGTACTGCGGCAGACGGCTGACATCGTCTATTTCGCGGCTGACCAGGGCGGCCCACTGTTCACGGCTGTGCGGCGGCACCGCGCGGCCGGCTTTCAGGCTTTTCTCCAGCTGCGCCAGGATGTCGTCCCGCTTGACGTTTTTGATGATGTGCTTGTTGGCCCAGCCGAAGCGCACCGAGTCGGGGTTGGTCAGGGCGGTGAGGGTGCGGTAGGCGCTGAGGGTAATCAGCCCGTGCAGATGGGTGTGTACGAACTCGAAACGCTGCTCCGGCGCCAGACCGGAATCGACGGTGATAATCTGCTCCAGTTCGCCCTTCAGGCGGTTGATCAGCGCCAGCTGCGCCTGCAGCGCCTGATACTCCGGTTGCTCCACCGCCAGACAGATAACGCCGGGCAGCCGCACGGCGGCCTTGCTGCTGACATTCTCCCGGTTATGGTGGATGAACAGCCGCTGATAATGCTCCAGCGCCAGATCGCGCGCCGCTTGTCCCACGTGCTGTTCGACCGCGATATGCGAGATAGCCTGATGTTCCTGGCCTTTTTCAACCTCCGGCAGGCTGAACACCCGCGCTGCCAGCAAGCGCAGCGGGGTGATCTGCTGCTGCAATGCGCTCAGCGCCTGCTCTAGCTCGACAAAGCAGGCATTCATTCGGCCAATCACATCGTATCTGCTCATCGTACGCTCCTATTTTAGTTACAACATACTATAGGAGAGTAGCAGGCAGGGGGCAACATCGGCGATGGGGAAATACTCGGCTTAACTGCCCGCCCGGCTTACCAGGGGGAAATAGGGCGGGTAGCAGGGGGAATTCTCTCGCTCGTCTGCCACACATGCGGGTAAGCGTGATTGTCGAAAATAAACCTGGTCTTCTTATGGTTTTGATTCATGGATGAATTTTTTCCCGCTCGTTTATTTTTTGTTTAGTCCATTTCTCGTTTGCCGTTGTCCAATCGCTGGAACAAACAGAATGGCAGGACGCTATGAGCCCTTGGGGTTATCTTTTCTTCTGTCATTAACGGGTGCTTTAACAGGAGGTTTACTGTGGATATTAAACAGAAAGTCAAAAACATGACGCTGGAAGAGAAGATCGGGCAAAAAATCATGCTGGATTTTCGCTACTGGGATCGGAACGGTAGCAGCAATCAGGATATGACCGTTCCCGATGAAGCCATTGGCAAGCTGATCGCCGATAACCACGTGGGCGGGGTAATCCTGTTCGCCAATAATCTGAAAGACAAGCAGCAGATCAAAACGTTGACGGCTTGGTATGCCGCGATGAAAACGCACGCCGGCATTCGCCTGTTTATCGGCACGGATAATGAGGGCGGTAACGTTTTCCGGCTGCCGCGCGGCGACTATGCCTCATTCCCCGGCAATATGGCGCTGGCGGCGGCGATTGAGGGCGGTGCGGATAAACAGCTCGCCGTTGAACAGGGCAAGCTGATGGCCCAGGATATGCGCGCGTTGCATATCAATACCAACTTTGCCCCGGTCGTGGACGTCAACACCAACCCGTTCAACCCGGTGATTAACGTTCGCGCCTTCAGCGATGATAAGAACGCCGTTTCCCGCCTGGCCGAGAAAATGGTGGCGGGGATGAAGCAGCAAGGGCTTATCACCGCTTACAAACACTTCCCTGGCCATGGCAGCACCTCCACCGACTCGCATACCGGTTTGCCGCGCGTCGATCGTACGCGGGAAGAGGCGTTTGCCATCGATATCGCGCCTTACAAACAGGCCATTGACCGCTGTGCGGCGCCGGACATGGTCATGACCGCGCATATTCAGTACCCCGCGCTGGATAACCGCCAGATCGACACCCGCAGCGGAGAAAAAATCACGGTGCCGGCCACCATGTCGTATGAAATTCAGACCCGCATCCTGCGCAATGAGTTGGGGTATGCCGGCGTAACGATTTCAGACGCGCTGGATATGGGCGCGATTGCTGAGCACTTCACCCAACAGGGGGCGGCTGAAAACGTCTTTGCCGCCGGGGTGGATATCGCCCTGATGCCTGTCAGCATCGCTTCGCCGGCCCAGGCTAACCTGCTGCCGGACCTGATTCGTTACCTTGCGGACCGGGTGAAAACAGGGCATCTCAGCGAGGCCGATATCGATGCTTCGGTCGAGCGCATTTTGCGCCTCAAATTACGCCATCACCTGATGGGGCATCGCGAAGCCTCTTGTTCCAGCAGCGTTTCGTCCTCAGCGCATAAGCTGGAAAAACGCATCGCCGATCGCTCCATTACCGTGGTCATTAACCGCCACAGCCTGCTGCCGTTGAAAGACAAGGCGCTGCGCTATTTTATCCTGACCCCGTGGGGTGAGCAGGCCAAAGGCATCGCTAACGTGATGGCACAGGAAGGCTACCAGAACGTCGTTGCCGCGAAGGAAACGGAACTGAGCGATGCTCAGGTTAGGGCGCATATTGCCGATTGCGACGTGTTCCTGCTCGGCACGCTTTCGACCCGCTTTACGCCTGCTGAACAGGATGGGGTCATTACCTCCGCAACCGGAGCGAGTAATGACAGCATCCCTTATCCGGGCTGGTTGAAATACGCCGCCGAACAGGGGAAAAAGCGCGTTCACCTCTCACTGCGCGCACCTTACGATATCGTGAACTATGCCGCAGACGTGGAGGCGGCCGTCGCCACCTATTCTTACTACGGGTATGACAGCGGCGTGTGGCGCGGTCCCTCGATGATATCTCTGGCACAGGTGCTGACGGGAAAAATCACACCGCACGGAAAACTGCCGGTCAACACCTGGCATGACTACGATGTGGAGACCAACACGGGCAAGATCGCATTCCCTCGCGGGACCGGGCTGAGCTGGTAATGGGACAAGTACCGGCGTCGTCAGAAAGGGCGACGCCGGCAGCTTGCTCGCGTTGAGAAAGCGGGCGGTTTCTTGCTCTGCACGATACGACATGGGATAACCGTCACTCACGGAAGGAGAACATTTATGCCGACAGGCGCAACAAAACTAGGCGGATGGCTGTTGATGGCCGCCATGCTGGGCGTGAGCGGATGCGCCAAACCCCCTGAGCCGGAAAAGCCTCCGCAGCCTGCACCGCCGGTTACACCGATGCGGGGCATCTGGCTGGCCACGGTCATTGGCTTGGACTGGCCGCCGGCGGCCTCCCTGAAAGCGGAAACGGCGCAAGAGCGGGTGCGCCTGCAGCAGCAGGGGCTGACGGACGCACTGGACGACATGGTGAAAACCGGGATTAACACGGTGTATTTTCAGGTTAAACCGGACGGAACGGCCCTGTGGCGTTCTGACATCTTGCCTTGGTCTGAGGTCTTGACCGGCACCGTGGGCCAGGATCCGGGTTATGATCCGCTGGCCTTTATGCTGCAAGAAGCGCACCGGCGCGGTATCAAGGTCCACGCCTGGCTGAACCCTTATCGGGTTTCCATGAATACCCGACAGCAAACGATTGATACACTTAATCAGACGTTGCAGTCCCCACCGGCCAGCGTCTATGCGCTGCATCCTGACTGGATCCGCACGGCCAACGACCGCTTCGTGCTCGATCCTGGCTTACCCGACGTGCGCAACTGGATCACTGGCGTGGTGGCTGAAATAGTCAAAAACTATGATGTCGATGGCATTCAATTTGACGATTATTTCTATTACGAAACGCCGCAATCGCCGCTGGATGATGGGAAGACGTATCGCGCCTACGGCAAAGGGTTTGCAGACAAGGCCAGTTGGCGAAGAGACAATACGCTGCAATTGATAAAACAGGTTTCAGCCACCGTCAGGGCGCTAAAGCCCGCTGTCGCGTTTGGCGTCAGCCCGGCGGGCGTATGGCGAAACAAAGCGGACGATCCTGCCGGCTCGGCGACGCGGGCAGGGGCGCCATCGTACGATACGGCCTATGCCGATACGCGCCAGTGGGTAAAACTGGGGCTGCTCGACTATATCGCACCACAGCTGTATTGGCCTTTTGATCGTGAAATTGTCCGCTACGACGTGCTGGCCAACTGGTGGGCCGAGGTGGTGAAAGGCACGCCGGTTCGGCTCTATGCCGGGGTGGCGCTGTATAAAGTGGGCACGCCATCGGCCAGCGAGCCGGCCTGGACCGTCGACGGCGGCGTTCCCGAGCTGAAAAGGCAGTTGGATCTCAACGAGAGCCTGCCGGGGATGGGGGGAACCATCCTGTTCCGGCAACGCTATCTGACCGAGCCGCAAACGGATAAGGCCGTGGAGTACCTGCGCACCCGCTGGAAAACCGGTCAATAATCACAGGCACTGGCAGGACGAGCCGCGGCAAATCGCCGCGGCTTTTTCTTTTCAAAGACGAGCGGCTTCCGGCAGGCGTTTCAGGTAATGCACCACCAGCAGCGCCAGCAACAGCATCAGGCTGATAAACGCCGCTACGCCATTCCAGCCGAAGCTGTGCCAGAACACGCCGCCGAGGGTGCCGGCCACGCTGGAGCCGACGTAATAGCAGAACAGATACAGCGACGACGCCTGGCCTTTGGCGCGGCGCGCACGGCGGCCAATCCAGCTGCTGGCCACCGAGTGGGCGGCGAAGAAACCGGCGGTGAACAGCATCATGCCGATAAAGATCGCCGGTACCTGCGGCAGCGCGGTAATCAGGATCCCGATCAGCATAATCACGATTGACGCCAGCAGCACCGGGCCACGTCCGAAGCGCGAGGTGAGCGCGCCGGCCTTGGGCGAGCTGTAGGAACCGGTGAGGTACACCACCGACAGCAGGCCGACAATCGCCTGGCTCAGGTGGTAAGGATCCGCCAGCAGGCGATAGCCGATATAGTTGAACAGGGTGACGAAGCTGCCCATCAGCAGGAAACCTTCCGCGAACAGCAGCGGCAGGCCCTTATCGTGCCAATGCAGCTTGAAGTTGATCAGCAGGGTGCGCGGGCGCAGCGAGCTGGCGCGAAAATGCCGCGAGGCAGGCAGGATACGCCAGAACATGCAGGCGGCGGCGAGGGCGAACAGGCCGATGACCCCGAGCGATACGCGCCAGGAGAAGAAGTCGGTCAATACCCCGGTCACCAGGCGGCCGCTCATGCCGCCGATCGAGTTGCCGCTGATGTACAGCCCCATCGAGAAGGCGACGAAGCTGGGATGGATCTCTTCGCTGAGATAGGTCATGCCGACCGCCGCCACGCCGCTCAGCGACAGGCCGATCAGCGCTCGCATCAGCAAAATGCCGTGCCAACTGGTCATAAAGGCGCAGATCAGCGTGCAGACCGCCGCCAGCAGCAGCGCTACCACCATCACCGATTTACGGCCGATGGCGTCTGACAGCGGCCCGGTGAACATCAGGCCGATCGCCAGCAGGCCGGTAGAGACCGAAAGCGACAGGCTGCTTTCCGCCGGCGATACGCCGAAGTCTTGCGACAGCACCGGCAGGATCGGCTGCACGCAGTAGAGCAGCGCGAAGGTCGCCAGCCCGGCGGAAAACAGCGCCAGCGTTACGCGCATAAACTGCGGCGTGCCGCGTTCGATATAGGGGAGTTTGTTGTTGAGGGTGGAGCGTTTTACTTTTGGCGCAGCGGCCGCGTCATCGTTGGCGGCCAGCGTCGACGGCATCACGGCCGCAGAACGCACAGGGGTTGTCACAGCGTTTCCTTACCGAACTTCGGGGAGATAAACAGACACTTTGCAGATAACAAAATGATAGGGAGTGGCGAATTTTTTGTCTAATATATTAATAATTCAAATTAAGACGTTTTAAATATGAATATCGAGCTGAGACACCTGCGTTACTTTATTGCCGTGGCGGAAGAGCTGCATTTTGGCCGTGCCGCCGAGCGGTTGCGGATCTCCCAGCCACCGCTCAGCCAGCAAATCCAGGCGCTGGAAGAGATGGTCGGCGCGCGGCTGCTGGCGCGCAACAACCGCAACGTCAGTTTGACCCAGGCCGGGGAGATGTTCCTCAAAGAAGCCTACCAGGTGCTCGATCAGGTCGGGCGCGCGGCGGAAAAGGCGGCGCGTCTGGATCGTGGCGAACTGGGGGAAATGACCATCGGCTTTACCTCTTCCGCGCCCTTTATCGGCGTGGTGGCGCGCAGCCTGCGCACCTTTCGTCAGCAGTCCCCGCAGGTGCATATCAAAATGCGCGAAATCAACACCAAACAGCAGATCGAACCGCTGCTGAACGGTGAGCTGGATCTGGGGGTGATGCGCAACACGCGGCTGCCGGAAGCGCTGCACTATCAGCTGCTGCTGCGCGAACCGCTGGTGGCGGTGGTGCCGGAGGGGCATCCGCTGGCGGAAACGCCCGGCGGCGCGCTGCGTTTTCAACACCTGGCGCAGGAGCCGTTCGTGTTCTTCTCGCGCGAAGTGGGCACCGCGCTGTATGACGAAATCCTGCTGCTGCTCAGCAAGGCCGGCATTACTCCCTATATCACCCAGGAAGTGGGGGAAGCGATGACCATCATCGGGCTGGTCTCCGCCGGGTTGGGGGTGTCGATTTTGCCAGCGTCATTCGCCCGAGTGCGGGTGGACGGCGTGCGCTATTTGCCGCTGGCGGAGCCGGACGCCACCACCGAAGTTTGGCTGGTGCATCACCGCCGCCGGCCGCTGACCGCCGCGGCGCAGGCGCTGATGGCGTTGATGCTGAAATGACGTTGAGGTTGGGCAAATAAAAATCAATTCACGCTGAAATTGCGAGGAATTTGTGCAGCAAATCACATAACGAATCAAATAGTTGACGCTGTATGACAAAAGCCCCACCATAACCCCTAGTCTTTATTTAGAAGCGCGAAAAATAGTAGGAGCCGGTTTGTGATTGCGGTTGGGCAGCCTGGGCATATCGATCAAATCAAGCAGACCAATGCGGGGGCGGTTTATCGGCTAATCGATCAGCTGGGCCCGATTTCGCGTATCGAACTGTCAAAACGCGCACAGCTGGCGCCCGCCAGCATCACCAAGATCGTGCGCGAACTGCTGGAAGCCCATCTGGTCAAGGAAACCGAGTACCAGGAAATCGGCAGCCGGGGCCGCCCGGCGGTGGGGCTGGTGCTGGACACCGAGGCTTGGCATTACCTTTCCGCCCGTATCAGCCGCGGCAGCATCACGCTGGCGCTGCGCGATCTCAGCAGCAAACTGGTGGTGGAAGAGTTGCTGCCGCTGGCGGCCGAACACCCTGAACCGCTGCTGAAACGCATCCTGACCGAAGTCGACCAATTCTTTATCCGCCACCAAAGCAAGCTGGAGCGGCTGACGGCGATCGCCATCACGCTGCCGGGCATGATCGACGTGCAGTCCGGCGTGGTGCACCGCATGCCGTTTTACGACGTGCTGGAGATGCCGCTCGGCCCGGCGCTGGAAACCCGCACCGGCCTGCCGGTTTACTTGCAGCATGACATCAGCGCCTGGACCATGGCCGAGGCGCTGTATGGCGCCTCGCGCGGCAGCCAGAACGTGATTCAGGTGGTGATCGACCACAACGTCGGCGCCGGGGTGATCACCGGCGGCCACGTGCTGCACGCCGGCAGCCACAGCGTGGTGGAGATCGGCCACACCCAGGTCGATCCGTACGGCAAACGCTGCTATTGCGGCAACCACGGCTGCCTTGAAACCGTAGCCAGCATCGAGAACATCCTGGAGATCGCCCAGCAGCGGCTGAGCGGTTCGATGAGCTCCAGCCTGCACGGCGCGCCGCTGACCGTTGAATCGCTGTGCGACGCCGCGCTGGCGGGCGATCAGCTGGCGCGGGACATCATTCTCGGCGTCGGCCACAGCGTGGGGCGCATTCTGGCGATCATGGTCAACCTGTTCAATCCGGAGAAGATCCTGGTGGGCTCGCCGCTCAACCGCGCGGCGGAGATCCTGCACCCGGCCATCGCGTCCTGCATTCGCCAGCAGGCGCTGCCGGCCTACAGCGAGCAGGTCAAGGTCGAATCCACGCAGTTCTTCAATAAGGGCACCATGCCCGGCGCCGCGCTGGTGAAAGAGGCGCTGTACAACGGTTCGCTGCTGGTGCAATTGCTGCAAGGCTAACATCAGAACTTCTTATTAATCCCGCAAAAGATTGAGCTACCTCAAGCCCCTACGTGGCAGCATCCCCTAGAATTTTTCCGAAAGACTTCTTCGCCGCCGATGCGGCGACACATTGTTAACGGGGCATTCTGGGGCATTTTATTCATGTTGAAGCGTTTATTTGTGACAGGCACGGATACCGACGTCGGTAAAACCGTGGTTTCCCGCGGGTTGATGCAGGCTCTGGCCGCCGAAGGCCGTTCAGTGGCCGGCTACAAGCCGATCGCCGCGCGCTGCCAGGAAACCAGCGAGGGCATCCGCAATAAAGACGCTTTGGTGTTGCAGGCATCTTCAACCTTGCCGCTGTCCTACGAGGAGATCAACCCCATCACTTGTCTGGATGAGGTGTTTCACGCGCATGCGACCGAGGATATCAACTATGGCCTGATGAGCAGCGGCCTGCGGGATCTGTCCGCCAAAGCCGATACGGTGGTGGTGGAGGGCAGCGGCGGCTGGCGCGTGCTGATGAACGATCTGCGGCCGTACGCCGAATGGGTGGTGCAGGAGCAACTGCCGGTGGTGCTGGTGGTGGGCATCAAGCTGGGCTGCGTCAGCCACGCGCTGCTGACCGCGCAGTCGATCATCAACGACGGCCTGCCGCTGCTGGGCTGGGTGGCCAACCGCATCAATCCGGGGTTGGCGCACTACGCCGAAACCATCACGGCGCTGCAGCAGCGCATTTCCGCGCCGCTGCTGGGTGAAATTCCGTATCTGCCGCGCGCGGAGCAGCGCGAACTGGCGCACTACCTCGATATTTCCACGTTGCTGTAGCCCATTCAGGCACAGAACGTCGCCAACAATCGGGCGGCGATCAACAGGCCCAGCCCATACACCGTGTGGGTGAGCAGGCTGAGGAGCCGCGCCCTGCGCGGATTGGCGGTTTTCGCCGCCGCCACGCCAAAGCCCAGCGCGGGCTGCATCACCAGAAACGGCGCCGCCAGGCTTAGCCAGCCGCTCAACAGCGCGATGCGCGGTTCCGGCGCCGCATACCACTCGATGCCCGCCAAACCGAGCGGGATAAAGGCGAACGCCAAGCCGATGGCGTAGTGCAGTATCCAGCCGATTTTTCTCTCACCCTGGCGCGGCGGCGCCGTGACGATGGTGGCGTGAAACCAGCGGCCGTCGAACATGCCGAGAAACCAGCGGCCCACCAGCGCGTAATCGAGGGAAGGGATGCCGAAGCGCCGCTTCAGCAGCAACGCCCACAAATCCATGCAGAGGGTGGCGCCGGCGCCGGTTAACAGGATGCGCACTAACATATCGGGGGTCATACGGGTGTCCTTAACTCAGTGACGTGATAATGTGCGCACAGTGTGCAACTTAAAGTCGGCTTCAAGTCAATGGCAAAAGAACTGGATATCGGCGCGGTGGCGCGCCTGAGCGGAGTCGCGCCTTCTGCGCTGCGGCATTACGAGAAAAAGGGGCTGATTGCGTCGATAGGCCGCCACGGTTTGCGCCGTCAATACGCCGCCGGGGTGCTCGATCAACTGCGGCTGATTGCGCTCGCGCGCCTGGCCGGCTTTACGTTGGATGAGATGAGTGCCTTGTTTGACGAACGGGGCCAAATCGCGATCGATCGCGGGCTGCTGGCGGCGCGGGCGGATGAGCTTGATCGCCATATCCAGCGCCTGATGCAGGTGCGCGACGGGCTGCGGCACATGGTCGATTGTCCTGAACCCGAGCACCTGCAGTGCCCGCAGTTCAGGAAAATATTGCAGCAGGGTGAGTTCTAAGCCTCGCGTTTGGGCGGCGCCGCCGTGTGGTACACCGACACCGGCCGCAGGCCGCGCGACACGGTGGTGGCGATCACGCAGGCCAGCAGAATGCCGGGCAGCAGCGCGTATTCGCCGGTCATTTCAAACACCATCAGCGCCGCCATGATCGGCGCATGGGTGGTGGCGGCCAGCAGGGTAGCCATGCCGGTCAGCGCCAGCAGCAGCGGCACCGCCGCATCCATGCCCGGCCACAGGCCAAACAGCTGACCGATGATCGAGCCGAGCGCGGCGCCGACGAACAGCGTCGGGGTGAAGACCCCGCCGGGTGCGCCCGACCCGCTGCTGGCAAGGATTGCCAACAGTTTACATACCAGGATCGCCCCCAGCAGCAACACCCCCGGTGGCGCAATCAGCAGCGCCTGTACCACGCTGTAACCGTTGCCCCACACCTGTGGGAACAGCAGCGAAAGCAGCCCGACGATCAGGCCGCCCAACGCCAGCTGCAACGGCGGCTTCAACCGCAGCGATCGGAACGCGCGGCCGGTGGCGGTCATCAGCCATAAAAACAGCGGCCCGCCGGCGCCGGCCACCACGCCGACCAGCGCCATCAGCAGGTATTGTGTCGGCAGAGGGGCGGATAGCGGCGTCACCAGGTAGAGCGGCGCCTGGCCGCCGTTGAGCAGGTTGGTCATCAGCAGGGCGCTCACTGCGGCGATCACCACCGGGCCGAGCGAGGCCAGCATCAGGGTGCCGAACAGGATCTCGGCGATAAACAGGCTGCCCGCCAGCGGCGCATGATAGGCGCTGGCCATCCCGGCGGCGGCAGCGCAGGCCACCCACAGTTTCCATTCTTTCTCGTGCGTAAAGCGCTGGGCAAACAACGAGCCCACCAGCGCCGCCAGCAGGATCATCGCGCCTTCGCGGCCGATGGCGCTGCCGCTCGACACCACCAGCAGCGACGCCAGACACTTCACCAGACTGGCGCCGGTATCCAGCTTGCCGTTGCCGGTCTCAATCGCTTCCATATAGTCGGTGGGCGCCGCCGGACGCTGGTGGCGGTAGCGCTGGTGAATATACAGCAGCAGGCCCGCCGCCAGACCGCCCAGCGCGGGCGTCAGCGCGCGTCGCCAGCCGGGCAGCGCGGCGGCGGCGGCCACCAGGCTGCCGTCGGCATTGCCGAGCAGCAGCCACTCGAGGCCAATCATCGAACGGTGGAACAGCCACACCGCCAGGGCGGCGGCGACGCCGATAAACACGGCGATAAGCAGGCTGCGCAGCAGGGCGCGATAGTGGTGCAGGTGGACCAATCTTTTCATGCGTGGGCGGCGTCGTGAGAAAAATCAAAGGGTCATCAGCGCATTGTGCTTGGCGCTCCGGCCGATGACCAGTGAATCTTTAGCAAACTGCGGCATAGGCGGGGCGGCGAGCGCCCCGGCGGGGGTTATTGCGGCGTCAACACCCGGCGCGTGCGGCCGGAGCTGAGGTAGTCGGCGATATAATCCTGCGAGATTTCGCCGCTGTAGCGGCCGTCTTCATCGACGATCGGCATCCAGGAGGTGTTGTGCTCGTACAGTTTCGACAGCACCACGCGCAGGTTCTCCTCCGCACGGGCGGTGACGCGGAAACGGTGCAGGCTGTCGGCGCAGACCCCGGGCGCGCCGCGCGCCTCACGGCGTTTGACGTATCCCAACGGTTTGCCGTCGGCATCCACCACCGTCACCGAGCGGGCGTCGATATCGTCCATCAGACCGAACGCCTCCACTAGCGGCGTCTCCCGGCGCACCGTCACCGTTTCCTGTTGATCGGCCACGTCGCCGGCCTGCACCAACAGCAGGCGCTTCAGCGTGCGATCCTGGCCGACAAAGGACGCGACGAAGTCGTTCGCCGGGCGCGCCAGCAGCTCATCGGCGCTGGCGTTCTGCACGATTTTGCCCTGGCGGAACACCGCGATGCGATCGCCGAGCTTCAGCGCTTCGTCGATGTCGTGGCTGACCAGCATCACGGTCTTTTTCAGCTGGCGCTGCATGTCGAGAAACTCGTTCTGGATGGTTTCGCGGTTGATCGGGTCTACCGCGCCGAAGGGCTCATCCATCAGCAGCACCGGCGGATCGGCGGCCAGCGCGCGGATCACGCCGATGCGCTGTTGCTGCCCGCCGGACATCTCTTTCGGGTAGCGGTGCAAAAAGCGCTTGGGATCCAGCGCCACCATGCTCATCAGCTCCTCGGCGCGATCGTGGCAGCGTTTTTTGTCCCAACCCAGCATGCGCGGCACTACGGTGATGTTCTCCTCGATGGTCATGTTGGGGAACAGACCGATCTGCTGGATGACGTAGCCGATTTTGCGGCGCAGGCTGACGGTATCCAGCGCGCTGGTGTCCTCGCCGTTGATCAGAATGGTGCCGCCGGTGGGTTCGATCAGGCGGTTGATCATCTTCAGCGTGGTGGTTTTGCCGCAGCCGGAAGGGCCGAGCAGCACGCAGATTTCGCCTTCCGGCACGTCCAGATTGATGTTGTCGACGGCGTTGAACGGTGTGCCGTTCTTCTGCATGAACTGTTTGGTCAGATTTTCCAATTTAATCATGAGCGGATCCCCTTGGGCGTTAGCGCAATTTGCAAGCGGTGCAATAACCAATCGAGGACGATCGCCAGCAGGCTGATCATCACGGCGCCGGTAATCAACTGGCGGATGTCGCTGCTGCTGATGCCGTTGAGCAGCAGCAGGCCAAGGCCGCCGGCGCCGATCACTGCGGCTATCGCCATCACGCCGATATTCATCACCACGGCGGTGCGAATGCCGCCGAAAATCACCGGCAGTGCCACCGGGATCTCAACCCAGCGCAGGCGTTGCCAGAACGTCATGCCGATGCCGCGGCCGGCTTCGCGCAGCCCGCCGGGCAGGTTGTCGAGCGCGGTGTGGGTATTGCGCACGATCGGCAGCAGCGAGTAGAGGAACACCGCGGTGATCGCCGGTACGTAGCCAATGCCGTGGCCGATTAAGGAAAACAGCGGGATCATCAGCCCGAACAGGGCGATGGAGGGCACGGTCAGCACCAGCGTGGCCAGGCTCAGCACCGGCGTCGCCAACCATTTGTGGCGGACAATCAGCACGCCGAGCGGTACGCCGATCAGGATCGCCAGGCCGACGGCGACGCCGACCAGCAGCAGGTGTTCCAGCGTCAATCCGGCGATATAGGCCCAGTTTTGCCAGGCGTAAAGTAAGGTATTCATCATGTCTCCTAAATCAGGCCGCGCTGCTTGAGGAACGCGTCGGCGACCTGTTGCGGCGTCTGGTAGTCGATATCTACCTTGGCGTTAAGCTCGGTGATGACCTGGTTATTGAACTGTTTCGACAGCGTGTTCAGCGCCGCTTCCAGCCCCGGCGTGTTTTGCAACACGTCGGCGCGCACCACCGGCGTGACCGCATAACTCGGGAAATAGCCTTTGTCGTCTTCCAGCACCTGCAGATCGAACCCTTTCACCCGACCGTCGGTGGTGTACACCAGCCCGGCGTCGACGAAGCCGTCGCGAATGGCGTTGTAGACCAGGCCGGGGTCCATCTGGCGGATTTGCGGGCGATCGAGCGGCATGTCGTACAGCGCCTGCATCGGCTTCAGGCCGTCCGAGCGGCCGGCAAACTCCAGGTCCAGCCCCAGCAGCCAGTTGTGTTTCGGGTCGGTTTTACGCACCTGTTCCACTTTGGCCACCAGCTGCGACATCGTGCGAATCTGCTCTTTTTCCGCGCGCTGGCGCTGCATGGCGAAGGCGTAAGTGTTGTTCATGTCCGCCGGCTGCAGCCACACCAGGCCTAGCTTGGCGTCGAGTTTTTTCACCGTGTCGTAAGTTTCCTGCGGCGTCATGCGCTTATTGATGTGGTTAAAGATGATCAGCGAGGTGCCGGTGTATTCCCAGGTCATGTCGATCTGTTTGTTGATCATCGCGTTGCGGGTGATCACCGTGGCCAGATTGGTCTTGGGTTCGACCTGAAAACCTTTGGCCCGCAGGTATTGCACGGTGATCGCCGACAGAATGCGCTGTTCGGTAAAGTTCTTGCTCGCCAGCGTCAGCGGGGCGGCCCAGGCGGCCGCGCCGGTCATCAGCAAGGAGAACAGCAGCGCGTGGCGGAGTGGTTGTAACCATCGAGTCATCGCGTTTCTCCCATCAGGATGCGGTGTGCGGGCTGAGCCGGCGGCCGAGACCGGCCAGCGCCAGATCGAGCAGCAGGGCGATCAGCGCGGTGGCGGCGGCGCCGAGGATCAGCGTCGGGAAGTCGTTCAGGTAGATGCCGGGGAAGATCAGCTCGCCGTAGCTGCTGGCACCGATTAAAAACGCCAGCGGCGCGGTGCCGACGTTAATCGCCATTGCGATGCGCACCCCGGCGAAGATCACCGGTAGCGCGTTAGGGAGTTCAACCTGCCGCAGTCGCTGCCCGGCGGTCATGCCAATACCGTTGGCGGCCTCGACCAGCGCCGGTGGCACCGAACGCAGGCCGGCATAGGTATTGCGCACGATGGGCAGCAGCGAGGCGAGGAACAGTGCCACCACCGCCGGCCGATCGCCGATGCCGATGATTACCATCGCCAGCGCCAGCACCGCCAGCGGCGGCAGGGTGTTGCCGACGTTGAAGATCTGCATCACGTGTTCCGCCCAGCGGCGGGCAAAGGGGCGGCTCAGCAGGATGCCGCTGGGAATGCCGACCAGCAGCGACAGCAGCATGGAGCAGGCCACCAGGAACATGTGTTGCTGGCCGAGATAGATCAAATCTTCCCGGCGCGACTTGAGGGTGTCCCAACCGATGCCGTAAACCAGCAGCGCGATGACGGCGATAAACAGCAGGCTCCCGAGGAGCAGGCGCCGGTATGGCGCTGACTTGTGCATGATGTTGCGTCCTCCGTTGCGCGGAGCGGCCGACGAGACGGCGCATTCCGCTCTGATTGTTACCCACGGCCCGGCGGGCGTGGCGGTACAAAACGGGCGTTTCGCATGAGGTTAGCGACATTGAGCGAAGGGTGCGTTCGGCACAGCGTGCTGAACGTAGGCTCAATACGTGAGTTAATCAGCATAAGATACTGATATTTAAACCCGAGAAAGCACGAAGCCCAAAGGCGTCGGCTAGGGAAGGTATAGCACCCTGTCGTTGGTCGTGCCAAGTTTTATGAACAAAATCAGGTGATTGAGTTTACGCCGATCTGCGCCTCAGCCCGCGTCAGCGCTGGGATGCATGGAAAGTGAAAAAAATCCGCCGCATAACGTTACGCCGTAACAATGAGTCCAAATGGTGCGATTCGCCGCCGGCAAAGACAGGATGTGAGGGCGGATAGACTCGGCGCAGGCGCTTGCTGATATACTCAGAGAAAATAAAAACGCCAGGAAAGCTGCATAACGCCATGACAAATAACGTTTCACCCGCACCCATCGCTCACCGCCCGCTGATTCTGATCGCCTGCATGCTGGCGATGTTCATGTCGGCGATCGAAGCCACCATCGTCGCCACCGCCATGCCGACCATCATCGGCGATCTCGGCGGCTTCTCGCTGCTGGGCTGGGTGTTCGCGGTCTATTTGCTGGCGCAGGCGATCACCATCCCCATCTACGGGCGGCTGGCGGATCTCTACGGCCGCAAGCGGGTGTTCTTCTTCGGCGCCACGCTGTTTCTGCTGGGATCGGTGCTGTGCGGCTTCGCCCCCGACATGTATTGGCTGATCGGCTTTCGTCTGCTGCAGGGGTTGGGCGCCGGCGCCATCATGCCGATCGCGTCCACCATCATCGGCGACATCTACAGCGCCACCGAGCGGCCGAAGGTGATGGGCTACCTGTCGAGCGTATGGGGCGTGTCGGCGATCATCGGCCCGCTGTTGGGGGCGTTTATCGTCCAGCATCTGCCGTGGGCGCTGGTGTTCTGGGTTAACCTGCCGATCGGCCTGCTGGCGATGTTCTTCCTCTGGCGCTATCTGCCGGCGCATCAGCAGCTGCGGCGGCACGCGCTGGATCTGGCGGGCACCGCCTGGCTGACGCTGTTCGTTTCGGCGCTGCTGCTGGCGCTGTTGCAGATGGAAAGTCTGGGATGGTGGGTGGCGCCGCTGTTTGCGCTGGCGGCGGCGTCGCTGGCGCTGCTTGTCCGCCAGGAGCGGCGTGCGGTCGAACCGTTGTTCCCGCTGGCGCTGTGGCAAAGCCGGGTGATCGTCGCCGGCAACATCGGCGGGCTGGTGATCGGTGCGGCGATGATGGGCATCAGCGCTTTCCTGCCCACCTTCATTCAGGGCGTGATGGGCGGCTCGCCGCTGGAGGCGGGCACCACGCTGGCCCTGATGTCGATCGGTTGGCCGCTGGCCAGCACGCTGAGCGGCCGTTTGATGCTGATGACCTCGTATCGCGCCACGGCGCTGCTGGGGGCGCTGCTGTTGGTGGCGGGCGGCCTGATATTGCTGCTGTTGCAGCCGGCGGGCGGCCTGCTGTGGGGCCGGGTGGCGGCGTTTATGGTCGGCGCCGGTATGGGGTTGTGCAACACCACGTTTCTGGTTTCGGTGCAGAACGCGGCGCATTACAGCATTCGCGGCATCGCCACCGCCTGTACCGTGTTTACCCGTATGGTGGGCTCGGCCATCGGCACCGCTATTCTGGGCGCGACGCTGAATCTCAACTTGCAGTGGCGTTTGCCGGAGATTGACGATCCGGTGCAGCGTCTGATGGAACCGGCGGTGCGCCAGAGCATGGGGAGCGAGGCGTTGGCGCAGCTGACCCAGCAGGTGGCGGCTTCGCTGCATTGGGTATTTCTGGTGTCGGCGCTGGTGTCGTTGCTGGCGCTGGCGGCGGCGATGCTGATCCCGGCGCGTTGTCGGCCGCAGGGCGAAGAAGAAGAGGCGGAGCAGGCGTAAGGGAGAAGGAAAGGGCGCTGCTGCAGAGCGCCCGGGATAGCCGGTGTGGCTTACTGCGTGTTGGAGGTATCCTGGCTGGTGCCGGTCTGCGCCGCGTCACCGCGATCGTCGCCGTTGTTCAGGCGGGTATAGACGATCTTCTGGGTGTCGTTTTCGCAGTGGCCGACCACCTGGCCACCCGCTTGATCGGCCTGATCGTTGGGCACGATCTCCAGTTTGAAGCCGGACTCCGGTACGCCGTTATTGACGATTTTTTGCGAAATGTCCGCTTTCACGCTTTCGCAGGAGGCCAGTGCCGCCAGCGGGGCGCCGGCCAGCAACACAGCGGTTAATATCAGCGTTTTTTTCATTACGTCATCCTTTTAGACAATGGACTTCCTGTAACAGGATAGCAGCAACGGCGACCGGGTTTCACGCTTGCCCGCCCGCCGCAGGCGGATTAAGGATTAATCCGACGGCCGGTCTGGCGATCCAGGCATTTACGGGTGTCCGGTTCCCAGTAGGCGTTGACGTTGTTGCTGTCGTTGCAACGGTCTTCGTCATCCGCGGCGCGATCGGCCTTGTCGAACTCTTTCTCGACGCGAGTGTTAACCTTGTGGCGCAGGGTTTTGGTATCATTCCACAGCTCTTTGCTCTGGCGCGCTTCTTCGGTGCTCATCGCGCCGCTGCCTTTGCCATCGACGGTGACGCAGGTGCTGCCCTGAGTGCAGGTGGCGGCCAGCGCCGGCGCCTGCCAGGCGCCCATAACGGCCAGCATGGCGACCGGCAGCATCCCGCGCAGCAGTCGTTGGGTCGAAAATGTTTTCATCGTTTCATCCTTATGAGTGAGTGCGCCTGATGATGGCGGCACTGGCGTTACCTCGCCCGCAGGCGTGGTGACAAATATACCACTGCGTTCCTGGAATTCACCAGCCAAGCGCCGATTCGTTTACTTTATCGAGAGAAAACTGCGACCGATGTTAAAAACCACGCTGTTGTTTTTCGCCACTGCGCTCGCCGAAATTATCGGCTGTTTCCTGCCTTACCTGTGGCTCAAGAAGCAGGGCAGCGCCTGGCTGCTGCTGCCGGCGGCATTAAGCCTGATGCTGTTTGTCTGGCTGTTGACACTGCATCCGGCGGCCAGCGGGCGAGTCTACGCGGCCTATGGCGGCGTGTATGTGGCGACGGCGCTGCTGTGGCTGCGGGTGGTGGATGGGGTGAAGCTGTCTGCGCTGGACTGGGTGGGCGCCGGGGTGGCGCTGGTGGGCATGCTGATCATCGTTTCCGGCTGGCGCGCGGCCTGAGGAAACAGGGCGGGAGTCGCCTCCCGCCGCCAGGGATCAGGCGCCGCGGTTGATGTTCAGCCCGGCGAAGGACTGGCTGACCGGCATCATTTCCAGCGTGTTGATGTTGACGCGCGCCGGCAACGTGGCGACCCAGAACACCGACTCGGCGATGTCTTCCGGCGTCAGCGCATCGGCGCCTTCGTAGGTTTTATTGACCTTGCCGTCATCGCCCTTGAAGCGCACGTTGGAAAACTCGGTGCCGCCCACCAGGCCCGGCTCGATATCGGTCACGCGGATGCGCGTGCCGTGCAGATCGGCACGCAGGCCCAGGCTGAACTGTTTGACGAACGCCTTGGTGGCGCCGTACACGTTGCCGCCGGCGTAAGGCCAGTTGGCGGCGGTGGAGCCGATGTTGATCACGTGGCCGACGTTGCGTTCGACCATGGCCGGCAGCAGCGCGCGCGTCATGTTCACCAGCCCTTTGGCGTTGGTGTCAATCATGGTTTCCCAGTCATCGGCGTTGGCCTTGTGCGCCGGCTCCAGCCCCAGCGCCAGCCCGGCGTTGTTCACCAGCACGTCGATCTGACGCAGCTCGGCCGGCAGTGCTTCGATCGCCTGTTGAATGGCGGCGCGGTTGCGCACGTCGAGCCGCACGATGTGCAGCGCTTGCCCTAATTCGTCCTGCAGCTCTTCGAGACGCTCAAGGCGGCGCCCGGCGGCGATCACCTGGTGGCCTTCACGGATAAAACGGCGCGCAATGGCTTCGCCGAAACCGGAGGTGGCGCCGGTAACAAAAATAATCATGTTGCTGTTCCTCAACTGTTTTTACCCTACATACCTCTATCATTAGCACAAAGCCGCAGGCAGTGGCAGCGGTTATCACGGCGGAAAGCAAAAAAGGTCACACCGGGCCGGCGGCCCGATGCTGATTAGCGCTGAGGCGGCAGGTGGTACACCACGGCGTCATACTTGACGCGTTCGCAACGGCCGGCCAGCACGCCGCCCAGCGACTCGACGAGGCGGCGGCTGGCGGTATTCTGTTCGGCCACCGGGTAGATAAGGTGCTGCGGCTGAAAGCGTTCGCTGACCCAGCGCGCGATGCTCTCAACGATTTCGCGGCCGTAACCCTGGCCATGCAGGCTCTCTTTGACCCAGATGCCCAGCTCCGGGGTGTGGCTGCGCAGGTTGTGTGCGCCGCCGACGCCGACGAACTCTCGGTCTTCGCGCCGGCGGGCGACGAAGATCACTTCTTCGCCTTCGCGCATCAGCGGCAGCCAGCCTTGCCAGACGTTGGCGAAATCTTCCGGTGACGCTTCCGGCTCAAAGGTCATAAAGCGCGTCAGAGTGGGGGTGATCGCCTGGTAAACATCGTCGGCGTCTGCTGCGGTAAAGGGGGCAATCAACAAACGGTCGGTGTCCACGCGGCACTGAGAAAGGTCATTATGATTCATCTTATTCCCTCGCTTTTCAGGCCAGAACGGCAAAAAATCCGCGCCCATAAATCGGGGCGGATCGTCGATACTACGCGTATTGGCGTCAGAAGCGACTTATTTTTCGCCGTTGCGGCGGCGCGGAGGAGTGGTTTTATGTGACATCGTCACGTTGATGGGAAAGGCGGCGGGCACGGTTAACCGCGCCCGCCGCTGAAGATCAGAACTTCACCGAACCTTGCAGATAGATCGTGCGCGGCTGGCCGATGTACAGACCTTTGTTGTTGTCGTCATAGGCGCGGGTGAAATACTCGCGGTTGAACAGGTTTTTCACCCCGACGCCCAGATTCAGACCGGCCATTTCCGGGCCGAAATCATAGGCGGCGCGCACGCCCCACAGCATATAGCCGGGAATGCGGCCGGTGCTGCCGTCGGTGCTTTCCGCCACGGTGTTGGCGTTGTCGGCGAACTGGCTGGACTGGAACTCGCCGTTAAGATTAAACGCCCAGTTGCCCGGCGTGTAGTCCAGCCCCAGCGTGCCTTTATGCTTCGGCGAGAACGGCACCTGGTTGCCCTTGTAGCCGCCGTCTTCGCGGATGGTGGCGTTGACGTAGGCGTAGCTGGCGTAGGCGGTCAGGTCGTCCAGTTTCGGCGTCAGCTGCGACAGATCGTAACGCAGGTTGCCTTCCAGCCCGGCGTGGCGGGTTTTGCCGCGCGCGGTCACGCTGTCGGTCACCTGGTTGGAGTCGTACTGGTTGTTGAAGTTGATCAGGAACAGCCCGATCTCGCCGGTCAGCGCATCGCCGGCGTAGCGGGTGCCCAGCTCCCAGGTGCGCGCCTTCTCCGGTTCAATCTTGCCGCTGTCGACCGCTTTGCCCATCTGGCTGTATTGCACGGTGCCGAAGGAGCCTTCGGTGTTGGCGTACAGGTTCCAGTATTCGTTCAGGTGATACATCACGTTCAACGCCGGCAGCGGTGCGTTATAGCTAACGTCGAGGCGGTTGTTCTTGATGTAGTTGTTCTGATACGACTTGATGTACTCGTAGCGCATGCCCGGCGTGATAGTCCAGTCGCCGATGTCGATGCGATCGTCGATATAGAAGGCGTGCGCCTCGGTGCCGGACTGGGTGTCGCGATCGTACGGGCTGGCGGTGGACGGCAGCCTGCCGGTGCTGGCCTTGCTGGTGTAGCGTAGCTCGTGGGTGGATTCGCTGACGTAGCGGTAGCCGACGCCGACCTCATGCGCCGAATCGCCCCAGCGGAAGCTCTGGCTGTAGCGCGGTTCCACGCCGCGCACCCAGTATTCGCGCGGCGACAGCGTCAGGTTTTTACCCTGATCCAGATAGCCGCTGCGCAGGGTGTAGGTGTAGAAGCTCTGCACGTCGAACTTATGCTGTTGATCCGGCTGATACTGATAGCCGAAGTTGGCCAACTGGCGGCGGCCCCAGAACTTGTCGTACGGGCGCGTCGACTGGAATGGGTTGGCGTTGTAGTCCGCCCGGCTCAGGCCGCCCGGCATGTCCGCTTCGCCTTCGTAGTATTGCAGCAGGCTGTTGAAGGTGTGCACCTCGTTCGGGGCGTAGCGGCTTTTCAGCATCACGTCGTCAATCTTGGTCGCGCTGTGCTCGCGCCAGTCGCTGCCGCGGGTGCCGGAGTAGAGCAGCGCCGCGCCGAAGCCGTTGTCGGCGGTGCCGCCGATCATCAGGTTGCCGGTGCCTTTCGGGTGATCCTGGCGCGAGGTCGGGCTGAGCTGCCCCTGCATGCCGGCCTCCATGCCGAAGGTTTTCGGGATGGCGCGGGTGACGAAGTTAACCACGCCGCCGACGCTCTGCGGCCCGTAGCGCACCGCGCCGCCGCCGCGCACCACGTCAATCGCATCCATATTGCCGAGCGAGACCGGCGCCAGCGACAGCTGCGGCTGGCCGTAAGGGGCGAAGGGCACTGGGATGCCGTCCATCAGCACGGTGGAGCGGCTGGCGAGGCGCGGATTGAGGCCGCGAATGCCGAAGTTCAGCGCCATGTCATGGCTGCCGGTGCCGTTGTTCTCCGGCGCCACTACGCCCGGCACTCGGTTCAACGCTTCGCGCACGGTGGTGGTGCCGGTTTTGACGAAGTCTTCGCGGCGCACTACGTCGCGTGCACCGGGATGTTCGAACACGTCGATCTGGCGGCCTTCCGCCAACCAGTCGCCGACCACGGTGATGTCCTCTTCCTTCTGTGGCTGCGGCAGTTTGGCCAGCGTGTAACCGTTGTTGCCGAGCGCTTTAGCCTGCAGGCCGCTGCCCGCCAGCAGGGCGTTCAGGCCGTCATCGACGCCGTAGCTGCCGCTCAGGCCCGGCGAACGTTTACCGGCGGTCAGCGTGCCGTCCACCGAGAGCGCGATGCCGGCGCGCGCGGCGAACGCGTTCAGCGCGCCATCCAGCTCACCGGCCGGAATGTGATAGGTCGCTGCACCGCTGGCGGCGAGCGCCGCCAGCGGTGCAGCGAAGACCAGGCCAATGGCCACGGCCAGCGGCGTGGCCCGTTTTCCCCAAAGCGAAGCCGGAGCGACCTTTCCCCAAGCGTTGTTCATACCTTCTCCTGAATCATTTTTTATTTATTGCTGCAGTGTTTTCCTGGGAGTCGGATGAGCGAAGCAAAAGGGACAATCAAGAATGCGATTTTTTATCATTTTTATTTAAAAAGATTCAGGCGGGGACGATTTGCAGCCAATAGCGGGTAAAGCTCTGCAGGCGCACCGGCAGGGTCTGGCTGAGCAGGGCGAGGGCGCGATCGGTATCGTTGAGCGGGAAACTGCCGCTGACGCGCAGGCCGGCGACGGCCGGATCGCAGCTCAGGTGGCCGCGCCGGTAGCGCGCCAGTTCGGCGATCACCCGGTCCAGCCGCCACTGGCTGACGCTCAACACGCCGCGCAGCCAGCCGTCCTCCGTCGTGGCCGGTTGTTTGTCGCTGAAGGCCGTGGTGCTGAAGCTGATCTGTTCTCCGGCGTTCACCCGGCGCTTTTGTTGCGCGTCTTGCGCCAGCTGCGCCTCGACCGCGTGTTCCAGCACCGCCAGGCGCGTTTCGCCGTCGCTCTCGCGCACCAAAAAACGGGTGCCGAGCGCGCGCATCGCCCCCTGCGGGCTTTGTACCCACAGCGGCCGGGGATCGCGTCCGGTCACCAGGCTGATTTCTCCGGCGTGCAAGCGGATCAACCGTTGGCGATCGTCGTAATGCACGTCTACCGCGCTGGCGGTGTTCAACACCAGTTGGGTGCCGTCGCTTAACACAATGGGTTTGATTTCGCCGGTGGCGGTGCGGTAGTCGGCGCGCAGCTCCCGGCCGAGCGGCGACTGGTAGAAGAATCCGCCGCCGCCCACGCCGAGCAGCAACAGCAGACTCTTCAGCAGGGTGCGGCGATCGATCGCCGACTGGCGGTCGGCGCGATCGAGCGCACGGTAGCTGAACTTGCCCGGCACGCCCTGCAACTGACTCTGCAGCGCTTCGACGCGCTGCCAGGCCCAGCGGTGATCGTCATGCTGCTGGTGCCAGGCTTGCCATTGTTGGCGCTGGCGTTCGGTGACGTGCTCATCGCACAGCAGGGCATACCAGTGTGCGGCCATTTTCAGCGCCTGGCGCTGCTCGGGGGTGATGGCGTTGCTCATGAATAAATGTCGTTTTCGAGGCTGAACAGCAGGCAATGCTCGGTGGCTTTGGCCATGTATTTTTTAACCGAACTGACCGACACGCCGAGGCGCGCGGCGATGTCCGCATAGCCCAGACCTTCGAGCTGCGACAACAGAAAGGCCTGTTTTACCTTCGGCCCCAGGCCATCGAGCATGGCGTCGATCTGCTGCAGGCTTTCCAGCAGGCTCTGGCGCTGCTCCGGCGACGGGGCGTAGCCTTCCGGGATCAGCACCAGCATCTCCAGATAGGCGCGTTCCAGCGTTCTGCGGCGGAACAGATCGACCATCACCCGCTTGGCGACGGTGACCAGAAAATCTTTCGGCTCGCGCAGGGTCGCCGCGGCGTCGCTTTTCAGCAGACGCATGAAGGTGTCCTGCGCCACATCGTCCGCGTCGAACGCGCAGCCCAGCCGCCTGCGCAACCATCCCTGCAACCAGGCATGATGGGTGGCGTAAAGGCGCGACAGCGCGGTGTGCGGGGCGGAAGCGGTGGCGGACATGGTTTTCGCATTGCTGGTCAAAAAGATGCGCGGATGATAATTGAGAATGGTTATCGTTTCAAGTTTGTCGGGTGGCCTGCGGAATGGGCCAGACCGCTTTGCATCGTGTTGGAATAAACGTCACGGCCGCGAAATTATCCGCTTGCCCAATAAAGGTGCAGCGGCGCGGTGTTATTTCGGCAAGCAAACGGTTGCTATTCGTCTGCCGTTGAAGACCGCCACGCGTTTTATTCTTTTTCATCGGTTGGTTTTCTTTGGTTGAATTAGTATCAATCTGTTTTTAAATAAAAATATATTTTATGACCGCCTGTTGGCACACGGCTTGCTATGCTTAATCCGGTCTTTATGTTTGGGTAAAAAAGGCCTTGTTTCATCATCGCAAGTTATTACGCGGGTGGGCTTGGCCGGCCGTCACAAGGAAGAAAATAATGGCACTGCAATTCACCACGGCTATTCGTGGCAATTTTTTTGATATCGCCGCCTGTGTGGAGGCGCCGCAACAGCTCGAGGAACGCCTGCGGCATGTTCCCGACGGTTTGCTGCTGCTGAACGACGGCGTCATCGTCTGGTTCGGCAGCTGGCAGCAGGGCGAGGCGCTGCTGCCACCGGGCTTCGCGGTCACGGAGTATCGCGACAAACCGATCGTACCGGGGTTTATCGATACCCATATCCACTATCCGCAAACCGAAATGATTGGCGCCTATGGCGATCAACTGCTGGACTGGTTAAACAATTACACCTTCCCGACCGAAAGCCGTTACGGCTGCGAGCAGCACGCCGATGCGATGTCGGCCTTCTTTCTGCGGGAGTTGTTGAGCAACGGCACCACCACCGCGCTGGTGTTCGGCACCGTGCATCCGCAGTCGGTCGATACGCTGTTCAGCCAGGCGGCAGCGCTGAACATGCGCCTGATCGCCGGTAAGGTGATGATGGATCGCCATGCGCCGGAGGCGCTGCTGGAAACGCCGGAGCAGAGTTACCGCCAAACGCGTGAACTGATCGAACGCTGGCACGGCAAAGGCCGCCTCGGTTACGCCATTACGCCGCGCTTTGCGCCCACCAGTACGCCGGCGTTGCTGGCGCAGGTGCAGCGGCTGCGCGAAGAATTCCCCGACGTTTGGCTGCAGACGCACCTGAGCGAGAATCCGCAGGAAGTGGCCTGGGTAAAAGCGCTGTTCCCGCAGAGCCAAAGCTATCTGGACGTTTACCACCGCTACGGCATGACCGGCAGCAAAAGCGTGTTCGCCCACTGCCTGCACCTGGAGGAGCAGGAGTGGGACTGCCTGTGCGAGACCCGCTCGGCAATCGCCTTTTGCCCCACCTCCAACCTGTTTCTCGGCAGCGGGCTGTTTGACCTGCAGCAGGCCTGGCGCAAGCGGGTGAAGCTCGGTATCGGCACCGACGTAGGGGCCGGCACCACCTTCAATATGCTACGCACGCTGGGTGAGGCGTACAAGGTCGGCCAACTGCAGCATTACCGGCTCTCTGCCGTAGAAGCGTTCTATCACGCCACCCTGGGCGGCGCCCGCGCGCTGTCGCTGGACGACAAAATCGGCAACTTCAACGTCGGCAAAGAGGCGGATTTCGTGGTGCTCGATCCGGCGGTCACGCCGCTGCAGCAGTTGCGCTACGCCAACAGCGCCACGTCTGCGGAGCAAGGGTTCGTGCTGATGACCCTGGGAGACGATCGCAACATTTATCGCACCTATGTGAATGGTAAGGTGGTTTATGAGGCGTCGCGCTGACACAGCCGCGCCTGCAGCCAAACGCTGAGCGGTGCGACGGCGACGGCACTCAGCGCGCACAGCCATAACAGACGTTGCAAACTGAGCGGGGTGAGGCCGCCGCTCAGCAGCGTGGAGGAGAGCAAGAAGGCCACCGTGGCGCTCAGGTGTATCAGGGCGGTTTGCAGTACGCCGAAGGCGGCGCGTTGCCGATTGTCCGGCCAGCGCATGCTCAGGGAAGAGATCGCCACCAGCCGCGCATAGGCCGCCGCGAGAAACGCGACCATGAACAGTTCACCGCGATCGCCACCGCGCGCCACCAGCCACAGGCTGCCCAGCAGCAACAGCGTGGCGCCCACCGTCAGCGTCACGGCACCAAAGCGTTGCAGCCAGCGGCCTGCCAGCACGGTCGCCAGATAACCGGCCACGCCGCCGATGAAAAATAGCCAGGACAAATGCGCGTCTGCCACCTGTAACCGCTGGGTGAGCAGCGGCGCCAGCACCGGGATCAGCAGCATTGGGCTGAACTGCGTCAGGCCGGCGGCGGCGGCGAACAGCAACAACCGGCGATCGAGCGTGACGGGCGCGGCAGCCTGTGGCTGCGGCGCATCCCTGGGAACGAACAGCGCCACCAACACCGCCGCCAGCAGACACAGCCCGCCGATAGCCGCCAGCGCAACGTGCCAGCTTGCCACTTCGCACAGGTACAGCATGCCCGGCATGCCGACAATGCTCACCAGCGAAAAAGACGCGATCACCGTCGCCAGCATTCTGCCGTGCAGCGCGGCCGGCGCGGCGTTGAGCAGCAAGCCGATCCCGACGCCCATCGTGGTGCCGCCCAACAGCCCGGCCAGCAGCCGCAGCGCTAACAGCCAGTAAAACTGCTGGGTTGTGGCGATCAATAAGGTGGTCACGCCCAGTAGCGTGACATTGAGCATCAGAAAGCGCTGCTTCTCAACGCCGCCGATCCAGAAAAATGCGCCGATGCCGGAAATCACCGCCGCCAGCGTATAGGCCGCGCTGACATAGCCGGCGTAGCTGACGGGCACGGAAAAGTCGGCGGCCATGTAGAGGAATATCGGGTTGAATACCATGTATTCCAGTGCGTTGGTGAACTGAATAAAGGCGATGACCAGCGCTATCGCCGTCAGCTTTCTCGTGGGTGTCATAAGCATCTATCGGTTGCAGAGTCAGGCCGGCAGTGTAGCGCTTGGCGTTGATCGGGATTAGATGGTAGAAATGGCATGGTTTGTTATCAAATCAGGGATAATCATGCGCGATAAATTGGATTTAAACCTGTTACGCATCTTCGTGGCGGTGGTGGAGCAAGGCAGCTTCGTCGGGGCGGCGCGGGCGCTGGCGATGCCGACCTCCAACGTCAGCCGCTATATCTCTCAGCTGGAGCGCCAGCTCGAGCAGCGATTGCTCGAACGCAGCACTCGCTCGATGCGGCTGACGCCGAACGGCCAACTGTTGCATGAACGCACCCAGCCGCTGCTGGCGTCGCTGGAACACACCGCGCAAACCCTCAGCGAACGGCAGCAACAGCTGCGTGGGCCGCTGCGCCTGTGCGTGCCCAATGAAGTGGGGCCATACCTGTTGGGCGAGCCGCTGGCGGCGTTCGCCCTGCAGCATCCGCAGATCGAAATCAGCTGCGTGACTAACCTGGCGGGTATGACGTCGCTGCTCGACGATGTCGATCTGGCGGTGATGATCAGCCGGGGCATGCTGGACGACAGCGACTATGTCGCGCAGCCGCTGGCGTCTTTCCCCTGCATCGTGGTGGCCGCTCCGGCGTTGCTGGCGCAGTGGTCGCCGTTGTCGGAGATTGAACAATTCACGCAATTGCCCTGCATCAGCACGGTGGATGCGCTGAAGGGCATGCCGTGGCAGTTCGTCCGCCCGGACGGAACCTTCGTTACCGTCCCGGTCAATGCGCGCTATCGCGTCAATAGCGGGGAGATGGCGCTGAAGGCGGCCTTGGCCGGCGTGGGGTTCGCCATGCTCTCCGAGCTCGGCTGCCGGCCGTTTCTGGCCGATGGCCGTTTGGTTGAGGTGCCGCTGGCACTGCCGCCGGCGCCGCTGCAGCTGTATGCCGTTTACCCCGGTCGCCGCTATCTGCCGGCCAAAACGCGCGCGCTGCTGACCTTTCTGATACAGCAGGTCGGCGAGGCGGCTCACGTCTAATCACTTGTTTTTGCTCAAACTGCCAACTGCCCTAAGCTAGGAGGTGACTCAGAGGGAGCCATTCCCCGAGACCTTATTCCGTGGACATGGAGGCGTTTCGATTTGATGCGTTTATCCACATTGCTGCTCGATCCGGCGGTCACGCCGCTGCCTATTACATATGGCGAGAGATAGAATGAATAGAGTTATTTGATTAGGAGGCTCTTTATTGGTTTTTTATTGATATGCATAGTGATATACGGCTATGTGGCTGGGTAAGTGCGTAAAAAACATTGCATTTATTCGGAACGCCCGATATCATAATGAGAATAATTATCTTTACGATATCGCTAATTAAAAACAACAGATCTGTTTTAATCTCTGCTGCTGTTTTTCGATATGCTTCCGCATTTTACGAGCCAAGGCTGGCTTGAATTTTATTTCTGGAAAGGGATGTCATGCGTGATTTGTTTCGACAGGAAGCCACGGATCATCAGCGGGCGAAATGGGCGGGTAAGGCTTTATTGATAAACGGCTTGCCTGCCTGGTGCTTTGGTCTTTTATCGTTTTTATTTATTCTTGTTTTCCTCTCTTTTCTTATATTCAGTCATTATACACGCCGCATTAATGTTTATGGTGAAATCACCACCTTCCCCCGCTCAGTCAACGTGTTTGCGCCCCAACAGGGTTTTATCTCAGAACGCTTCGTCGAAGTGGGGGATGTGGTTAAAAAAGGCCAGCGTCTTTATCAGATTGATGTCAGCCGAGTGACGGATAACGGGAAAGTGAGCGCCAATACGCGCCTGGCGCTTGAAAACCAGTTAAAACATGTCGACAGCATCATTCTTAAGTTGCAAGACAACAAGCGTATGACGCTGGAAAATCTACGCGCGCAAAAAAAACAGTATGAATTGGCGCATATGCAGTCCAAACAGCTGTTGGATAATGCACGAGAGGGGGTGGCATTTGCTCAGGACAACATGCGTTCCTATAAGGAATATCAGCAACGCGGTCTGATTACCAAAGATCAGCTTAGCGGGCAAACCTATTCATTTTATCAACAACAAAGTCTGTTCCAAAACTTGCATAGTCAACACATTCAGGAGTCGTTGCAAATTACGAATTTGGAAAGTGACATCGTTACGCGCGCGGCAGATTTTGATAACCAAATTTCGCAGTACCAGTTTCAGCGCAATGATTTGCAACGGCAGTTAGCGGAAGCCGATGCCAGCGGCGCATTGATCGTGAACGCCCCAAGCGATGGCCGCATTGAGTCTCTCAGCGTTACGCCGGGTCAGATGGTCAATAGCGGTGACAGCTTGGTACAGATTATTCCACGTAACGGCGCGATTTATCAGCTAGTTTTATGGTTGCCGAACACCAGTGTGCCTTATGTTTCAGCGGGGGACGGCATTAACATTCGCTATGACGCTTTCCCTTATGAGAAGTTCGGTCAGTTTCCCGGCAGAATAGAAAGCATCGCTTATGTACCGGCCTCCATTCAAGAAATGTCAACTTACAGCAGTTCTCCCGTGCATCAACCCAGCGCGCAAACGGCATCTTTTTACAAGGTGACCGTTTCCCTGGATAAAACGCATGTCAGTTACCAGGGCAAAGCGTTGCAGCTCACTAACGGCATGCGGGCTCAATCCACGCTGTTTCTGGAAGAAAGGCCTCTATATCAATGGATGTTCTCACCTTTCTACGATATGAAAAACAGCCTGATGGGGCCAATCAATGACTGAATCTTATTTAGACGCGCTAAAGGGCAAACTCAATTTGTCGCTGCGCCGCAAAGTGCCGCAGATCCTGCAAACTGAAGCCTCGGAATGCGGGCTGGCCAGTTTAGCGATGGTATGCCATTACCATGGTTTGCAAATCGATCTGTTTAATCTGCGCAGCCGCTACGGCTTTTCTTCACGCGGGGCGACGCTCTCCGCGTTGATTGACATCGCGAGCGCCCTCAAGCTGCAATCCAGAGCGTTATCGCTGAATATCGATGAGCTTAAAGCGTTGAAAATGCCCTGTATTCTGCATTGGGACATGAAGCATTTCGTGGTGCTTGTCAGTGTCAGCCGAGGACGGGCGGTGATCCATGATCCTGCCTTTGGCCGTAAAGTGCTGGAGTTGCATGAACTGTCGCGGCATTTTACCGGCGTAGCGCTTGAGCTATGGCCAGACAGTGAATTTCAGCCGATCAAACAGCAAAGCAGATTGCGCTTTCGTAAGCTGATGAGCAATGTGCGCGGCCTTAAGGGAGCCTTGCTAAAGATCTTCTGTCTGTCGATCGTGATTGAAGCGGTTAATCTGCTGTTGCCCGTTGGTACGCAGTTGGTCATGGACCATGTGATTTTGGCCGGCGATCATGATCTTTTAGCGCTGATATGTATAGGATTGCTGTTCTTTATTTTATTCCGCACCGGCGTATCCATGTTGCGCTCATGGATCTCTATCGTCATGGGCGCGTTGATAGACGTGCAATGGAAGGCGGGAGTGTTTGATCATCTGATGAAATTGCCGCTTTCCTTCTTTGAGAAGCGCAAGTTGGGTGATATTCAATCCCGTTTCGGCTCATTGGATACGATAAGAGCGACTTTCACTACCAGCATCGTCAGCAGCATTATTGATGGCATCATGTCTGTCGGGGTATTTGTCATGATGCTGCTCTATGGCGGCTGGTTAGTTTGGGTGGTGCTCGGCTTTACGGCGATATACGTCATTCTCAGGCTGTCGACTTATCAACATTATCGGCAGCTGTCGGAAGAGCAGTTGGTGAAGGGCGCGCGGGCCGGGTCTCATTTCATGGAGACGTTATATAGCATCAGTACGTTAAAGGCGTTGGGGTTATCTGAAACCCGTTCACAGTATTGGCTGAATCTAAACGTAGAAACGATCAATGCGGGTATCAAGCTGACCAAGTTAAACATGATGTTTGGCGGTTTGGGGGCGTTTATTGCCACCTGCGATCAGGTGATCATCCTTTGGCTCGGCGCGGCATTGGTCATAGACAATCAAATGACGATCGGCATGTTTATCGCGTTTAACGCCTACCGTGGGCAGTTCTCGGAGCGTGCCAGCAGCTTGATCGACATGATGCTTCAGCTGCGAATGTTAAGCTTGCACAATGAAAGGGTGGCGGACATTGTGCTTTCGTCACCGGAACCGCAAATGCCCGCGCGTCAGCTCTTCACAAAAGGCAACGCCGCAGAGCTTCAGGTGCGGAATCTGCGCTACCAGTATGATCGTTTGGCGAAACCCATTATCACGGATTTGAATCTCAGCATTGCCGCGGGAGAAAGCGTGGCGATTGTCGGCCCCTCCGGCGTGGGTAAAACCACATTGATGAAGTTAATGTGTGGGTTGCTGTCGCCGGATGAAGGAGCCGTGCTGGTCGATGGTATGGATATCAGCAACATTGGCGTTAATAATTATCGCCAATGTATCGCTTGCGTGCTGCAAGATGACAAGCTGCTGGCGGGATCTATCGCTGAAAATATTTCAGGATTTGACGCCGAAATGGATCTGAAACGTATTGAGGCGTGCGCACGGCGTTGCAATATGCATGATGATATTCAAAACATGCCGATGGGCTACGAAACATTGATCGGCGAATTGGGGGGAAGCCTTTCTGGCGGACAGAAACAGCGTTTATTGATAGCCCGTGCGCTCTATCGTCGCCCCAGCATTCTGTTTATGGACGAAGCGACCAGCCACTTGGATCTCGATAATGAAACACATATTAACCGCGCTATTTCACAACTGAACATTACCCGCGTGATTATTGCGCACCGTCCATCGACGATTGCCTCTGCGGATAGAGTCATTCAACTCGGGTAACGTCAGCTTCGCTTCACCTGGCTTCTTCATCTCGACATTTTCGCTACGCCAACCGCGCTGCTCACCCTGTGGTGGGCCCATGACAAAAAGGGTTATCATAACGATAACCCTGGCATGAAATGACGCTTTAGGCGCTGAAGCCAACGTTAACCGGGGAGGTCAGCCGTGTGGCTGGCAGGGCCCCGATCAGTTCGAATCGGTATTGTTGTTGTTCCCCCACATGGTACCGCCGCCGTTGCTCCCGCCCCAGGGAATGCCTGATGGGCCAACAGAGCCGGGGGCACGATCGCCAGTGACATAGTTACCGACAGCACCGCCGACAATGGTGCCGACAACGCCGCCCGCCACGCCACCGATAGAGCCGATGCCACCGCCGATCGCTGCGCCGACCGTTTCCGCGGAAACCGTCAATGTACCGCTGCGATCTCCTGCACCGGAAATGATTGAACATTCTTCAGAGGTAAGATTGCGCATATTTGCTCCTTAATCATTAAATTTTCAAATAAGCCACGTTTATCATGCCGAGCGTTGCCCGCGATCGCTATTGAGCAATTTATGCGTGCCGATAACGGCAACGGCGATAAGGGCGTATTTCAAGAAGCGATTGAGGGTGAAATAATCCGCAATCGTGCCAGCAACAAGCCCAATTAAAATGGCGAACAATACAATAAGTGACTTTTTCATATGATGAACACGAATCTTCCTGTATTAGTTACTGTCGGCAGGATTGTTCGTCGATGTTTGTTTATTGCCACCCAACATGGATTCCACCATTTTGCCTGCGGTATAGGCGGCACCACCGATAACGGCACCGGCAACAGCGCCTGGGCCGGCACCGACACCGCCAGCCATGGCGCCGGTCATCGCCCCACCAACCGCGCCGGCCGCGACGGCCCCGCCCAGCTCCGCATAGCTGAAATCCCCAGCGGCTGCGATAAAGTTCACTTCATTAATCGTAAGTTCTCTCATAACGACTTCCTTATATTATTGGTTTTTGGTTTTTGCAGTTTTCCGATACCAGAAAAATGCCACTAGCAAGGTTGAAAAGATAAAGGATTGAATGATTGTGCTGGTAAACCTCCTGTCTTCGGAAAAAAATAACGAATAAAAAATATCCATGAATGTGTAGTAAAAGCAGAACAAAAAAATCCAACTGCTGGGTAATTTCATCAGTGCCTCGATAGGTTTGATTGGCCAGGGGTATCTTCTCGCGTTATTCCAATGATGTGGACAACGCGCGCAGCATCCGCGTCAGCGCTCGAAGAAGTTGAGCGTTGTTTAAAATGCTGTAATGCGTTTCTGCACAATAATTGAGTTGAACGTCATGAGAGGATTGCCTCTCCCAGCGTTGTGCAAGATTGGGGTGTTTACGCTGACGTTGCTGGCTGAGCCAAAGCGTCAGCGGTATCGCTATCTGTGGCAGAGGGCCGGCGTTATTCGTCAGATCAAAGGATTTTTTCAGCGCCCAACAAAAGGCTTCGGCATGTTCCAGCGTGATCTTCTCCGCAAGCACGCTCTGATTCAGCGCATAGTGCATTTTTATCTCGTTGGCGAAGCTGTCTATCGCGTTCGTTTCTTGATGCCGACACAAATGGCGCGCAATACCGAGAGAGTCGAACAGGCTGAGATAACTTTGCGCCACGCTGAAACCTCGATTCACTGAGGGGTGCTGGGCGGGCAAACCGCTGTCGACAAGCACCGCATGCGCAAAGGGCGCGCCTTGTTCCGTAGCCTGCGCCGCCATATGGACAGCTAATTGGCCGCCCAATGACCAGCCGGCGATAACGGCAGTGTCGCGTTTGGCACGCGGTATGGCCGCCAAATGGGAGGCGGCCAATCGCTGCAGGGTGAGTGTGTCGTCTGCGCCTGGCGCGGCCAACCCCGGGCTGGCGATGGTGATGATGTTGGCGCAGGCGTAAAGTTGTTTTATCCACTTTGCATATTGATGTACCTGGCCACCGGCACCATGCACCAAATACAAGGTGGGCAGAGAGGGGCGATCGGCTGCGCCGGACAACATCGATAACGGCAGGGGCGCGTTATCGCGCAGACGCTCGGCAAGTTTATCGAGCTGTGAGTAGCCAAGGATTTCCGCCAGGGTTAATTCCACATTAAGGGCGCGCTTGATGTTACCCAAAAACGTAATGCCGGAAAGCGAGCTGCCGCCATTGCTGAAGAAGCTGGCATAGGGGTCGATCTTGTCTGGAGCACAGCCTAACGTATCCGCCAACAACTCACGTAGCAGCATGAGTTCCGCGGACGCGGCGGGAACAGCATCGCTGGCCTGGCTCCGTTCGGTGCCTGGCGATAGCAAGGTGCGATCCAATTTGCCGTTGCGTGAAAGCGGGAAACGTTCAATAAGATGATAGTGGGATGGCGCCATATACGCGGGCAATGCGGCCGTAACCTGCTCGCGTATTCTTTGCTCCGCCTGGACGCTGGCTTTCCCCGCCTCGGTCAATGTGAAATAGGCTTCCAGATACGGTGTGCCGTTCCTGGTTTCATCGCGACAGACGACGCACGCTTCAGCGACCAGTTCGCTGCTTTTGAGCGCGAATTCGACGTCACCCAATTCGACGCGAAAACCCTGCAGTTTCACCTGTTGGTCTTCGCGGCCGAGGAATTCGATGTAACCGCTGCGATGCCAACGGCCACGATCGCCGGTGCGGTACACGCGTTCTCCGGTGGTTGGGAGAAGAACAAAGCTGCCGGCGGTGGTTTGCCTATCGCGCCAATACTCGCGGGCAACGCCAACGCCACCGATATAAATGTCGCCGGTAACGCCGAAACCGCACGGCTCGAGTTTTTCATTCAACACCCACATGCTTTGATTCGGCAATGCGGTTCCATAGGGGATGGCGTTTCTGTAGTGCGTATCTCGTGTAAGTGGATGATAAATTGACCATATTGCCCCTTCGGTGGCACCGCCAAGGCTGGTGATGGTGGCGTTGGGGCAAAGCCGATGTGCTTCGGCGATCAGCCGCGGAGAGATACGATCGCCGCTCAGCCAGATATGCCGCAGTTGAGGCAGCGACAGGATGTTTTCTTGTGCGCAGTATTGCACCAGCATTTGTAAGATGGCGGGAACCGAGTTCCAGATGCTGATTTTCCGCTGGCGTATCGCATGTAGCCATGCTGACGGCTCTTTAGCGTCGTGCGGCGATAACACGGTTACCGATGCGCCGGCTAGCCAACTGCCGAACAGGTCATAGACCGATAAATCGAAGGCCAGGTCGGCGAGCGCCAATACGTTGTCACGATGTGAAACGTTAAACAGTTGATTCATGGTCAGCAAGGTATTGGTGACGGCGCCGTGTTCCATCGCCACGCCTTTTGGCGTACCTGTCGTCCCCGATGTATAAATGACATAGGCGAGTGCTTCCGCTTCGCCTGATGGGAAGGTTGCTGTGCCTGTGGCAGAGGGAGAAAACAGCGCCTCCAGATCCTGAAGGCGGGTTGTCTGCGGATAGCGGGCGCGATGGTGAGCCCGATTGCTCAAAACCCAGGCGCAACCCGATATTCGCATAATGGCCGCTACGCGGGCATCCGGTAATCCTTCGGCCAACGGCAAGTAGGCGCGTCCGGCGAGGATCACGCCGAGCGCCGCAATAGCTTGATGAGCGCCGCGTGGAAGATCGATGGCGATGAGCGCGCCTGGAGCGGTATGGGCGTTCAGCCAATGCGCCACGAGGCCGGCGTGCTGCAATAGCCGATCGTAATGCCACACCTGATCTCCCTCGAACAACGCCGGGCGATCCCCATGCTGGTGGGCAGCGCGTAACAGCCGATCGGAAAGAGGTTGCCGCAAGCATACCGGCATCGCCTGCCCGACGGAGAGCTGCCGCAATTGCCGGTTATCGGCCATTGGCGCCAGCGAATAGTGGTCGACGGCCCGCGAAGGATCGCAGGCAATTTGCTGCAACAGCAATGCGTAAGCTTGCGCCAATCCGTTAATACGCTCCGGCGTAAACAGCTTGGCGTTGTATTGCCACTCCAATTGAATGCCCTCTGCGCCGGAAATCACTTCCAGAACCAGATCAAACTTGGGCGGCGCATAGCGTCTTGGCAGGGTGTTAACCTGCGCACCGCCAAGATTTAGCTCGTTGCTTTTGCGATGTTGGCAGACGAACATGATTTGAAAAATGGGGTGGAACTTGCCGCGCGTGGGCTTGAGTTGTTCAACCAGGTAAGAGAAGGGCAATCCCTGATGTTTGAAAGCGCGCGCAAATTTATTGGCGTTCTTTTGCAGCAGCGCGGTGAAACTGTTGTCGCCAGTGATGATAAATTGGTGAGCGATCGTGTTGACGAAGCTGCCAACGGCGTCGTTTAACGTCGGCTCGTTCCTGTTGGCGATCGGGCTACCGATGACTACGCGATCCGTCGCCGATTCTCTGGCAATCAGTAACGCGAAGGCGGAGTGCAACAGCGTAAACAGCGTCGTACCGTTATGTTTGGCTAACTGGGCCAGGGCCGGCTGCAGTTCGTTCGTCAGCGATGTTCTGACGATATTCTGTGTTTTGCCTGCCGCGGTGATGGCGATATCGTATTCAAGCGCGTGTTTTTCCGGCGCACCATCCAGTTCATCGCGCCAAAACGCCATGCTGTCATCGACATTGGCGACGGCGAGGAAAGGGTCTTCAAGATAGCGGAAAAACGCCTGACCGTTGTCATAATGCCAATGCTCTTCGTACGCTTGATAGTCACGGCTCAGTTCATCCACCAGCAAATTGGCCGTCCAGCCGTCGACCACGCAATGGTGGAAGGTCAAGAACAGATAGTGGTGCTGCGCGCTCTTTCTCAAGATCCGGCAGCGCAGGGGATACTCAGCCGCGAGGTCAAACGGAATCGTACACTGGGCGTTAAGCGCCGCCAGCATATTTTCTTGCTGCTCTTCACTGTTCAGCCTGCTGATGTCCTCGAGGCTGTGTTCGAAAATGGTTTCATCAGGATGCACGATGTCAACGGTGATGGCTTCACCGTCTAGCCGGTAGCGGCCGCAAAGCGCACCGTGCCGCTTGAGCAGTTTTTTCAACGCGGCGAGCAAACGCTCGGGTTCAAAGGGCCCCAGGATCTCTTTAGCGATCGGAATGTTATACAGCGGGCTGTTCTTGGTGAAGTTTTCATACAGCCACAGGTATTGGCCCGCGTAGTGATTGACGGTGTAACAAGGCTTCTCGCCGGTGTGCCGCTCTGAATTGTCTGGCGTACAGACAGATAAAAATGCGGTAATGTCTTCCTGCACCGCACTGAGTGCGGCGGCGTCAACATGCTCGATGGTTTGGCGTCGAGGCGACAGCTCGCCGAATTTTGCTCCCTGTTTCGCCATTTCCATCAGATTGATCAAGCCGATGACGCTCATCAGTGCGCTCCTTCCATGTTGACGTCGATAGTTTTCGCTGTTCGACCGCTTTTATTCGGGCGTTTGTCGCTGTGGGCGGAAATCAAATTCAGCCAATGCGCTAAGCTACACAACTGCACTCCCGGGTTTCTCCGCTGCGCCATTGTGAAGGCGGCGCGATGGTCGATATTCTCGCCATCATCGAAACCGAAGATCCTCAGTACGCAGCCGTTCAATCGCTCATTGGCCGTATCGAACCGAATGTGCGGGAAATAACCCAGCCGCGCAGAGAGGGCTATCAACTCTGTAACACCGGCGTCGACGGCTTGGCGGCGCGCATCGACTTTATGCAGCAACAGTAGTCGCTCATGCCGGAAATCGCGTAGCAGGCCTTGCGTGAGTTTGGCTCCGCCGGCCGTATCATGCATAAAGATCATGTGGTTAACTCGGCCGGGCAGGGTGTGCAGCAGGGCCGAAAGTGCATCGAGCCAACTGGCATATTGAGTGGCTTCGTTCGGTACGTTGAATATGGCCGCGTTCAGCGACCATTCAGCAGGCAACGGCAGCGCCTGCGGTGACAGAATGTCCACACCGCGTTTGTCGGCGAGGGCGGCCAATAAAAGCCGTTCATCTGTGCCTTCGGGAGATTGAATAAACAGCCTGCTGCTGGTCGGCGCCTCGGTTGATAGACAGCGGCCGATAGCGCAACGGATGTCCAGATGCTGCGGATCCAGACCATAGCGTGCATGGGCCAACTGCGTCAGGTGTCGGCAGAAATCGGCGAGTCTTGGATGTTCAAGAATGTCGCTCAGGTTCAGATCCAACCGACAGTGGGCGTTAAGCACGTTAATGATTTTTATGGCCTGCAGGGACTCGCCGCCGAGCGTGAAGAAGTCGCCATCGTCACTGCCCAGCGTCGCCAGCCAAACTTCATGCACCAGGGTGTTGAATGTCGTCGAACGCAACTCCCGTGTGGGTTCAGGCATCCGGGATTGTCTCTCCAGGGTGCGATAATCAATCTTGCCGTTAGCCAGTTTGACCAGCGGCGTTGGATGATGCACGAAGCGCTGAGGAATATGGGCATTGGGCAGTTCGCCGTACAGTGTGCGGCGCATTGCCTCACTGAGCGGCTGCCGGCTGTGATAATGCGCGTACAGTTCCGTTCCCGCGTCGCCGCTTTTGGCCAGTACGGCAATCTCGACAATGGAGGGCAAGCGGGCCAGACAGCTTTCTATCTCACCCATATTGACGCGCTGCCCGGCGATTTTCGCTTCACGAATTTTGCGGCCAAGGAACACCAACTGCCCATCTTGGCGCTGGCAGGCGATATCGCCGGTACGAAAGGCGGGCATGAGATGGCCGTTGGCCTCAAGGGTGACGAACTTTTCCGCGCTCAGCGTTGGCTGATGCCAATATCCCAGGCCGACGGTCGCTCCGGCTATCAGTAATTCGCCGCTGCAGCCGAGCGGCAACGGCCTGAGATCCTCGCCGACGATCGCCGTGTATATACCATCCAGCGGTGTGCCTATCGTCACGGCGGCGCCATCGTTTTTGATTTCTGCGGCCGTCGCCACCACGGTTGTTTCGGTTGGGCCGTAGGAGTTGAATAACTTCCTGCCTTTGGGGTAGTGCGCGAACCAGCGTTCTTTGGCTCGCGGTGAAAGGCTTTCGCCGCCGATGATAACGGTAGTGACGGCCGGCGGTAGCGTCTGTTCACCGCCGGAGGCGAACAGCATTTCATTAAAGTAGGCGGTCGGCAGATCCAACAGGCTGATTTGATGATCGTCGCAGAATGTGAAGAAAGCGGCAAAGCTGTGCTTGACGGTCTCGGGGGCGATACACAGGTGGGCGCCGGCCCCCAGCGTCATGAAAATTTCTTCGATGCAGGCATCGAAATGCAAGGGCGCAAATTGCAACACGCGTTCGTGCGGTTGAATGCCATAGCATTTTATCGCCGCATCGACAAAAACGTTGAGAGCATGTCGGGCGCCTATCACGCCTTTAGGCATTCCCGTCGAACCGGAGGTAAACATGATATAGCTGGTACCGACCGGGAACGCCGGCGCCTCAGTCGATGTTTGCCGGCGAAACACGGTGAAGTGTGCGAAATCCGTCGGCATATTGAGTGTCGATGCGCGCCAATGCGCCAATGCGCCAGGCTCGGAATGAACGGAGGGACGCGTGCGATCGGTAATCAGGATAGCGTCGCTAAACTGTTCAAGCAGTTGACGGTAAGCCGCTCCATCCCCTTTGGCATTCAGGTTGACGAAGGGCATTTTCAATTGCAACGCAGCAAGCATGCAGATGATGGCCTCCGGCCCTTGCGGCAAGTCGAGCAACAGTACGGTATGTGCGGCGCGAACGGGAGCCAGGACATCGGCCAGCGCACGCCACTGCTGCTGCAAAACGGCATAAGACAGCGTTCTGAGCGATGACGAAGCGTGTTCAGGCGTGAGGATCGCCGTGCGTTGCGGCGCTTGAACGACGGCACGATCGATACGCTGCATGATATCGACCACGTTGTCGTTGGCTGTTTTACCCAGCAGCGAGAGCGGGAAACGTTGTCGCAATGCCGCGACGGAAAGATTTTCCGGATCGTCGTACAGCAAGGTGCACAAGGTCTGTATCCCCTGGCTGTGCCGCACCAGACTGGCCGCATCGTAAAGCCCTGAGTCGGCATCGATCTCCAGCCGCAGCGTTTGGTTATCGAGATCGGGACGCATGTTGAAGACCAGATCCTGCGCGCCTCCTGAGCGTAAGTTACGGATTTCACTACGCTGAGCGGGAGAGAATGAGGCTGCCGCTTCAAAGGGAATGATATTGACCACGATGTTGAACAACGGCGAGCGGCTGGCGACGCTCCTCAGACTTTTTATCTCTTCGTAACGAAACGCTTGATGTTTCTTGAGTTGCTTGAGCGCGTGTTCAATGGTTTGCGCCAACTGTCGGCATGAAGCGGTGTCCTCAATATCGAGAGTCAAAGGAACAACGTTGGTCTTGCAGGTTAGCGCCTGCCTCGACAGGGCGTCTGTTCGCGCCATCATAGGGACGCCGATCGTTTGCTGCTTCTCGCCGGTACATAGGTACAAATACGCCATCACCGCTACAAAAGTGCGCGCCAGCCAGGAAGGATGTTCGGTTTGCAGCGCAAGGCGCTCGGCAGGATAGGGCAACGACGTCACATGGCGGATGGTCTGTCCCGAGGGAATATTGGCGCAGGCTAATGTCATCGGGTCTGGCAGTGAGGCGCTGGCCGCTTGCCAAAAATGTCGGTCTGCTTGATAGGCGGCTGACTGTTTATACTCAGATTCAGCCCTGAGCAAGGCATCGATCGCCGGTACGTCTTGCGGTTGTTGTGTCTGGTCTCGGTAGGCCTGCGCCACTTGATGGATCAGCAAATAAGTGCCGTAACCATCAAGCAGCAGATGGTGGCTGCAGAAATACCACAGAAAGCGTTTCTCACCCAGCCTGATGATTTTTTGTCTGAATAATGGCGCTGCGTTCAGCGAGAAGGGGCGCTTAGCATCCGCTTCCATTAATTCGATAGCGGTGGCCATATCGTTGGCGCTCTGCGAAAGATCTACCCATTCCACTGAGATATTGGCGGTGACGGAATATTGATAAGGCGTGCCGTTATTCTCATCAAACAGAACGTGCAGCGTAGGGGTTTGGCTGATGACACGATGAATAGCACGTTTCATTCTTGCGATATCGAGAGTGTGATTTATTTCGACATATTCCGCGATATTATAGCTCGATTTATCATCGCCGATCTTGGTGCCATAGTAAAATCCTGCCTGTGAATCCAGTAATTGATGTTTGCTCATTGCCTCATCCCTGACAATTATTTTTCTTTATTTTTTACAGTCATCAGTCTGCCCGTTCGGCGGGAGCGCCACACAACCGTGCGGCGTTCTACGATGGGGTGAACTCTTTTAAGGTGTTCCAAACATAAATGCGCGCTGCCTGGCTTGCAGCAAAAATCTAAAATACACAGCGTACCGCCCTCATCCCATTCTGAGTTATGGAGAAGAAACTGCGGATCGTTAATAAATCGACTCAGCGTCTCATCTCTCAGGTAGGCCCAGGTTATATACCCTATCGGGTTATCCAAATGGTCGAATAATATTTTAAATTGGTTTTGATTAATCGCTTCCTGAGTCCATAGCTGCAACGTTTTTATATGGTACAAACTGTAATTTTTATTCATCAACATACAGTTAACGGCGAAGCCCAGGCTCTCGTATTGACTGAACCTACTTTTACCCTGCTGGTTTTCTTTGATAAAACTCACGAAATATCCTCAGCGTTGTTATTGTAATACGTTGATCGCCTGGCGCTCGAAACGGTCGAGATAGGTTTGCAATTGTTCGGTGATCTCGCTGACTTCGCCGCGCCAGCCGGAAATTTCTTGAAAAATCACTTCACGGCGCATGAACGTGCGGGAACCCAACCTTCTGGTGACGGTCTGCTTCATCGCCAGTTGTAATCCGGCGGAGGTTTGAGCTGCTGATGTTTCCTGAAGGTATTGCGCGTATAACCGACGGAACGCCAGAGAAAATCTCTCCTCCGCGGTCGTACCCTGTTGTTCGGCGGGAACCCTTACGGGTGCGTCGATGAGCCGGTGCAATAGGGCAATCGCCGGATGAGCATTCCCCAGGCCAAGACCTTGTCGACGGGTAAAGACGCCGGGAGCCAAATCGAACATTTTTTGCAAGCGTTCGCCTAAGGAGAACCACTCGGCGGTGAGAGGCAGGCGTTGTAAAAATGCAGGGTCAAAACCCGCCATACCGAGATTATCCAGCAGGCAGGCTCGTTTATAGGCCATGTTGAAGGCCGCACCGATGCCTTGGTGCGCTGCCGCGAGAAATGCCGGGCCGAATTGATGCTTGGCTAAATAAAAAGCGAGATCTTGCAAGCCTCTCAGCAACAAAGGGGCGTCTTCATTGAGCTTGTTGTGTTGAATGTAGCTGCGCCCGGGATCGCGACGTTCTGCGGGAAAAACACTGCGGACACCATGAAAGTCCAGCAGCCTACCGGCCATATCGCAATTGGAGGGTGAGGTCATCATCACCAAATGCCGGGTGCGGCAGTACGCGATCTGCGTCGCGAGACGCCGGGCAAGCTCGCAGAGCCCGTAGAATGCTTGTTCTTCCTGGGGCAATGCCAACCAGCTTGCGGCGTCAAACTCCGGGGGACGAGGCAGAAAAGCCGGCGCGGCGACAATCAGCTTTTCGACCCGCTGAATATCCGAAGGCTGCCTTTGCATCGCATCATGAGGATGATAGTAGGGTGCGCGGCAAAAATGTGCAGGGCGCACGACGGGCTCACGCACCAGCAACGCCTTGCGGTTATGGGGACTTCTCGCCGATTCAGGAGAGATGGCGGCTAAGGGGCTATCGGTCACCAAGATCGCCTGATTGGGCACGGCACCGTAAGGCAGCAGTTTGGCCATGACGTTCCCCCATAATGCCTCCAATACTGCGCCGGTCATCGTCAACTCGCCATCGACATGCTTTGCCCCTTGACCGACTAACGCATTAGCCCCAATACCTTTAACCTGCCAACGCCCATCAAAGCCACAGCGTGCTCCGCCGCCGTTGCGCGAAATAGCGCCGCCGCCATAACGTTCGGCGAAAAAGACTTTTTCATCGTTTAAGCGCGGCGTACCATCATCAAAAATAGCATGGCGATTATTTTCTTCGATGAGATAGCTGGTCTCTTTTTTCAGTTCGTCTTGTTCAGCAGGGCTTAATGCATTGTGCCAGAGTAATTGAGAACCTGTCTTTTTTGCGACGAAAGGGATCAAGCTTTCGTGAAGCATGGCGAGCTTTGTCATTTTTTAATCGTTATTTTTATTGGTGCAGAGTAAGTTAAATCCCGGCCTTATTGCACAAGGAATAATAAGACTGTTTTTTTAATTTGATGAATCCGGTGTTGAAAGTGAAGACGAAGGTGAAGGGCGGCCACCGCCACTGCCATTCCAGGTTGGGCCCATAGGAACCTGTGGAATAGCAACGTTAACCGGCATGTGTGGTGCGGCTTGAATAGCTATTTCCGTCCCGACGCCCACGGCTAAGGATACGGGGGTGGGTAATTTCGCTATTGTGCTCAGGCTACCGACAATGAGCGAAGTCGGATTATAAGAATCGTTGCCGTCAGATCCGTTAATACATGACAATTCAACTTCCGTTAAGGCTCTCATTTAAACTCCTTCTTGCGAGAGGTGATAGATAAAACAAGCGAAAAAATAATCGCCATCGGCAAACCATAACTGGCCGTGGTTTTAAGGGCGGCCGTATCCAAAAGGATCGCCTGGCGCTGCAGGCAGTAGTCTAAAAATACGGCAAGGGGAAATATCAAGAACAGCATAACGATGTGGTACGTGCGCACGCCTTTTTTCTTCGCGTTTTTATAGATCGCACTGATAATGAGGATGAAAATGACAATAAGAACTATTTCCGTTATAAGGTGCAATTTGATTAGCTCCATTAATCAAAATTTACATCAAGTTACATTGGGTAACCTGATAAGTCAACAGGGTATTTTATGATTCCTCTTTATTTATCATGGTATTGAATTAATTAATCATAAAATGATTACCTTTTGTGACTATGTGTCGATGATGAAAAATAAAGATGTCAAAGAAGCGTTTGGCCGCGGTCGGCGAGGCGGTTAACTTCTAATCACTTGTTTTTGCTCAAACTGCCAACTGCGCCTAAGCTAGGTGATGACTCTGAGGGAGCCATTCCCCGAGACCTTATTCCGTGAACATGGAGGAGTTTCGATTTGATGCGTTTATCCACATTGGTGCTGGCGATCGGCATGGCGCTGGGCTCGCAGGCACAGGCAGCAGAAACCCAACCTCACGCCGACCATAGTGCCCTGCCCAGCGGCCAGGCGAAGGAGGCTACCGTGACCGGTGAAGCCAATCAGCACGACAAGCAAAAGACCCAAAACCCGTTCTTCTATCAAAGCCGTCTGCCGTTCCAGGCGCCGCCGTTCAACCTGATCAAGGAAAGCGACTACGCGCCGGCGATCGAGGCGGGCATCAAGCAAAAGCGGGAAGAGGTGGAGAAGATCGCCAACAACCCGGCCAAGCCCAACTTCAAGAATACCTTCGTGGCGCTGGAGCAGGCCGGTTCGCTGCTGACGCGGGTGATGAACGTGTTCGGCGCCATGACCTCGGCCAACACCAGCGATGCGCTGCAGAAGCTGGATGAAGAAACCTCGCCGATGCTGGCGGCGCTGAACGACGACATCATGCTCAACGGCAAGCTGTTCGCGCGCATCAAGGCCATCTATCAGGATCGCGATGCGCTGAAGCTGGATCCGGAATCGCGCCGGCTGGTGGAAGTGACCTACAAGAACTTCGAGCTGGCGGGCGCCAACCTGTCGGACGCCGACAAGGCCAAGCTGAAGGCGCTGAACCAGGAAGCAGCGACGCTGAGCACCCAGTTCACCAACAAACTGCTGGCGGCGAGCAAAAACGGCGCGCTGGCGATAACCGACCAGGCGAAACTGGACGGTCTGTCCGAAGGTGAGCTGGCCGCGGCAGCGCAGGCGGCCGCCGAGCGCAAGCTGGAGAAACAGTGGCTGTTGGTGCTGCAGAACACCACCCAGCAGCCGCTGCTGCAGAGCCTGAAAGATCGCGACACCCGCCAAGCGCTGTTCGACGCCTCCTGGACGCGCGCGGAGAAGGGCGACGGCAACGATACCCGCCAGACCCTTTCCCGTCTGGCCAAGGTACGCGCCGAGCAGGCCAAACTGCTGGGCTACCCGAACTACGCCGCCTGGAAGCTGCAAAACCAGATGGCCAAGACGCCGGATGCCGCCTTGAGCTTTATGCGCAACATCGTGCCGGCGGCCACCGCGCGCGCCGAGCGTGAAGCCAAAGACATTCAGGCGGTGATCGATCAGCAGAAAGGCGACTTCAAGGTGCAGGCCTGGGACTGGCAGTTCTACGCCGAACAGGTGCGCAAGGCCAAGTACGATCTGGACGAATCGCAGATCAAACCTTACTTCGAGCTGAACAACGTGCTGAACAACGGCGTGTTTTACGCCGCCAACCTGCTGTACGGCATCAGTTTCAAAGAACGCAAGGACATTCCGGTCTACCAGCCGGACGTTAAGGTGTATGAAGTGTTCGACAAGGACGGCAAATCGCTGGCGCTGTTCTACACCGACTACTTCAAGCGCGACAACAAGGGTGGCGGCGCCTGGATGAGCAACTTCGTCGATCAGTCGAAGCTCAACGGCACCAAGCCGGTGATCTACAACGTCGCCAACTTCACCAAACCGGCGCCGGGGCAGCCGGCGCTGCTGTCGTATGACGACGTGATCACCATGTTCCACGAGTTCGGCCACGCGCTGCACGGCATGTTCGCCGATCAGGAATACCCGAGCCTGTCGGGTACCAACACCGCGCGCGATTTCGTCGAGTTCCCGTCGCAGTTCAACGAGCACTGGGTCAGCGATCCGAAAGTGTTCAGCCACTTCGCCAAGCATTATCAGACCGGCGAGACGATGCCGCAGGAACTGGTCGACAAGATCAAGAAGGCCGACAAGTTCAACAAGGGCTACAGCATGACCGAGCTGCTGTCCGCCGCGCTGCTGGACATGCACTGGCACATGCTGACCGCCGACCAGCCGCAGCAAGACGTGGACAAGTTCGAGGCCGAATCGTTGCAAAAAGACAAGGTCGATCTCAGCTACGTGCCGCCGCGCTACCGTTCCAGCTATTTCCAGCACATCTGGGGTAACGGCTACGCCGCGGGCTATTACGCCTATCTGTGGACGGAAATGCTGGCGGACGACGCCTTCCAGTGGTTCACCGAGCACGGTGGCCTGACCGCCGAAAACGGCCAGCGCTTCCGCGACATGATCCTGTCGCGCGGCAACAGCCAGGATCTGGAGAAGCTGTACATCGACTGGCGCGGCAAAGAGCCGAGCATCGAACCGATGCTGATCAACCGCGGGCTGAAGGACGAATAGTCCCGAGGGTATGAACAAGGAGAGTGAGTAAACCAACGGCACGCCAAATGCCGGTCGCATTCCGACGTTTGGCGGTGCCGTTTTCTGGTCGACAGAGAGAAGACAAGCTACCTGGCCTGAATTTCATGCACCAAATCGATAAATGCCTTGAGCCCCGGAGGCACATGTCGTCTGCCGGGATAATAGAGACGCAATCCGCCGAAAGCTGGGCACCATTCGTCCAGTACGCTAATAAGACGACCTGATGCGATATCTTCACGGGCAAACCAATCTGAAACGAAGGCAATCCCCACACCGCTCAATGCGGCACGATGAATGGCGCGCATTTCATTCAATACAATGCGCGGCGGTACGTTGACTCGAAGTTTCTGTTGGTGGCGTTCCAATTCCCAATGGTAAATCCCTCCGTGTGACATACGCATCCCGACGCTTTTGTGCCGTAACAGATCCTCCGGCGATTGCGGTATGCCATGTTCAGCGAAATAGTCTGGTGTAGCGACCACCAACATGCGGATATCTCCCGTTAGCTCCACGGCGATCATGTCCTGCGGGACGGACTCCGCCAAACGGATCCCCGCGTCGTAACCTTCCGCCACAATGTCCACCATTCTTGATTCGCTGGTGATATCGAGCCGCATTTGCGGGTAACGCCGCAAATACGTTTCGATCAACGGTTCGTAGAGCAGGGAGACGCACTCCTGCGGTGCGCTGATGCGCAGCGTGCCGGTTGGCGCGTCGGGTTGGGTGGCGATCTCTTCTGATGCACGCCGAATCTCGGCCAGAGCGGGGGCGATTCGTTCTACATAACGCGCGCCCGCCGGCGTCAGGGCCACGCTGCGGGTCGAACGGTTAAACAGACGTATTTTCAGGCGGCTTTCCAACCCGGCCACCGCATTGCTGACGGCGGTGGCCGACATGCCTAATTGCCGTGCGGCGGCGCGAAAGCTTTGTCGCTGCGCCACCGCCAACACGACTTCCAACTCTGTCAGTCCACTGCGATGCATAGATTATCCCGATTATCGGTACAGTTCGTACAGGATAGACCCACTTATCGTATTGATCATCTGTTTCTATACTCGTTTGACTAATCGGAACATGTGGAGCGCACCATGCAAAAAATTGACAGCATTTATATCAACGGTGAATTCGTGACACCCCACGGTGAAGAACGCTTCACGCTGTTTAACCCGGCGACAGAAGACGTGATTGGCACTGTGCGTCTGGCGGACGAGGTGGATGCCGAGCGGGCGATTGCCGCAGCCAAGGCCGCATTTCCTTACTGGTCCAAGACCAGTAAGGCGGAACGCCTTGCCGTATTGCGCCGTATGCACAAAGCGGTTATGGCCCGTGAAGATGAGCTGATGGACGCAGTCGTGATGGAATATGGCGCGCCCAAAATTCGTGGGCGCTGGATGGCCAGCTACCCGGCGGACGCGATAGCTCAGGCGATCGACGCGCTGGAAAATTTCGAGTTTACGGAACAGGCGGGTAAGGCGCAGGTCATCATGACGCCTGTCGGCGTCGCCGGGCTGATTACGCCATGGAACAGCGATGCCGGGTTTATCTGCAACAAACTGGCGACGGCGATGGCGGCAGGGTGCACCGCGGTGATCAAGCCCAGCGAAATGAGCGCGATGCAAACGCGGGTTATCACCGAAGCGTTGCACGACGCGGGCATTCCTGCCGGGGTATTTAACATTATCACCGGGCGAGGCGAGGTGGTGGGTGAGGTCATTAATCGACATCCCGATATTGCCAAGATCTCGTTTACCGGTTCCACGGCGGTGGGCAAACATATCGTAGAAAGCGGTGCAGAATCGCTGAAACGGGTGACATTGGAACTGGGGGGCAAATCGCCGACGCTGATCCTGGACGATGCGGATGTCATGCAGGCCGTGCCTTTGGCGCTTGCCGCCGGTTTTATGAATAGCGGCCAGGCCTGCATTGCAGGCACGCGAATTCTGGTGCCGCGCAGCCGTCAGGCGGAGTTTGAACAGGCGATTGCCGACGCGGTAGGCAAAGTCCGGTCGGGCGATCCGCGCGATGAAAATACGGAAATCGGCCCGATGGTGAGCCAAAAACAGTGGCAACGGGTGCAGGATTATATCCGCTTGGGCGAGGAAGAAGGGGCGACATTGTTGGTTGGCGGCGTTGGCCGTCCATCGGGTATGGATAAAGGCTGGTGCGTGAAGCCTACGGTATTTGCGGGCAATAACCGGATGCGCATTGCCCGGGAAGAAATTTTTGGTCCGGTGCTGGTGATCATCCCTTACGACAATGAGGCCGAAGCGCTTGCGATCGCCAACGACACCGCCTACGGGCTGAGTGCGCTGGTGTTAAGCGGCGATCGCGAACGCGGGGTGCGGGTGGCGCAGCAGATTGACTCCGGGCGTGTTCTGCTGAACACGTTGGATCATGAACCTAAAGCGCCGTTTGGCGGTTTCAAACAGTCCGGGCTGGGGCGCGAGATGGGCAAATGGGGGATGCAGGCTTATCTGGAAGCAAAAACGTTGTTGGTGGGGTAACCCAGAGCCCATCGTCGTTATTGACATGTCCTGTTATGGGGAGAAAACGGCGCAAGAATCAAAGCAGACAACGGTTCCTTATCATCATTGTCATTGTCTTGCGCCTTTCCCCTTTCTATTAACGCTCAGCGGTTCACCACCTTGGCCGGCAGGGCCACCACCAGCAGCGAGCTGAGCAGCAGGCAGCCGGCGAAGGCCCAGAGCGCGCCGCCGCTCTTGCCGGTCAGATCCAGCGCCAGCCCCATCAGCGAATTGCTTACCAGCCCGGCGATGTTGGCCAGCGAACAGGCCAGCGCGAAGCCGGTCGCCGCCGCCGTGCCGCGCAGGAAGGTGGCCGGCAGGCTGAAGAACACCGGCACTGCGCCGATGATTGCCGCCTGGGCGATGGAGAACAGCAGCACCGTGGCCAGCGCATTGTGGGTGAAGAAGGTGCTGCCGGCCATCGCCAGCGCGCCGATGATAAACGGCACGATGATATGCCAGCGCCGTTCGCGCAGCCGGTCGGAACTGCTGCCGATCAGCAGCATGCCGAGCAGGGCGGCGACGCTGGGGATCGCCGTCAGGTAACCGATGGTGGTGATGTCGGTAACGCCGGCGGTTTTGATGAAGGTCGGCATCCAAAAGCCCATGGCGTAGGCGCTGAGCAGAATAGCGAAGTCGATGCCGCCGAGCATCCACACCTTCAGGTTGAAGAAGCCGTCGCGGAAGCTGTGCTTGCCGTGATCGGCCTCGGCGTCGTCGCGCGCCAGATCGTCGGCGATGCGCTGTTTTTCCTCGGGCGTCAGCCACTTGGCCTGCTGATAAGTGTTAGGCAACAGCCAGAAGGTCAACACGCCCAACAGCACGCTGGGAATGCCCTCCAGCAAAAACAGCCACTGCCAGCCGTGCAGCCCGTGGCGCATGTCGAAATGGCCCATGATCCAGCCGGAGAGCGGCCCGCCGATCACGCTGGAGAGCGGCAGGCCGATCATGAACAGCGCGATGATGCGGCCGCGGCGATAGGTCGGGAACCACAGCGTCAGGTAAAAGAGCACGCCGGGCAGGAAACCGGCCTCCGCCACGCCGAGCAGAAAGCGAATGACGTAGAACTGGGTCGGCGTGGTGACGAACATGGTGGCGGTGGACAGCAGCCCCCAGGTGATCATGATACGGGCAATCCACATCTTGGCGCCGACGCGCTGCAGGATCAGGTTGCTCGGCACCTCGAACAGAATATAGCCGACGAAGAACAGCCCGGCGCCCAGACCAAAGGCCGCTTCGCTCAGCTGCAGCGCGTCGGCCATCTGCAGCTTGGCCAGCCCGACGTTGATGCGATCGAGGTAGGCCGCCAGGTAACACAGGCAAAGAAACGGGATCAGTTTCCAGGTGATTTTGCGGTACAGCAGCAGCGATTCTGCGTCCGCTTTCCCCGCCAGCGGGGTGTCGACAATGGCCATGATGTTGTCTCCAGGTGGTGCGTGTTGGCCTCCGCAGGAGGCGCCTGTTGTGTTTGCGTTGCATGGACGCCGCCCTGTTTCGGGCGGTCGCGTGAGGTGCTGTCTGCGCCTTCGTTATTGTCGTTGCAGGTGAATCGTTGACTCATAACCGGTTCAGGTAGTCGAGCGCCTCCCGTTTGTGCACCACGTCGCCGTATTTGCTGTCGATGTCGAACAGGTTGGCTTCGTGCGGGCCGGGGTGACGATCGCCGACGCACTCGCGCACCACCATGGCGCGGAAGCCGTGCTGCACCGCGTCCACTGCGCTGGCGCGGATGCAGCCGCTGGTGGAGCAGCCGATCATCAGCAGCGTGTCGATCCCTTGCGCCACCAGCAGCGGCGCCAGCGCGGTGCCGAAGAAGGCGCTGGCGTATTGCTTGCTCAGCACCACCTCATCGGCCAGCGGCGCCACCGGCGGGCAGAACGCCGCCAGCGGGTTGCCCGCCACCATGTCTTTCATCACCGGCGCTTTCTTCACCCACAGGCCGCCATCGGCAAAATGGCCTGCATGATAGCGGATATGGGTGTGGATCACCGGAATTCCTGTTCGGCGCGCGCAGGCCAGCAGCTCGCGGCTTTCCTCGACCGCGCTCACCACGCCCGGCGCGAACAGCGGCGCGCCTTCGGTGGTGTAGGCCTGCATAAAATCGATCGCCAGCAGCGCCGGGCGCCGGCCGAAGCCGATGCGCTGGCCCCAGACGCCGCGATAGTTGTCGCTGAGGGTGTCGTTCATTCTGCCTCCTCAATAGGCGCCGGACAGCAGGGCGCCGGCGCCGGGAACGATCGGCTCCAGCTCCAGCGCGGTCAGCATCGCGTAAGTGGTGGCGATGGCGGCGGTGATCACCGGTTTGCCGGTTTGGGCCTCCACCGTCGGGACGGCCGGCAGCGAAGGCATCTGCACGCAGGCGGACAGCACGATAGCATCGACCTCGCGTAAATCCATCTCGGCGACGATCCCCGGCAGCCTGGCCGGATCGTGCCGGCCGACGTCGAGGTTGTCCGGGATCTCCAGCGCGCGCCACACCTTGACCTCGATGCCTTCGTGCTGGATGTAGTCCACCACCAGCTGGGTCAGCGGTTTCATGTAGGGAGCCACCAGCGCGATGCGTTTGGCGCCGATCACCTTCAGGCCGTTGACCAGCGCGCCGGCGCTGCTGATAACCGGCGCGGCGGCCTGATTGTCTTTCGTCACCTGCGCCAGCCGGGCCTGCGATTCGCGGTGATAGCCCAGCCCCATCGCCATGATGGCCACCAGGCAGGCGTAGCCGAGCACGTCGACCCGCGCGTCGGACAGCTCCAGCGCGCAGCGATCGGACTCGGCGTCCATCGCCGCCAATTCTTCTTTATTGACGTGTTTCATGCGCATGCGGCTGGAGTGAAAAGTGAAACGCTCCGGGCGTATCAGCTGGCGCGCGCCCAGCATCGCCGGGATCTCGGTTTCCATTGTGGTGTTGGAGCTGGGCACGATCTGGCCGATGCGGTAGTGGTTGCTCATGTCGGTGTTCCTCAGTTAATCCAGAAAATCGCCCAGGGCGCGGAAGAAGCCGTCGAAATCGTCCCACGGGATCATGTGTCCGGCGTTCTCGACCTCGACGATGGCGATCTCCGGCTGTAGCGCGCGGATCTCTGCCCGGTCTTCGGGCTGAATGACGCCGCCTTTGCCCGCGGCCATCAGCAGCGTCGGCATGGTCAGCAGCGGGTAGTCACGGTGGCTGTCCACCTGATGAAAATCGTCGTAGGCGCGTTGGATCGCCGGCTCGTAGCAGGTGTGCAGCCACTCGGCGCGCAGCCGGCGCTGCTCTTCGCTCCAGGTTGGGCAAAAGGCGCGCATCTGCTCGGCGCTCATGCCCGGCAGCGACTGCCGGATGGAGTCGGCGTACCACGGCCATTGGCCGGGATAGGCGCGGCGGCCGGGGCCGGAAACCGGCGGATCGACCAGCACCAGCCGCCGCACGCCGGCGGGCTGCAGAGCGGCGGCGCGCAGGGCGAAGCGGGCGCCCATCGAATGGCCGAGCAGGGCGTAACTGCCCAGGTTCAACGCAGCGGCGAAGGCGTTGACGTCCTGCGCGCAGGTCTCTGCGTCATAAGCCAGTTCCGGGCCGCTGGACGACAGACCGCGGCCGCGCACGTCGAGCACGTAGACGTCGTATTTTTCCCCCAGCCGCTCGGCGACGAAGCCCCAGGTGATCGCCGGGCTGGTGATGCCGGGGACCAGGATCAGCGCCGGGCCGTGGCCGCCGTAGCGCAGATAGTGTTGGCGAATGTCGTTGGCGTGAACGTGGGCGCCGTAGAGGAAGGTGCTCATGCGGCGTTCTCCGATTTCAGCGCTTGCGCGTACAGGTCGTAGCCGTAGACCCAGGCCGGATCTTCCTGGGTGCGCAGGAAGGTGTTGGCGTTGGACACCGCCTGCACCCGGGAGGCGCGCTCCTTGCGGTTGGCTTCATACAGCTGGAAGGCGGTGCGGTAGTCGCCGAGGCCGGTTTCCTGCAGGCAGCGGGTCAGCATGGCGGCGTCTTCGATCGCCATCGCCGCGCCCTGCGCCATGTGCGGTTTCATCGGGTGGCAGGCGTCGCCGAGCAGCACCAGACGGCCTTCGCTCCACAGCGGCAGCGGTTTGCGGTTCAGCAATGGCCATTTGGTGACCTGCTCGCTGGATTCGATCAGCGCCTGCACGATCGGGTGGTAGCCGGCGAAGGTCTCGAACATTTCTTCGCGGCTGCTGTCGATGAAGCTGCCCTGGAAATCCCAGGCCGGGTGCGGCACGCCGCTGACGTAGTAATACTCGTCGCGCCGTTGGGTGGTGTAGTAGACCATCAGATGGCGATCCGCCGACCACCACTTCACGCAGTCTTCGAACGTCAGGTTGTATTTCGCCAGCTTCTCGCCGCGGATCAGCGCGCGGTGGGCCACCCAGCCGCTGTAGGTCGGCGCTTCAGCGCCCAGCAGGTGCTCACGAATGCGCGAATTGATGCCGTCGGCGCCGATCACGATGTCGGCGTGGGCCGAGGTGCCGTCGACGAAGTTCAGCACCACCTCGTCACCGCGATCTTCAATTTTGCTCAGGCATTTGCCGAAGTGCAGGGTGCCGGGCTGCAGCGCGGAGAGCTGCAACGCCTGCAAATCGCCGCGGTGCACCGTCACATAGGCGGCGCCGTACTCCCGGCGGGCGAAGGCGCCCAGTTCGATGCGCGACAGGTAGTCGCCGCTTTCGGCGTCGCGGCTGAACCAGAAATCGGGATGAGACGCCATCTGCTCCAACCGCTGCTCAATACCGAGACGGCGGAAAATCTTCAGTACGTTCGGCCCCATGTGAATGCCGGCGCCAAGGCGTGAGAACGCCGGGCTCTGTTCATACAGATCGACGGTAAAGCCGGCTTTTTGCAGCAGCCCGGCGGCGGCGGCGCCCCCCAGCCCGGCGCCGACGACGGCGATGCGTGGTTGTTTGCTCATCATGTTTCCCCTGTCTGTTGGCTTTTTTCAGCGTAGGCCCAACGCGTGGCTGGACGATCGATTTATAGTGTATGCGCTAGATAACGCAAAGTTGCAAAAGTGTTAAATCAGATCTCGCTCACGCTAATTGACGGCGTATTACTGTTAAACTCATGTTAATCACAGGATTGATGCGGGATGAAATAGGACTTTCTTATGGTGGATATTCGCAGCTTGCTTTCCTTTGCTTTTTTGACTTAGATGAAATGAGTGTGTTCACTTTAAATTGTTTGAAAAATCACCGCCGCCTTGCGGGCGTCGGTCACCCTTGACGAGACAGGAGACAGGCCATGGCGGTCAATGAAACCCAGTTGGTACAGCTGTTCGAGCAGGTGCTTACGCTGTCGAAGGTTGATGCTTCGCAGAGCGTGGCGATTTTGAAAAGCCATTATTCCGATGCGCGCACGGTGCGCGCCGCGACCGACGCAGCGCTGCGGCTGGGCGCCAAGGTGTATGCCGTCGAACTGCCGGCGTTCAACCATCCGCGAGCGATGGGCAACGACATGACCGCCTATTGCGGCGATACCGCGCTGACCGGCAATCTGGCGGCGCAGCGTGCGCTGGAGGCCGCCGACCTGATCGTCGATACCATGATGCTGCTGCATTCGCCGGAGCAGGAACAGATCCTGAAAACTGGCACCCGCATCCTGCTGGCGGTGGAGCCGCCGGAGGTGCTGGCGCGCATGTTGCCCAACGCGGAGGACAAGGCGCGGGTGCTGGCCGCCGCCGCCGTGCTGGAGCAGGCGAAGCTGATGCAGGTGACCTCCGCCGCCGGCAGCGATTTCCGCGCGCCGCTGGGGCAATACCCGACGGTGACCGAGTACGGCTATGCCGATGAACCGGGGCGCTGGGATCACTGGCCGAGCGGTTTCCTGTTCACCTGGCCGAATGAGGAGCAGGCGGAAGGGGTGCTGGTGCTGGAGGTCGGCGATATCTTGCTGCCGTTCAAAAGCTATGCGCGTGAACGCATCACGCTGGAGATCGAACAAGGGTTCGTTACTCGCATTCACGGCGGCTTCGAGGCGGAATACCTGCGCGAATACATGAAATACTTCGACGATCCGGAGGTGTACGGCATCTCGCACATCGGCTGGGGTCTGCAGCCGCGCGCCCAGTGGACGGCGATGGGTCTGCACGACAAGAACGACGGCATGTGCATGGACGCGCGCGCGTTCTACGGCAACTTCCTGTTCTCCACCGGGCCGAACACCGAAGTGGGCGGCACGCGCAAAACGCCTTGCCATATGGATATCGCACTGCGCCGCTGCGACATTCGCCTCGACGGGCAAACGGTGGTGGCGGACGGGGAAGTGGTGGCGCCGGAAGCGTCGCGCGTGCGCCGGGCGTAATCGTTGCTGCCAACGGCGGGGGTTTGTACTATTCTCGTGGATTCCATAGATGGTGAGAGTAACGCAATGACGCCCCCCGAATACCCGTCAGCCGTGAGCGGCCAACCTGAAAATTATCATTTTACCGAGCAAGTCGGGCACCTGCTGCGCAAGGTTTATCAGCGCCACGTGGCGATTTTCCAGCAAAACGTCGGCGATTCGCAGCTGACGGCGGTGCAGTTCATCACCCTGTGCGCGGTGCGCGATATGGGGCCGAGCTCGCTGACCGAGCTGGTGCAGGTGACGGCGGTGGATCAGGCCACCATCCGCGGCATCGTCGAACGGCTGAAGGCGCGCGATCTGATCACGGTAACGCCGGATCCGATCGATCGGCGCAAGGTGGTGGTCGGCCTCACCGACGCCGGCGGCGCGCTGCTGGCGGAAACGGTGCCGCAGGCGGCGAAAATCACAGAACTGACGTTCGGTACGCTGAACCCGGCCGAACGGATAGCGCTGATATTCCTGCTGAATAAAATGCTGGAAGATCCGCCCACCGGCTGATTCGCCCGCGCAACGTCGGTTGCCTGGTGGTCGGTGGCGAGAGGCCAGCCCATAAGATCATCACGTGCAGGCGGAGACGCGAACAATGGCGATATCTGAAGTGCAATCGCTCAGGGATGGCGCGAAAACCACGCTGACGGAGCATCCGCTGATGCTGTCGGTGAACGGCGAACAGCTTCATGCGCAGGTGATGGCGGATACGCCGCTCTTGCTGGTACTGCGCAACGATCTGGCGCTCAACGGCCCGAAGTACGGCTGCGGCCTGGGCGAATGCGGTGCGTGTACCGTGTTGATCGACGGCGTGGCGGCGCGCTCCTGCGTGATCCCGGCGCTCGGCGTGTCCGGCCGGGCGATCGTGACCCTGGAAGGCCTTGGCGATCGCCAGCGCCCGCACCCGGTGCAGCGTGCCTTTATCGAAGAGCAGGCGGCGCAATGCGGCTACTGTCTCAATGGCATGATCATGACCACCAAAGCCCTGTTGGATCGTAATCCCGCCCCGAGCGAGGCGGAGATCCGTCAGGCGCTGTCCGGCAACCTGTGCCGCTGCGGCACCCATCTCGAAATCCTGCGTGCGGTTCAGCGCGCCATCATTCTCTGCCGCGATGAGGACGCCCACGCCCATGACTGATTCCCGTGTCCCATCGCCGAGCCAGGCCGACTTGCTGCAGCGCGACGGCGTGCTGCTGATCGTCGACAGCGTGCAACCGCCGCCGGGACTGGTGCCCAAAGGGCAAACGCCGGTGCTGAAGCCCAAAGAGCAGGGGCTGTTTATCGCCCTGTGCGGCAGCGGCGAAATCTATGCCTTTAACGGCCATGTCGATCTTGGCACCGGCGTGCGCACCGCGCTCGGGCAGATCGTCGCCGAAGAGCTGTACCTGCGCATGGATCAGGTGCAAATGGTGTTGGGCGATACCGAGCGCGCGCCGAATCAGGGCGCCACCATCGCCAGCGCCACGCTGCAGATCTCCGCCGTGCCGCTGCGCAACGCCGCCGCCGAAGCGCGCCGTTGGCTGTTGCGCCAGGCGGCGCAGCGCTTCGATGCGCCGGTGGAACAGCTGACGCTGGAGGAGGGCGTGATCCGCAGCCCGCAGGGGCAGGCGCTCAGCTACGCCGAGCTGGTGGCCGGCGGTCATGTCGAGCTGTCGATTTCCGGCGACGCGCCGCTGAAACCGCAGGCGGAGTATCGCCTGGTGGGCACCAGCACCGCGCGCGTCGATATTCCGGCCAAGGCGACCGGCGAAACCACCTACGTACACGATATGCGCCTGCCGAACATGCTGCACGGCCGGGTGGTGCGGCCGCCCTATGCCGGCTACGACAGCGGCGAATTTGTCGGCACCAGCCTGCTGGCGGTGGACGAAACCTCGATCGCGCATATTCCCGGCATCGTCAAACTGGTGGTGATCGGCGATTTCATCGGCATCGTCGCCGAGCGCGAAGAGCAGGCGATCAAGGCGGCACAGGCGCTGCAGGTCAGTTGGAAAGACTGGCGCCGCAATTTGCCGCAGATGACCGACGTGGCGCAGGCGCTGCGCGACAATCCGCACTCGACCCGGGTGGTGCACGATACCGGCGATGTGGACGCGGCGCTGGCGGCGGCCGACAGGCGCTTCACCCGCAGCTACCTGTGGCCGTATCAGCTGCATGCCTCGATAGGCCCTTCCTGCGCGCTGGCGGACTATCGGCCGGAGCGCCTGCAGGTCTGGTCAGGCAGCCAGAATCCGCACCTGCTGCGCGCCGATCTGGCCTGGCTGCTGGAATACCCGGAAGCGCAGATCGAGATCGTTCGCATGGAGGCGGCCGGCTGCTATGGCCGCAATTGCGCCGATGACGTCTGCGCCGACGCGGCGCTGCTGTCGCGGGCGGTGGGCCGACCGGTGCGGGTGCAGCTGACCCGCGAGCAAGAGCATGTGTGGGAACCGAAGGGCACGGCGCAACTGATGGAGGTGGACGGCGGGCTGGACGCCGCCGGGCACCCGGTCGCCTACGATTTTCGCACCTATTATCCTTCCAACGGCGCGCCGACGCTGGCGCTGTTGCTGACCGGCCGCGTCGAACCGCTGCCGGTGGCCTATGAAATGGGCGACCGCACCTCGGTGCCGCCATACGAATATCCGTCGCTGCGCGTCAGCATCGAGGACATGGCGCCGATCGTGCGCGCCTCCTGGATGCGCGGCGTTTCCGCCTTGCCCAACACCTTCGCCCACGAGTCTTATATCGATGAGCTGGCCCACGCCGCCGGCGTCGATCCACTGGAGTATCGGCTGCGCTACATCCATGATGAACGCGCCAGTGAACTGATGCGCAGCACCGCAGAACGCGCCGGCTGGACGCCGCATACCGAACCGATGCAGACCCCGGCGGAAGACGGCGTGCTGCGCGGGCGCGGCTTTGCTTATGCCCGTTACATCCACAGCAAGTTTCCCGGCTTTGGCGCGGCCTGGGCCGCCTGGGTGGCTGACGTGGCGATCGACAAAGCCAGCGGCGAAGTGGCGGTAACGCGCATCGTGGTCGGCCACGACGCGGGCATGATGGTTAACCCGGACGGCGTGCGTCACCAAATCCATGGCAACGTGTTGCAATCGACCAGCCGGGTGTTGAAAGAGCGCGTGACCTTTGAGGAATCGACGGTCTCCGCCAAAGAGTGGGGGGCTTACCCGATCCTGACCTTCCCGGAGGTGCCGGAGGTGGACGTGGTGATGATGCCGCGCCCTTACGATCCGCCGCTGGGCGCCGGGGAGTCGGCGTCGGTGCCCAGCGCGGCGGCCATCGCCAACGCGGTGTTCGACGCCACCGGCATTCGTTTTCGCGAGCTGCCGATCACCTCGGACAAGCTGCGTGAGGCCCTGAACGGGCCGGATGCCGAGCGGCAGGACGCGCCTCCCAAGAAAAAGAAACGCGGTAAATGGTGGTTCGGCGGCGCGGCGGGGCTGTTCGGCGCGGTGCTGGGCATCGCCGGCAGCGCCTTGCCATGGCGGACGGAGATCGCGCCGGTGGCGACGCCTGGCGCCGGCACCTGGTCGGCCGCCACGCTGGAGCGCGGCCGTCAGTTGGCCGCCGCCGGAGACTGCGCGGTTTGCCATACCGCGTCGGAAGGGGCGACCAACGCCGGTGGGTTGGCGATGGCGACGCCGTTCGGCACGCTCTACAGCACCAACATTACCCCGGACGTGGCAACCGGCATCGGCAACTGGTCGTTTACCGCATTCGATCGGGCGATGCGTCAGGGCATCGCCCGCGACGGCCGCCACCTCTATCCGGCATTTCCTTACACCGCCTTCAGTAAAATGACCGACGGCGACATGCAGGCGCTGTACGCTTATCTGATGTCGCAACCGGCGGTGCGCCAGAGCAATCCGGCCAATCAGATGCGCTTCCCGTTTAACCTGCGGCCGCTGATGGCGGGCTGGAACGCGCTATTCCTGCGCCAGGGGGAATATCAACCCGATCCGCAGCAAAGCGCGCAGTGGAACCGCGGCGCCTATCTGGTCAACGGCCTTGGCCACTGCGCCGCCTGCCATTCGCCGCGTAATCTGCTGGGGGCGGAAAAGGGCGGCGCGGCCTTCCTGGCGGGAGGGATGGTGGACGGGTGGGAAGCGCCGGCGCTGAATCAATTGGCCAATGCGGACAAGCCCTGGACTGAGGAGCAGCTGTTTCAGTACTTCCGCACCGGGCATTCCGCCGAGCACGGCGTGGCGGCCGGGCCGATGGGGCCGGTGGTCAGCGAACTGGCGACGTTGCCGCAGAGCGATCTGCGGGCGATGGCCAACTATGTGATGTCGCTGAGCGCCAAGGCGACGCTGAATGTGGAACCGCAGGCGCAGTTGGCGGCCCGCGCGTTGCCTGCGGGTCAACTGGCGGGCGAGCGGTTGTTCCAGGGCGCTTGCCAGGCCTGCCACAGCGCCGCCGCCGGCGGGCCGCAGCTGTTCGGCGTCAGCCCGGATCTGGCCAATAACACCAATATCTTCAGCGATCGCCCCGATAACCTGATCAAGGTGATCCTGCAAGGGATCCCCAAGCCGGCCACCGCCGAATTGGGCTTTATGCCGGGCTTTAAGGACAGCTTTTCCGATCGGCAGGTGACGGCGCTGGTGAATTATCTGCGCCAACGCTATGCCGGCGACAAACCGGCCTGGCGCGACGTGGAGGCTCAGGTGGCGCGGTTGCGCGCAGAGCCTGGCACGCACTGAGCCGCCTCAGGCATGGCGCAGGAACGCTACCAGCCGCTGCGCCGGCAGCGGCAGCTGCGCCAGGTCACGTACCGCGATTGACAGACGCCGGGTTGCCCACTCGTCCGTCAGCGGCAGGGCGCCGTGTCGGATCTCCGGATGGCGTTGGGCGCTCTCTTCCGGCACCACCGCCAGCCCGGCGCCGCGCAGCACCATGCGGCAGATGGCGTCGAAATTAGCCGCACGCGCCCGCAGCCGCATCGGGCCGCCGCTGCGTATCGCCAGCTGTTCCAGATGCTGTTGCAGCGCACTCTCTTCCGGCAGGCCGATGAAATCAAAAGGCAGGGCGTCCGCAAAGCTGAGCGTGCGGCGGCCGCTGAGCGCATGCCCCGGCGGCAGCGCCAGCACCAGACGATCCTGGCGAAAAGGGTAGCTTGCCAGCCCACGCAGATCGGCGTGGTCCGCCACGATGCCGATATCCGCCGCCCGTTCGGCGATCGCCAGCGCGATGGCCGGGCTGGGCAGCTCCTCCAGCGCGATGTCGGTGTGCGGGTGCAGCACCAGAAAATCCGCCAACAGCTCCGGCAAAAAAGCGTCGGCGGCGACGGTATTGGCGACGATGCGCAGCTGGCTGCGCTGGCCCGGCGCGAACTCGGCCATATCACCCCGCAGCCGGTCGCGCTGTTGCAGCAGCACGCGCGCGTGTTGCAACAGGCGCTCACCGGCGGGCGTCGCCTGGACGCCGCGCGGATTGCGCGTCAACAGTGCCACGCCGGCCTGTTGTTCCAGCCCGCGCATGCGGGCGCTGGCGGCGGCCAGCGACAGCCCGACGCGCTCGGCGCCGGCGGTGATGCTGCCGGTTTCGAGCACCGCCACCAACAGCCGCAGATCGATAAAGTCAAAATGCATGCGTTCTTCCTCTGTCTTTGCCGCAGGCAGGCTCTGCCATTGCCGCATTGTGCTGCGGCGCGGCGCTGGCCACAATCGAGCCGTTGATTCGCCATAAGGATAGACGCATGTCGCTGACGTTACTCGAGATTATCGCCCTGACGGGCATTTTTACGCTGGCCGGCACGGTCAAAGGGGCGATCGGTCTGGGGTTGCCGACGGTGTCGATGGGGTTGCTCAGCCTGATGATGCCGCCGGGGCAGGCCGCCGCGCTGCTGCTGTTGCCCTCGCTGATCACCAACCTGTGGCAGTTGCTGTGCGGGCCACGGTTGGGGGCGCTGTGCCGGCGGCTCTGTCCGATGATGCTGTGCGTCATGCTGGGCACGTTATTGAGCGCCGGCGCGCTCACCGCAACCGATGGCCGCCTGGCGCCGCTGGCGCTGGGCGTTTGCCTGATCGGCTATGCGCTGTTGGGATTCACCCGTTTCGACTGGCGCGTTTCCGCCACGGCAGAGCCTTGGCTGGGGCCGCTGTGCGGCCTGGTGACCGGCGTGCTGACCGGCGCCACCGGCGTATTCGTCATACCGGCGGTGCCCTATCTGAACGCATTGGGCCTGGCGCGTGACGATCTGGTGCAGGCGCTGGGGCTGTCGTTCACCGTCTCGACGCTGGCGCTGGCCGCCGGATTAGCCTGGCATCAGGCGCTGCCCGCTACGCTGCTCGGCGGTTCGCTGTTGGCGTTGTTGCCGGCGCTTGCCGGCATGTGGTTGGGGGAGAGGGTGCGTCGTCATTGTCGCCCGCAGCTGTTCCGCCGCCTCTTCTTTATTGGGTTATTAATCTTGGGCATTGAGATTATTTGGCGATTCAATTAATTGAATCGATAGCATCTGCGTGTAATTAGGTTCGGTATATTATTCTGGATTTTATTCCAATATAATTATTTTCAGCAGTGAGAATACACCTTCAGTCATTCTTGTCAAAAAATAGCCCTTATGACAGCGGTTCCTGCGCCAGTGGTTTCTGGGGAATGGCAGTTCTACAGGCAATGGTTATGGCGGCAATGGCACTGGACCGAGAGAGGCCAGAGAATCCAGAACCAAACGCTAATTAACAGCTGCAATCCCAGCACAGAAGTAAAATTCTGTGCTTTTATGGGGTATATGATGAATAAATATGTTGTTTTTATAAAGAGCGATGAATCAAGGGTGCAGAGAAAGGAAGTGGTTACACGAGAAATAATTAAAGATATGAAGCAGAAAGGGTTCAGAAAGCATCATATTGAAGTAGAAGCTGAGAACGAAAATGATGCCATTAACCAACTAAATAAGAACAGCAATGACTATTTGGACTCATTGAGAAATTTTTCCGGTGATTTATTGTTTTGCTCTGTTTGCGTCATTGTTATGGTCATGGTTTATTTATTCAATTGAGCCATAATCCAGTTTTGAATCATTCATTTTTTTATACTATCCGATTGCCCGCTAAAAACCCAATAAGGCTCAGGCCTGCGGGCCGCCCAAAATGGTCTCCCACATGCCGGCGAGAATGCGTTTGCCGATTTCGCTCTTCAGTCTTCATACCCGCCGTGGGTGATAGCCATGTCTTTGCCGTGCGCCACGTCGCAGCGTTTGCGTGCCTTCAGCACCAGATCTTGATAACGCAGCAGGGTGTCTTCGATGCCCTGCGAGTGGGTCTGAACGGCGATGGGGCAAGGCGATTTTTGCTGCCCGCTTCCGCTTTCAATTTACGGCGCGGCGCATTGCGCGATATTCTGGTTTTCTGATGGGCTAACGGCGGATGAGGGAACCATGATTGACAGCCAGGTGTTTGAACAACAAAGCCTCGACAATCTGCTGAGCTATTGGCGGCGCCATCGCCGCCTGCCGGGCGCGCGCTATCCGGCCGGGCCGACAGACAGCCTGTGTGACGTGCCGGGCGTCAGCGTCGGGCATCACACCTTGGCCGACGGCGAATGCCAGACCGGCGTCACCGCCATCGTGCCGCCGGGCGATCTGTTCAACCAACCGTTGCCGTGCGGCAGCGCGGTGCTCAATGGCTTCGCCAAGCCGCTGGGATTGGTGCAATTGAATGAGCTGGGGGAGTTGCAAACGCCGATCCTGCTGAGCAACACCTTCGCCGTCGGCACGCTGTTCAACGCCATGGTGCGGCGCAGCTGCTTGCGCTACCCGCAGATCGGCCGCGGCAGCGCCACCATCAACCCGCTGGTGCTGGAGTGCAACGACGGCTACCTCAACGATATTCAGGCGATGGCGGTGCGTGAGGAGCACGTCTTCAGCGCGCTGGATAACCATTCCACCCGCTTTGCGCGCGGCAGCGTCGGCGCCGGGCGCGGCATGAGCAGCTTCGGCCTGAAGGGCGGCATCGGCACCGCCTCGCGTTATTGCCCGGGGCTTGGCACCACGCTCGGCGTGCTGGTGCTGGCCAACTTCGGTACCCTCGACTCGTTGACGCTGAGCGGCGTGCGCGTCGGCCCGGCGCTGGGCAAGCTGCTGGCGGACCCACCGCCGCAGGTGGACGCCGGTTCGGTCATTATCATCATCGCCTGCGATCGGGCGCTGGACAGCCGGCAACTGAACCGTATCGCCCGCCGAGCGGGCGCGGGTCTGGGGCGGGTGGGCAGCCATTGGGGGCACGGCTCCGGCGACATCGCGCTGGCGTTCTCCACCCGGTTGCTGGGGGCCACGCTGCCGGACGAACGGCTGGAGCCGCTGTTTGCGGCTGCCGCGGATGCCACCGAATACGCAGTATTGGATGCGTTGCTGAGCGCCGAGGGCGTCAGCGGTTTCCAGCAGCACGCGCGTATGGCGTTGGGCCCGCTGCTCGATCGGCTGGCGGCAAATTGAATAACGGGAGTGTGATGTGAAAGTCTTTATCTCTGCGGATATCGAGGGTATTGCCGGCGTGATGCGGCCGGAGCAGTGCAACCCGGCCCATGCTGACTATGCGGTGGCGCGCGAGCTGATGGAGCAGGAGGTCAACGCCGCCATCGACGGCGCTTTTGCCGGCGGCGCCACCGAGGTGACGGTGGCCGACAGCCACGCCATGATGCAGAATCTGCGCGCCGATCGCATCGATGCGCGGGCGCGCCTGGTGCAGGGCAAGCCGCGCGGGCTGTCGATGGTGGAAGGGCTGCAGCATCAACGTTACGACGGCCTGATGTTTATCGGTTATCACAGCGCCGCCGGCGAACGCGGCGTGCTGGCGCATACCATCAACGGCCGGGCCTTTTATCGCGTCAGCCTGAACGGCGAGGTGGTAGGCGAAAGCGATCTGTATGCGGCGATGGCGGCGGAGTTGAACGTGCCGCTGTGGTTGGTGAGCGGTGACGACGAGCTGCAACGTTGGATCGCTGAACGTTATCCGCAATCTGGCTATGTTTGCGTAAAACGCGCCCTCTCGCAAACCGCCGCCGAATCGCTCAGCCCACAGCGGGCGCGGGCGGAGATCCGCGAGCGGGCGATGCAACAGGTGCGCCAGGGCGCCAGACTGCCGGTGGAGCGCCGTTTTATGCCACCTTACCGGCTGACGCTGATGGCGGCCAAACCGGTGCTGGCGGATCTGTTCAGCCTGGTGCCTGGCGTGGAGCGCCAGGACGCGCTGACCGTGGCCTTCGACAGCGACAACATGGCGGCGCAAATCAACCTGCTCAGCGTCTTCTCCTATCTGGCGACGACGCAGAGTTGACCCCGGTGCGGGTGCCTGCCCGCACCGCACGATTCTCCAATAGAAAAACCCTCTTCAACATTAAGTCTACTGGATAATAGGCTACGCTAATTATTGCTCTGTTGCGCTATATCACCTGACGGGCGCAACAAGCCATTCCCATAACAAGATTTGTTTCGCCGAAGGCAGTGACGCCTTCGGTTTTTTTGGAGTCATGAGCAATGAGCATATCCCAAGTTCCGCTTTCGCGGCGGCGGTTTATCGTCGGCGCCGGGGCGTTGGTGATCGGCGCCTATCTGCCGTCCACCGGCGCGCTGGCGCGTTCGGCTGCCCCGATCGCCTCCGGCGCGGCGGCGTTAGACGCCAACGCCTTCGTTCAGATCGGCGCCGACGGCGTCGTCACCGTCATCAGTAAACACACCGAAGTGGGCCAGGGGGTCTATACCGGCATGGCGACGCTGGTCGCCGAAGAGCTCGATGCCGACTGGGCACAGGTGCGGGTCGTGGCCGCGCCGGTGGACACCAATATCTACAAAAACCTGGCCTTCGGATTCCAGGGCACCGGCGGTTCCAGCTCGGTGGCCAATGCCTATGAGCAAATGCGGCGCATGGGCGCCATGGCGCGCGCGCTGTTGGTGCAGGCCGCCGCGCAGAGCTGGAAAACCTCGGCGCAGGAAATCACCGTGCAGGCAGGCAAGATCCACCATGCCGCCAGCGGGCGCGAAGCGGGCTTCGGCGAATTCGCCGCGCTGGCCGCCACGCTGCCGCCGCCGGATCCCGCCAGCCTGACGCTGAAGGATCCGGCCAATTTCACCCTGATCGGCAAAACGCGCGGTTTGCACCGCGTCGATTCGCTGGCGAAAACCAACGGCAGCGCGCAGTTCTCGCAGGATATCCACGAGCCGGGCATGTTGACCGTCACCATCAAAAAACCGCCGCGTTTCGGCGGCAAGGTGGCGACGTTTGACGCCGAACGCGCGCTGGCGGTACCGGGCGTGGTGGCGGTGAAACAGGTTGCCACCGGCGTGGCGGTTTACGCCAACAATACCTGGGCGGCGATCCAGGGGCGGGACCGGCTGCGGGTCACCTGGGACGACGCGCAGGCGGAGCGACGCAACACCGAGGAAATCTACGCCGAGTTCCGCCAGGTGGCGCAGAAAACCGGCGTGGTGGCGAAGAGTCTTGGCAAGCCGGACGAGGTGTTCGACAAGGCCGACAAGGTGATCGAGGCCGAATACACCTTCCCGTACGTCGCGCACGCGCCGATGGAGCCGCTGGACGGCTATCTGTTCTGGGACGGCGAGAGCGTCAAGGCGCGCTACGGCTGCCAAATCCAAACGCTCGACCACAAGCAGCTGTGCGATCTGTTCGAGTTGCCGCCGGACAAGGTACAGATTGAAACCATTCTGGCGGGCGGCAGCTTCGGCCGGCGCATCGATTTAGGCAACCCGACGCTGGGGCCGGATCTGGCGGCCGACATGGCGGCGGCGGCCAAAGGCATCGGCCCCGGCCACGGCGTGAAGGTGGTGTGGACGCGCGAGGACGACATCCGCAACGGCTGGTATCGCCCGATGATCCTGCACCGCCTGCGCGGCGCCATTCGGGGCGGCAAGGTGGTGGGCTGGACCGATACCGTGGTCGGTCACTCCTGGACGCGCCACAGCGCGATGGATGCGCTGGTGGTCAACGGCCTCGATCAGATGATGGTCGAAGGCGCCAGCGAGGTCTCATACACCTTCGAAGCCTTCCGCTGCGATGCGCATATCGTGCCCGGCAAGGTGCCGACCACCTCGCTGCGGTCGGTCGCCAGCACCCACACCGGCCACGCGGTGGAGAGCTTTATCGATCAGCTGTTGCAGGAAACCGGCCAGGATCCGGTCGAAGGGCGGCTGGCGCTGATGGGCGATGCGCCGCGCGCGGCGGGCGTGCTGCGGGCGGTAGCGAAAGCCGCTGACTGGCAGGGCGCTAAAGTGGTAGACGGACGCGCGCGCGGCGTGGGCGTCGCCAAGGCGTTCGACACCTATGTGGCGCAGGTGGCCGAGGTGTCGATCGGCGAAGGCGGCATCCCGAAAGTGCATAAAGTGTGGTGCGCGGTGGATTGCGGCGTGGCGGTGAACCCCGACGTGATCCGCGCGCAGATCGAGGGCGGCATCGGTTACGGCCTGAGCCTGGCGCTGTACGGCAATATCACGCTGAAAGACGGCGTGGTCGAACAGTCCAACTTCAATAACTTCCGCCCGTTGCGCATCGATGAGATGCCGGAGATCGAGGTGATCATTGTGCCCTCGACCGAGAAACCGACCGGCGTGGGCGAGCTGGGGGTGCCGACCATTGCCCCGGCAGTCGGCAACGCGCTGGCGCTGCTCGGGCGGCCGCGCACCTCGCTGAGCCTGCCGCTGCATAATCCCACTGCGAATCCGGCGTCTGACAAGGAGAGAACCTGATGATTCAATTAACCGTAAACGAGCAGCCGCTGACCTTCGAGGGCGATCCGCACATGCCGCTGCTGTGGTTCTTGCGTGACGAAGCCGGCCTGACCGGCACCAAATTCGGCTGCGGCATCGCCATGTGCGGCGCCTGTACCGTGCATCTGGACGGCGTGCCGGTGCGTTCATGCATGATGCCGGTCTCCGCCGCCGTCGGCAAAAAAATCACCACCATCGAAGCCGTGGGCGCCACGCCGGAAGGCAAGGCGGTGCAGGAAGCCTGGCTTGATCTGGACGTGGTGCAGTGCGGTTACTGCCAGTCCGGCCAGATCATGAGCGCCAGCGCGCTGCTGGCGCAAAGCAAGAACCCGAGCGATGCGGACATCGACGCGGCGATGGGCGGCAACGTTTGCCGTTGCGCCACCTATGTGCGCATTCGCGCCGCCATCCACCAGGCCGCCAAGGCGTTGGGTTAGGGAGAGATGCGATGAGCAATGCCTTGAAAGGGCTGTTATGGCTGATTATCGCCGTGGTGGTGTTGGCGGGAGGATACGCGCTGTATACGCTGCTGCGGCCCACCGGCGCTGAGCCTGCGGCGCCGATCGCCGGGGCGCCGGCCGGCATCACCGACAAACTGGCGCGCGGCGAGTACCTGGCGCGTGCCGCCGACTGCGTGGCGTGCCACACCGCGCCGGGCGGCGCGCCTTATGCAGGCGGCTTCGCCTTCAAGTTGCCGTTCGGCACCATTTACGGCACCAACATCACCGCCGACAAGGAAACCGGCATCGGCAACTGGAGCGACGATCAGTTCGTGCGCGCGGTGCGTGAGGGCATCGGCCCACAGGGCAACCTGTATCCGGCGATGCCTTATACCTCGTACACCGAACTGAGCCGCGATGACGTGCTGGCGATCAAGGATTATCTGTTCAGTCTGCCGCCGGTGAAACAGGCCAACCCGCAAAACGAGCTGTCGTTCCCGTTCAACCAGCGTTGGGGCATGAAATTCTGGAACCTGGCGTTCTTCCAGGAGCAGCGTTTCGCGCCGGATCTCAACAAGGATGAACAGTGGAATCGCGGTGCCTATCTGGCGACGGCGCTCGGCCACTGCGGCGAGTGCCATACGCCGCGCAATCTGGGGTTTGGTCTTAACCAGAGCAAGCACCTGAGCGGTGAAGTGGTGCAGGGCTGGTTCGCCGCCAACATCACGCCGGACAAACAGACCGGCATCGGCGGCTGGAGCGACCAGCAACTGTCGCAATATCTGGCCACCGGCCATGCGCCGGGGCGCAGCAGCGCCGCCGGCCCGATGGCGGAAGCGGTGGAAAACAGCCTGCAGTTCCTGACGCCGGAAGATAATCTGGCGCTGGTGAAATACCTGCGCGACATCGAACCCATCGCCGGCGACAGCGCGGCAGCGGTGAACTTGCAGCCGAAGGGCGCGGGGGCTTCCACCCCGATCCTGCCGGGCGGGCAAGACAGCTCGCTCGGGCGGCGGATGTTCGCCAACGACTGCAGCGGCTGCCACCAGTGGAACGGGCCGGGCCGCCAGAGCGAGTACGCGTCGCTGGTGGGCAGCACGGCGGTGAACGATCCGCAGGGGCGCAGCGTGGTGCAGGCTATCCTGAAGGGGACGAGCATCAGCGTCGGCGAGCGGCATGAGATGATGCCGTCGTTCGGCAGCGCCTATTCCGACGAGGAAGTGGCGGCGGTCGCCAACTTCGTGGTCGGCCATTTCGGCGACAAGCAGGGCAAGGTCACCGCCAAACAGGTGGCGGAGCAGCGCAAGCAGTAAAGAAAGCGGCGAGGGAGATTCTCCCTCGCCGCGGCGTCAGCGGCTGCGCCGCGACATCACCCGTTTGTCTTTCGGTCTATCCTGCCAGTCCTCAACCTGATTATTGAAGTTGTCCGCCAGCAGGTAAGCCGGGGTTTTCGCCAGCCAGTCGGACAACGAAATATCCTGATAAATGCCGTTGTCCATCACGATCAGTACCTTCAAATCCTCATCGCCGATGTTCTCGATGTAATGGCCGAAGCCCTGCGGCACGTAACCGACGTCCGAAGGGGCGTACTCTTCCGTCTGCGCGTGGCCGTGCGAGCTGAACACCGTCATCCGGCCTTTGCCGGCAATATAGTATTGCCATTCGTTGGCGTTGGGGTGCCAGTGCAATTCCCGGATCGCGCCGGGTTTCACGATCTCGATGATGCCGGTCATGGTGGTGGAAATAGGAAATTCTTTCGACGACACCAAATGGACGCTGCCGGCGTCATTTTCAAAGAACGGCTTTTGCTTCATTAATTCATAGCGGTGGGTCAGCGGGGCATTATTTAATCCGCCGTCGCTTTTCGGCAATGGCAAGGCGGGCGGAACGGCGCCGCCGACAATATACGCTTCGCCCTGTTTGGCCTTGGAAAATACCGCCGCCGGCATGTCGACGCTTTTTTCCAATACCTCTTTCGGCATATGCGCCACCCAGTCGGTGATGCTGAAGGTACCGAATTCGGAGAAATGCCCGTTATCGAATGCCAGAATAAAATGCGCGCCGTCCGCCAGCGCCTGAATGGAATGGCCATAGCCTTTCGGGAAATACCAGACGTCGCCGGGGCCGAAATCCGCCACCTCACATTTTCCCTCGGGATCGAGGATGGTGATGCGCGCATGGCCTTCCAGCATGAATGCCCATTCGGCGGCGATGGCGTGCCAATGCAGTTCGCGCACGCCGCCCGGCTCCAGCGTCATGTCGACGCCCGCCACGCCTTCGGAGATCGGGAATTGCTCGACGGTGGCTTCGCGTGCCCAGCCGTTGGGCAGGCTGCGTTTTTTGCTGTCGGTGAATTTGTATTTATAGAGATGCTGCGCATCGGCAGGCGGCTGATAGCTGCTGGGAGGCACGATATTACGATGGTCGTCGGCAGCGGCATTTTTGGCGATGCCGCCGATCATGCCGGCGGCGGCCGCGCTGACGGCGGAGACTTTCAATATATCACGACGCGATAGCATAGCATTTTCTCCAATATAAACCGTGCGCCTGCAGCAGCAGGCGACGGGGAAGGCGCGATCGCCATTGAAATGATTTTTTGTCATCGGCGGGAATAGGCTGTGACCCTTAAATCCTAGCGGCTGGAATGTATTGCGTAGGCGCTTATTTGTTTGCGTTTGTTACTAAGTGAGTGCAGGTTTAATTAATTGTCCGGAAGTTGAATAGTCATGGATCTGAATTAATCTTCCCCCGTAATTAAATAAACAAAGTGACAATAAAGCGCATTATTTTGGGTTATTTCCTTCCGATTGCGCTATGGGTGTGCGCAAAAAGCGTGCAGCGGCGACATTGCAGTGCATTTACGCTAAATCGTGACGCCTTTCACAACGCTGACGTATGGCTATTGCCGAGTATTCGCGAGTATGGTGATACTTTTAGCGCGGTCGAGAAGACCGCACACCATTTTTATTGCGGCGTGTTACTGCTAAAGCAGGCAAGACCAAAATAGGAATGCACTTCTCCTTGTGACGAGGCGCATTTCCATTTTGGTCTTTTTTTTTGCATTTTACTGGGGAAAACGATGGACTATCAGAAACTTGGCTTAGAAATATTGGCGCGGGTCGGCGGTAAAGGCAACGTCAGCAAGCTGACGCACTGCGCGACCCGTTTGCGTATGGAATTCAACGACGACGCTAAAGTGGATTCGAAGGCGATCGAAGCCCTGCCGGGCGTTATCAGCGTGGTGGTGCGCGGCGGCCAGTTTCAGATCGTGGTCGGCAATAACGTGCAGCAAACGTTCCGCGTGCTGCAAAAGGAGATTGGCCAGCCGCAAACCGGCGCTCAAAAGCAGCAGCCGAAAGGTGACGTGGTGTCACGGATTATCAGCGTGATTTCCACGACCTTTACCCCGGTGATCCCGGCCATTACCGGCGCGGGGATGATCAAGGCACTGCTGGCGATCCTCAAGCTGGCCGGGGCGATAGATCCCGCCGGCACGACCTATCGATTGCTGGATACCGTCGCCGATGCGGCGTTTTTCTTCCTGCCGGTGCTGTTGGCTTACGGTGCCGCGATAAAATTCGAGTGCAATCCCATCCTGGCGATGACCCTCGCCGGCGCGTTGCTGCACCCTAATCTGGCTCAGATGCTGGCGGCAGGCACCGCGATTGATTTTCTCGGCATGCCGGTGCGGCTGGCGGATTATGCCGGCTCGGTGTTGCCGATCATTTTTACCGTGTGGCTGATGTCCTATATCGAGCGGTTTGCCGAGAAAGTTTCGCCGACGATGATCAAGTTCTTCACCAAACCGATGATTGTGCTGCTGGTCACCGCGCCGCTGGCATTGGTGGTGGTCGGACCGTTCGGCATTTTCCTCAATGACATGGTGGCCGCCGGTGCGGCGATCGTCGATGGTAGGGCTAGCTGGCTGATTCCTATGTTGATGGGCGGGCTGCAGCCATTTTTGGTGATCACCGGCACCGCCTGGGCGATGACACCGATAGCCACCGGCCAATTGACCAAGAATGGTTTTGAGATGATTAACGGGCCGGGCATGTTGGCGTCCAATATTGCGCAAGGTGCGGCGACGCTATGTGTGGCATTCCGCACCAAGAACACGAATTTGCGCCAGTTGGCGTCCTCCGCCGGTTTTACCGCGTTGTTGGGGATCACTGAACCCTCGCTGTACGGGGTGACGCTGAAACTGCGCAAGCCGTTGATCGCAGCGATGATCGGCGGTGGCTGCGCCGGCATTTACGCCGGGTTGAGCGGGTTGGTGCGCTATGCCTTCGTTTCTCCTGGCCTGGCTGCTTTGCCGGCGTTTATCGGTGAGAACCCGATGAATATCGTGCATGCGCTGATCACTTGCGCCATTGCCATCGTCGTGACCTTTGCCCTGACCTGGATCCTTGGCTTCGACGATCCGGTCGAGGAGGCGACCGAAGTGACTCAGGTGGCGGCCGACGAGGTATCGCCGGTTTTCAGCCCGCTGACTGGCAAAGCCGTGACGTTGGATCAGGTCAACGATGACGTCTTCTCACAGGGCTTGTTGGGCCAGGGCATGGCGATCATACCGTCGGAAGGGGTGCTGCGTGCGCCGCTGGACGGCGAGATCGTGACTTTCCTGCCGTCAAAACATGCGGTCGGCATCAAGGGGGACAACGGTGCGGAGCTGTTGCTGCATATCGGCATCGACACGGTAAACCTGGGTGGCCAACACTTTGACTCCGGACTGCAGATTGGCGATCGCGTGAAGGTCGGCGACGAGCTGGTGCGTTTTGACATCGGCGCGATCGCCGCATTGGGCTTCGATCTGACGACGCCGGTATTGATCGTCAACAGCGAAGCGTTTCAGGTTCAGGTGTTACCTAAGCCGCATGGCGTTCATGCCGGTGAGACGATTATGGCGCTGAAGGCCAATAAGGAGCCGGCATGATTTATCAACGCTTGCACGATTTTCCCGCCGAGTTTCTCTGGGGCGCGTCGACTTCCGCCTATCAGGTGGAGGGCGCATGGAATGAAGACGGAAAAAGCCCGTCGATCGTCGATATGCTTGAACATCCCGCAGGCACGGCGGATTTTACGGTGGCCAGCGATCACTATCATCGCTTTCGCGAGGATGTGAAGCTGTTCGCAGAACTGGGGTTAAAGGCCTACCGGTTTTCGGTTGCGTGGACGCGCGTGTTGCCCGATGGCGTCGGCGAAGTCAATGCGCCGGGGCTGGCGTTTTACCGGCAGTTGATCGACGAATTGCTGGCGCACGGCATCGAGCCGGTGGTGACGCTGTATCATTTCGATCTGCCTTATGTGCTGGAGCAGCAGGGCGGCTGGTCCAATCGCGCCACCATCGAGGCTTTTGTCACTTACGCCGGCGTGCTGTTCGACGCCTTCGGCGATCGGGTGAAGTATTGGCTCACCATCAATGAACAGAACACCATGATCCTGCACCCCGGCGCTATCGGCACGCCCAAAGGCGGTGCGTTGCCTGACAAACGGACGCTGTATCAGCAGAGTCATCATATGTTGGTCGCTCAGGCCAAAGTCATGGCATTATGCCATCAGCGCTGTCCCGGCGGGAAAATTGGCCCGGCGATCAATACCACCTCGATGTATCAGGAGACCTGCAATCCGCTGGATGCCATTGCCGCTCATAACTGGGAGACGTTGCGCTGTTGGAGTTTTCTCGATGTGGCGGTGCATGGCCGCTACAACGCCCTGGCCTGGCGTTATCTCGAGGATCGGGGGTGGGCGCCGGACAGGGAGCCGGAGGACGCGGCGCTGCTGTTGGCGGCACGACCGGATTATGTGGCGATCAATTACTATTCCACCGCCACGATCGCCGCTAGCCGCGGCGACGGTGCAGACGTGAGCGCACGCGCCGGCGATCAGCAAATTATGCTCGGCGAACCGGGTGTGTATCGTGCGGCGGAAAACCCGTTTGTCGGCAAGACGCGCTACGGATGGGTGATCGATCCGGTTGGCCTGCGCTTAACGCTGCGCAAGACCTTCGAACGCTATCACCTGCCGATACTCATCACGGAGAACGGCATTGGCGCGCCGGATGAATTGCGGGCGGATGAGACCATCGACGACGACTATCGCATTGAATTCATGCGGCAGCATGTCGAACAGATGCGGCTGGCGATCAACGATGGCGTCGAGCTGCTCGGTTACTGCCCGTGGGCGGCGATTGACGTAGTCAGTACGCATCAAGGTTACGCCAAGCGCTATGGATTTATCTACGTGAACCGCGGAGAACGGGATCTTAAGGATCTGCGGCGCATCAAAAAACGCAGTTTTGACTGGTATCGGCAGCTTATCGCCGCCAATGGCCGGTTGGGCAAATAAGCAAGGTGACGGCCGAGACGATGAAAGTCATTAAGGTGCTCAACAACAGTCTGGTGTTAACCGCGGACGACGATAACCGTGAGGTTATCGTCATGGGCAAGGGAATTGGTTTTAACAGCAAAACCGGAGACGAGATCAACTCGGCCGCCATTGAGAAAGTGTATGTGGTGCAGGAGGGGCAAAAAGGGCGCGATTATCTGCGGCTGATTGAAACTGCCCCGACGGAGCACATCGAAATTGTGCAGATGATCCTCAGTGAGGCCAACCGCCAACTGAACGGCAACATTAATGAACAGATTTTCTTTACGCTAGTGGATCACGTCAGTTTTGCTATCGAACGTCATCACAAGGGTATCGCCATCCAAAACCGCCTGCTGTTCGAGGTGAAGCGTTTCTACCCGCGAGAGTTTGCGGTGGGGCTGCAAGCGTTGGCCTACATTAACCAGCGGCTGAATATCCATCTGCCTGAAGAGGAAGCGGGCAATATCGCCTTTCACCTGGTCAACGGCCAGACCGAAGTGCAAAACATGGAGCACACGTTGCTGGCGGTGAAGATGCTGAAAGATATTTTCAATATCATCAAGTATCACTTTCGCCTCAATATCGACACCGATTCGCTGAACTACGCGCGCTTTTTAGTGCATATGCAGTTCTTTATCCAGCGCATGCTCGACGGCAAACAGATGACCTCGAAGGCCGATTTTCTGTTTGCTCAGATGACGGCCGAGTACCCGCATGCCTATCGTGGCGCGCTATTGATCCGCGATTACGTGAAGAATCTGCTGCAAATGGAGATGTCGAACGATGAGCTGCTGTATTTGATGATCCACCTGACGCGCATCACCGATCAGCCCGAGGCCTGAACCGCCTCGGCGACCAGTTCGCGAAAGCGCTCGACGATCGGCGAGGCCGGGCTATGGCGCAGCGCCAGGTAAAGCGGGGCGCTGAGCTGCGCTTCTTCGGCGAGAGTGCGGTAGACAATGCCGTCGCCGCCCAGCCGCCGCATCGAGCCGGGCACGATTGACAACCCCAGCCCGGCGCCGACCAGGCTGAGGGTGGCCGGCAGGCGTGGCGCTTCCTGCACGATGCGCGGGCTGAAGCCGGCGCGGTGGCAGGCGGCCAGGATGGCGTCGTACAGCCCCTGGCCGGCCGGGCGGCGATAGAGAATAAACGCCTCGTGGGCCAGTTCGGCCAGCGGCAGCGGCTGCTGCGTTTCTTGCGCCAGCCGGTGGCCCAGCGGCAGGGCGACGATCATCGGCTCGCTGAGCACCGGCTCGACGCTCAGGCCGGGAATGCCGTTGGCCGGCGAACGCACGAAGGCGGCGTCGAGGCGCTGTTCCAGCAACGCCTCCATCAGTTCGCCGCTGCCGGCTTCTTCCAACTGGGTGGTGATACCCGGCAGGATGTCGCGGTAGCGGCGCAGCAGGTTGGGCACGAACGGATGCAGCGCGGCGGAACTGGTGAAACCGATGGCGATGTGGCCCTGCTCGCCGCGGGCGGCGCGCTGTACCGCTTCGCGCAGGCGTTCGGCGCGCGCCAGCAGGGCGCGAGCCTCTTCAAACAGCACGCCCCCCGCTTCGGTGACGCGCACGCCGCGCGGCAGGCGCTGCAACAAGGTTACGCCCAGTTCGTCTTCCAGCCCCTGCAGCAGGCGGGTCAGCGGCGGCTGTTGGATAAACAGCCGCTCGGCGGCGCGGGTGATGTTGCCTTCTTCCACCACGGTGACGAATGCCCGCAGGCGACGCAGTTCGATCATAGCCATACCTCAAAGGTATTGTTAGTTTCTCCGGAATGCATTAGACATCATGGCACGGCGGCGCGCATGATACCAGACATCAAAACAAGCGATGTGGAACGGCAATGTCATGTCAGATATCAATACGTTAAAACCGCACCCGGCGGCAGCGCCGGGTAATGCGGAGCTGTTTTTGGGCTTTCTCTGGCTGGGGCTGATCGGCTTCGGCGGCGTGCTGCCGATGGCGCGCAGTATGCTGGTGGAGCGCCGGCGCTGGCTGAGCGGCGAACAGTTTACCGAGCTGCTCGGTCTGTGCCAGTTCCTGCCCGGCGGCAATGTGATCAACCTGTCGGTGGCGGTGGGCATGGAGTTTCGCGGGCTGCGCGGCGCGCTGTGCGCCTTGCTGGGCCTCATCAGCGCGCCGACGGCGATCGTGGTGGGGCTGGGCGTGGTGTACGCCCGCTTCCAAAACGATCCGCATGTGCAGCATGTGTTCGCCGGGCTGGCCGCCGCCGCCGCCGGGCTGCTGCTGTCTACCGGGATCAAGATGCTGCTGCCGCTGCGCGGTAAATGGCCGGCGATGGCGATCGTCGCGCTGGCGCTGATCGCCATCGCCTGGCTGCGCCTGCCGCTGTTGCCGACCATGCTAGTGCTGGCGCCGCTGAGCATTCTGCTGATGTGGCGGTGGCCGTCATGAGCGGGGTGTTGATTGCGTTGGCGCTGATCTTCACCGAGCTTTCTTTATTGGCGTTCGGCGGCGGCATGACCATTCTGCCGGAAATGCAGCGGCAGGTGGTTGAGGTGCATCAGTGGATGAGCGCCCAGGAGTTCAGCGCGCTGTTCGCCATGGCGCAGGCCGCGCCGGGGCCGAACATGATGATCGTGCCGCTGGTCGGCTGGCACGTCGCCGGCTGGGCGGGGCTGTTAGTGTCTTCGATCGCCAAGTTCGGGCCGTCTTCCATCGTTACGCTATTGGTGATGGGCGCCTGGCGGCGCTTTAAGGATCGCCCGTGGCGCCGCATCGTGCAGGCCGGACTGGTGCCGCTGACCGTGGGGTTGGTGGCGGCCAGCGGTATCTTGATCGCCGAGGCTTCCGCGCCCAGCTGGCGGCTGGCGGCAATCGTGGCGCTGGCGACGGGGTTGAGCATGAGCAAGCGTCTCCATCCGCTGTGGGTGCTGGCGGGCGGCGCGCTGCTCGGGTTACTGTTCGCCTGAAGGGTTAGCGCGGGATCAGTACAAAGCGCGAAGGGCCGTTGCGGTCGATCAGCTCATAGCGCTTCGGCGCGGTCAGGGCCAGAAACGCCACCATGCTCCCTTCGGCGTCGGTCAGCGTCATGCCGTCCGGCGTCGGCCGCCAGGCGACCGGCAGCGCGTGCAGCGCCAGCGGCTGCAGGCATTGAGCGGGGGCGCTGAAACGGAAAGCGTTGGTGTTGGCCACCGCTTCGTCGCTCAGCTGCACCTCGCAGACGGTTTTACCGTCGCCGATGGCGGCGAGCTGCCAGTCGCCCTTCAGCGCGGCGGGTTCCAGCAACGGCAGTGAACTGCCCAGGGCACTGCTGCACAATATGCTCATAACGACTCCTGTCAGGCTGGCGCGGCGCAAGGCGCGCATAAGGAAATGGGTTGGCATCGGGTCACTCCTTTCGGCTGTCCGTTCACACTTTAGCACGTACCTATCTTGATGATGAGGGAAGGATTAGGTTTTTTAATCCTCGATTATTCTGATCTGATCGGTGATAAAATACGCAAAAAGACGAATAATTAACCCGTTAATGCGCTCATTTTTCTCATTAATATAGTGAGAATACAAATTGTTATGCGTATCTCCATCTCTATGCACGGCGCGGTGAAGCCAGGCCGGGTGGGCTCGCGCCAGCGGGGTGAGTCACTATACTGGTCATTCCTAAGCCTTGGCTTAGATTAGAACGACTGATGAATAGTCTTACAAAGCGAGTGGGTTCCTATTGTGTAAAAGGAGAATACAATGCGCAGTCGCCACAACGACATTTTGCAAGATGACGATGAGTTCACCAGCCTGGCCGCCACATCCCCCAACGATCATAACTATCAGTTTTACTATCACCAGCCCGGCAGCCCCTATGACGGATTGGGCTACGGCGCGCTGTTCACGCTGGACAACGCTAACCTGTACAGCAACCAGCGCGGCGGGGCGGCGATTAATAATTTGGGTAAAATCCGCGATAACTTCAGCTTCGATCGCGCCGCCGATCAGTTGACGCGGCCGGGCCTGACGCACAACGGCGACCAGGTGTATCACCAGCCGGTCGCGCTGACCTATTCCTTCCTGACGCAGAGCGCGCTGAACCGCATCGGCCAGACCGGTGACGGCGACAAGGGGTTGCAGCCGTTGACCCAGGCGGCGCAGGCTCAGGCGCTGAAATCGATGCAGGCGTGGGCCGACGTGGCGAACGTGACCTTTACCGAGGCGGCGTCCACCGATATCAACCACCGAGCGGACATCACCTTCGCGTACTTCACCCAGCGCGCCGACGGTAGCACCGCCGCCGGCAGCGGCCCGAATGCCATCAACGCGTACGCCTATTACCCGCCGAGCGCCAAACCGGGCAGCGATAACGCCTTTGCGGGCACGGTGTGGTTCAACAAGAACTTTGCCACCCATCAGGCGCCGGTTAGCGGTGACTTCAGCAGCCAGACCTTCACCCACGAGTTGGGGCATGCCCTGGGGCTGGCGCACCCGGGATCTTATGACGCGTCGCTGGGCAACCCGAGCTACCAGAACGATGCCGCCTATTATCAAGATTCGTTGCAATACTCGATCATGAGCTATTTCAACGCCGGTTACACCGGCGCCGACACCAAAGGGGTCTATGGCTATGGCCCGATGGTGGATGACATCGCCGCGATCCAAAAATTGTACGGCGCCAACATGAGCACCCGCACCGGCGACACGGTGTACGGCTTCAACTCCAACACCGGGCGCGATTTCCTGACCGCCACGGCGGACAACGGCAAACCGGTCAACTTCGCGGTGTGGGACGCCGGCGGCAACGACACGCTGGACTTCTCCGGCTACAGCCAGCAGCAGATGATCAACCTGAACGACGGCGCGTTCTCCAGCGTCGGCGGCGGCACGCAGAACGTCGCCATCGCGCGCGGGGCGATCATCGAGAACGCCATCGGCGGCAGCGGGCGCGATGTGATCATCGGCAACGATCAGGACAACCTGCTGGCGGGCAACGCCGGCTCCGATATCCTGTACGGCGGCCTGGGGGCGGATCATCTGTGGGGCGGCAAAGACGCCAATAACTTCACCGACTATTTCGTCTATCTCAACGCCAAAGAGTCCACGGTGGCGGCGTTCGACGTGATTGAAGACTTCGAGCACGGCATCGACAAGATCGATCTCTCCGGCCTGCGCTTCAACAACAGCCTGAGCGAGCTGCGCTTTATCGACAGCGGCAGCGCCTTCAGCGGCCAGAAAGGCGAGATCCAGCTCAACTTCGACGCCTTCAACGGCACCACCGATCTGCTGATGAACACCCAGAGCAACAGCTATGCCGCCGACTTCAAGATCCACGTGGTCGGGCAGGTCGAGCAGAGCGATATCTTGTTTGCCTGAGGTGATGAAGGGAAAAGAGAAAAGGGCCGAACGGCCCTTTTTTTACGGCTGGGCCGCCGCCGCGCTTTCCGTCACGAAGGAACCGGTCGTCACCTCGCCGGCGCGGCGGTAGTGGGCCACGATCACGCCGCCGGGCGAGACCACCGAGTGGGTCAGCGTGAAGGCCGCCGGCGCCGCGTTGTCATCGAACAGCCGCTTGCCGCCGCCGAGCAGCACCGGGTAGGTGAGCAAGCGCAGTTCATCCACCAGATCGTTGGCCAGCAGCTGTTGCATCAGCGTGCTGCTGCCCTGCACCAGCAGCACCGGCCCCTGGGTGCGCTTCAGCTCGCGCAGCCGGGCGAGGATGTCTTGCCCCAGCCACTGGCTGTTCTCCCACGTCAGCGTCTCGCCGTGGTGGGTGGCGACGTACTTGGCCGCCTGATTGAACACGCGGGCGATGTCGGCGGAAAACGGGTCGGCCTCGTCGGTGATATGCGGCCAGTAGCCGGCGAAGATATCGTAGGTGCGCCGCCCGAGCAGCAGATCGAAAGGCGCAGAGAAAAGATCGCTCATCGTTTCCGCGACGGCGTCATCCCAATAGGGCGCGGTCCAGCCGCCGAAGCGAAAGCCGCCGCTGCGGTCTTCGTCTTGCCCGCCGGGCGCCTGCATCACGCCGTCGAGGCTGACGAACGCGCTGGCAATAATCTGTCGCATGGCTGTCTCCTGCAGTTGAGTGCCAGCTGAAAGTTTAGCCGCCGTGCGGCGGCCGCGCCAACCGGCCGCTCAGGGTTGCAGCGCCTTGAGCAACGCCTGATGGAAGCGCGCCGGCTCCTCCATTTGCGGCGCATGGCCCAGCCCGGCGAACTCGATCAGCGTGGCGTGCGGGATGAGTTTCGCCGCCTGTTTGCCCAGCACCGCGTAATGCCCAATTTTGGCCTTGACTGCCGGCGGGGCGATATCGCTGCCGATGGCGGTGGTGTCGGCGGTGCCGATCATCAGCGTGGTGGGGGTTTGCAGATCCTTGAACTCGTAGTACACCGGCTGGGTGAAGATCATGTCGTAGATCAGCGCCGAGTTCCACGCCACCAGGCGGTGGCCCGGCCCGTTGTTCAGCCCGGCCAGCATATCCACCCAGCGATCGTACTCCGGCTTCCAGCGGCCGCCGTAGTAGGTGTGCTGCTCATAATTGCGGATGCCCTCGGCGGTGGTGTTCAGCTCGCGCGCGAACCATTGATCGACGCTGCGCCACGGCACGCCTTTCGCCTTCCAGTCCTCGAGGCCGATCGGGTTGACCATCACCAGCTGTTCCACCGCCTGCGGATACATCAGGCTGTAGCGCGTGGCCAGCATGCCGCCGGTGGAGTGGCCGATGACGATGGCCTTGCTGATGTTCAGGTTCTGCAGCAGGCCGTGGGTATTTTGCGCCAGCTGCTGGAAGCTGTACTGGTAATGCGCCGGCTTGGTAGAGGAGCAAAAGCCGATTTGGTCCGGCGCGATCACGCGGTAGCCGGCCTTGCTCAGCGCCTTGATGGTGTCCTGCCAGGTGGCGGCGCAGAAGTTTTTACCGTGCAGCAACAGCGCGGTGCGGCCGTTGGCGGCGCCTTCCGGCGGCACGTCCATATAGCCCATTTTTAACGGCTGCCCCTGCGAGGTGAAGCTGAACTGCTGCAACGGGTAGGGGTAGTGAAAGCCCTGCAGCTCCGGGCCGAACGTCGGCGTTTCGGCGGCGCCGGCGTTGAACGCGGCCAGCGCGGCGCACAGCAGCGCACTACGGGTGAATCTCAGCATCCTGATCTCCTGAAAACGGACGAGAGCCGAGTATAGCCATAATCGGCGCGGCGGCGCGCCAGTGGTTTCAGATAATTCTGTATATGACGGTTTGATTCCCGGCCAGATTCCGGGCAACGCTCTTTTTCACAGTGAACGCGGTCACGCCGCGCAACATTGGCGGCGCCTGATGGTTTTATTTCAAGGCTAAGTTATGCGATGCTTAAGCATTATTTATGCAAAAGGATCCTCGCATGTCCGCTTTATCCCGCTGCGCTTTCAGCGAAGGCAGCGTCGCTTTGCCGGAAGGCTATGCCGATCGCACGGTCAACGTCCTGTTGGCCGGCGATGATGTTTCCCCCTCAGTCAATATTTCCCGCGATGCGCTGCAGCCGGCGGAGAACCTGGAAGGCTACGTCACCCGCCAGCTCGATGCGCTGGCACAGGGGCTGAAAGGTTGGGCGTTCAAAAGCCGCGAGCCGGCGACGCTGGGCGATGGGCTGGCCGCCGGTGAATGGGTGCGCGCCAGCTACCTGCGCGACGGCAAACGCATCTGGCAGAACCAGGCGGTGTTCGCCCTGGCGGAAGGCCGGGTGCTGGTGTTCACCCTGGCGATGGCGCGCAAGCTGACGCCACAAGATGACGCGCTGTTGCAGCAGGTGCTGAGCAGCTACCGGGCGGCCTAACGATGAACTCTTTGCGTAAAAGGACCTTACGATGACCGAAGCGGCTCGCGTCGGCGATATTATCGGGCATTCCCATGCCCTGGCCGGCATGATTGCCGGCACCCTTGTCGGCGGCCTGATCGCCGCCGCAGGCGCGGTGGCGGCGGGGGCGCTGTTCGTCGCCGGCCTGGCGGCCTCCTGTATCGGCGTCGGCGTGCTGCTTATCGGCGCCAGCCTGGCGGTGGGGTATCTCACCGGGGAGGCGGCCACCGCGGCGCGCGACGGCATTGCCGACGCCGGTGCCGGTAGCCTGACCCCCAAAGGCAATATCGTCACCGGTTCCCCCAACGTTTTCATCAACGGCAAACCCGCCGCGCTCGCCACCAATAGCCAGGTGGCCTGCAGCGACGACGGCCCGAGCATGCAGATGGCGCAGGGCTCCGACAAGGTCAGCATCAATGGCCAGCCCGCCTCGCGCGTGGGGGACAAAACCAACTGCGACGCGCAGGTGATGGAAGGTTCGCCCAACGTGTTTATCGGCGGCGGCACCGTCACCACCTTGCCGATCAAGCCCGAAGTGCCGGATTGGCTGTACAAGGTCTCTGACCTGACGCTGCTGTTCGCCGGCCTGGTGGGCGGCGTGGGCGGCGCCGCCGGCAAGTTGGGGGCGCTCGGCAAACTGCTGGGCAAGCTGCCCGGCATCAACAAACTGGCGCGCATCGCCTGCCGTGCCGGCACCCTGATGACCGCGACCGCCGCGGTTGGCATTATCGCCCGGCCGGTGGATATCGTCAGCGGCCAGAAATTCCTCGACGGCGAAGACGATCTCGATTTCGTGCTGCCATCGCGCCTGCCGGTCGCCTGGCAGCGCTATTGGCGCAGCGGCAACCCCGGCGACAGCGTACTGGGCCGCGGCTGGAACCTGTTCTGGGAGAGCAGCCTGCAGCCGTATCAGGACGGCCTGGTGTGGCGCGCGCCTTCCGGCGACTTCGTCGCTTTCCCTATGGTGCCGCGCGGCCACAAAACCTACTGCGAAGCCGAAAAATGCTGGCTGATGCACAACGACGACGGCAGTTGGCAGCTGTTTGACGTCGGCGAACAGATTTTCCACTACCCGCCGCTGGCGGGCGAGCAGCCGAGCCGGCTCAGCATGATCACCGACGCCATCGGCAACGCCACCTCGCTGTTTTACGACGACGAGGGGCTGCTGAGCGAACTGGTGGACAGCGCCGGGCAGCGCCTGATGTGCCGCTATGCACAGGGCCGCCTGCGCGAAGTGGCGCTGCAAACCGCCGAAGGCGAACGGACGCTGGTGCGCTACGGCTACGATGAGCAGGGCCAACTGACGACGGTGAGCAACCGCGCCGGTGAGGTGACGCGCCGCTTTGGCTGGCGCGATGGCCTGATGATCAGCCACCAGGACGCCGCCGGGCTGCTGAACGAATACCAATGGCAAGAGATCGACGGCGTGCCGCGCGTGACGGCCTATCGCAACAGCGCCGGAGAATCCCTTGAGTTCGGCTATGACTTCGCCGGCGGGCGCCGCAGCGCGGTGCGCGGCGACGGCAAACGGGCGGAGTGGCGGCTGGATGACGACGACAACGTGGCGCAGTACACCGATTTCGACCAGCGCCGCTACGGTTTTATCTACCAACGCGGCGAGCTGTGCAGCGTGCTGCTGCCCGGCGGCGCGCAGCGCCAGAGCGAATGGGATCCTTATGGCCGCCTGCTGTCGGAGACCGATCCGCTCGGCCGCGTGACGCGCTATCAATATTCGCGCAACAGCGGCCGGCTGTTCGCCGTCGCGTACCCGGACGGCAGCAGCGAGGCGCAGCACTGGGACACGCTGGGGCGCCCGACGCGCTATGTCGATGCGCTGGGTAATGCCACGCTGTACCGCTATCCGGATGACGAAGAGAGCCTGCCGGCTAGTGTGATCGACGCGCTGGGCGGGGAAGTGAAGCTGGAGTGGGATGCCCGCGGCCAGCTGACGCGCTACACCGACTGTTCCGGCAGCGTCACGGCTTATACCTACGATGCGCTGGGGCAACTGACGGCGCAGACCGATGCCGAAGGCCACCAGACGCGCTACCGGTGGGATAACGGCGGGCGCCTGCACACCCTGATCCACCCGGACGGCGGCGAAGAGCGCTTTAACTGGAACGCGCACGGCCAGCTGGCCGAACATCAGGACGCGCTGGGCAGCCTGACCCGCTGGCAGTACAACGCCCTGGGGCTGCCGGTCAGCATCACCGATCGCATCAACCGCACCCGGCGCTATCACTACAGCCCGCAGGGCTGGCTGACGCGGCTGGAGAACGGCAACGGCGGCGACTACCGCTTCAGCTACGATGCGGTGGGCCGTGTGGTGGCCGAAGAGCGCCCGGACGACACCCGCCACTATTATCGTTACGGCGCGGCCGGGCTGCTGGAAGAGCACCGTGAGGTCGGCCTGCCGGGCGGCGCGGGCGAGCTGACTCAGCGCGAACAGCGCTTCCGCTTCGACGAGGCCGGGCAGCTGGTCTGGCGCAGTAACGCCAGTGCGGAATGGCATTACCGTTTCGACGCCATGGGGCGGCTGCGCGAGCTGAACCGCCTGCCGACGGCGAGCGGCGCGGCGCTGGGCATCGAGCCGGACAGCGTGCAGATGCGCTATGACGCCGCCGGGCGGCTGCTCGGCGAGCAAGGCGTCAACGGCGAGCTGCAATACCAGTGGGATGCGTTGGCCAACCTGCAGACGCTGACGCTGCCGCAGGGCGATCGCCTGCAGTGGCTGTATTACGGCTCCGGCCACGCCAGCGCCATTAAATTCAACCAGCAGGTGGTGAGCGAATTCACCCGCGATCGCCTGCACCGGGAAACCGGCCGCAGCCAGGGCGCGCTGCAGCAGCAGCGGCGTTACGACGCCATGGGCCGCCGCAGCTGGCAGAGCAGCGCCTTCGGCCACGACAAACTGACCCGGCCGGAAGACGGCGTGCTGTGGCGCGCTTATCGCTACACCGGCCGCGGCGAGCTGGCCGGGGTGAGCGACGCGCTGCGCGGCGAAGTGCACTACGGTTACGACGCCGAAGGCCGCCTGCTGCAACACCGTGAGCCCAATCAGGGCAAACCGGGCTCGCGGCTGGTGTACGATCTGGCGGATAACCTGCTGGGCGAGCGCAGCCCGCAGAGCGACATCGACGCGCACCTGCCGCTGGCGCCGATTGTCGACAACCGCCTGACGCACTGGCAAAAACTGTTTTACCGTTACGACGCCTGGGGCAACCTGATCAGCCGGCGCAACGGCCTGTACGAACAGCACTACCGCTACGACGCCGACAACCGGCTGGTGCAGGCGCACGGCCGCGGCCCGCAGGGCGAGTTCGAAGCGCAGTATCATTACGACGCGCTGGGCCGCCGCAGCCGCAAAGCGGTGCGCTACAAGGGCAAAACCGAACAGACGACCCGTTTCCTGTGGCAGGGCTACCGGTTGCTGCAGGAGCAGCGCGACGACGGCAGCCGCCGCAGCTGGAACTACGATCCGGCCAGCCCGTGGAGCCCGCTGGCGGCGCTGGAGCAGGCGGGCGACAGCCGCTCGGCGGATATTTACTGGTATCACACCGATCTGAACAGCGCGCCGCTGGAGGTGACCGACGCGGCGGGCAACCTGTGCTGGTCCGGGCAATACGACACCTTCGGCAAGCTGCAGGGCCAGACGGTGGCCGGCGCGGCGAAGCGGCAGGGCGCGCAATACCAGCAGCCGCTGCGCTACGCCGGGCAATACCAGGACGACGAAAGCGGCCTGCACTACAACCTGTTCCGCTACTACGAACCCGAGGTGGGGCGTTTCACCACGCAGGATCCGATAGGGTTGGAAGGCGGGTTGAACCTGTATCAGTATGCGCCGAACCCGCTGATGTGGGTGGATCCGTTGGGGTTGAATAATTTCTTTACACCGGTTGTGTTCAATGCGCCATCAGGGAGTACTCATACTGTTTATCAACAAGAGATTGATTGGGACCTTCCTGTTAATACGAGGAATGGTGTTAAGACTAATTTGGATCTAGCGTTGGATGGTAAGAGTCCATTTGTAGTGAAAAATGGTAAGTACTCGCAAATAAACCTCCATCACTCTAAACAAAATGGATTAGGTTCGCTATTTGAGCTTTCAGCAGATACACATCAGAAGTATTATGGTACAAATGCATTACATCCTCATTTACCAAACCAACATCCGATAAACCCTGTTAACAGGGATGCTTTTAATGGCGATCGTGATGGCTACTGGCGTCAGCGTGGTGAAAATGAATTGCGCAAGCGAAATTTAAAATCTAATTGCAGGGGGTAATATGTTATCTAAAAATATTGTAGTGCATCTTAAGAATAAAGGCTGGTGGTTCGATGATGCATCTGAAGACTACAAGAAAGCCCTTGAGAAATTAGGGGTTGAGCCATCATCTGATATTTCTTTATTTTACTCCCATGCGGAAGATGGGCCTACTTTTTACAGTCGGAAAAAAGAAATATATCAATTGGGCTGGTTTTTACTAAATTCAAACTATGAGTTTGACTTGAAGAGATGTCATGAAGTCCTTGGGTTGCCGAAATCATTTATTCCACTTGACAGCTTCGAGGGGGAAACTGGTTTTTTTTACAACAAAGAAACTGGTGAGGTGGTTGACTTAGCTTTAGGCGAGAAGTTGCAAGATTTTAAAGATGGGCGGTTGAAACCTCAATGGAAAGATTTCAACTCATTTTTAGAATGGTTCTTTGAGCTGTGAGTGATAAGCCCGTAAGCTCAATTTTTTCAGGTTTTCATTGGAAACAATGATTTTCAACTAAATTAAGGGTAGTGTTGAGTGTTGTCTGACAGTAGGGAATAAGTAACTATATTTATAACACCCTGCTTTCAGACAACATCTGGTTTATATGAGGAAATTAAATTTTGAATAGGTAATCTCCAGCTCTTTAAAAACAAAGAATCATAGAAGTTAAATATTCTAGGTGTCCGGGTACTATGTGCGTTGAATTCGAAGTGCCTGAACGATCTTTAATCAAGACAAATGAAGGCTGGGCAAAAATAGTTGGTCCTGACTCGTTGGAGGGGCGATTAGCCAAACGTAAGGGGCCAGTATTAGAAATGCCGATTGTGAAAAACATTGAGGTTAAGGCTCATAAAACAGAGTCAGGAATTTCAAGATGCTCAAAAAAATAAGTGATTGGATATTATCCAATAGCCATTATGAAGTTAAGTGCAATGCTAATGATTTTACAGATAGTCTGGTTGTTGATATAGATGATGATACGAAGATTGCGCGTTTTACGGTGTGGGATGATGCATCTTGTATGCTGGAGATCATTGATGTTGAAACCGGGAACTATATAATTAATGAACGAAGAGAATTATCAGGCGAGGAAACTGTAATAGAAGCATTTAAAGAGTTTGTATCGTTGCTTAGAACTTAGTTATAAAGATTATTGATCTGAGTTTGATTTACTAATTTTAAATGCTCGTTTTTATGCAATGATGGCTTTTAAATAACGACCCGGCGAGCCCGCTGGCGGCGCTGGAGCAGGCGGGCGACAGCCGCTCGGCGGATATTTACTGGTATCACACCGATCTGAACAGCGCGCCGCTGGAGGTGACCGACGCGGCGGGCAACCTGTGCTGGTCCGGGCAATACGACACCTTCGGCAAGCTGCAGGGCCAGACGGTGGCCGGCGCGGCGAAGCGGCAGGGCGCGCAATACCAGCAGCCGCTGCGCTACGCCGGGCAATACCAGGACGACGAAAGCGGCCTGCACTACAACCTGTTCCGCTACTACGAACCCGAGGTGGGGCGTTTCACCACGCAGGATCCGATAGGGTTGCGCGGCGGGCTGAACCTTTATCAGTATGCGCCTAACCCGCTGATGTGGGTGGATCCACTGGGGTTGAGTGCGTGTGGTGCTGAAAAAAATAAAAAAACCACATACATTGGCACCAGTAGAAGAGATGCCTTTAGACAAGCTAAGCGTGATGCAAAAATCAGTAATAACCAACATCCAAAAATAGATCGGGTTGACTTATTGGATGGTAAAGGTAATAAGATACTTGATGCTAATGGAACACCTATACAGGTCAGGCAATATCACTATACAAATAGAGAAGGGGTCCCTATTGTAATCCAAGAGCATAGTCTTGGCCATACAAAGGCAACTGCATTACATGGGGCAGAGCCACATTTTAATGTTAGACCTATTGATAATTTAAATACAGGCAGTGTTCCCGGGACGCATGGCCATTACAATTTTCAATTGGTGATTATATGAATTTATTGGATTTTGTAAGAAGAAACGAGTTTTTAAAAAAAGTGTTCCCTAATGGTTTGGAAGAAAGTGTATATATTGGGCAGATTGTTTTCGATGTCGAGGGACGTTTGTCAGTTAAGATACATACACATCAGAAACCAGCAGTTGATGTGAGTAAGTGGGGGGCTTGGGGAAAGGATTTCAATGTTTTGGTCATAGAGTTAAACGGCACTGGTTGTGATAACATTAATATTCTCAACTGGAGAAAGGCCTCTTATGCAAAACTTAACATTGTATGTGAAAAAGGTAAAAAGTTCATTTCACAGTTGGGAGATGATTGGAGTGTGAACATTGAGTTTGATGATTTTATATTCCAAGGATTTAGTAACTATATCGATGGTGATATAGATTAAATGTAGCTATAGCTGTCTGGTGCTAGTTCATTAAAGTGTTTTTATTAGTATGATTTGATTAAATGGATAAAAATAGTTTAAGTTCAGAATATAAAATCAACTTTGGAGTGGTTAATGAGTTTATAAAGGCGTAAGATGTTAAAAGAAAATGAAATAATCAAACTCACAGGTGAAGAAGCTGTTAATATAATCAAGGAGGTTAATTATTTATTGATCTCACTTGGTAATATCGCACATTATTATTATAGCGAGCCAGTTATTAGTGACGATAAGCGGTTAGAGTATGAGAGCGAAACAACTAAATTTATAGACAAGAATAAAGTTACACATAGGTTGGCAGAAATTAGAAGGATATTATCCAGTAAGTTTGATAATAGTCTTGGTGATGATGATATGGATGATATAGAGAGAGCTACAGAGGATACCCCTTATTGGGAGAAGCCGGGAGACTAGCCTCAAAGAAAATTAGGCACTACAGGAATAGCGTGGTGCCTCCTGCTAAATAAACGAATTTAGAATTTAATTCTAGAGCAGAAAAAGACGGAAACAGTAGGAGGCATAGTACCAGCAGCCGCTGCGCGACGCCAGGCAATTTAAGTACAGCTAAATTGGCCAGCACCACAGGTAAAGTGGGATATATAGATAGTGAACGGTTAAGATCCTAGGGGTTGCCAATCGAGTGCAAGGTGTATTGTCGTTGAAAAAGTGACAGGGAAAGTTTACTACAGTCATGAACATTACGATTCCTTTATAGAAATAGATCCTTCAGGGCGGAAATGATGAAGTTTAAACGGGTGGTTGCTGATTTTTCAGAAATAAATACGGATGATGAATTTCATGATGAAATGAATAGGGTTTTTGGTTTTCCCGATTTTTATGGGAATAACTTCAACGCTTTTGTTGACTGTTTAAATAGCCTTAGATTTCCTGATGATGGGATGACTAGCATACACTTAGATAAGGATGAGTATTTGCTGATGAAAATCAATGGAATACATTCATTGCCTGACGATATTAGATATAATTTTTTATTGGCGATAGAGGCTGTCAATAAGGGGGCTATCTCGTTTGGTGACGAAGCATTGATTCTATTACTTTTGGTTAAATAAAAAATGTACTGAAAAGGTGCTCGACTTTGAATTAATGCGGCGCTTTTTTAATGATTAAAATAGAGCATTTTTTTAGGGTTGGATTGGCATATCAGACCATTGTGATGCTCTGTTTAGCCGCAATCGCGTACTCAATTTTCTCGGGTTTTCATGGGAAGCAATGAATTCAATAAAGCAAGGGGGGGCTAAGTGTTGTCTGTCGGTAGCTAATGAGTAACTTTTTTATAATGGTCTGATTTCAGATAACATCTAATTGATATGAAAAATTAAAATGTGAATAGATAATCTTCAGCTCTTTAAAAATAAAGAATCATAGAAAATTAATATTCCAAGTGTTTATTGTAGAGCATGCAACCTGTTGTAACACCGCGAGCCCAATCAGGGTAAACCGGGCGCGCGGCTGGTGTACGATCTGGCGGATAACCTGCTGGGCGAGTTCGAGGCGCAGTACCATTACGACGCGCTGGGCCGCCGCAGCCGCAAAACGGTGCACTACAAGGGCAAAACCGAACAGACGACCCGTTTCCTGTGGCAGGGCTACCGGTTGCTGCAGGAGCAGCGCGACGACGGCAGCCGCCGCAGCTGGAGCTACGATCCGGCCAGCCCGTGGAGCCCACTGGCGGCGCTGGAGCAGGCGGGCGACAGCCGCTCGGCGGATATTTACTGGTATCACACCGATCTGAACAGCGCGCCGCTGGAGGTGACCGACGCGGCGTGCAACCTGTGCTGGTCCGGGCAATACGACACCTTCGGCAAGCTGCAGGGCCAGACGGTGGCCGGCGCGGCGAAGCGGCAGGGCGCGCAATATCAGCAGCCGCTGCGCTACGCCGGGCAATACCAGGACGACGAAAGCGGCCTGCACTACAACCTGTTCCGCTACTACGAACCCGAGGTGGGGCGTTTCACCAAGCAGGATCCGATAGGGCTGCGTGGCGGGCTGAACCTTTATCAGTATGCGCCTAACCCGCTGATGTGGGTGGATCCGTATGGGCTGTCTAAAAATACCTGTAGCGTAGAGAAAGGCATTGAGCATGAGAAAACGTTCAAATCGCTCAATGACGCCCGTGATCATGCTAGAAAGGCATCAGGTATAGGTGATGACGCAGTAGACTTTATTCAGGAAATAGGGCCTCAGAAAGGGAGAGTTACTGGTCGAATGTCACCGGATGGAAAGCAAGGATGGCGTTTAGATTATGATGATAAAAAAGGTTATCACGTAAACTGGTGGGATCAGCGTGGTGGACCAAAGAGGAAAGACTGGTTGTTTGGTGCTAACAAAATAGAAAATGGCACTTTAAATGATTATTATTCACTCATAGAGCATTTCCCTTGAGGTATAAGAAAATGAATTTTATTGATAGTGGTGTTGTTAAGGAATGGCTCGCTAATAACAATGCGATGATTAACGACTCGTTATCTGATGACTTATTTTATAAATTATCTTCTCTACCTTGGGAAGCTGGTCATATAGACTATGAAAAACTAAATCATCGGAGCGCAGATATACAGGAGATGTTGAGTCATGATGGTGATATAACATATGATAATCTAAAGGTTTTTTTAAAGGAAAGCTCGTTTGAAGGTAATTCACACGTATTGTTTTGGTATGGAAAGGATAACCCTTGTGTTGTTTGCGAAACCAAATTTGGATTAAGTAATATTGACTCTGCATATTGGAGAGTTCCTGGATGGAACTACATATTTAGCTGTGGTTTCGAAAATAATGAAATTAAGGTGGATTATGGTAATATTCTAACCTTTGATGGGATGAGTAGATTGATTTTATTAATGAGCTGACATCTTTTTTATGTGTTTTTATTATGGTTATGTGGCTTGCTACATGCTTATTACATGATACGGATGTTTTAAATTTGCTATCGGGGTGTTAATGGTATTGCTCAGTGTTTCGCACCCACAATGATAATAATGACTATTATTCAATTGAAAACTATTCTGTGAATTTGGAGAAAAATGGGGGAGTGTGTGGCGACCTGAGAGCAATAAGATAATCAATGGCGATAAAGATTGTTAGTGTTTTACAAAAAATATGAGAAACATTGAATATGAGATGTAAGGTAGATGCCTGAAAAGGAAATGTTAGGTTCTTTATAAATAAAAAAGAGGAAGAGTAAAAGCATTAGATTGTTAGTTGCATCAAAGGCCGCCTGCTGCAACACCGCGAGCCCAATCAGGGTAAACCGGGCGCGCGGCTGGTGTACGATCTGGCGGATAACCTGCTGGGCGAGCGCAGCCTGCAGAATTACATCGACGCGCACCTGCCGCTGGCGCCGATCGCCCCCAAACTAAATACCCAATGTGCCGTTAATCAGGGTGCAGCTCTGCCCGCCGATCCAGGGCTCGCCGTCAATAAAGCGCACGCTCACGCGGCCATCTCGATTCAGTTGGGTGCCCTGGCGCACCAGGTAGCCCTGTGCGGTCTGGCCGCCGTCTGGGAAGCGGCTGGCTTGCAGCAAGCGCGCCAGGCAGGCGTTGGCGCTGCCGGTCACCGGATCTTCAATCAAAACACCGCATTCCACCATAAACGCGCGCATTTCGTAATCGGCCGGTTCGGTTGCGGGGCAGGCGCCATAAATCACCACGCCATCCACATCGCAAGCCGTTTGCAGCTGTTTAATCGTGGCCTGATCCGGCGTCACCGCCAGGCAGGACTGCGCGTCCGGCAGGCGCACCATCAGCCAGCGAATACCCATCTCGGCAATCACCGGCAGGGGGCTTGCTGCAATCATCGCGGGCCGTAAAGCGGCCATCAGCCGTTCTGTTTCCTCAGCCGCCATTGGGCGGAGCTCAACTTCGGGCGCGGCGAACGCCAAGGTGCCTTCCGGCTGGATATTGACCGCCACCAGACCGACGCCGCATTCCTGCATCACCGTCCCAGGCCGTTTAGGTGCCAATCCGGCTTCCAGCAGGGCGTGGGCGGTGCCCAGCGTCGGGTGGCCGGCGAAGGGCAGCTCCTTTTCGGTGGTGAAGATGCGCACCTTATAATCCGCCGCCGGGTGCGTCGGTTTAAGCACAAAGGTGGTTTCCGAAAGGTTGGTCCAACGGGCCAATGCCAGCATCTGCGCGCTGCTCAGCCCCTCGGCCTCCAGCACCACCGCCACGGGATTGCCGAGCAGCGGCGTGGCGGTGAAAACGTCCACCTGTTTGTAGGCGCGGGGTGTCACATCATCACTTCTGAGCATTGGCCATCATCCGTTATCAACAAAACCTGATGATAACGATATTCGCCAATGGCTTCAAAGGGTTGAGTTTTGTTTTGAGATATCTGCCCGTCGCCACTTCAGCCCCGGCTTGGCGAACATCACCAGGTTGCCCAGCAAAATCAGGCACAGGCCCAGCACGGCGTTGAAGTGCCACTGGTAGCCTTCGTAGATCGTCGAGATGGTCAGCGCCACCAGCGGGAACAGCAGGGTGCTGTAGGCCGCCGCGCTGGCGCCGATGCGGCCGAGCAGGCTGAAGTAGGCGGCGAAGGCGATCACCGATCCGAAGACAGCCAGGTACAGTAGGGAGCCGATATAGCGGCTGCTGTATTCCATCTGGAACGACGCGCCCTGCGCCAGGGCGATCAGCGCCATCAGCATCGCGCCGTAGGTCATGGCGTAGGTGTTAGTGGAAAAAATATCCAGCCCGCGGCGCTGATGGCGCGTGCTGATCATATTGCCCAGCGAGAAGCCGTAGGTGCCGAGCGCGCTCAGGCCGATGCCTTTAAGCAGCTCCGGCGCCATGCGGGTGGCGGCCAGATCTTGCCAGAACAGCGCCACGATGCCGGTCAACCCCAGCAGCGCCGCCGGCAGCAGGTTGGGGCTGGGGCGCTGGCGGAAGAACAGCAGGCTGTTGAGGGCGTTGAACAGCACCGCCATCGAGAAGATCACCGATTCCAGCCCGCTGCTGATGTAAGCCGCCGCGTGGTAAAAGCAGAAGAAGTTGAAGCCGAACACGCAGCAGCCCTGCAGCACGCAGAACAGATGATCGCGCGGGGCGAGACGGCGCAGGCGGCGCGTTAACAACAGCACGGCGAACATCACCGCGGCGGAAATGGCGAAGCGGTAAGCGATTGAGACGGGAATGGCCACCGGGCCTTCCTGTTGCAGGGTGATCGCAATCCAGGTGGTGCCCCAAATCAGCACCACGGCGAGGTACAACAGCGCATTCATTCTATTTGTTACTCCGAAAAAACCGATGGCGCAGTATCCGCTTTGGCGCGCGGCGGCGCTTGCAGCGCTTTGCGCTCAGTTGCATATTCTTGCGCTTTTTTTGCCAAAAGCGCGGGGCGGCGGCTGGCATGCCGCGGCGCCACTCTTTACACTGTCGGCATGTCGAACAACGGGGCCGGCGATGTCCAACTATCAGGCGTTTGAAACACTGCGTGAGCACAAGGCGCGGCTGCACGGCAGCGTGCTGCTGGGCACCGGCGTGGAGCTGGCCGCCTGGTCCAACTGCAACGATCGCGTCACGCAGGAAAGCGCCGACCACCATACCCTGAGCCTGTACGTCGCCGACGGCTATGAGTGCTACCAGCAGGTGCCGGGCGGCTGGCGCAACGGCGGCGGGCCGGATCGGTTCTGCATCATGCCGCGCCAATACGCCTCCACCTGGGATGTGCGCAGCGATCTGTCGTTCGTGCATCTGTATTGCACCGATGGGCATCTGCGGCAGCTGGCGGAGCAGACCTGGGATCGCAGCCCGGCGGCGATCAACGTGGAGCAGCGCAGCTTCGGCGAAGATCCGCAGATCACGCTGCTGTACCGCCAGTTTTTGCTCAACTGCGATTGGCAAGACAGCGCCAATCTGCTGGCGCTCAGCAGCGCGTCGAACCTGCTGATGTCACACCTGATCCAGCGCTACAGCCAGCTGCAGTGGAAGCTGCCGCCGGTGCGCGGCGGCCTGGCCCCTGCGGTAGCCAGGCGGGTGCGGGAATATATCGCAAGCCACCTCGATCGGCCTTTGCTGTTGGCGGATCTGGCGGCGCAGGCCGGGTTGAGCGAATACCATTTCGCCCGCATGTTCAAGCACGCCACTGGCCTGGCGCCGCACCAGTTTGTGATGCGCGCCCGCCTGCAGCGGGCGGAACAGCTGTTGCGGCATAGCCAACAGCCGATCACCGAGATCGCGTTGGCGTGCGGCTTCAGTTCCGCCAGCCATTTCAGCAACCGCTTCAAGGCGGCCTATGGATTTGCTCCGCTGCAGGTGCGGCAGGGGCGCTAACCGAAGGGGAGTGCAGCATGGATCAACAATTTGCCGGGCTGGGCGTGTTGTTTGTCGCCGGATTCGGGCCCATCACGCGTGAGAGCGACGAGAGTAAGGCATTTTATGTCGAGGCGCTGGGGCTGCCGCTCAAGCCGATGCCGGGCAACGAAACCTATCTGCTGTCGGAGCAAGGCGCGCTGGACGGCGTGAAGCATTTTGCCCTGTGGCCGCTGGCGCAAGCGGCGCAGTCCTGCTTTGGCGACGATCGCTGGCCGGCGGATCTCGCGGTGCCGCAGGCGTGGATCGAGTTTGACGTAGCCGACATGGCGGTAGCCACCCAGGGGCTGGTCGATCGCGGTTATCGGCTGTTGGTCGCCAACCGCGAAGAGCCGTGGGGGCAACGCGTTACCCGGTTGCTCAGCCCGGAAGGACTGCTGGTTGGCGTCACCTATACGCCCTGGCTGCGTTAAACGCCGTGCCGTTCGCCGCCGTTTTGCAGCGGCGGGCGGCCTAAGAACAAATACGCATTAGCTTAAAGCGATCTGCGCTATAGACCTATCGAATCCCCGAGTTGTTTCCTTCCCTGAAAGCAGTAATCCCGTTCATTGCGTAAAAACCAAGGGCCAGAACGCGCTATTGCCATGCCATTTTACGGCGATTTTCCCCCGTCTTTTTTTGCCGCCAGGTGACTGATGGGAATAGAGATTATTCTTATATTTCCATCAATGCTTAAGAAATAATAATGATTCTCGTTTTCAACCACGGAAAGGAGAAGGAACGATGAAAACAGTGAAACGAACGGGCATCGCGTTGGCGATAGCCCTGACTTTCCCCCTGGCATTGCCTGCCGCTATGGCGGCGCAACCCTCCCTGACAAACAGTAAGGCGGCGACGATGACGGAAAAACACGGGCAGTTTATTGCGGTCGGTAAAGTGGTGCAGGTGACCTTCGGCGATTTCGCCTTCAAGCTGGATTTTACCGATGACAAGACCATGACCTTCACCGGTATCGGCGAGGCGTCGCAGGGCATTACCGACACGGTACAGTACACCGCAGTGGAGATTCGGCCGAAGGTCTACATGGTTTATTGGCACGAACCGCAGTCCGGCGACAACGTGACGCATATCGAGGACTTTGAGCGCGGCGAGGTGTACACCAACATCGCCGCCAAGGACGGCAGCTTCACCCATCTGAAAGGGCAGCTGAAAATCGTAGGTCACTCAGGAAACTAAGGAGCAGTTATGAAAAAGGCATTGATCGCCTGTGCGATCGTCGGCGGCTTGCTGGCGAGTTACCCGGCGTTGTCAACGGATCAGGCGGCGTCGCAAAAGTCGGCCGGCAAGGGCGGCTATCATCATGCCCAGCAAAAGCTGAAGGTGGTGGAAGATCTGTACGCGGGCTTCTTCAACCGCCACGACATCGGCGTGGCGCAGAGGCTGATTGTGGAAAACTACAAGCAGCATAACCCGTTCGTCGGCGACGGCATCAAGCCGTTCCTCGATTTCTTCAGCCAGACCTTTAAAGACAATCCGCAATACAGCGCCAAAATATACCGCAGCGCGGTCAACGGCGATCTGGTCTACGTTCACGTCAAATACCAAAATAACCCGCAGGATCGCGGCACCGCCAGCGTGGATATTTATCGGGTGAACGATCAGGGGAAAATCACCGAGCATTGGGACGTCAATCAGGATGTGCCGGAAAAATCGGCTAACGACAATACCATGTTCTGAGCCACAAGGGCCGCTGCGGCGGCCCTCTACGCGCCTGCAACACTTTATTTACTTACATAAATATTAAATGACCGCCGCGTCGAGTAGGCTACGGCCGCCTTTGGCAGTGGTGGTACGGTTGATGGGCGTCATTGTCCCGCCACTGCTTGAGGCGTTTCCCCACATTCCCCGTTATCCCGCACGTTGATTTTCCACTTTTTTGAACTGATGGCGCAGCTGCAGCGCATTGCAAAGCACCAAGACTGCCGTGACGGCGAACACCCAACGGAACCCCATCATCGCCGAAATGCCCGATCCCAGCAGCGGGCCAACCACGTTCCCCAGGTACATGAAGGATTGGTTATAGCCGAAGATGCGCCCGGTCACCTGATCGGAGGAATACTTCAGCAGCAGCGCCTGCACCGCCGGCATCAGCGCGCCGTCGGCAAAACCCAGCAGGAAGCGCAGAATGCCCAACTGCAGCGGCGTATTGACCCAGGCCATCACGGCGAACAGGCCGGTGGTGAACAGCAGCGCGGCGATCAGGATGCGCGCGGTGCCGATGCGATCGCCGAGCCGCCCGAGGCGCGGCGCCGAGATCAGCGCCGCAATGCCGGGCACGGCGGCGATCATGCCGCTGACAAAGGCGATATTGCTGACGTCGCCCGATAGCTCGCGAATGAACAGCGTCAGGATCGGGCTGATGGATGAGTTAGCCAGCTGGATCATCAGGGTACAAACGAACAGGGTGACGATCAGCGTCGGATAGGGCAGCGAACGGAATACCGCCTTGCCGCTCAGCTGATCCGCTTTTTTCACCGTGATGCGCCGCTCTTTAATCAGGAACAGCGTCACCAGGAAGCTGACGAACATCAGCCCGGCGGTGACGAAAAATACCACCCGCAGCCCCAGATGGTCGGCCATCAGCCCGCCCAACAGCGGCCCGGCGATCACGCCGGAGATCTGCCCGGTAGAGAGCGTGCCCAGCGCCCAGCCGCTTTTATCACGCGGCGCCTGCGAGGCGACCAGCGCCATGGCGTTGGGAATATAGCCGGACGTCAGCCCCATCAGGGCGCGCAGCGCGAACAGCTGCCACACGTTAGTGGCCAGCCCCTGCAGCGCGATGACGATCGCCATGCCCAGCGAGGCGCGCAGCAGCATCAGCTTGCGGCCTTTGCGGTCGGCCAGGCTGCCCCACAGCGGCGAGACCACCGCCGAGACCAAAAAGGTGCCGCTGAACACCAGCCCGGACCACAGGCTGAGGGATTGGTGATCGCTGACGCCGAGCTGTTCGACGTACAGCGGCAGAAAAGGGAGGATTTGGCTCATCGCCAGCCCGGTGAAGAAACACCCGAGCCAGACCGAGATCAGATTGACTTTCCACGCTTCCATCGGCTTACCGTACCACGTTGAATAAGGAGGGATTTATTAAGCAAAATAATAATAACACTGCAAATTAATCGGCGAGGGGCAAATGCGTGAGCAAACGTAACCCTGCCGATGCAGTGTCTTTTTTGCTATATATTAATAGCTATATTATCATAGGTAACTAGGTTAAGCCAGAGCGGCGCGGTAGCCAGGCAGGGCACTGCGCGATCCGGCGGTGTGAAAGCAGGGATAAACTGAACGCTAGATTGATGCCAATGAAAAAAGATCACCCTGAAGACGTGACGCTGCTGCGCACGCAGTTAATGTCGCTGGTGCGCCGTTTACGGCGCGAGTCGCGTAGCGACGAAAAATCCTGGGCCCAGCTGATGCTGTTGGGGGCTATCGATCGCCACGGCGGCGAGGCGACGCCGTCGCTGCTGGCGGAATCGGAGCGCATGCGTTCCTCTAATCTGGCGGCCGCGTTGCGTGAGCTGGAGGCCGACGGGCTGCTGGTGCGCACGCCGGATGCCGAAGATAAACGCCGGGTGCGGGTACGCCTGACGCCCGCCGGGCTGGGCCTGCTGCAGCAAAGCCGCAGCCGACGCGAGGCGTGGCTGCTGGCGGCGATGGAAAGTTGTTTAACGGAGCAAGAACAGGCGCTGTTGGTTGAGGCGGGGGCGTTGATGGCGCGGCTGGCGGCGGCGCCAACGGACGAGGAATAATCGCTGGGCGGCCGGTGCGCCGCCCGTGCAGCGAAGTTACGGCATCGGCCAATCGGCCGGCATGGTGCTGACCACGTCCACGTAGCGATCCCAGGCCGATGACCAGAACTGGGTGAAGGCTTCCAGGGTAAGGTGGATGCCCATCAGGCCCATCACGAACCAGCAGGCGGTAAACAGGCCCAGGCTGCTGAACATGAACGCCATGCCGTTGCGGCTGGTTTTACGGCAAACGACGTTTAACTGGCTGGCGAAGAACATCATCACGGCGCTCAGCAACTCCCAGCGCATCATGACTAAACCGGTGGCAATGGTACTCATCGAACTCGATCCTATGTAACAAAAAGCCGCATCCGGCAGGGCGCCGACAGGGAAATGCGGGGGAATATCGGTAATAGTGTGATTAAGATCACATTGTAGCATTGGGGCGAACGGGGGCTCAATGGGGATCGCGGTGAAAAAATCGCCGCCGGTAACATTCCAATATGCTGAAACAGTTATGCCATTTCATTAGCAACCTTTTCATGGGGCGTCGCGCCCGATAACGCTATGCTTGCCGGCTTTTCAGCTCCCTGATTTTGCGGGGAAATGTGACGCAAAAGGTACCGGCACTGCATGGCCCTGTTAAAAGAAACAATTCGCGACCACTCTGCGGAAGAAAGACTGTTTATCCGCCGGGCAGGCGTGGCGCTGGCGCTGGTAGTGGTGTGCTTCGGCGTATTGATCGTCAACCTCTACCGGCTGCAAATCCGCCAGCACGGCTTTTACCAGACGCGCTCCAACCAGAACGACATCAAGATGCTGCCGCTAGCTCCCAGCCGCGGGCTGATCTTTGATCGTAACGGCACTCCGCTGGTGCGAAACGTGACACTGTATCGTATCGAGATCACGCCCAGCAAAATCACCGACATGGCGGCGCTGCTGCAGGCGCTGACGCCGATCGTCGACCTGACGCCGGAGGACATCAGCGCGTTTCGCGATGACATGCACCACAACAGCCGTTACAAGCCGGTGACGCTAAAAACCGGTCTGAGCGACACCGAGGTGGCGTGCTTTGCCGTCAATCAATACCGTTTCGACGGGGTAACAATCGATACCTATCAACAGCGTGAATATCCTTACGGCGCTCAGCTGGCGCACGTTCTGGGCTATGTGTCGAAGATCAACGACAGCGATCTCAAGCGCCTGGACAAGGCCGGCCTGAGCGAAAACTACGCCGCCGACCGCAACATCGGCAAACAGGGCATCGAAGCCTATTATGAGTCCGAGCTGCACGGCACCACCGGCTATCAGGAGGTGGAAGTGGATAACCACGGGCGGGTGATCCGCCTGCTGAAGGAGCAGCCGCCGAAGGCCGGCAAAAACATCTACCTGACGCTGGATCTGCCGCTGCAGCAGTACATTGAATCGGTGCTGAAGGGGCAACGCGCCGCGGTGGTGGTGGAAGATCCGCGCGACGGCGGCATTCTGGCGATGGTCTCCAGCCCCAGTTACGATCCCAATCCCTTCGTCAAAGGCATCGGCTATCAGGCCTATAAGGCGCTGCTCCGCAACCCGGATCTGCCCCTAATCAACCGCGTCACCCAGGGGCTGTACCCGCCGGCGTCCACGGTGAAGCCCTACATGGCCGTTTCGGCGCTGTTCGCCGGGGTGATCACGCCCACCACCACCTTTTTCGGCGCGCCGACCTGGACGCTGCCCGGCACGGAGCGCCGCTACCGCGACTGGCTGAAAACCGGCCACGGCATGCTCAACGTCACCAAAGCGATCGAGGAGTCTGCCGACACCTTCTTTTATCAGGTGGCGTATGAGATGGGCATCGATCGTATTCACCACTGGCTGAGCCAGTTCGGCTACGGCCAGTCCACCGGCATCGATCTGAACGAAGAGTATCGCGGCGTGCTGCCGAGCCGCGACTGGAAGCTGAAGGTGCACAAAAAAGGCTGGTATCAGGGGGATACGGTTTCGGTGGGCATCGGCCAGGGGTATTGGGTGGCGACGCCAATCCAGATGGTAAAAGCGCTGACCACGCTGATCAACAACGGCCAGGTGAAAACGCCGCATCTGCTGTATTCGCTGCAGCAGGGCAACCGGGTGACGCGCTACCAGCCGCCGGCGCAAGCGGCGCAGATCGGTGATCCCCACTCGCCTTACTGGGGCATCGTGCGCAACGGCATGTACGGCATGGCCAACCTGCCGAACGGCACCGGTTACAAGCTGTTCCATACCGCGCCGTACCAGATCGCCGCCAAATCCGGCACCTCGCAGGTGTTCAGCCTGAAGCAAAACCAGACCTACAACGCCAAAATGATCCCGGTGCGGCTACGCGATCACATCTTCTATACGCTGTTCGCGCCTTACAAAAACCCCCGGGTGGCGATGGCGCTGATCCTGGAAAACGGCGGTGGCGACGGCGTGGTGGCGGGGCCGACCGCACGCGCGATCCTCGACCATATTTTTGACCCGGCCAACGCGCCACAGCCCGGTGATATGCCGCAAAGTAAACCGCAGTTAAACGACAGTGCGGATGTGCAACGGTGATGCGGTTTGTTTTTACTTTCTTACAAACTGCAATCTCCTGACCATTTCCGGCAAGGTAGACTGAAATAACACCATAAACCGAATAAAAACGTAGGGTTAACACAACAGTGGCGCCATCGACCAAAAAGAGCGGTAAAACCTATTCCACAGTTCGTTTCGGCTGGATTTGCGCCGGCATGCTGGTCTGTTTTTTTCTGTTGGCGTTCAGGGTCGGCTACCTGCAGCTGCTGGAACACCAGCAGTTGGCGGATCAGGCCGACCAGCGTTCGATCCGCACCCAGGTGGTGCCGACCAACCGCGCTATGATCACCGATCGCAACGATGAGGCGCTGGCGGTCAGCGTGTCGTCCAAAGACATCGTGCTGGACCCGAAGCATATTCTCGATACCCAGACCGATACCGGTAACGAACGCTGGCAGAGTATGGCCAACGTGCTGAAGATCCCGCTGGCGGACATCCAGCATCTGATCCAGAGCAACGCGCACAAACGTTTTGTCTACCTGGCGCGCAAGGTGGAGGACGACAACGCCGCCTACATCAGCAAACTGCACCTGACCGGCGTCAGCGCCGAGCAGGATTTCAGCCGCTTTTATCCGATGGGCCAGGATGCCGCCGGGCTGATCGGTATCGTCGGCCAGGACAATCAGGGGCTGGAGGGCATCGAGCTGGGCTTCAATCCGCTGTTGCAGGGAAAAAACGGCCTGCGGGTCTATCAGAAGGATGGCAGCGGAGCGGTGATCGGCGTGCTCAAAAGCGTGGATCCGGTGCCACCGCCGAACGTGACGCTCAGCATCGACAAATTTATCCAGTACGTGCTCTATGCGCAGATCCGCGACGGCGTGGTGGCTAACCAGGCCGACTCCGGCTGTGCGGTACTGGTCAAGATCGACACCGGCGAAATCCTCGGTATGGCCAGCTATCCGTCGTTCAACCCGAACAACTATGGCAGCACGCCGGCGAAAGATATCCGCAACGTGTGCAGCAGCGACAGCTTCGAACCGGGTTCGACGGTGAAACCGGTGGTGGTGATGGTGGGGTTGGAACATAAGCTGATCCGGCCGGATACCGTGTTGGACACCACGCCGTATCGGGTGAACGGTCACCTGATCAAAGACGTCGGCCACTGGTCGAAACTGACCATCACCGGCGTGCTGCAAAAATCGAGCGACATCGCGGTATCGCACATTGCGCTGGCGCTGCCGGCCACCGTGCTGCCGGCGGTCTACCGTAGCTTTGGCCTGGGGCGGCCGACCGAGCTTGGCATCGGCAACGAGAGCAGCGGCTATCTGCCGCAGCACCGTGAACGCTGGGCCGATATCGAACGCGCTACCTTCTCCTTCGGCTATGGGCTGCGCGTGACGCCGCTGCAGATGGCACGCGAATATGCTGCTATCGGTTCCTTCGGCATTTATCGGCCGCTGTCGATCACCAAGGTGACGCCGCCGGTGATGGGGCAACGTATTCTGCCGGCGGATACGGTACGGTCCGTGGTGCATATGATGGAGAGCGACGCCTTGCCTGGCGGCAGCGGGGTGAGCGCCGCGGTACCGGGCTATCGGCTGGCGATCAAAACCGGTACCGCCGAGAAAATGGGCCCCAGCGGCAAATACGACGGCGGCTACATCAACTACACCGCCGGCGTGGCGCCGGCCAGCGATCCGCAGGTGGCACTGGTGGTGATGGTCAACAACCCGAAAGCCGGCAAGCACTTCGGCGGTTCGGTGGCGGGGCCGGTGTTCGGCAAGATCATGGCCCAGGTGCTGGAGCACATGAATATCCTGCCGGATGCCCAACCGCTTAACGTGGTGTCGTCGGTCAAGAGCTGATGGGGATTAGCGCGATTCCAGCAGGCGCTTTAGCGCCCGCAGATCGGCGTTCACCAGCCCGGCGTCGCGGGCGAACAGCGCGTCGTCCATGCCCGGCTGGCGGAACAGGGTGAAGATCACCTCGGTGCCGTGCCGGTTGGCGAGCGCGCGCAGCGGCACGTAGACCACGCCGCCGTTCGGCAGCGTCACCCAATGATCCAGCACGCCGAAGGCATTCGGCGCGCTGAAGCGAATACGAAGTTTTCCCTGTGGGGTGTCTGCCACCCATTCTTCATCTTCCTGCCGTAAACTGTTGGCTAACCCTTTGGCCCACAAGGGGAAATTTTCCGGCTGGCTGAGAAAGGCGTACACCTCGTCACAGGGGCGGTTGATGGCAATATGCAGCGTTTGCGTGCTCAGCATCGTGGCTTCTCCGGTTGGCGGTGATACTTCAGTGTAGATCTCGCCGTGCTCAGAAGTAGTAACCGATGTTCACGTTAGTGCGAAAATACCATTTATTGCTGCCGGAGGATTGCGTGCCGGTCCAACCGGTGGCGTTTTCCACGCCGCCCCACGGGTTGGCGTTCTGCGCCCAGGTCAGATCCACCCACAGCATCACCGGCATGGCGAACACCTGCACCCCGAGCGTATTCATTTTGGAGTCGGAACCGCCGTGCTTATCCTTCCAGAGCACGCTGTAGTCGTTGTAGAAGCGCAGCTTTTTCACCGGCCCCCAGGGTACGTCGACGTCGCGCGCCAGGTTGATGGCGGCGGTGGTGGCCTGCGACGGGATCAGATAGGCCGGCGTCAGGCCGTTGCCGCCCATCAGGATCACCGAATTGTTGGCCCCGGCCGGGCCTTTGGCGTCGTAACCGTAGCGGATCACCTGGCCGGACAGATGCCAGGGATCGTTATTCACCAGCGTATGCAGGCCTGCCGCCCAGAAGCTGCCGTTATCGCCGGTAGCCTGGTTGTAGAGCCGTGAGGCCGCCAGCGAACCGCCGAGCTCATTGTCCCAGCCGCCCTGGTGGAAAGCGCGCGTCAGCCGCAGGTTTATCTGATCGCGTTTTTCGTTGCGCTGCAGGTGCTGTGACGCATAGTTGGTGTTTTTCAAATCGTCGTAGCTGGCGACGTCGGGGGCGTAACGCACGCCGGTCGGCATCATGCGCGGGTAATAGGCGGCGTCGAAGGCCCAATCGTCATGCTGATATTGGTATTTGGCGCCCAGCCCGGTGTTGACGCCAAAGCCGAGGTAAAACGGAATGCCGTACGACCAGCCGAACTGCGGGTAGGGCATCAGGCCGAACGGTTTGAACGGCGCGCCCAGTTGCACGGCGGAACGTTCAGACAGGTGATAGCCGACATAGGCGCGGTCGATGGCGTATTTGCGCCGATCCTGAAACCAGAATCCGCCATCGAAAAATGCATCGTTTACCTGGCCGGCGGCATCGATGCGAAAGGCGTCAAAGCGTAAATGCGGAGGATTACGATAATTGCTGCTGTGCCAGTCTTCATAGCGATAATTGGCGCGCAGTGCGCCGCCGATATCAATATTCTTTTTATTATCCTCGCTTTGCCAATGAATATGCGGAAATGCCGGGCGGCTTTTTTTTACCGGCGCTGCGGTGGTGGCAGCATCGTTGGGCAATGCGGCGACGGTTGCATAACTCACTGGTGAAACAAGGAAAAAACAAAGCGTGATCTTGCGCATAGCAGGCCCCTGAAGAAAATAGACTGTTTATTAAGGCGAGCGAGTTTCACCTGTGAACAGGGCATTTACGCTCATCGGTTTTATATTTGAGACGATTTTATTGAGCGTTTCATATATTAAATTCCGCGCCGGTTAATATATGAAACTTTGTTTCTTTTTTAATGGAAAAACTATAAATCCGGTATTAAACAAGTCAAGAAATAAAAATGAGAGTTGACGGGCAATACCGATTATTGGGGGATCTTGGCCGGCGGGGGCGACGCAGAGCAGGCTGAAATAGTCGTGTCATCAATGCCCGTTAGACTCGCGGCATCCTGGTATGACTGACTAAAAATCATGAACATAAAACTGACACTGGGCCGCAGGGTAAAACCTGCGGCAGCGCTACCGCGTGCGTTTGGCTTCGGCAAGAGCATGGGCTTATTAAGCGGGGTAATTTGCGTTATCGCGCTATTTTCTCTGCTGCAATTGTTTTCCACCCTATTTATTTCCAATATTTTGCGCGACGCCAAGGTTAATCTGGTGACGGGCGATGCGTTGCATCGCCAGCAGGCGACAATGGATCGCGCCAGACTGTCGCTGCTGACGGCCAGCGATACCCTGAACCGTGCGGGCATCTATTATCTGCAGGATAAAGCCACCGGCTCCGAGGGCAGTTGGCATAGCCTGCTGGATGAATCGTTGGCGGCGTTGGCGGCTTCAAAGCAGGCCTTTGCCCGGTTCGAGCGCTTGAGCACGGCTGCGCCCGAAGCGACGGGCGCCCTGAAAGACAGCTATCGTCTGTTCTATGACGGCCTGAAGGAACAGGCGCAAGGGTTGCAAAGCAGCGCCAGCGTCGATGCGTTTTTCGCCGTGCCGATCCAGGCGTTTCAGGCGGATTTCAACGAGAAGTATCTTGCCTACCAGACGCTGAACGAGCGGCGTGGCGATGACGTCAACGTGCGGCAATTGGCGGCGCTGGAGCAGGCCAAGATCTTTGCGTTTGGCGCGCTGGCGGCGCTGGCGCTGATTGCCGTGGGGGTCTGGGTCGGTGTCTCTCGCTGGGTTATCGCACCGCTGCAGCGGGCAATCGCGCACCTCAACGTGCTGGCCGCCGGCGATCTTTCGCGGCCGTTGCCGCCTGAGCGGGCGTTGAACCGCGAGATGCGTCAGCTGCAGACCAGCATTGGCCATATGCAAAACGGCCTGCAGCGGCTGGTGAGCGAGGTGCGCGATGCGGCGAGCGGGATCCTGAGTGGCGTCGGCCGGCTGGCGGACGGCAATCGCCAGTTGACGGCACAGTCGGCGAAGCAGGACGGCGAATTGCAGTTGGCGACCGAGCACGTGCAGCAGCTGGCGGCGCGGGTGGAAGAAAACGGCCAATACGCCCAGCAGGCCAGCCAACGAACCGAACAAGCCCGGCAGTACGCCGGCGCCGGTGAGCAGATGATGGAAACCGTCAATGTTTCAATCCAAGGGATCGTCAACCAATCGGCCGAGATGCGTGGCATCGTCGCGCTGATCGACAGCGTGGCGTTCCAGACCCATATTCTGGCGCTGAATGCGGCGGTCGAGGCCGCGCATGCCGGCGTTCACGGCCGCGGCTTTGCCATCGTAGCCAAAGAGGTGGGTCTGTTGGCGCAAAAGAGCAGCCATTCGACGCGCGATATTCAGCAGTTGATCAACCGTTCACTGCAGCAAATCGATCAAGGTTCGCAGGCGGTGGATCTGCTGACCGGCAACCTGCGCCAGATTATCGATCTGGTGAACAAATGCAGTGCCCTGATGGGGGAAATCTCGCAGGCGTCTTTCAATCAGGGGGAGAGCATTCAGGACGTGACGGCGCGCATTGCGGCGCTGAATCAGGTGGTGCAACAAACCGGCGCCGTGGTGAACGCGGTGACCGACGCTTCTCAGTCGCTGCAGGGCGAATCGGAACGGTTGGAAAAAGCGATGGCGCGTTTCAGGCTGCCTGTGCAATAAATAACCCTGACGCAGGTTAATGAATAATAAAGCTGCGCTAAACGTTATTTATTATTTTCCACCGCTGAGGGACGTTATTTCGATAAATAAAAAACAGACCGGCGCTTATGGATTAAAAAAGTGCCGGCCTGCAGAGATTATTTTAACGCGATGATTAACGGCTGGTCTGGTGGCCGATAATGCCACCCAGCGCCGCGCCGCCGAGGGTACCCAGCGTGCTGCCGTCGGTCAGCACCGCACCGCCGACTGCACCGACGCCCGCGCCGATCGCCGTGTTGCGATCGCGATTGGACATATGCCCACATGCGGTAACGGAAAGCGTTGCCATCACCACCACCAACACACCTGCGGCACGTTTAATATTCATAATGAGTTCCTGGTAAATTGACTGATTAATGGATTAAAAATAATCCGATTAACCTGCCGGTAGAAGTTGGGATGAATGTATTCCTCCGTAAGAAAATCGAACAGGTAAAAATTCTTAATTTTGCGGCGGTGAAAAGCGATTGCTCGCCGAATGTGCGGCCGCCGGTAAAATCGTGGGTCTATACTGGAAAGACGCCTCGCGGGGTGCGGGGCGCACACTCTGGAGGCCGCCATGTCCGATCTCGTTTCCGCATCCGGCAAACCGGTGAAAATCCCCGGCCCGGACCACCCAATCACCTTGACCCGCCATCCGGCGCGGGTTGTCGTGCGTGCAGCCGGTCAGACCCTGGCCGACAGCCGCAACGTGCTCATCCTGCAGGAAGCCACCTATCCGCCGGTGTTTTACTTTCCGCGTGAGGATGTGAATCGGGCGCTGTTGCAGAAAAACGAGCACGTCAGCTACTGCCCTTATAAGGGCGACTGCAGTTATTTCTCCCTTGTGCTTAACGGCGAGCAGGAGGCCAATGTGGCCTGGAGTTATGAAATGCCCTACAACGCCGTGGTAGCGATCAAGGATCATCTGGCATTTTATCCCGATAAAGTGACGGAGATCCGCACAGAAGCGTGAGCCGCCGCCGCCATCGGGCGGGGCAGGTTGACATTCTCATTATCCCTACTCATTATGTGTATTACCGTAAATTGATACGCTTTCCTTATGTTTTAATCCGACATAAACGAAACTCTGAGCAGGTGCCAAGGTGTCTACCTCCACGCGATTTGCCGTTGCCATCCATATTCTGACCAATATCACGCTGTGTCGTGGCCAGACGGTGCGTTCCGAAGACATCGCGCGCAGCGTCAACACGAATCCGACGGTAGTACGGCGCATCCTCGGCGCGCTGGCGGAGGCCGGGCTGACCTATTCACAGATGGGACAAGGCGGTGGGGCGCTGCTGGCGCGGCCGGCGGAAACGATCTCGCTGCTGGACGTGTATCGCGCGGTAGAGGATCAACCGTATTTCATGCTGCACCGTACCCGGCCTAACGATGCGTGCTATATCGGCCACGCCATAACCCCGGTGCTGGAGCAAGAATTTGCACGCGTCGGTCACGCGCTGGAAGCCAGCCTGGCGCAAACCAGCATCGCCGAAATGGCCGGGCAGGTCGAACGGTGCGCAGGCTATCCTTTTGTCCCTTGTTCACCGCAATATCAAGCGGATACGCAATAAAAAACCACGCAAATTCTCGCTACGCGCAGAGCATTTTTTGCATTGCGTTAATGTAATTGTGTAAGTTACATTAGCTCGCATCAAGTGTGATGTAGCTCACGTTTTAGACTGCCTCCCCACGATAATCGATCGATTGGCCGGAAACCTTTTCTTCCGGCGTAGATTCGCTGTGCTTATAAACCAGGAGAGAACGATGTTAGAAATGATTGAAAGCTTGGCCACCGTGGTGGTCCTGGTGCCGGTAATGGTGGCCGTCTTGCTCGGCGCGATTTACGGCCTGGGTGAAGTGTTCAACGTCTTTTCCGCTATCGGCAGAAAAAATAACGGCTGAATTTGAACGTCAGGGGACGCAACGCCCCCTGACGGAGGCTTACAATACCGTCGCCAGGAAGTTGCGCGTCCTCTCATGTCCCGGCGCATCCAGAACCTGCTGCACGCTGCCCGTTTCTACCACCTTTCCCTGATCCATAAAGACAATCTGGTCGGCCACTTCGCGTGCGAAGCCGATTTCGTGCGTGACCACCACCATGGTCATGCCCGAATGCGCCAAGTCTTTCATCACCTGCAGCACTTCGCCAACCAATTCAGGATCGAGGGCGGAGGTCGGTTCATCAAACAGCAACACCTGTGGGTTCATTGCCAGCGCGCGGGCGATGGCGACGCGCTGCTGCTGGCCGCCGGACAGTTCACGCGGCCAGGCGTTGATGCGATGTTCCAGCCCGACGCGGGTCAGCAGCTGTTTCGCCCGTTCCTGCACCTCGGCTTTTTTTTCCTTTTTCACCCGCAGCGGCGCGTCGCTGACGTTTTGCAACACGGTGCGGTGTGCAAACAAGTTGAACTGCTGAAATACCATGCCAATGCTTTTACGCTGTTCGGCCACCTCGGCTTCTTTCAGCTCGTACAGATGCCGGCCTTTTTGGCGATAGCCGATCAGCTGTTCGCCAACACGAATGGTGCCGCCGTCCAGCTTTTCCAGGTGGTTGATGCAGCGCAACAGGGTGGATTTGCCGGAGCCGGAAGGGCCGAGGATCACCGTTACCGAACCTGCCGGAATGGTCAGGCTGATGTTTTTCAACACGTCGGTGCCGGAAAAGGATTTCCGCACCCGGTTGATGTGGATAGATGCGCTCATTGTTCACCTCCCTGAGGGGCTTTGCGGTTGAGGAAGAACCGGCCGCTGCGCGTTGCCTGCGTGCCGCGGCCAAAATAGCGCTCCACGTAGTATTGACCAATCGACAGAATCGAAGTCATGGCCAGATACCACAGGGTGGCGACCAGCAGCAGCGGGATGACCTCGTAGGTGCGTTGGTAAATGATCTGCGCCGAATACAGCACGTCCTGCAGGGCAATCACCGACACCACCGCGGTGGTTTTCAACTGCCCGATCACCTCATTGCCCGCCGGCGGCAGGATGGTGCGCATCGCCTGCGGCAATACCACGCGCCACAGGATTTGCCCACGACGGTAGCCCAGTGCTTTGGCGGCTTCCAACTGGCCGCTGCCGACGCTTTGGATGCCTGCACGCACGATCTCCGCCGCATAGGCCGACTGATGCATCACCAGCGCAATCACCGCGGCGCTGAAGGTGCTGATAAGGGTATTGGTCGGTGCGCTGGCGACTTCGCCCAGAAACGGGATCCACAAGCTGATGCGGGGATAAAGCGCGGCGATGTTGTACCACAGGAACAGCTGCACCAGCATCGGCACTGCACGGAAGAACCAGGTGTAGAACCAGCTTACCGCCACCAATACCGGATTGGCCGACAGGCGCATCAGCGCCAGCAGCACGCCGCCGGCGAAGCCGAACACCACCGAAATCACCGTCAGCCTCAGCGTCATGAGCACGCCGTTGAGGATGGACGCCTCGGTAAGATTTTCTGCCACCACCGACCATTCAAAGCGCGGGTTGTGCAGCATGGAATTGACGATAACGCCGACGATCAGCAGCACAACCAGGGCGCTGAGCCAGCGCCCGTAATGCCGGTGGCCAACGATGCTCAGTTCCGCGTCGTCGACAGGGTATTGCCCACTCATTTTGCGATCTCTTCATTGATGCCGGCGGTTTTCACGGCACCAAAACCGATATCCCAGCCGTCGAGGATTTTCTGGTAGCTGCCGTCGGCGATCAGCGAATTTAGCGCCGCCTGCACCGGTTTCACCAGTTCGGAGCCTTTCGGCAGGGCGATGGCCACCGTGGTACCGTCGATGTTGATATCACCGGCCAGCGTCAGCGGTTTGACGTGGGTGGCCTGGTAGCGCAGCCCTTCATACGGGCCGAAAAACATCGGCACGCGGCCGCTGATCACCGCCTGCACCCCGGCCGGACGGTCCGGGAAGATCGGCATGGTGATGGCCGGCTTGCCGGCGGCGACGCATTGATCGCTGGCCTGCTGCAGGCGGGTGATTTGCGAGGTACCTGCGCCGGCGCCGACGGTCTGGCCGCACAGCTGGGCCAGCTCGGTGTAAGGGCCAAGCGCAGCGTCTTTGCGGGCGATCAAGGCCAGTTTGGAAGCGTTGTAATAGCCGACGAAGTCCACCTGCTGGAAGCGCTTTTTGTTGGCGTCAATGTTGGCCAGCGCGACGTCATAACGGCCGGACTTCAGGCCGGGGATGATGTTGTCGAAACCGCCGGTGTCCTTCCAGTGGATCGCCACGCCCAGGCGATCGGCAATTGCGCTCATCACGTCGATTTCACGCCCGGCCAGCGTTTTGTTGTCCGCCTGGTAAAAGGTGGTCGGCGGGGTGTTCGGGTTGGTGCCGGCAACGATATAGCCGGCCTTTTTGATAGCGTCAGGCAGGCTGTCGTGCAGCGCCGGATCGGCGGCAGCTTTCACCGCCGCCTTGAAGGGAACATCGCCTTCAGCGGCATGACCGGCGGCCAACGGCGCCAGCGTGGAGGAAGCCAACAGCAGGGACAGTACGGTGCGTTTGAATGTGTTTTTCATCATGATTTCCCTGCGGATTAAGCCGATTTTACGTTAGCGAAGTTGATTGCCGGTTCCGGCAGGCCCAGGTTTTCACGCAGGGTTGCATGCTGATACTCTTCACGGAACAGGCCACGGCGGCGCAGCTCCGGGATCACCAGCTCGACGAACAGTTCCAGTTGGTTGGGCAACACCGCCGGCATGATGTTGAAGCCGTCTGCGCCTTGCTGTTCCAGCCACAGCTGGAAGTCGTCGGCGATCTCTGCGGCGGTGCCTACCACCACGCGGTGGCCACGCGAACCGGCCGCGACGGCCGCCAGCTCGCGCAGCGTCAGGTTTTCCCGCGCGGCCAGATCGGTCAGCAGTTTCACGCGGCTTTGGCCGCCTTCGGTGGCGCCCACGTTCGGCACCGGGCCGTCCAGCGGGTAATCGCTCAAATCGAAGCCAAAGCGCGCCGACAGCTGCTCAATGCCGTTATCGATATCCACCAGTTGATTCAGCTGATACCAGGTTTCCTGTGCTTCTTCTTTGGTACGGCCGACAATCGGCATCACACCTGGCAGGATCAGCAGGTGGTCCGGGTTGCGGCCGGCGTCGGCCACGTATTTTTTCTGGCTGCGGTAGAAAGCCTGTCCTTCTTCCAGGCTGGCGGCGGCGGTGAACACCACTTCGGCGGTTTCCGCCGCCAGCTGTTGGCCGGCCGGGGAAGAGCCGGCCTCAATGATCACTGGCCGCCCCTGCGGCGAGCGGGAAATATTCAGCGGGCCCTGCACCGAGAAATGCTTGCCCTTATGGTTGGCGGCGTGGATTTTCTCGTCGATAGCGTATACGCCATTTTGCTTATCGCGCACGATGGCGTCTTTTTCCCAGCCGTCCCACAGTTTGTAGCTGGCCTCGAGGAATTCCCGCGCCACTTCATAGCGTTCGGCGTGCGACGGCAGGTCTTCACGACTGAAATTGCGCGCCGCATCGCTGGAGAAAGAGGTCACCACGTTCCAGGCGGCGCGGCCGTGGCTGATATGGTCGATGGAGGCCATGGCGCGTGCCAGATGGAAAGGTTGATCGAAAGTGGTGGAGGCGGTCGCCGCCAGCCCGATATGGCGGGTGTTAACCGCCAGCGCCGCCAGCAGCGTCAGCGGCTCCAGGCGTGACATCGTCGAGGGCAGGCGGTGCACGCTGGTTGCCAACGCGTCACCGACGAAGAACATATCGAAGGTGCCTTCTTCGGCTTTTTTTGCGATCCAGGTGAACCAGTCGATATCGGTCGGTGAACCGCTGGCGCCTTGTGCGCGCCATCCTCCGATGTGGTGTCCCAGCGCCTGAACGAACAGGCCGAGACGGAGTTGGCGCGATGGTGTTGAAGGTGAAGTACTCATAATTATTCCTGTTTTATTATTAATTTAACAATGCAATCAGTCGCGGCAGCGCGCCAGGGGACATGAGGGCGCAGTCGCGGATAACGCTTTCGCCTTCGAGGCCCGGAAGCAGCTGCAGAATGGCGTGCAGCTTGGCGTCGAGGTCTGTCGGCCGGGCGGCGGTTTGCTTTCTTGTGACCATGTCACTTATTTGCCTTCCGTCCTGCAGCGTCAGGGTCAGGCGATGGAAGCGCATCTCCGGATCGAGCGCGTCCGGCGGGGCTGCGGGATCGACATGGCGCTCAACTTTTGCCGCCAGGGCGGCGATAGCCGCATCGACCGGCTGTTCGCCGTAATGCGTCAGCGGGACCTCGCCGTGGTATAGCGCATCGGCTATGACGTATTCGAGGCTAAAGCGCGCTTCCACACCGGTGGCCGGTTGGCGAATATAGGGTGCGGTATCTGCGCCGGGCGGAAAACTGACCTCAACCAGTGCGATCTCCGCAAGGGCGTCGCCTTGTTCCAGCAGCCGCGCGCGCAGGGCGAGCGCCGCCTCGGCCGCGCTGTGAGTGCCACCGCAGGTCGGATACCGCTTGAACTCCAGCCCCGGTTGCAGGATGCGCCAGGGCGTGCCCCAGTCGGCGGTCAGGCATTCCGGTTTTTGCCTGCCGCCGCCGTGGGAAGTCAGCAGGCTGTCCAGCACGCCCTCCGGTTGGCCGATGAAACCGGCCTGAGCCAGCAGGGCGGCATTGACCGCGTTGCGTGCCGCCAGCCCTGCGTGCAGCGGTTTGGCCGCCGAACCGAACTGGCTGCGCAGGCCCGCCGCCTGGGTGGCCGCCAGGCCGAGAGCAATCTGCGTTTGCCGCTGGTCAAGCTGCAGATAACGCGCCACGGCGGCGCAGGCGGCGACCGCGCCCAGGGTGGCGGTGCTGTGAAAACCCTGCACGTAATGTTGCGTGCCAGCGGCCAATCCCAGCCGGCCAGCGGCCTCTACACCGATGACATAGGCGGTTAACAGCTCAGTGACATTGTCACTCTCACCGTTCAGCGCCAGCAGGGCGGAGAGCACTACGGTGCTAGGATGGCCACGCAGCGCAGGATGGTAATCATCGAAGTCCAACGAGTGGCTGACATAGCCATAGCGCAGTGCACGGTTCTCACTGCTGGTCGGCGGAAACGTCGTGCCGATCGCTGCCAGACCGGCATCGCTCAACGCCCCGCGGGCAATCGGCAATGCGCAGGCGAAGTAATCTTTCACGCCGCGGAGAGCGGCTGACAGGGCGGTTTGATCCGGCTGGCTGTTCAATATCAGATGAGCGAATTGGGCGGTTATCGATAATGACAAGGCGTTAACACCTGAATTTATAGATGGTTATGCACGAGTGCGGGGTAAAAGGTATTGTGTGGCGGTTTTCTTTGTCCCGAAAGAACGAACGGCGCTTCTATATCGCTGAATGGAATATCACGACGGCACTGCGCCGCCGTCAGGGCTGCTGGCAGGCGCGGCAGGCTACGCTTTAGCTATTTTTGTGCAAAACAAAGCTGAATTTGTTCTAACACGGTAGAGGACTTAGGCTGAGAAAAGGCGAACGCTCATGATGTCGATAAATGCCCTGAGACGCGGTGTAAGATGTTTGCTTGAAGGCCAGAGGATTTTGAGACTGCCACTGTGTCGGCATTGGTCGCCAAGCACGGGTTGGAGCCGCTGCTGCTCCAGCGCCTCCCGCACCGCGAAATCGGGCAGGCAGGCGATGCCCAGGCCCTGTTCCGCCAGGTAAATCAGCGTATCGACGGTGTTGCATACCGTGCGCTTGCCCAGGCCTTCGTCGAGCAGTTTATCTCCGCCCGCCACCGGCCAGGTCTCGACTTTGCCGGTGGTGGGGAATCTGTATAACAGGCAGGCGTGATCGCGCAGTTCTGCCGGCTGGCGGGGTATTCCCGCCCGGCGCAGATAGTCCGGCGCCGCCACTAGCTGTAGGTGAAACGTGCCCAGTTGGCGGCTCATTAAGCGAGAGTCCTCGGTATCGCCCACGCGGATCACCGCATCGAACCCTTCTTCAATCACCGCGACTCGACGGTCGGAAAAATCGGTTTCCAGCTCAATCTCCGGGTAACGCCGAACAAATTCCGCCAGCACCGGATTCAGCAGGCCGCCCACCAGCGGCAAACTGACACGCAGCTTGCCGCGCGGCGCGCTGTGCGTATCGCTGATTTCCCGTTCCGCCGCCGCCAATTCCTCCAGAATGCGCTGGCAGCGGTGCAGAAACAGCCGGCCTTCGGCGGTCAGGGTCATGCTGCGCGTGCTGCGGTGAAACAGGCGCGTGCCCAGCCGGTTTTCCAGGCGGGCGATGCTTTTCCCCACCGCGGAAGCGGAAATGCCGAGCACGCGCCCGGCCTCAACGAAACTCAGCGTCTCCGCGGTCTGCACAAAGACGCTCACCCCAGACAGATTATCCATTGCTTGCCCCATTACGGACGTGAGTGTCCGCTATGAAAGGAAATCTAGCCTGTTTTTTCGTTAATCGCCACGCCCTATGCTCGGTGGCGACAGCATGGGCTGACTACCTGGGGTAATAAAGATGAATGAATACGGATCCTCCGCCAACGCGATCGACGGCGCGATAGAGAAAGCCTTGCGCGAAAAACGATTGGTTGGCGCGGTCGTTTTAGTAGCGCAGGGCGGTGAGATCGTTTATCGACGCGCGGCGGGCATGGCAGATCGCGAAGCGGGCAAACCGATGGCGTGCAATACGCTGTTCAGGTTGGCTTCGGTGTCCAAACCGATCGTGTCCACGGCGGCGCTGGCGCTGATGGCGCAAGGCGCCGTGCGGTTGGACGATCCCGTTACCCGCTGGCTGCCGGATTTTCGCCCGCGGCTGGCGGACGGCACTGTCCCGTTGTTGACGCTGCGCCATTTGATGACCCACACCGCCGGGTTAAGCTACCGATTTTTCCAGCCGGAAGGGGGATTCTACGCTCAGTCGGCGGTCTCCGACGGTATGGATGACGCGTCCGTCAGCCTGCAGGAAAACATGCGGCGTATTGCCTGCGCCCCTTTGCTGGCTCCGCCCGGCGCGGCGTGGCGCTATTCTATCGCCACCGATGTGTTGGGCGCGGTTATTGAACAGGCGAGCGGCCTGCCGCTGGCGCAGGCAGTAAAAAAATGGGTGACCGGGCCGCTGGCGATGACGGATACCGACTTCCTGGCGGTGGACGCCGCGCGCCTGGCGGCCGCTTACGCCGACCATCCCGGTGGGCCACGCCGCCTGCGCCAACCGGATCGTTTACCGTTCATCGATGGCAGTGCCGGTTTTCTTCTGTCGCCGGCGCGAGCCTTGGATCCGCAGGCTTACGCTTCAGGCGGCGCCGGTATGGTCGGATCGGCCGAGGATTTCCTGCGCTTGCTGGAAGCGTTGCGCCAGGGAGGAAAGCCGGTACTGCCAACCGAGTGGGTGACGGCGCTGACCACCAACCAAATCGGCGATTTAACGATGCCGTTTTGGCCAGGGCGCGGGTTTGGCCTGGGCATCACCGTGCTGAAAGATCCCGTCGCCGCACAAACGCCGGAGTCCGTAGGCAGCTGGCGGATGGGGGGCACCTATGGCCACTCGTGGTTCGTCGATCCTGCCCGACAGCTCAGCGTGGTGGCGTTTACCAACACGGCGCTGGAGGGGATGTCCGGCGCCTTTGTCGGCGAGATTTGTCAGGCGGTTTATGCCGCGACGGGAGCGAGGTGATGGGTCTGATGCCACCGATTTTCTTCCTCGCGCTGGGGCTGTTCGGCGTTTACTGCATCGAGTTCGGCGTGGTGGGCATTTTGCCGCTGATCATTGCACGGTATGGCATCTCCACGGCGCAGGCAGGCTGGCTGGTCGGGATCTTCGCCCTGACCATTGCGCTGCTCGGGCCGCTGTTGGTGCTGTTGGCGTCGCAATTCAATCGCAAACGCATGTTGTTGATCGCGTTGACCGTGTTTGCGGCGGCCAGCGCGCTGTCCGCCCAGGTGGACAGCTTCTCCATGCTCATGCTGCTGCGCATTGTGCCGGCGTTGTTTCATCCGATCTATTTTTCACTGGCCATGGTGGCGGCCGCGGCGCTTTATCCGCCGCATCAAGCTACCAAAGCAACCGCTTATGCGTTCATCGGCACCAGCATGGGCATGGTGCTGGGGATACCGCTGACGCAATGGATCGCCGGACAGTTCAGCTATGAAGCGTCGTTCAGGTTCTGTGCCTGGGTGAACCTTCTGGCGGCGCTGGGATTGCTGTGGCGTTTGCCTGATGCGGCCGTACAGCGCCTCAGCTATGGCAAACAGTTGGCGATACTGCGCAGCGGTACGCTGTGGCTGAATATCACTACCTGCGTGCTGATCTTTGCCGCCATGTTTGCCGTCTATGCTTACGCGGCCGAGTACCTCAGCCGCGAAATCGGTCTCAGCGGCGGCGTCATCGGCTTTCTTCTGGTGGCGTTCGGTGTGGGCGGTGTCGTGGGCAACCTGTTGGCCGGCAGATGGCTGAGCCGCCATCGTGCGGTGACGGTGCTGCTGCATCCGATAGCCTTGATTGCGGCTTATGCGCTGCTGTATCGCTATGGCAGCGTGAATATTGGCTCGATGACGGCGCTTTGCCTGTATTGGGGAGCGGCGCACACCAGCGGTTTGATTGTCACGCAGATTTGGCTGACCTCCGAAGCCCCGCAAGCGCCGGCGTTCGCCACCGGGCTGTATATCGCCTTTATCAATCTGGGCGTGGCGCTGGGCTCGCTGGCGGGCGGCGGGTTTATTACCGCGTGGGGGCTACAGGGCAGCCTGCTGTGCGGAGCCTTGTTCGCCGCGCTGGCGGTGATTACGATCGCCGCCAGGCTGCGGTTGCAGCGGCAGGCTACCGTTGCGTTGCGTCGATCATCGCCATCACCTGCCGGAACATCGCGCTTTCCGCATCCGCCAGCTCGTTGACCAGCGTAAAGTGATTGCAGTGACGGTCGGCCAGCAGCTGGACGTCGAGGCCATGCGCCCGGCAAGCGTCATAATAGGCCTGCGTCTGGTTTTTGAAACCTTGCGTTTCCCGTTGGCCGACGTCGAGCAGGATCTGCGGCGCATGGTCTTTCGCCGGCAGTAAAAACAGCGGGCTGAGGGTTTGCGCCTGCTCGGGCGTCAGGTGCAACCAGTCGTTGATGTAGATATCGCACAGCGGGCGCAGATCGTAGAGGCCGCTCAGCGCCAGCGCGCCTTTGATCGCGTCGGGCGGCAGGCGATAGCGTTGCTGCCAACCGTCGGCGATCAGCATGCCGCACAGGTGACCGCCGGCCGAACTGCCGCTGACGAAAATGCGCGCCGGATCGATGCCGAAGGGTGCCCCGTGATGATAGAGCCAGGCGACGGCGCTGCGCACCTCATGTACGATCTCCGCGAGCGTCGCTTCCGGCGCCAGCGTGTATTCCAGCGTGGCGACCGCCACGCCGCGGCGAGCAAACGCGGCGGCCATCGAACAGGCTTCCTCTTTGCGCTGTGAATGCCAATAGCCGCCATGAATAAAGATCAGCAGCGGGGCGGGTTGTGCGCTGGCCGGGAACAGGTCGAGGCGCTCGGCGGCGCTCATGCCGTAGCGCAGATCGTAAATGCCCGGCGTCTGGGCCTTGGCGCGCTGGGCCAGCGCGGCGTATTCCGCCATGCAGGCGTCAAAATCCTCCACCGAAGCGCGGGCATTGTATTGCACGGCGCGTGCGTTCAGGTCTTCAAACGTCAGATCGATGTTCATGCGTTTCTCCGGATTGTTATGCGTTATGTCTTCATCATCATCGTCCTACAGGCGAAAAGATGTTTGATCGCCGGTGCGCACAATTGCGGCTTCTCCATTGCTGTTATCTGCTGTATATTGCTGTTTTATGCTTTTTACGGCGGAATAAGCCCATGCACAAAGCGGCACGACAGCGCCATTTACTGGATTTGCTCAGCGAACGCGGGCAGGCGGCGGTGGCGGAATTGGCCGGCGCCATCGGCGTTTCGGTCGATACCGTGCGTCGCGATCTGGCCGATCTCGAGCGGCAAGGGTTGGCGCAGAAAAATCACGGCGGGGCGATCGCGCTCGAACCGTCCGGCATGCCACGTCAGGCGCGCGCGGCGCTGTTGCCGCAGATCAAGCAGCGGCTCGGCCGCGCGGTGGCTGCGCAGATCCCGCCCGGCAGCACCCTGATGCTGGATGCGGGCAGTACGCTGTTGGCGGTGGCGCAGGCGTTGCGCGGCCCGGCGACGGTGATCACCGCTTCGCTGGATATCGCGCAGTGCCTGAGCGACAGGCCGGAGATTAACCTGATCCTGCTTGGCGGCCAGTGGGATGTGCGTCAGCGGCTATTCGCCGGCAGCGCCACGCTGGCGTTGCTGGCGCGCTACCGCGCGGACATCGCCTTACTGGGCGCCTGTGCGGTGCATCCCCAGTTGGGACTGAGCGCCGGCGAAGAGGCCGATGCAGAGGTCAAACGCGCCATGTTGGCCAACAGCGGCGAGCGCTGGCTGGTGGCCGACCATATGAAACTGGACCGCTGCGAGCCGCATCACGTTGCGGATCTGGCGCAGATCCAACGTCTGTTTACCGATCGCCCGTGGGACAACCTGGACGAACAATCATTGATTGAACTTTGTGTCGTCGCCGACGACCGCTAGAGGAGAACACTGATGAACGATACTGCTCGACCGTTGCAGGTGGCGCTGATTGGCTACGGCTTTGTCGGCAAGGCGTTTCACGCGCCGCTGATTAACGCGGTGCCGGGGCTGGAACTGAGCGTGGTGGCTTCGCGCGATGCCGCCAAGGTGCATGCCGATCTGCCGCACGTGCAGGTGATCGCCGATCCGCTGGAGGCCATCCGCCGGCCGGAGGTGGATTTGGTGGTGATCGCATCGCCGAACGACACCCATGCGCCGCTGGCGCTGGCCGCAATGGAGGCGGGCAAGCACGTGGTGGTGGATAAGCCGTTTACGCTGGATTTGGCGCAGGCGCGTACGCTGATTGCGGCGGCGGAAAAACACGATCGCCTGCTGTCGGTATTCCAGAACCGCCGCTGGGACAGCGATTTCCTGGGCGTGAAGCAGGTGATCGAACAGGGGCTGATCGGCAAGGTGACGCACTTTGAGTCGCACATCGATCGTTACCGCCCAGAAGTGCGGGTGCGCTGGCGCGAGCAGAACCTGCCGGGCAGCGGGCTGTGGTTTGATCTGGGGCCACACATGGTCGATCAGGCGCTGCAGCTGTTCGGTTTACCGCACAGCGTGCAGGCCAACATCGCTACGCTGCGCCCCAACGCGCAGATTAACGACTGGGCCCACGTGGTGCTCAACTACCCGACGCACCGCGTGATCCTGCACGGCAGCATGCTGGTGGCGGGCGGCGTCTCACGCTTTACCGTGCACGGCGAGAAAGGCAGCGTGGTCAAAGCGCGCGCCGACGGGCAGGAGAGCCAACTGCTGGCTGGCGTGACGCCGGGCTCGGCGGAGTGGGGCAAAGACGACGATGCGATGAGCCTGTTTATCGGCACGGAGCCGGTGCGTACGCTGCCGACGCCGGATGGCGACCAGCGTCAATATTACGTCCAGGTGCGCGACGCGCTGCGCGGCGCCGGCAGCAATCCGGTTACCGCACCGCAGGCGCTGGCGGTAATGGCGGTGCTGGAGGCGGCCACCCTGGCGGCGGAAACCGGTGTGACTCAGCCGTTGCCGCTCACCGAGGCGGAAATCGCCGCCTGGTAACGGCTCGCGTCAGATAAGGCGTCAGGCGCATGGATACAGTGCACGCCGTGCGTCTTCCGCCATCCTACCTCCTGACATAGGCTAATCCTCAGTCTATGTCAGGAGTGCTTATCATGTTATCCCATCCTTCGCCGCAGGGCGTCCGCGGCATACTGGCCGCACTGTCTTTGAGCATGCTGCTGTCATCGCTCGGCATCAGCATCGCCAATGTCGGGCTGCCGGCGCTCGCCACCGCGTTCCATGCCTCGTTCCAAGCGGTGCAGTGGGTATTGCTCTGTTATTTGCTGGCCGTCACCACCTGCATCATCGGCATCGGCCGCTTGGGCGACAGCCTCAATCGCCGCCGCCTGCTGCTGGCGGGCATCGCGCTGTTTACCGCCGCTTCGTTGGCTTGTGCGTTGGCTCCGCAGCTTTGGCTGCTGCTGGCGGCGCGCCTGGCGCAGGGGCTGGGGGGCGCAGTCATGATGTCAATTGCCATGGCGCTGGCGGGCGAGGCGCTGGGCACGGAAAAAATCGGCCGCGCGATGGGGCTGCTCGGCACTATGTCGGCCGTGGGCACCGCGCTGGGGCCGTCGTTGGGCGGCGCGCTGATCGTCGGTTTCGGCTGGCGGGCGATGTTCCTGATCAACCTGCCGCTGGGGCTGCTGGCGCTGTGGCTCGCCTGGCGATACTTGCCGAATGGGCCGCGCGCGGCAGCGCCCCCGGAACCGTTCGATCGCGCCGGTACGCTGCTGCTGGGCGGCGCATTGCTCTGCTATTCACTGGCGATGACCCTTGGGCGCGGCAATTTTGGTGCGCTCAACCTGGCGTTGATGCTGGGGGCGCTGTTGGCGGGGGCGCTGTTCATCGGTGTGGAACGCCGCGCCGTATCGCCGCTGTTGGCGCCGACGCTGTTCCGCCATCCGGCCCTGACGGCGGGGCTGGCGGCCAGCGCGCTGGTGATGACGGTGATGACCGCCACGCTGGTGGTCGGGCCGTTCTATCTGTCACGCGCGCTGGGGTTAAGCGCTGCGCAGGTCGGGCTGGTGATGTCGGCGGGGCCGGCGGTGGCGATCCTGACCGGCATACCGGCCGGTTATCTGGTGGATCGTTTTGGCTCGCAGCGCATCGCCCAGTTTGGGCTGGCGGCGGTGGCCGCCGGGGCGGCATTGCTGTCGTTGCTTAACCGCTGGGGCGTGCTCGGCTATATCGCCCCCATCGCGCTGCTGACCGCCGGCTATGCACTGTTTCAGGTGGCCAACAACACCATGCTGATGAAGGATCTGTTTCCTGAACGGCGCGGGCTGATCGCCGGCATGGTGAACCTGGCGCGCAATCTCGGGGCGATCACCGGCGCTTCGGCGATGGGGGCGCTGTTTTATCTGGCTTCGCAGCAGGTGGCGGGTACTGCGGCGGCGGCCGCGGTTGACGGCATGCGGGTGACTTACGGCGTGGCGGCGCTGTTGGCGCTGGCGGCGTTGCTCATCGCCTTCGGCGGCCGCCGACGGATGCTGCGTTACGATGCGCGCTGAACCGCGTAGCGTTCTTGCACGAAACCATTGTCCGACTGGGTGACGGCGAGCAGGCGCAGGCGTTGCTCCGGGCCATCGGCGCCGAACAAGGGAATGCCGCCACCCAGCAGCAGCGGCACGCGGGTAATCGTCAGTTCGTCGATCAATCCGGCCTGCAAGAAACGCTGTACGGTCTGGCCGCCGTCGATATACAGGTGACCGCAGCCTTGCTCGGCCAACTGCGCCACGATGGCCGCCGGTTCGCCATTCATCCAGCGAACGTGGCCTGTCTCGTGCGGCGAGGGCGGCTGCGTCGACAGCACCACCACCGGCAGGTCACCATAGGGCCATTCGGGAAAGGCGCGGACTTTTTCATAGGTATGGCGCCCCATTACCAGTGCGTCGATGTCGGCGATAAATGCCTCATAACTCAGGCCGTTTAGCAACGAAACCGCGTACTCGGGGCGCAGCAGCCAGTCGATGTCGCCGTCCGCGCCGGCGATGAATCCGTCTACGCTGGTGGCGATATAAACCGAACATTTCATCAGGCGAGATCTCCCCGATACACCACATGGACCTTGTTGCCGTCGGGGTCGCGCAGGTAAGCGCCGTAATAGCCCTTGCCGTAATGCGCGCGTTCGCCGGGCTCGCCTTCACTGCTGCCGCCCGCCAGCAGGCCAGCAGCGTAGGCGCGTTTAACCTCCAGCTCATCGGCGGCGAGAAAGGCCAGCATGCTGCCGTTGCCAGCGCTGGCTGGCTGCCTGTCGAAGGGTTGGTAAGCATAGAAACGCGGCAGCGTTTGGCCCGGCTTCACCCAGCAGCGGGCAGCGGGACCGCCGTCCGGCGTCACTTCCCGCCGCTGTAATCCCAGCGGCAACAGAATGGCGTCGTAGAAGGCGGCGGCGGCGTCCAGATCGCTGACGCCGACGGTAATATGGCTGAACATGGCGCTTCCTTTCCGAAGAGAGAGTATGAACGCAAACAGTAGCAGCGATATTGCAGAATGGACAGACCGTAACGGAGGATTCGGATTAGGGACGCGCGCAGGAGCAACGCGCGCTTCACAGTAGGCGGAACAGGCAGCCGCTCAATTGCTTTCGACGCGTGGATTGGCGTGAGTCGGCTGGCTGGGATAGTCAACCTGATGCTTGTGCAGATAATCGCGGATCAGCTGGCGTACCACCTGGGAAGGGGTGACGTCCTGCTGTAGGCACAGTTCTTCCAGAGCTTTCTTCTTGTCCGGGTCAATCAGCACCGTTAGCCGCGCCGTTTTCTTTTCCATCAGGATCCTCCAGAGAATGATAACTGAATGATAATACCACGTGGGCGAAGCGGCCAGCCAGACCGCGTCGCCTCTCGTCTTTAGCGGAAATGCAGCCGCTCTATTTTGCGTGACAGGTAGCCGAGTTCGCAGTTGAACAGCTCGCCGCTGCCGGCGGCCAGGTTGCGCAGCGCGCTCAGCGGCAATGTCACCTGGGCCGGCGTGGCGTAAATGATCACGTTGCCGCTGGGGGCGACGCAAAACAATACGGTGCCGAATATCCGGTGCAGGCTGTGGTACAGCAGGCTGTTTTCGTCGGGCAGATCGTGGTAATTCAGCACCAGCCAGCCCCCGTCGTTCAGCCGCGCGGCGCAGTTTTCCAGGAATGTCTGGGTGCCTTGCTGCGGATCCATGGCGAACGCCGAATAGAGATCGGAGAAGATCAGATCGTAACGCGTCTCGGCGGGCGGGCGCACAAAGTCCATGGCGTCGGCGGTGCGCAGGCTGATGGTGTCGGTGGCCGGCAGCGTAAAATAGCGGCGTGCGACGGCGATCACCGCAGCGCGCAGCTCGACGACGTCGAGGCGCATCGCCGGATCGAGCGCGTGCAGCGCACGCAGCAAGCTGCCGCCGCCCAACCCCAAAATCAACGCCGAGGCCGGCGGCTGCCAGGCCACCGCCATCAGCATCGCTTTGATGTAGTTGTGGATCGGCTGCGCGGGGTTGCTGAGGCTCATCTTGCTCTGTTCGCAGATGCCGTCAAACCGCAGCGTGCGGTAGTCCTTGTGGTCGGAAACGATGATTTCGCCCCAGGCGTCGGTTTCGCGAGCGATCACCTGGCCGCGCGGAGAGAAATCAAGGGTTTTGAGTAAGCTGTCAACCAGAGACATGGTATTCGCAGGGCTCCTTCGGCAAGCGGCCTATTTACGGGCGCACATGAAATCGGCGGTGCAAATGCGCTGGCCATCGATGCTGGCGCGGCCGGTAAAGCGGGCGATCGCCCCGCGGCGGCGCACAAAGGCCACCTCCATCAGCACCTGGTCGCCGGGGCGGGCGGCGCGATAAAACCGCGCACGCTGAATGGCCGCAAAATAGTAATGCTCCCCCTCGTTTAGCGCCCCGAGATAGTAATGCGCCAGCAGTCCGGTGCTTTGCGCCAGCGCTTCCACCAACAGCACGCCGGGAAAACCGGCGAAGTGCGCGTGGCCGTTCCAGAACGTCGGCTCATTGGCGGTGATGTTCTTGATGGCGCTCAGCCTCCCTTCGGCAATGCAGGTGCCGGCGGGAAGCACGCGATCGACCAACAGGCAGGGATAACGATGAGGCAAAATCGCCTGAATATCGTTGAATTGCAGGGGGTGACCAGTCAATGGCATGAGAGAGCGTGATCCTGTCTGCGGCGAAACCGGTGCAAGGGCCGGCGTTCAGTCCATGATGAGTGTAATAACATTATAATAAAATTATCATCAGATGTGCCAGATGAAAAAAACGACGGCGGGGAAACAGGCGAAGAAGGGCGCGTGAGGGAGGCACCCGATCATGACGACCGGGTGTGGCAGTACGTTTTAGTGCTTGGAGCGGGTCACTTTATCCAGGTAGCCCATCACGAAGGCGGACAGCACAAAGGTAAGGTGGATGATCACATACCACATCAGCTTGTTGTCCGGCACGTTCTTGGCGTCCATAAACACCCGCAGCAGGTGAATGGAGGAAATGGCGACGATAGACGCGGCGACTTTGTTTTTCAGCGAGGTGGCGTCCATTTTGCCCAGCCAGCTCAGTTTTTCTTTCCCTTCGGTGATATCCAGCTGCGAGACGAAGTTTTCATACCCGGAGAACATCACCATCACCAACAACCCGCCCACCAGCGCCATATCGACCAGCGACAGCAGGGTCAGGATCAGATCGGCTTCCGCGACAGAAAAAATGTTGGGCAGGACGTGCAGGATCTCCTGAAAAAATTTGATCGACAGGGCGACCAGGGCCAGTGAAAGGCCGAAATAAACCGGTGCGAGCAACCAGCGGGAGGCGTACATCGCGTTTTCTAGCAAGCGTTCCATCATAAAATTGTTTTAAATGCGTGGCAAAAAGGGCGCTCAGTATAGCGCAGGTGGCCCGGGCGAAATCAACCGGTTGCGTTATCCGAGCGCCTATCACGGCGCGGATCAGGCTGTTGCACGCAAAGAGTGGCGCGTCATGCGGATCAGCAAAGCAACACCCGCCGCGGCCGTCGTCAGCGCCACTACGCCCGGCCATCCCAGGTGTTCCAGTACGCGGCTGCCCAGTGCGGCGCCGGTGGCCATGCCGATGAATACCAGCGTGAACAGAATGGCGTTAAGGCGGCTGCGGGCAGCCGGATCGAGGCCGTAAATAATGGTCTGGTGCGCGATCAGCGTGGCCTGAATGCCGAGATCAAACCCGATGGCGCTCAGCGCGATCAGCCCCCATTGCGCCGATTGCGGTAGCAACGGCAGTAAAAACATCAGGGCGAAAGAAACCGTTACCAGCGCAGCGCCGATTTTAGTGACGGCGTCTGGGCCGTGTCGGTCAGCCAGACTGCCCGCCAACGGTGCCGCCAGTGCACCCGCTGCGCCGGCCAGGCCGAACGCGCCGGCGACTGCGCTGCCCAGCTGATAGCGATCGGCCAGCATCACCGCGAGCGTGGACCAGAAGGCGCTGAAGGCGACGGACAAAAAGGCCTGAGACAACGCCGCGCGCCGCAATTCAGGGTAGGTAGCCCAAAGCCGGCTCATCGAACGCAGCAAGGCGGGATAACTCAGCGTGCTGTGTGGCTGAAAGCGCGGCAAAGCTCGCCCTATCACCAGCGTGATCGGTAAAACAGCCAGCGCGGCTAACGCATAAACACTGCGCCAGCCGAAATAATCGGCGACCAGCCCGCTGAACACGCGCGACAGCAAAATACCGGCCAGCAACCCGGTCATCACGGTGCCGACGATTTTACCGCGTCGGGCATCAGGAGCCAGAGCCGCGGCGGCGGGGATGATGTCCTGCGCGACGGTGGCGGCCAGGCCGAGCGTCAGGCTGCTGAGCAACAGCAGCGAAAAAGAGGAAACCAGGCTGCACAACAGCAGCATCATGGCCAGCAGCACGCCCTTCACCAGAATGATCCCGCGGCGATCGTGGCGATCGCCCAGCGGCGCCAGTAACAGAATACCCAAGGCATACCCCAATTGGGTCAGGGTCGGCACGAATCCGGTATCGCCAACGCCGACATGGAAGTCGGCACCCATGACGCTCAACATCGGCTGACTGTAGTAAATAGAGGCGACGCTAAGGCCGGCGCCGGTGGCCAACAGGAAAACGGTTTTGGCGGAAAGCGCACCGCCGGTGGGTGAGAGGCTCATTCGATAATTCCTGACAAGGTGGATGTGCGGCTATTTTTGTCGTGAATGTTATCGGCGGGTAGACCCGATATGGGTAGAACTGTTATACGTAACACGTATGAATAAAATTAATTTACCCAACGGCGACCGTATAATCCTGCTGCAAACCCTGGTGCGTATTGTCGAGAGCGGGAGCCTGTCGGCGGCGGCGCAGCAGCTGGGCACCTCGCAGCCGACCATCAGCCGACGTCTGCGGGCGTTGGAACAGCTGTTGGGCACCAGGTTGATCCAACGGACGACGCATGCGCTCCATCTTACCGATGACGGCGAACGCTGCTATCAGCAAGCGCGCGGCTTGCTCGCGCAATGGCAAAGCCTGGAAGATGCGCTGCGCGGCGCGCGCGACGAACCGGTTGGCGCACTGCGCGTGCGCGCTCCGCACGCCTTTGGGCAGGATCAGCTGATCGGGCCGCTCGGGGAGTATTTGCGGCGCTATCCCCAAACCAGCGTGGAGTGGACGCTGAACGACCACTCTCCCGATTTCATTTCCGAAGGCGTAGACTGCGCCATTCACGTTGGCGCGGTGACCGATCCTTCGGTGGTGGCGGTGCTGTTGGCGGAAGTGCCGCGCAGTACGGTGGCGTCACCCGCACTGTTGACTGAACGACCGGCGATCGTCGATCTCGACGATTTGGCATCATTGCCGTGGCTGGCGGTAAACAGTTTTTATCGCAATGAGGTCGTCCTGACCCACGCGACCAGCGGCGAGCAGCGGCGTTTCGGCATCGCACCCAGGTTGAGCACCGACAGCCTTTATGCGGCGCGTAAAGCGGCGCTGGAAGGGCTGGGCGTAGCGATCGTGTCGTCTTGGGTGGTGAAAGAAGAGTTGGCGCAAGGATCTCTGCAGACGCTGTTGCCCCTGTGGCGAGCCGAGCCACTGCCTATCTACCTGCTGTATCCTTACGCCAGCTATTATCCCGCGCGTTTACGCAAATTCATGGAAATGATGAAAGAAACGATGCCGCGCATTATCGGCGCGCAGCCGCCGACGGGGCGCTGACGGCCTTCAGTGCCTGGCTTTTTTACCGTCGCTGTGGCCGAGAGAGCGATCGGGGAAGCTGTGATCGCGCAGCCGCTGCTTTAACTGCGCCGCATCGGGGAAGCCGCCGTCAATCTTGCGATCCCAAATCATCACGCCATCGACGCTGATTTGATAGACCCCGCCGGTGCCCGGCATCAGGGTGACGGAGGCGAGATCGTCACCAAAGGTGTTTAGCAGCTCTTGCGCCATCCAGCCGGCGCGCAGCAGCCAGTTGCATTGCGAACAGTAGTGGATCGTCACTGCGGGGGCATTTTTCATCGTTGGCGGATCGAGTAGGAAGCGGTGCTTGCATCATCAGCTGCCGCACCGCCGTTGTCAATTTTCCTAACGGTAGGGGCCGAGGCTCGCGGCAGGGGCGCTGTCGGCGATGAATTCGCCGGTGGCCGAGTTGCCGAAGACGGTGCTCTCTGTCGGCGCCTTTGCGCCGCCGAACAGCCATTTTACGGAGCCGGCGCCGTGTGAAGAGGCCGCCCAGCCTTGCAGCGGCAGCGTTTGGCTGACGCCGATCTCCCCTACGGCGTGCCAGATCAGGCCGTCGATTGAATAACTGCCTTGTGCCTGGTGGCCATCGCCCCGAACCGTCAGCTTCAGCCATATCGGCGTATTGCTGCTGACGACGGGCTTGCCGTTGACGCCATTTGGCAGACGGGCATCGATTTTTTCCGTACCGGCGCCGTTATCCCGCCGGTACTGCATGCGGATTTCGTGAGCAGCGGTTTGAAATATTGCGATATAGGCGGCGTCATCGGCGGTCGTGGCCCGCGCCATCACTCCGCCTTTGATAAAGCCGTCGGTATGTGACTGCGGGTTGGCGACGAAGGCGCTGAGCGTGCGTTCGGCACCGATAGTGGCACGATCGAAACGAAAATAGCCGCTGTCGCGTTTATTCCAGATATCGCCGGAGTCGACCTTGATGGCGCAGAGTGCACCGGATTCGGTCAGATCCGGCGGTAGCGTGACGTCGATGCCGGTAAACGGATAGCCGGTCATCGGCAGATCGGTGCGCGCCCACCCGTCCCAATCGGCGTTAACCTTGTTGGTGGCCAGATGGTGCGCGCGACTGTTCCAGCCGGTAGCCCAACTGTTTGCGTCGTTCAGGCCGTAGGCGCGGCCGACAAAGCCGGCGGTAAACACCGCGTTCGCCAGGGCGGTGTGGGCGGCCGAGAGGTTGAACATCACGGCGCAGGCGTGTTGGTCGATTTGTTGCGCCTGGGTGATTTCCGGCGTGACGAACGCCAGCCGTTGATTGGCGGTGGCGCCGTTTTGCACATACTGATTGAGCACCGAATTCGGCGAGGCGAGATCGCCGGTGGTGCAGCCAACAATGAACTTGCCGCGCAGGGTGTCGAGCGACGGCCACCCATAGGCGGCGATCGCTGCTTGCAGATCGGTGCAGTCGCCGATCAGATCGGGTGGTCCCCAAATGTGTTCGCGCCCCAGGCGCTCGGCCAACAAACGATCGAGCGATTCGGGTGTTTGATCTCGGGCGGCGTTGAAGTCGTCTTTCAAATCCAGCCACAGGGTGACGACTTCGTGCTGCGGCACCGCGCGATGAAACGCCAACAACGCGTCCAGTGCATCCGCCAAGGTGTTGACTGAGCTGACCTGATCGATGACCGCCAGATGATAAACGTACCAGTTGCCGTTTAACTGCGGCCAACCGGCGGCGTTATTACTGTTGTGGATATCGATCTCAAGGGAACGGATGCGCCAGTACAGCGCCTGAGCCGGGTAGCTTTCCGTGCGTTGATACGAGTTGTGGGTGCTCTTTTGCCGCACCTGATGGTAGCGAATCGTTGCATCATTCATGACGTTGCCTCTCATCAAGACGCAGGGACGGGACGCGCAGTCCCGCACCCTGCGTGGGTTATGCTTTGCCGTTGCTCCAGCCGGCGGGATCCAATACCAGCGCCGTTTGCAGCCCGATGCTGCCGGTCATCGCCGGGCTGTAGGCCTGTTGTCCATAGAAGGCCGTCGGCGGGGTTCCTGTCGCCGTGCCACCGCCGCTCGGCAGCAGCGGCGAGACGGCCTGCTTGGCCACCGCACCGCCGAGGCTGCTGAAAGTTGGCAGGCTGAATTTCCCCAGGACGAAACTTTGCATTCCCCCGACCAGTGGCAGGTTGTAGTTGGGGATGCGGCTGACGAAGGCTGGCAACGGCACGATGCCCAGGCTACCGAAAGCGTTGTAGGCGTTGCTGACCTGGGTGAGCGAGGTCGGGCTGAAGGCCCAGCCGTTGCCGCCGGTCAGCTCGGCGAAACGCGCAGCCTGCTGGAAGGCGGCCGCACCGCCAACCCCTGCGGCGCCGCCACTGATCGCGCCGCCGACGGCACCGGTAACGGCGCCTTTCAGCAGCGACTGTTGCCAACTGCCGCTGTTGGCGACGCCAAAGGCGTCGTTGATGAAGAATTGGCTCACTCCCTGCGCCGCACCTACTGCCGCGCCTACGGTGGCTCCGACCCCTGCGCCGGCCGCCAGGCCCGCCGCAATGCCGCCGGCGGTGGTGGAAGCTGCCGCCGCCGCTGCCGACCCTGCGGCAAAGGCGCCGACTCCGCCGGCGGCGGACAGAGCCCCGGCGAGGGCTCCTATCCCTGCGCCGGCGAATACATAACCGGCTAGCGCGCCACCGCGCAATCCGGACTGATAGCCGCTGTACAGGGCGACCCCGCCGCCCAGCACGGCGCCGACGGCGGCCCCGATCAGCAAGATGATAATGATTGGGGCGATCTCACCGGAAGGGTCGGTCTGATTAACCGGGTTGTTGCCGCAGTAGACGTAAGGGCCGCCATACTGGAATCTAGGATCGCAGGAGTAAAAGCGCCCCAATTGCGGATCGTAGAAGCGCGCCCGATAGTTATAGAGTCCCAAATCTTCGTCCAACTCCTGGCCGGTGTAGCGATAGCGCAGTAACGAGGACGTGCCGACGCCAGTCGGCAACGATTGGCCGAAGGGCATGTAGTCGAGCAATGCGTTGACCTGACCGTTTTCCGCCACTACGGCACGGATCGAACCTTGCTGATCCTTCAGCACGTACTGGGCCTCACCACCGTCGATGAGCAGCAGCAATCCGCCGACGCCATAGAGATATTGCGTCGTACGAGCGCCGAACTCCATCAGCGGCGCGTCGCTCAGGCCGTGTACGTAAGCGAGTTTGCTGCCGTCGGCGAACCGCTTTTGCACCCGCTGATTGATGCCGTTGTAGCACAGCGCAAGCTGGCGGCCGTCATCCAGTGCGATCGTTAACGGAAGATTATTCAGTGGGTTGTAATCGATACGCTGAATACCGCGACTGGCGGAGAGCGTGACGTTACCGACGACGTCATACTCGTAACGCTGCGCGACCGCGTCATTGGCGAGCACGGCGGCGACTTTGCCGCTGTTCGGCTGATACTCGTAGCTGAAGAGGGTGTCTCCCTGTTGCAGCCGGAGGATGTTGCCGCCGGCGTCGAAGGTCAGCGGCGCGCCGACGCCGAGGCTGTAGGCGGAATTGACGCTGTGCTCGGCGACCGTCAATTGGCCGCGCGGATCGTAGCGATAGCGATAAGCGAAGCTGTTTTCGGGCCTGACCGCATTGTCGTGCACTACGCCGGCGATATTGCCGTTGAAGTAACCGGCGCCCTCGTAGCCGCCGTCGGTGTAGCTGAAGCGTTGTTTCAACAGCGGTGCGCCGTCGGCATAGTGGTTGTTGATTTCATTCAACCAGCCGGGAGAGTTATAACTCATGGTGCGCCGCAGCGCCCGCCCCCCCTGTGAATTCAGCTGCTCTTCAGCCAGGCTGCCGTCGGCATGGTAACGGTAGCGAACGAACTTCTCCGGATCGTCCGGCGTGCCGATGGCGGCGGTTTGTCCCATGTCGTTATAGCGATAGGCCACGCTGGCGAGCGGCGCGCCGGCGGGATAATCGATGCGGATGACGTTGCCGAGGTTGTCGTAGGCATAGCCCGTGATGTAATCGCCAGCGTCCGGCAGACGCAGTTGCGACAGGGTCGCATTGCCTCCCGTATCGTAGCCATAGCAGTTTTCGACGCAGAGTCCGTCAGCGGCGCGACGGTACATTTTCCACAGGCGGCCGCGCAGAGTCGGCTCGTCGCCTTCGCCGTCATAGACGTTTTGCGTTTGCCAGTCATCATGGTGCGGGTAGTGCGGATCGTTATCGGCGATCGCCTGCAGCGCCGAACCGTCACCCCAGGCTTGCGCCACTTCGCCATCCTCACTCAGGCGCCCCAGAACGTCATATTTTTTATACAACACGCGGTCTTTCGCGCGGCTCAGCGGCGTTGAGCTGAAACGCAGACGTCCGGCAGGATCGTAGATATACGTCGTTTCTCCGGCATCCGGCGTGACGCGTGCAGCGAGCTGACACAGGAAGTTGTAGCGATTGTGGCTGATGAAGGCGTCATCCGCCGGGGAAGACGACGGGTGGCGAACCTGCACGATATTGCCCGCCGCGTCGAAGATCTGTTGGACAGCGTCGCGAACAACGCCGCCGGCCTCGGTCTGCTTGCTCAGCGTCTGGCCACGGCGATCGTTGAGTGACAGCACGCCGGTGCCATCGGCATCGTACAGGGCGCTCACCCGCAATTCTCCAGGGCGACAGGCGATACCTGCCACCTGCGTGTGATCGCTGACGGCGTAAATGAATCGTGTAATATGCGGGTTGTCGCCGGTAATGGCGAAGGTTTTGCCTGGCATGCCTTTGGCCACCGGGCGTTTCAGCGAGGAAGCCTCATAACGGGTGCCGCTATAGGGGTAACCTTCGTCCTGCGGGTAATAATCACTCACTTCACCGGTCATCACGCCGTTTGCGGCGTCCAGTGTGCGGACAAAGGCCGCCCGGTAGCCGAACAACGTGCGTTCAAAGGCGGCGATCTTGGTTTCGGCAACCGTATTGCCCAGCGCGTCGTACAGCGTTTCACGCACCAGGCATCGTCCTTCGTTCAGCACCTGATGCTGCGTTTCCTGCCGGTTGGCGTTTTTATACGTGATGGCCAGCTGTGGCGAGCGGAAGGTAACCGCATTGGCAAAATAGATTTCCCCCTGTGCCTGCAGGCTGAATTCACCGTCGATCCTCGCATCGGTCTGAAGGGCGAAAACCTGACGACCGTCGGCATATAACAGAACGGCATCGTCGCCCGGTACCAGCAGCACCGAGGTGGGCAGGCAGCCGTTGGTCGCGTCGTCAGTGTAGGTGTTGCCCGCCAGCGTCAGCCGCCATCCCGCAATGGCGTCCCACTGGGCGCTCAGACTGTCGCCGATCGTCAGGCCGAAGGCGAGGTTCTGCGTCGCCGGCGACGAAAGGGTGAAGCCCACCGCGTAGCGGCCGGCGGTGGCCAACCAACGCAGGCGGTTGAGCGTCGTACCGCAATGCAGTAGCCGGCCCTGGCTGAGACGCCAGGCGCTGTCGTCGTCGCGCCGCCAGCGCGTCCAGGTTTGTTCGCCCTGCGTGAAGGTTTCGTATTGCCCGCCGTCGGCGGCCAGAATTTCGCAGCTGCTGGCGGGATCGTGCTGCGGGTAGATGAATGGCAGCGTATCGTGCCAACTGCGTGGCGCATAGTTCACCACGCCTTTCTTGCTTTCGCCTTGTGGCCCGGTCTCAACGAACTTTTGCCGCAGCGGATCGTAGCCGCAGCGCAGGACATCGGCGTTGTTACCCATAACGGCGATCTCATCCAGATACAGCGGATCGTAGCAGCGGGCCTCCATCTTGCTGGCCAACGGCGTGACGCTGACGGTGTTGAACAGCACATAGCCGACCGTTTTTTGGTTGTCGAAGGCGAGCGCGAGCGGACGCTCCGGATCGCCGTTATAGGGGATGACGCTTTGCCAGTAAACCCAAGCGCCTTCTGCCGTGGGGACGATCGGCGTGGTGTGCGGCGCGGCGTTGCCACTACGGCTGATCAAGTTTGCCGCACCGGGTGCCGCGTTGAAACCGGGCGAGGTTTTGATCCAGGCGGAGACAACGACCGGCTGCGTTTGCCGCAGCGGCGCCGTTCGGGTCAGTGTCGCACCGACGCCGAGTTTGAGGCTGCGGCTGCCGACATAGGCGTCGTCGTCGACGATCGCCGTATCGCCGTCGAGCCGCCAGGGATCGGTGCTGTGTTGATAGGGTTCGAAACCGATGAAATCGCACTCATCCGCCGCGCCGCTGACGAACGCCGCCACCGGCAGGATCTGGTTGTTGTCCCACAGCGTGCTTTCGACCTGGCTTTCGCTGTTTTTCTGGGAGAGGATCGCACCATAGAATGTTCTGGCCAGTATTGTGCCTACCGGCAACCACGCGTCACCCGGATCGCTTGCCAGCGCCGGCGGGCTGGGGGGCTGGGCGCCAATCGCGGCTTGCAGCACATAGGCTTGCGTGGCGGCCCACACTGTCGGCGCAGCTTCATCGGCAAGCGGCTGTTGCCGTTGCAGAGCGCCGTAGCGTTGCAGACTGCCGGCGTAGATTGGCAGCGCCTCTCCCAGCGCCGCGCTCCCCGCTGCGTCGAATTGGCTGAAGGGCGCGTCGATCGCATTTTTCAGTAAGAACCAGGGATAGGCTTCGAACGCATAGCCGTAGAGTTTGGCAACGCCCTGCGTTTCTCCGGTGGCGGTCACATTGTCAAAGCGCTCGCGGATCAATTTGCCGAAGCGTGAGTCATAGCGATAATCGGTACGTATCGCTAGGCCATCATTAAGGCTGTTGTCGGCGATGCAGCGTGTATAACCGCCGAACAGCGGTCGCTCGACGCCGTCGATCGCTACGGAGGTGAAGGCCATCAGGTTTTTTTGTTCGTGAACCAACAGATTGCCGTCGGCGTCAAACACCTTTTGCTCGATCAATTGGCCGTCCAACAGCCCGGATGACGCTTGATCTGCAGCGCGAACTCGCTCGCCGACCTGCGGATCCTGGCGCGTCAGGCCATTGAAGTAATAGTTCTCGCGATAGCCGAAGCGCGGCGCGGACATGCTCTCGCTGCCGGGATAGCTGGCACTCTTGTAGTACTTGAAGACCGCGCCGGTAGGGTCGCAGGTCGCTGTCGCAATGTCGAACACGTAGCAGGTGGTGCTGACGGCGTAGCCGTCATCGATGCTGACCGTGTCGACGCAGTAATCCACCAGTGCGCCTTGCAGCGTGTTGTCGAGGTAGCGATTCAGCGTCAGGCTTTCCGCATTATCGAAGTCTTTGTTCAGCGGTAGATAGGTAACGAACGCGGACAGGCCGGCGGGATATTGGCCGTTGATATTGGGTTTGACCATGCCGGAGACGCCAATCTGCGTGAAATAACGTTGCGTGAGCGTGTCATCGCCGGCGAAGGCCTGATTGCGGAAGGTTTTCACGGTGGTGTTTTTGGCTGCCGTGCCGTCCAGGTTCAGATAAGAGATAAAGCGCGGTCCCTGATTGATCATGGTGGTGCTGTCTATCGCGTAGGGCACTTCGGCATATCCGGCTGCCGCGTCCAACCAATTGCACCAGGAACCGCGGTGATAGACGCGGTTGCCCATGGTGGCGATATCCGCGCCTGCCGTCGGGAAGTAGTGTCTTTTTCTTTCCGAAGTCGGATCGTCACGGGTATAGAGATCGCGCGCCGCATCGTTCCAGGCGGTGATTTGCCGGTTGGGATCGTAGGCTACCATGCGCGCCTGAGCCGCGAATTCGCGGTTGCTGACGGCGATTGCGTAATCGGCGCCGTAGGCGAACCAGTTGATGTCCTGATCGCTGCAGGTACTGCGTAACAGCAGGCTGTCGTTACGCAGCCAGTCTGCGCCGTTATAGCGCAGCAGATAGGGGCCGGACGCAATCATGGCGTTGTTGACGAATTTTGCCAGGAACGGAATGGTGAGGGTTTGCGACGGCGCGCTTTTCGGCAGGCGGCAGGGAAAGTCAGTGCTGGTCATGGCGCCGAATGCCGCGTCCCATCCGATGACCTTGACGGTGTAATCAACGCTGAGCGAAACCTCCTGCGTGATGTAGGTCAGCGCGATAAACGAGGCGCCGGCGGCAAAACCGAAACGGGTGGCCGACGCATCGCCGCCGAGGGTGAACACCAGCGGGAGTGAGGCGCCGTTTCGCCATTGTTCTTGGCTATCCTGATAATAAAGCGCCAGCCGATTACGGTGTTCGCCGCCGGTGAGGGGGGCATAATCCAGGACGGCGTAATAGCCGTTGGCCGCCGCGATGTAGGGGCGGGCGGTGGCGTTGAGATCGCCCGACCTATCGGCGATCGCCCACCGTTTGGTGAAATTATCCCAGGTGTAGCGCAGCAGCGTCCGTTGATCCTTGTCGCAGACCACAAAAAAGTTGTCGCCGGCGGCCAGCTGCAGTTGGGTGGTGTTGGCGGCGATTGGCGCGCTGTCGAACCACTCGCCCCATTTGCGGTTATCCTTGTGATAGACATGCGCATAGGATTTGCCGCTCTGCGGGGTGGCATAGGTCAGGCAGGCGAAATCACCGGCAGTGACGACGTTGACACTGTTGATGTCGAAAGCGGCCTTGATCGTTTGCTGCTCGGGAGCCCAGCATTGCCAGCGCCCAAGCCAGGTGTAAAACGTGACGTGGATTTGGTCGCTCGACTCGTTAAGCCACAGGCAGACCGCGTAATCGCCGCCGAACCATACGCGCGGTTTGGCGCTGCGCGGCCAGGGACTGACGATCTGCCGCTGGCGATCGCACAGCGGCAGCGTTTGTTGCTTATACCGGTAGGCGATTTTCGCACCGTCCGGCGTGACGGCGCCACTGAGCGCGCCGGCATTGACCGTACCTGCCGGCCAGTAGCTGAACTGCATCTGCGGCAGCGCACAATTTTCCGCATAGCGCCGCTGGACGCCGGTGAGCGTGCGTTTGACGGTATCACCGTAAAGCGGATCGCTTTGCGGGTAACCGCTGAAATTACTCTGCGTGTCGTAGCTCAGCTGCACCGCATAGAGCAATGTGCCCTGCGAGTTTTTGACGACGATGTTGTCCAGATAGCGCGTTTCGTAGCGATCCTGATAGGCTGAAGCGGCGTTGCCGGGGGCCTTGCTGTAGGGGGTATCCCAATGCGGAGACAGGTATTCCCGTGGGCCTGCGGGCGACTGCGTGTCGTACCGCTTCTCCTGATAGCCAAAATCGACGGTGCGATCGAACATGTCGGTGATGCGCGTCAGGTAGCAGGCTTTGGTAAAACTTAAACCTCGTTCGCCAACCGGCTGTTCAACGGCCTCGTAACGGAAGGCGATCCGATCGCCCCACAGGCTTTCCACCTGCGCCAGATTCCAGATTGCCGCAAAGCGAGACTGCAAGGCATCGCCCTGGGGCGAGTGGGTCAAAGCGGATTGTCCCGACCAGTTGCCCCAGCGCACTTTCCATTGAATGCTCTGATCATCCTGCGCGTTGCCGCCGTAGAAGTAGCTGACCCCGTTGTCCTTGACCAGCTCCCAGCGTTCGAACTGCGGATAATACAGGACCTTGCTGAAATCATAGTGGAAGCACTCAAACGCTTCACCGCCGGAGAAGACGGCGAGTTCGGCGTCCTGGCGCAGCACGTTGAAGGTGCGCTGATAGACTGGGTCGATAATTTCCCATTGTCGATCGTCGAACCGCGTGACGACCTGAGCATGGCAACCTAACTGCAGGCCGGCGGCGATGAAAGCGGATTGGCTTTCGGTGTCCACTTTGCCGCTATTGAGCGCGGTGGTGGCGGCGATTGGTAATTTCGCTCTCAGCCAATCGTTGGGCGCGCGAATTAATTCTGATGAGGCGTTGTTGGTATAAATTCGATAAAGGTTGTCACCGGGTGTTGCATTATCCCGGTGATCGACTTCAATGCGTTCGAAAGGCAATTGCCAGCCTAATCCCATAATTCCGGTTGGTGCGCTAACATTTGATTGATAAATTTCATTTTTGATGTTGCTGCCATAAAATGCAGTGACTTTGACGTCGAGTTGATTCCTTCCGGTTAACGCAACCAAATCAAGCGATAAATTCACATCGCCGCGAAACAGATTGACGCTGTCTTCGAATATGTTTTTTTCATTGCTTTCGAATTGGCTTGGCCGTACTGGCGGGATCTGACCGTTGGTTTTGTCACTCATTTTTAAATACCCTCATCGATAAAGCGCAGGGAAACAAAATGGCTTTCAATCGCCAGGGGCGATTGAAAGCCAGGCGATGCGCCTCTGCGCCCAAACGGCGGGCCAGCGGCCGCTCAACGTCTCAGGATTCGCATTCGGCGATCACCAGCACTCTTACCGTACCTGAGGTTTTATTGTTGGATTTGTCCTCCATAAAGCAGGTGGCGGACACCGTGACACTGCTGCCGCTGAGGCCGGCGATCGCGCTGGAGACGTCGATTGTTTTCAGGTGGTGGTCGGTGTTGCCGTAAGAAACGTTAAACCCCTGAACGGCGACGGAAGCATTAATCACCCGTGAACCAAAATCCAAACTTTGAGTGGAGCCGGAACTGACGCTAATAACTTTAAATTGTGTCGTCGACATATATAACCTCGAATTTTTAGACAGCTGTGGGTAGCGCCGCTAAAAATAGCGGCGATGAAAAATAGAAGGTGAAGAAAAGTCTTATCAGAGATAAACAGCATAGTTAAAACTAGGGGAGGTAATTGATTCTGTCAATGAAAGTATAAATAAAATTAAACCATTTCAAAATCATGATGATAAATAAAATAACTTTTTTATCAATGATATTAAGCGTGTTAATTATAATCTTATTCAGTCGTTATTGAACTAAGGGTATTTCTGTGACAGGTGATGTTACATTAATTAGAGAGCGTTGTTTTTATTGTGTTAAGTGAATGGCACTCATGCTTCTGCAATGCCGTGCAATTAATTCAATAAAAAAAATTTCTCTGCTATATTTTAAAGCTAACCGTTTAGCGGAAAAAGAGAATGTGAATTGTCGCCCTGGGTGACAGTAACGACCGTGATCAAGACCGTTTTTATAATCCGGCTGGAGGAATACAGCATGAAAGCTGCCGTAGTGACGAAAAACCATACCGTAGACATTCAGGATAAAGTGCTGCGCCCGCTGAAGCACGGCGAGGCGGCGTTAAAAATGGAGTGTTGCGGGGTGTGCCACACCGACTTGCACGTGAAAAACGGCGATTTCGGCGAGGTGCCGGGCATTACGTTGGGACATGAGGGTATCGGCGTGGTCTCCGCCGTCGGTGAGGGCGTTACCTCGTTAAAAGTGGGTGACCGCGCTAGCGTCGCCTGGTTTTACCAGGGTTGCGGCCATTGCGAATATTGCGTCAGCGGCAACGAAACCCTGTGCCGCTCGGTGAAAAATGCCGGCTACAGCGTTGACGGCGGCATGGCGGAAGAGTGCATCGTGGTGGCGGACTACGCGGTGAAAGTGCCGGACGGGCTCGATTCTTTCGCCGCCAGCAGTATCACCTGCGCCGGGGTCACCACCTACAAGGCGGTGAAAATTTCCGATATCAAGCCGGGGCAGTGGATCGCCATCTATGGCCTGGGCGGGCTGGGCAACCTGGCGTTGCAGTACGCCAAAAACGTGTTTAACGCCAAAGTGATTGCCATCGACGTCAACGACGGCCAGTTGGAGTTCGCCAAACAGATTGGCGCCGATCTGACCATCAACTCCAAAACGCAAAATGCGGAGGAGATCATTCAGCAGCAAACCGGCGGCGCTCACGCGGCGGTGGTGACGGCGGTGGCGAAAGCCGCCTTCAACTCGGCGGTCAATGCGGTGCGCGCCGGCGGTAAAGTGGTGGCCGTGGGGCTGCCGCCGGAGAGCATGGATCTGAGCATTCCGCGCCTGGTGCTGGACGGCATTCAGGTGGTGGGGTCGCTGGTCGGTACACGCGAAGATCTGAAAGAGGCGTTCCAGTTCGCTGCCGAAGGTAAAGTGACGCCGAAAGTGACCAAACGGCCATTGGGCGATATCAACGCCATCTTCGACGAGATGAAGGCGGGCACCATTCGCGGTCGCATGGTGATCGATCTCGGCATGGCGAAATAAGCATCGCTAAAAAAGGCCACCCGCGGGTGGCCTTTTTGTCGCTATGCCCGGCTCAGAACAGGCCCAGCGGTTTGGCGTCGTAGCTGACCAGCAGGTTTTTCACCTGTTGATAGTGCGACAACGCCGCCTTGTGGGTTTCGCGCCCGATACCGGAGTTCTTGTAGCCGCCGAACGCGGCGTGCGCCGGGTACAGGTGGTAGCAGTTGGTCCACACGCGCCCGGCCTTGATCGCGCGTCCCATGCGGTAGGCGCGGTTGATGTCGCGGGTCCAGAGCCCGGCGCCCAGTCCGAACTCGGTGTCGTTGGCCAACGCTAGAGCTTCGGCCTCATCCTTGAAGGTGGTGACGCCAATCACCGGCCCGAAGATTTCCTCACGGAAGAAACGCATACTGTTGTTGCCGGTAATCAGCGTCGGCTGCAGGTAGAAACCGTTTTGCACTTCGTCGCCGCGCTGAGCGGGTTCGCCGCCCGCAACGATTTTGCCTCCCTCGTTTTTAGCGATGTCGATGTACGACAGGATCTTGTCATACTGCTGTTTTGACGCCTGGGCACCGATCATGGTCTCGGTGTCGAAGGGATCGCCCTGGCGGATGGTGGCGATGCGTGCCAGCACTTTCTCCATAAACTGCGGGTAGATGGATTCCTGGATCAACGCGCGTGAAGGGCAGGTGCACACCTCCCCCTGATTGAAGAAGCCCAGCACCAGCCCCTCAACCGCCTTGTCGATAAACTCCGGCTCCGCCTGCATGATGTCTTCAAAATAAATGTTCGGCGATTTGCCGCCCAGCTCGACGGTGCTGGGGATGATGTTCTCCGCCGCACAGGCGAGGATGTGGCGGCCGACCGGCGTGGAGCCGGTGAAGGCGATTTTTTCGATGCGTTTGCTGCGCGCTAGCGCTTCGCCGGCCTCGGCGCCGAAGCCTTGCACCACGTTGAGCACCCCCGGCGGCAGCAGATCGCCGATCTCTTCCATCAGCACGCTGATGCCGAGCGGCGTCTGTTCCGCCGGTTTCAGCACCACGCAGTTACCGCCCGCCAGCGCCGGCGCCAGTTTCCAGGCGGCCATCAGCAGCGGGAAGTTCCACGGTATGATCTGACCGACTACGCCCAGCGGTTCATAGATATGGTAGGCCACGGTATTTTGGTCGATCTCCGCCGCAGTGCCTTCCTGCGCGCGCAGGCAGCCGGCGAAGTAGCGGAAATGGTCGACCGCCAGCGGCAAATCGGCATTCAGGGTTTCGCGGATCGGTTTGCCGTTGTCCCAGGTTTCGGTCAGCGCCAGCATCTCCAGCCGCGACTCGATGCGATCGGCGATCGCCAGCAGCACGTTGGCGCGTTCTTGCACGCTGGTTTTGCCCCAGGCGTCCGCCGCCGCATGCGCCGCGTCGAGCGCCAGTTCGATGTCTTTGGCGTCGGAACGTGGGAATTCGGCGATCGGCTGGCCGGTCACCGGCGAGGTGTTGGTGAAGTAGTTGCCGGATACCGGTTCGACGAATTTACCGCCAATGTAGTTGCCATAGCGTTTGCGGAACGAAACCAGCGAGCCAGGCAAACCGGGGTGGACATATTTCATGTGAAGCACCTCTCTGCAGATGATAACCGGCGCTATTGGGCTGCGCCTGTGAGTGCGGCATGTCGCCGCAGCACGGAGAAGCACGGCCCGTGCCAGATTGATGAATGGCGAAGATGATCGTTAAAAGATCTCATTTATTAACGCGTTAAAAATTGATATGACGTGACGAATCATGCGGTACCGCCGCCGGCGCTGGGTTTTTGTGTTCTGTGTCGCAACGCCTGATACACATATGTGATACATATTTGCAACACTCGTAAACGGGGGGAGAAACGCATGTTGCCTGATGACCGCTTGCCCACCGAGGGCGCCAGTTTGTTGACCCGCCCGCTGGCGGAATCCTGGCAGCGCAGCCGGGGCTACGGCCTGACGCGCGCCGATCAACATATCCCTTTTATCAAAGCCGGATTACTCGAAGAGCTACGCAGCCGCAATGACTGGGTGCCGCAACGGGTACAGCCGCTGATCGAGCAGCTGGGCGCGCAAATTACGCGCCAGCCCGCCATCGTGGTGATCGCCGACGCCGACGGACTGGTGCTGGAAACCCGCGGCAATACCGACTTTCTGCACAAGGCGTCGCGCTTTGCGCTGGCGCCGGGCAACCAGTGGGGCGAAGCGGATCGGGGTACCAATGCCATCGGCACCGCGCTGGCACTCGGCGCGTTCTGCGAGGTCCGAGGCGACCAGCATTTCCTCAACCAAAATGCCGGATTGAACTGCACTGCCGCACCGATCTATCGGCCGGATGGCCGCATTGCCGGCATACTGGATCTCTCCGCCCCCGCGCAGCGCCCGTACCGCGATGCACAGCGCCTGATCATGCAGGCGGTGCGGCATATCGAACACCGCTGGGTCAGAAGCGCGATCGCCGACCGTCACTGGACGCTGCGCCTGCACGCCAACGCCGGGAGCCTGGGCAGCGCGCAGGAGCTGCTGCTGGTGTTTCACGACGAAGTGCTGGTCGCCGCCAATCGGCTGGCGATGCTGGAGTTCCGGCTTTCACCGGCCGCATTAGGCTCGGTTGAGTTTGCCCAGCTGTTTCCCGACCTGCTGCGACAGCCCTCCGGCGCACCGCACCAGACGCTGGCCGGCAATCAACGGCATTATTATTCGCTGCTCGAGGCGCCGCAGCGCCGCGTTAGCGCCCTGCGGTCGGTTCCGCCGCCGGCGGAAAGGCATGACGAACAGCATCAGAAGGCGCTACGCATTCTCAACGCCGGCCTTTCGCTGTGCGTGACCGGCGAAACCGGCTGCGGTAAAGAGCATTTCAGCCGACGCTTGTTTCAACAGAGCCGCTGGCGCAACGGCAACTTCGTGGCGATCAACTGCGCGGCGCTGCCTGAGCCGCTGATCGAATCCGAACTGTTCGGCTATGCGCCGGGGGCGTTTACCGGCGCCAACCCGAAAGGGTATATCGGCAAGATCCGCGAGGCGGACGGCGGCGTGCTGTTCCTCGATGAAATCGGCGACATGCCGGCGGGCCTGCAAACGCGCCTGCTGCGGGTGTTACAGGAAAAAACGGTCACGCCGCTCGGTAGCCGCAGCGCTTATCCGGTCGATTTCGCGCTGGTCTGCGCCACGCACCACGATCTGCATCGGCAGGTAGAGGCCGGGGCGTTTCGTGAGGATTTGCTGTACCGCATACAGGAATACAGCCTGTGCATCCCGCCGCTCAGAGAGCGGGCGCAGCTGGAGACCTTCATTTTGCAGTTGTGGCGTGAGCTGGGCGGCGAGCGGCGCGACATTCGCCTGTTGCCGGAGGCGCTGGCGATGCTGGCGCGCTATCCATGGCCCGGCAACGTGCGGCAGCTGTTGAGTACGCTCAAGGTGCTGCTGGCATTGGCGGACGATCATGCGGTGCTCACCCTGGACGATCTGCCTCAGTCCATCGCGGTGCTGGCGCCGCGCCAGGAGAACGCCGATACCGGCCAGGCGGATCTGCAGACGGCGATCGACAGGGCGGGCGGCAATCTCAGCCGGGCGGCGAAGGCGCTGGGCGTTTCGCGCAGCACGCTGTACCGCAAGTTGTGGAGGCAGAAAGCGGTGGCGGAATGAAACGTCATGATTGCTCATCAATAACCGGCCCCTCGATGCGGGGCCGGTTCATGCTCTAGTCCCCCAGCCCCGGCGGGTTAATCTCCGAACGGGCAATCTTCTCGTCGCTTTCCGCCCAGCGATCCAGCACCTGCAGATAGCTGCCGTTGGCGATGGCGCTGTTGAGCGAAGCCTGCACCGCGTCCACCAGACCGTTGCCTTTCTTCAGTGTGACGGCGATGTTGGCGGTCTTCGGCCAGCCGCCGGGCACAATGCCCACCAGCCGGGTTTTGCCGGTCAGCCGCGCCTGATAAGCGCCGGAGACGTTGGGCCCGAAGGTGGCGTCGGCGCGGCCAGACTGAATGGCCAACGTGGAGGCGGCCTTATCGGTGACGTACACCGGCTGCAGCGGCGCTAATCCCTTGGCGCGGTTCTCCTTGTCCCAGGCCAGCAGCACCGCTTCCTGATTGGTGCCGGAATCGACGATGATTTTTTTACCGGCGATATCCGGCGCCGTTTTGATCTGGGTGATTTTACTGTCGGACTTGACGTAGAAGCCCAGCGTATCCTGCCGATAGGTGGCGAAATCGAATTTGGTCTTGCGTTCGTTGGTCACGGTGATGTTGTAAACCGCGGCGTCATATTTGCCGGAGGCCACCCCCAGCGGCCAGTCTTCCCACGACGTGGGCACCAGTTTGAGTTTCAACCCCAAACCGTCGGCCACCAGGCGCGCGATGTCCGCCTCGCTGCCGATCACCGTTTTATTGTCGCGGGCGTACAGGCCGAACGGCGGGCCGCTGCCCAGCAGGGAAATGGCCACCGTCAGCGTGCCGGGTTCCACGAACCGGAAGCCGGCGGGGATTTTGGCCACGGCTTCGGCGCTCTTCACCGTGTGGATCGGCGTTTCGTTGGCGACGAGATCCACGCCCGGTGCGGCGGCGGCGGAAAAACTCAGCAGCGCCGCAATCACTATCATCTTTTTGCTATATATCATTATGTTAATTACCTTCATTATTATGGGTGTCACACGGTCGTTGCACTATCTCTAAAGGCTGCAGATCTGTGAACGAACAAAATCAACTAACCAATCTTGGAAAAATCATGAGGCGCCTCTGGCGGCGCTGAATCGATCGAGGATGAACCATGTCGTCGCGTTTCGCTACGTTGGGCCGCATACCGCGCGGCGTGTGGGTATTGGGTAGCGTGAGCCTGCTGATGGACGTTTCCTCGGAAATGATCCATAGCCTGCTGCCGCTGTTTATGGCGACGACGCTCGGTGCCAGCGTGATCGTCATCGGGCTGATCGAAGGGCTCGCGGAGGCGACGGCATTGATCGTCAAGGTGTTCTCCGGCGTGCTCAGCGATTACCTCGGTAAACGCAAAGGGCTGGCGCTGCTGGGCTACGGGTTGGGCGCCATCAGCAAGCCGTTTTTCGCTATCGCATCGTCGTCCGGCATGGTGATGAGCGCGCGCCTGCTGGATCGCGTGGGCAAAGGCATCCGCGGGGCGCCGCGCGATGCCCTGGTGGCCGACGTGACGCCGCCGGAAATTCGCGGCGCGGCCTTCGGGCTGCGGCAGTCGCTGGATACCGTCGGCGCCTTTTTAGGGCCGCTGCTGGCCGTCGGCCTGATGCTGCTGTGGCACAACGATTTTCGCGCCATCTTTTGGGTGGCGACGGTCCCGGCGGCGCTGGCGATTGCGCTGCTGTTTTTCGGCCTGAAAGAGCCGACCGCCGCGATAACCCACAAGCGTACCAACCCGATCACCCGCGCCAACCTGCGGCTGCTGGGGCGCAGCTATTGGTGGGTGGTGAGCATCGGCGCGATCTTTACGCTGGCGCGCTTCAGCGAAGCGTTCCTGGTGTTGAAGGCGCAGCAGGGCGGCACGCCGCTGGCGCTGATCCCACTGGTGATGGTCGCCATGAATCTGGTCTACGCCTGCTCGGCCTATCCGTTCGGAAAACTGTCTGACCGCATGAGCCATGAAGGATTGCTGAAAGCCGGGTTGCTGGTGCTGATCGCCGCCGACCTGGTATTGGCGCTGAGCGATCATTGGGGCGGGGTGCTGTTTGGCGTAGCGCTGTGGGGGGTGCACATGGGCATGACCCAGGGGCTATTGGCGGCGATGGTGGCGCATACAGCGCCGGCTCATCTGCGCGGCACCGCGTTTGGCATGTTCAATCTGATCAGCGGCGTGGCGCTGCTGCTGGCGAGTCTTGGGGCTGGAACCTTGTGGGAGCTGTTCGGTTCCGCCTCCACCTTCTACGCCGGGGCACTCATCTGCGTAGTGACGCTTATCGGTATGCAACTGGCGCCGTTTGGCGCACGGCAGGGGGCTTAACGGCCCTCGACAGATTGCGGCACCGCTTGCAGCAGCTCGGGCACCCGCTGGGATTCCACCGCCCGGCTGAACAGAAAACCCTGGCCAATATGGAAACCGGCTTCGCACAGCGTTTGCCGCTGCTGCTCGGTTTCCACGCCCTCGGCGATGATATCGATCGACAGCTTCTGACCGAGGATACCGATGCTTTCCACGATCGCCAGGATCGCCGGTTCGGTGTTCATGCGTTGAACGAAATCGCAGTCCAGCTTAATGCAGTCCAGCGGGTAATCCATGATATGGCTGAATGAGGAATGGCCGGTGCCGAAGTCGTCCAGTGCGATGCGGATGCCCATCTCTTTGAGCATTTGCAGCGCGCGCAGCACGTACTTGGAGCCATGTTTGTTGAACGCGTGCTCGGTCACTTCCAGTTCGATCAGGTGGTGGGGAATATGGAATTTCAGCAGGCGCTGCAGGAAGGTTTCGGCGTAGTTGTCGCGTAAAAATTCGATCGGCGACACGTTCAGCGAGATAGGGCGTACCGCCACGCCGGCCGTGCGCCAGCGGGCGATATCGGCGAAGACCTTCAGCTGCATGGCTTCGCTGATCTTGGTCGCCAGCTCGTAGTCGTTGAAGGCTTCGCTGACCGTCGCCGGCAGCTGTATGCCGTTTTGCGGGCAATGCCAGCGCAGCAACGCTTCGAAGCCGACGATGCTGCCGTCGGAGAGGCTGACCTTCGGCTGGTAGCTGGGACGGATGCAGTTGTCGCGCACGATCTGGCGCGCGTAGTTGAGCTGGCTGGCGCGCGCACGGGCCTTGTCCATCATCTTGCGATCGAACATATAGACGCCGCCGCGGCCGCCGTCTTTCAGCTCATACAGCGCGGTATCGGCGCATTTCATCAGTTCCGAAGCGTCGCGGGCATCTTTGGGGTAGATGGCGCCGCCGATGCTCATGCCGCAATGCAGCGTCTTGCCACCGTGGGTGATCGGCGTCTCCAGCTGCAGCAGAAACTTGTTGGCGATGCGGAAAATATCCTGCTCGTTTTCAACGTCGCTGATTACCACCGCGAATTCGTCCCCCCCGAGGCGGGAGACGAACGAATGCGTATTCATGCAGGCGCTGAGCCTTTTACCCAGAACCCGCAGCAGATGGTCGCCCGCCGCGTGGCCCAGCGTGTCGTTCACCAGCTTGAAGTGGTCAAGATCCAGCAGCATCAGCCCGAGGGACTTGTTGCCATGCAGGGCGCGCTTCATCTCTTGCTTCAGCTTTTTCTTGAATAAGCGCCGGTTGGGCAGGCCGGTCAATTCGTCATATTCGCTGGCGAGCAACAGACGCTGTTCCATCACGCGTTGCGACGTCACGTCGCGCGAGACGCACAAGATCTCGGCCACTGCGCCGTGTTCATCGCTGACGGGAGAGAGAATGTTGTCCCAATGCTGTTTTTTTCCTTGCGGCGTCACGCTTAATCCCGCGAAGCGCGCATTTTTACCGGCTCTGACGCTGTGCAGCGCCTTGCTGCCACGGCGGCGGACTTCGGGCGACAACAGCCCCAGCCAGGGCATGCCAAACTCTTTTTGCGCCGGATCCAGGCCGAGCGCCAGGCTGCCGGAGCGGTTCATGTGCCGCAGCGTGCCGTCGCGATTGATCACTTTGATGCAGTCGACGCTGGCGTCCAGCATGTCTTGCTGGATAGAGAGCGCCTGAACGTTTTGCTGACGTTGCAGCATTTGCGGGTGGATGTCGGTGGCGGTGAGGTACCAGCTGGGCTCCAGCGCCATGCCGTCCTGACGGGCGTTAAACGCCAACATAAACCAACGGTAGGCGCCGCTGCGATCGCGCAGGCGAGCCTCACCGGCGAATGAGGAGAGGGCAACGATCGCCTGGCGCCATTGTGTGGCCAGCCGCTCGCGATCGTCGGGGTGCAGGGTATCGAGCCAATCAGCGGCGCCGTGTTCACCGGCGATTGCGCCGGTATAGTCGCGCCACTGTTTATTGAAGTAGCCGCCAAGGCGGTTGCCGAAGCAAATCAGACCGGGCAAGTCGTCTACGATTTCGCTATAGAGATCAATCGGATTTTTGTTATTGGTCTGCTTGGGCAACAGGGTCATGCGGCATTTCCTCGGAAAATTACCCATATTCTCGCTCTCTAGCAGAGCCTCTTTCAATATAGTCTTGCCAATGAAATTGGGAATAGCCAGCGGGCGCGGCTAAAAATCAGCCCGCTAGCATGGAATACATCCAGCGTGAACGCATTAGGAATATTCCTGTTATTTATAAGCCCCCCTTATATTGCAACGAAAAATAAGTGATCGGACCACGATGGGGTTTTGCCATAAAAATTAATCAATCTGATGTTTCTATTTGATGAAATGTTCAGGTGTTTTTATGCTCTTCCACCGGTTGCTCTGCCGGCGCTATGCGTCTTCACTGACGAAAATCTCACTTATGGCGGCAATAACCGCCATTTTATGCACTCTTCAGCGGTTGTCGCAGCACCGTCGCCCGGCGTTTAGAGAAAAGTTATGATGCAAATCAAGAAATGTTTTGTTTCATCTGTTGACACTTTGCTTACGTATAAGATAGCCTCGCGAATGATAATCATTAGCAAAACTGGATGGTGAGGCGAAATGCACCCACAGCCTGATCCTTACGCCCGCACCCGATGGTCGGGGCATTTCGGCGCAACGGCGCCGGCAAGCGTACATTCGCCTCCTCTCCAAACGTCTGCGCCATAGGCGCCCGGCGCGATGGCATCTCTTTGTCTGTCTGCGCCCATTTGCATCTCTCAGCCTGTCTGTTCGCGCGGCCCGCGTCGGGCCCGCATGTGTTATCCGTCGTTTCACGATCATAGGAGGTTTCAGCGCGGTTAAAACGTAAGTTTTCTTCTGGGTATAAATAAACATGGAGCGTAAAATGATACTTAATAAAAGATTGAAGTTAGCGTATTGCGTTTTTCTGGGTTGTTATGGCTTATCCATTCATTCTTCTCTTGCCGCTTATCAGGATCCCGGTCGATTGGGCGTGCCTGACAGTTGGAAAACCGCGGAGTTTAATCGCCAATGGGGGCTTAAGGCTATTTCCGCCGAATTCGCCTATGCCAGAGGCTATACCGGTAAAGGTATAACCATCGGCATTATCGATAACGCCATTCTTTCCCATTCTGAATTCGCCGGTAAACTGACGCGCCTGGATAACGGCAGTTATAACTTCTCGTATGATAAACAAGATAATATGTCTTTCGGCGATCACGGCACGCACGTAGCCGGTATCGCGGCGGCTAAAAGAGATGGCGCAGGTATGCACGGCGTTGCTTTCGACGCGGATATTATCGGCACCAAATTGAATGATTACGGTAATCGCAACGGCCGTGAAGAGCTGATTCAGAGCGCAGCCCGCGTCATCAATAACAGCTGGGGGATCGCGCCAGATATACGGCGAGACGCCAAAGGCGATATCATCTGGTTGCCGAACGGTAGGCCGGACTACGTGGCATTTGTAAAAAACGAAGTGATCGCCGAGATGATGCGCAGCAAATCCAGCGTGGAATGGGGCAGCGAACAACCGGTGCCCACCGGCGGGCACAGCGCCATGTCGACGCTGCTGCGGGCGGCCAGGCACGGCAAGCTGATCGTCTTCTCGGCAGGAAATTACAACAACTACAATATCCCGGAAGCGCAAAAGTCACTGCCTTACGCTTTCCCGGACGTACTGAATAATTACCTGATTGTGACCAACCTGAGTGACGAAAATCAGTTAAGCGTTTCCTCGACCAGCTGCGGACAAACGGCCAGCTACTGCGTTTCCGCGCCGGGTTCTGATATTTACAGCACCGTTGGCCGGCTGGAATCCAATACCGGTGGCGCCGTGAATCGCGAAGCTTATAATAAGGGCGAGCTGTCGGTTAATCCCGGCTACGGCAATAAATCCGGCACCTCAATGGCGGCGCCGCACGTTACCGGCGTTGCCGCCGTATTGATGCAACGTTTCCCTTATATGAGCGCCGATCAAATATCCGCGGTAATTAAAACCACCGCCACCGATTTGGGTGTTGCCGGTATTGATAATCTGTTCGGCTGGGGACGTGTCAATTTACGCGATGCGATCAACGGTCCGAAAATGTTTATTACCCAAGAGGATATCCCGCAGGAATATTATGTACCGGGCTCCTACAGTGAAAAACAGTTCGTGGTGAATATCCCCGGCCTGGGAAATATCGTCGAACCCGGTACCTCTGTTGAGCGGCGCTGCACGTCGAGCGAATGCGACTTCGATTCGTGGAGTAACGACATCAGCGGGCACGGCGGCTTGACCAAAACGGGCGCCGGTACGCTGGCGTTGTTGGGTAATAACACCTATCGCGGTGATACCTGGGTGAAACAGGGCGTGTTGGCGATCAACGGTTCGGTGGCCTCCAACGTCTATATCGAAAATAGCGGCACGTTGTCCGGTGAGGGTACCGTAGGCGCCTTCAGAGCGGTTCGGGGCGGCAGCGTCGCGCCGGGTAACGGCATCGGCACGCTGCATGTGTTGCACGACGCCATTTTTGATCGCGGTTCGCAGTATAACGTGGAAGTGGCGGACAATGGCCGCAGCGATAAGATCGCCGCGCGGCGCGCTTTCCTCAACGGCGGCAGTGTGAATGTCAGCCTGGAGCGCAGCCAAAACCTGCTGTCGCAGAATGAGGCGCAGAGTCTGCTGGGCAACAAGTACACCATCCTGACCACGACGGACGGCGTCAACGGCCGGTTCGAAAACGCCAACCCAGCGTATCCGTTTGTTAAAGTCGCGCTGGATTATCAGGGCAATGACGTCGGCCTTGGCATCACGCGCACCGACGCCAGCTTTGACAGCCTGGCCAGCACTGAGAACGAGAAAGCGGTAGCTCGTGCGGTGGAGACGCTCAACGCGACGGAGCCAGTCACGGAAACGGTGAAGCGCAGCGTGGCTGCCCCTACCGCTGAGGCGCTAAGCGCACTGCAAGGTGATGAAGGCAAAGCGCAAGCCGCTACCGAAGATGCGGGCGTCGTAACCGGCCATCCGGTGTATGAAAGCTTCCTCGGCTTCACGTCGGCCAGAGAGCTGCAACAGGCGACCCGTCAACTGTCCGGCCAGATCCACGCGGATATGGCTTCCGCCCAGATTAACGGAAGCCGTTACCTGCGCGATGCCGCCACCGAGCGCTTGCGCCAGGCGGAAGGCCGCCGTATCGCTTCCGATATCAAGGCGGATGATAATGGGGCCTGGGCGAAACTGCTGGGCAACTGGGGGCATGCTTCCGGCAACGACAACGCCACCGGCTACCAGACCTCTACCTATGGCGTACTGTTAGGTCTGGACAGCGAACTGTTTGACGACGGCCGGCTTGGGGTGATGACCGGGTATACCCGCACTTCGCTGGATGGCGGTTATCAGTCAGATGCCCACAGCGACAACTACCATCTGGGGCTGTACGGCGACAAACGCTTCGGCGCGTTGGCCCTGCGAGCAGGCGGCACCTATACCTGGCATCGCATCGACACCTCGCGCTCGGTGAACTACGGCGCGCAGTCGGATCGCGAGAAGGCCAAGTATAACGCGCGTACCGGTCAGCTGTTCATCGAAAGCGGCTACGATTGGTCGAGCGATGCGGTCAACCTTGAGCCGTTCGCCAACCTGGCGTATACCCATTACCGTAACGAGGAGATCAACGAGCAAGGCGGGGCAGCGGCACTGCGCGGCGACAAACAAAGTCAGTCCGCCACCGCCTCGACGCTGGGTCTCCGCGCCGACACCGAGTGGCAAACCGACAGTGTGGCGATCGCGCTGCGCGGCGAGCTGGGTTGGCAACATCAGTACGGCAAGCTGGAACGTAAAACGCAGCTGATGTTCAAACGCACTGATGCGGCGTTCGACGTAAACAGCGTGCCGGTTTCCCGCGATGGGGCGATTCTGAAAGCGGGCGTCGATGTGTCGATTAACAAAAACGCCGTCCTGTCCCTTGGCTACGGCGGGCAGCTGTCGTCCAACCACCAGGATAACAGCGTCAACGCCGGTCTGACCTGGCGCTTCTGATCGCGGTTAGCGTGCTTCGCTTTATTCAGCCCTCATCGTGACGATGGGGGTTTTTTTCGCGGCCAGCCGGCCTTCTTTGGCATGAGGTGATACTTTCTCCGCGTCCTATTCCCCCCGGCTGGTGTTTCCCGTCGGGTTAATCAATCAGAGGAAAGCAAACGCTGCTGCCAGTGCAACAGTTGGGTCAGCGTGACTGGCGCCGCGTCAGCCATGGCCACGCGATCTTCCAAGGCAATTTCTCGGGCGCGCTGCAACGATTCGGTGCTGAGGCGCTGCAAGTTTTGTTGCGTCGCCTGTTGTATTTGCGCCAGTTCACCCGCGCTAACGTGCGGCAACTCATGACGCATCTGCAATAAGAATTCGTCGGTTAACTGCCTCAGCTGTTCAACGGTGAACGTCGGGGATTGCAGCGCGAACAGCAGGCCTTCGGCATCGGCGCAGCGGTGGAAGGCGCATTGCACCACGTAACCCACGTTGCGTTCCACGCGCAGCCGCTGAAAATAGCGCGGCGCGTAAAGCTGGGCCAGCACCCGCAGCGCCCAACGGCCTTCGGCTTCATCGTTTTGCAGCGGGTAAAACTGCAGTAAGGCACTTTCGGCGCCGCTTTCCGTCAGCGTGATGGGGCAATGATGTTGATGTGTCGGCAGCGGCGGCTCCGCGGCCACGAAATAGGGGAAGTCGTACAGCAGGTGCGACAGCTGCCGTTTTAACTCGCCATCGCCGCCGATCAAGGTGGCATGCCATTGTGCTGCTTCGGTTGGCGCACTGAGCGCCGCCGGCAATTGAGCTAACAGGCGGCGAATGGCGATATCGCTTTGTTCTTTCAGCTGCGTATGGCGCAGGTTTCTCGCCGCTTCGCTGAGAACGGTCGGCGGCAACACCGCCAGCGCTCGGTTCACCTCACTCAGCCCGTGGCAGATCAGCGCGTGGCTGCCCGCCAGTTGCAGCAGCCACACGCCCTGATGGCGCTCGAAGCTCAAATGTCCCTCCCGATGCGCCAGTTCTGCCGCCCCGGTGCGCAGCGCCGCCTGTAAGCCGTAGGCCTGTCCATCGCTGAAGCGGCTCGACGGCGCCGGCCGCAGCAGCAGCACAGGCTGCGCTTCGCCGGGGAGCAGATGCCGCAGCGGCGCCAGGCCGGAAGGCAATCTCGGGCTCGGCAGCGCCGCCGAGGTGGCGAAAAAGCGGAATGGTTCCGCGGCAGACGTCAGCGCGGCGCCGGCGAAGGGGCCAAGCGCCAGCGGCAGCCCTTGAATTTCACGGGTTTCGCCGTGGCCATCAGACCGCACGGCCAGGCGACGGCGCGGCGCGCTAATCAGCGCCGCAATATGCCGCGGCCAATCGTCGTTCGACTCCACCGGCGGTAGCCCAAGCGCTCTGGCCCGCAGCTGATCGAGCGGCGCCAAACGGTGGAAATCGCGATTTGCCAGCCGCTCGTAATGCGCAAGCTGAGCCGGTGTCAGCACCTGCAGCGCCTGTAGCCACGCCAGCAGGGCGCTTTCGATGTGGGCAGCTTCAGCGGCTGAACCGTGATTAACGGTAAAGATAAAACTCAGCAGGGCGTTGTTCTCACTGCAGCGCGAATAATCCAGCCGAACGGCGTCACACCACGCCTGAGCGCGCAGCCGCGCCAGCAGCCCGCCGGGGGCTTCGTCCAACAGCAGGCGCTCCAGCCGCCGCAGCCAACCGCGTGAATGGGAACGCGACAGGGCAAACACCAGCCTCAGCTGCGGCGTGCCGGGAAGAGACAGGGTGTAATCTTTCGCAGCGGTCAGCGACGGTGAGGCTTCGTGCGGTATGGCGCTGCCCGATGGCAAGCGGCTGCCGTAGCGCTGTGCCAACGCATGCAGCTGCGCCAGCGATTGCGGGCCTTGCAGCCACAGCGTCATGTTTGGCGCGCGAAAATAGCGCTGGTGAAACTGCCGCAGCGCCTGCTGCAACGCGGAAATGTCGTTGCCGAAAGCGGCGCGGCTGCCGATATGAAAGCGATGCATTGCACCAAGGCCGCCGAACATCTGCCGCTGCGCCGCTTCGCAGCGGGTTTCTACCTCGGCGCGCAGCAGGCGGTATTCGGCGTCGATGACCTCGATCTCCTGCTCAATCGCCTCGGTCGCCAGCTGTGGGGCGGCGAGCATATCGCTTAGCCGCGCCAACCCCTGCGCCAAATGTTCGGTGCCCACCTCGAAGAAAAACGCGGTTTGCGTAGCCTGGGTGGTGGCGTTCAGTCGGCCAGTGACCGACGGTACCCAGCTCATCAGGCCCTCTTGCGCGCTGAAGTTCGCGCTGCCGCGAAACAACATATGCTCCAGCAGGTGCGCCAGGCCCGGCCAGGCGACGGGCGCCTGAAAACTGCCCGCCTCAATGCGCACCAGCGCGGCGGCGCAGTCGGCAGCAGGGTCGCTTATCGCCTTGACGGCCAAACCGTTATCGAGCTGCCAAGAGGCGCCGGCGAGTGCCATCGTCAACCCTTGAAGATCAGACGGGAGTTGGCCTGATTGCGAAAACGCAGCTGATCGATACCGATCTGCGAACGGTTCGCCGCTTCCCGCGCCGCCAGAATGGTGCCGTGGTGCGGCGATTTGCCGCACACCGGGTCGGCGTTGTCGGCGTTGCCGGTTAGCATGAACGCCTGACAGCGGCAGCCGCCGTAGTCTTGCTCTTTCTCCGAGCAGGAACGGCAGGGCTCCGGCATCCAGTCATAGCCGCGATAGCGGTTAAAACCGAACGAGTGGTACCAGATATGCTGCAGATCGTGCTCCAGCACCGACGGGAAGGCAATCGGTAACTGACGGGCGCTGTGACAGGGTAACGCCATGCCTTCCGGCGTCACGCTCATGAAGATGGCGCCCCAGCCACCCATGCAGCCTTTGGGGCGCTCCTCGTAGTAGTCCGGCGTGACGAACAGCAGGTTGGCCAGCTTGCCGTCGGCGGCCATGCATTCGCGGTAGCGTTTCACCACGGTTTCCGCATCGGCGATCTGTTCGAGGGTCGGCAGCAGACCTTCACGGTTCAGGTGCGCCCAGCCGTAGAACTGGCAGGTCGCCAGCTCGACGTCGTCGGCGTCCAGCTGGATCGCCAGTTCGATAATGCGGTCGATCTGGCCGATATTATGGCGATGCAGCACGAAGTTGAGCACCATCGGATAGCCGAGCGCCTTGACCGCCTTGGCCATGGCCAACTTCTGCTGAAATGCTTTGGCGGAGCCCGCCAGCGCGGCGTTCAACGTTTCATCGCTGGCCTGAAAACTGATCTGAATGTGATCCAGCCCGGCGTCGGCGAAGGTCTGCAGCTTTTTCTCGGTCAGGCCGATGCCGGAGGTGATCAGGTTGGTGTAAAACCCGAGATCGCGGGCGGCGGCGATCAGCTCGGGCAGGTCTTTACGCACCAGCGGCTCGCCGCCGGAGAAGCCGAGCTGCACGCTGCCCATCGCCCGCGCTTGGCGAAACACCTCGATCCACTGCGCGGTGGTCAGCTCTTTTTCCTGCGCGGCAAAATCGAGCGGGTTAGAGCAATAGGGGCACTGCAGCGGGCAACGGTAGGTCAGCTCCGCCAGCAGCCAGAGCGGCGGATTCACCGCCGGCGCACGTGGTTCAGTCACGGAAGGTCACCCATTTTTGTTCGTAGGCGCGCTGGAAAAATTCCAGCACGTCGTCCGCTAACCCTTCGGCGCCGGGGAAGCGGGCGTTCAACTGGGCGATGATGCCGTTCAGCGTAGTGTGGCCGTCGACCAGTTGCAAAATGGCGGCGGCGCTGTCGTTCAGCTTGGCCATGCCTTCCGGGTAGAGGATCACATGGCTGTTTTGCACCTGCTCCCATTGCAGGCGGTAACCGCGGCGGAAGACGGGGGTGTGTTCAGGGTTCAGCGTCATTACACCAGCCTCTGGTTGTGCCATACCCGCGCGGCGGTCACGCTGTGGTAAGGCGGGCGGTTCAGGGTGTAGGCCATGCTCATGGCGTCCAGCATGCTCCACAGAATGTCCAGCTTGAACTGCAGGATCTCCAGCATGCGCTGCTGCTTTTCAACGGTGTCGCAATAGTCCAGCGCCAGCGCCAGGCCGTGTTCCACATCTCGGTTGGCCTGGCCGAGGCGGCTGCGGAAATAGTCGTAGCCGGCGGCGTCGATCCACGGGTAGTGCTGCGGCCAGCTGTCGAGGCGCGATTGGTGGATTTGCGGCGCGAACAGTTCGGTCAGTGAGCTGCAGGCTGCTTCCTGCCAGCAGGCGCGGCGCGCGAAGTTGACGTAGGCGTCCACCGCGAAGCGCACGCCCGGCAGTACCCGCTCTTCAGAGAGCAAAGTGTCGCGCTGCAGCCCAACGGCTTCGCCCAGGCGCAGCCAGGCCTCGATGCCGCCTTCGCTGCCGCCGTAGCCGTCGTGATCCAGGATGCGCTGTACCCATTTGCGGCGTGTTTCCGGTTGTGGGCAGTTGGCCATGATCGCTGCATCCTTAATCGGAATGCTGGTCTGGTAGTAGAACCGGTTGGCCACCCAGCCCTGGATCTGCTCGCGGGTCGCTTCGCCGTTGTGCATCGCGATGTGGTACGGGTGGTGGATATGGTAATAAGCGCCTTTGGCGCGCAGCGCCGCTTCAAACGCCTGTGGGTCAAGGGGGAGTGGTTGCGTCATGGCGGTTCCCTACAGTTCGATATTCATGCCGTCCCAGCTCACTTCAATGCCGGCGGCGGTCAGGCTTTGCCGCTCTGCCGAGTTTTCATTGAGGATAGGGTTGGTATTGTTAATGTGGATCAGGATTTTGCGCCTGGCGGGCAAGGTGGCGAGCAGGGCCGCCAGCCCGTGTTCTTCCGCCAGCGCCAGATGCCCCATGTCCTTGCCGGTATTACGGCCCACGCCGGCGTTGGCCAGCTCGTTGTCGCGCCACAGCGTGCCGTCGATCAGCAGGCAGTCCGCGCGGCGCAGCCACGGCATCAGCGCCTCGTCCGGCTCACCCAGGCCCGGTGCGTACAGCAGCCCGACCCCGCGTGCGGTATCTTCGATAAACAGCGCCACGTTGTGGCCCGGCAGCGGACGATCGCGGTACGGCGAATAGGGCGGCGCGTTGCTGAGCAGCGGAATGGCGGTAAAGCGCACGGTCGGACAGACCGCCGTGTGGAACGGTTCGCCGGGCGTCACCGGGTGGTGAATCAACCCGCCGTTCCAATGGGAGAGCATGGGAAACACCGGGAAGCCAGTGCTGAGATCGTCATGTACTTCAGGCGTGCACCAGACCTGGTGCGGACAGCCCTCACGCAAATTGAGCAAGCCCGCGCTGTGATCGATCTGGCTGTCGGTCAGCACGATCGCGCCGATGCCGGTGCCACGCAGCACGTCGGGGTTATTCAATTCGGGCGAGGCCAACAGTTGATGGCAAATGTCCGGGGAAACGTTGCACAGCACCCAGTTTTTACCGTCGTCGCTGATAGCGATGGAAGACTGCGTGCGGCGCGTGGCGCTGATGCTGTGGTTGCGAACGCCCCGACAGTTGTCGCAGTTGCAATTCCACTGGGGAAAGCCGCCGCCCGCCGCCGAGCCGAGAACTTTTATCTGCATGTCTAAACCAGAAAGAGAGGGAAAGAAATGCCCGCGCGAAGGGCGGGCAGACGGGCGATTAACGGTTGGAAATGTACAGCGTTACTTCCAGCCCCAGACGCAGGTCAACAAACTCAGGTTTAGTCCAGGTAGTCATAGCGGTGCTCCTTAGCATGCATCGTAATATGTCGAACCCAATGAGAAACGTTCGCATTCGGCCGGCACAATGTTGGCGAAATGTGACGGAGATCGCAACCTTTAAAGCGTAACCGGGTTATTCACCCCAGGTGGCGGCGAGCACGTTCAGCCAGTTGCGCCAGGTCAGCTTCTCCAGCAGCCGGTTATCGAACCCGGCCTGCGCCAGCGCTTGCGTCAGGCGCGGCAGGCCTGCGGCGTCCTCCAACGGTTGCGGTACGTTGACCCCGTCAAAATCAGAGCCAAACCCCACGCGATCTTCACCAAGTTTAGCGATCAAATACTCAACGTGTTTAACAATTTCTGTTAAGCCGGTCGTTGCACTGTCACGTTTACCGTCCGCCCGCAGGAAGGCGGTGCCGAAATTGACGCCGACCATCCCGCCGCTCTGGGTGATGGCGTCCAGCTGCGCGTCGGTCAGGTTGCGTGGCTGCGGGCAGAGGGCATGGGCATTGGAGTGGGTAGCGACCAGCGGTGCGGTGCTCAACGCGGCGGTTTGCCAGAAGGCTTTCTCGTTCATGTGCGAGACGTCTATCATGATGCGGCGCTGATTGCAGGCACGGATCAGCGCCTCGCCGGCCGGCGTCAGGCCGGGGCCGGTATCGGGTGAGCCGGGGAACGACCCGCTGACGCCGGTACCAAAGGCGTTTGGCAGATTCCAGAATGGCCCGATGCTGCGCACGCCCAGCCGGTAGAAGGCCTCCAACTGCGTCAGTTCTGCATCGATCATGCCGGCGCCTTCGATATGCAGCACCGCGGCGATTTGCCGGTTGAGGCGGCACTGTTCTATTTCGGTGGCGGTGCGACAGATGCGCAGCTGCCCCTGAGAAGCCTGCTCCAGCTGCTGCAGGATGGCGATCTGCCGTTCGGCGATCGCCAGCGGATCGAAGGCGGCCTGCGCCTCGTCTTGCGTTTGATTACGCATCTGGGCTATATAGCTGACCGGAGGAATAAATACCGCGAACAGCCCGCCGAAAAATCCGCCGCGCCGCATGCGGGAGAAATCGAGGTGGCCCGGCGTGACGCGGGAATAAAAGGCGGCGACCGGATCGTCGTCATGCTGCAGCCACAGATTGAGCAGCAGGTCGTTATGGCCGTCGAAGACCGGCCAGAGAGGGGGAAGCGTCATGGGCGTTTCACTGAGTCAGGCATCGTGAACGCTATGTTCTCCCATCGAGCGAGGGGGAACAACCCTCGCTCGATGGGGATTTTAAAGCCGAATTGTCAATTCGACGTCATCCGCGAACGGCGTGGAGAGATAGCCCGTCGCCGGATCGCGCACCCGCGCCAGGTAATCCGGGCTGTCATCGGCGTTGTCCGCGACGATCAGCGCACCGGGCCGCAGACGGCTCTCAAGCAGGTCGAGAATATCGGGATAAAGTCCCTTGGCGCCGTCGAGCAGCAGCAGGTCGACCGTGGCCGGCAGATCGCCGCGCAGCGTTTCCAGGGCGTCGCCGACGCGGATCTCCACCAGGTCGATGACGCCGCCTTCGGTCAGGTTGTCACGCGCCCGCGCCGCTTTGCTCGGTTCAAACTCGCAGGTAATCAATCGGCCGCCGCCGTTATCGCGCAGTGCGGCGGCCAGGTGCAGGGTCGAAATACCGAACGACGTGCCGAATTCGACGATGTTTTGCGCCCGACAACCCCGCGCCAACATGTAGAGCAAGGCACCGGTCGCCGGCGACACGGCCAGCGGTAAATCCTTCAGGCGGTGGTAGAGTTCGCGGTACTCGGTTTTGCTCTGCATCAGCCGGCTTTGCTCTGCGTCCGGCACGTCGCGGAACAGGGCGGCAAGCGCCGGGGACCGGCGGGATGCCTGTTGGAACAGACGGGTTAGCAGCGGCGCTAAGGGGGCAGTGGTCAGGGTACTCATGGCAAATTTCCTGTCGTAAATGGAGCGCGTTAGCGCATGCCGTTATAATATGACGAACTATTCGCATTCCTCTATTCGCATTGGCCGCCCGCTATGACTGAACGCCGCAGTAAGCAAATTTCTTCGAGAAAACAACCGCAACAGGCGCGCTCCGCCGAACTGGTGTCCGCTATTCTGACCGCCGCTATTCAGGTTTTGGCGCAGGAGGGGGCGGCGCGTTTCACCACCGCCAGGGTGGCCGAGCGTGCCGGCGTCAGCGTCGGGTCGCTTTATCAGTATTTCCCCAATAAGGCGGCGATCCTGTTTCGTTTGCAGAGCGACGAATGGCGGCAGACCACGGATATGCTGAGCCGTATTTTGGCCGATCGCGAGAAAACGCCGTTCGCGCGCTTGCGGTTGTTGGTGCAGGCGTTTATCCGTTCGGAATGTGAAGAGGCGCAGATGCGCGTAGCGTTGAATGATGCGGCGCCGCTTTACCGCGATGCGCCGGAGGCACAGGCGGTAAAGGCAGCCAGCAAGGATATCGTGCAGGTTTTCATGTGCGAAGCGTTGCCTGGTGTTCCGCAGGTCACTCGCCGGTTGGCGGGCGCTCTGATCGTCGGCACGTTGGGGGCGGCGGGCAAGCAATTCTCCGAAACGCCGCGAACCGATACCGAGATCGCGGCTTATGCCGATGCGATGGCGGACATGTTTTGCGCTTATCTGGCCGATTTAAACCGGCATCAGAGGCCGTAAACGCTTTTTAGGTGACATTGTCATTCACCGAGGGCTGCGCCTCCCGATGACAAACCGACAACACCAACTGCCGCAGCCAGCGGTGATCCGCCTCGGCGTCCAGGCGCGGGTGCCACATTTGCGAGACGGTAATGGGCGGCGTTTTCACCGGCAGCTCGAAGACGCGCAGCGGGCCATCGGCAGGTTGAGCCTGCAGGAAAGAGGTGGGCAGCAACGCCAACAGGTTTGAGGCTTGCGCCACCGCCAGCGCGGCGGGAAAGCTTGGCACCACGGCGGCGATATGGCGTGCCAGCCCCAGCTCCGCCAGCGCAGCGTCTACCGGCCCTAGAATGCGCCCGCTGCGCGAGGCCACCACGTGGCCGCAAGCGGCGTAGTCGGCGACGCCAATCTCTGGCTGTTGCGCCAGCGGATGTGCGGTTCTCATCACGCCAACGAAGCGATCGCGGAACAGCGCCTGCAGGCGGATTTCCGGGCCCATGTCACCCAACACGCCGATCTCCAGATCGACCAGACCTTCACGCAGGGGGCGGTCGCTTTTCTCCGGCTTGGGCGCAAAGCGCAACCGCACCCGCGGCGCCTGTTCGGCGGCGGCGGCGATCAGCGCCGGGCCGAAGGCCTCGACGAAGCCGTCATTGGCGCGCAGCGTGAAGGTACGATCCAGCGCGGCGGGATCCAATGCTCCCTGCGCCGGACGCAGCACCGCACGGGCTTCGAATGCCGCGTTTCGCGCCCGTTCGCGCAGCGTTTCGGCATAAGGCGTCAGCACCATATGACGGCCGGCGCGCACCAACAGAGGATCACCGGTGGCCGTGCGCAGCCGGCTGAGGGTGCGGCTCATCGCCGAGGCGCTTAAACCGAGACGCCGCGCCGCGCCGGCAACGCTGCCCGCCGTCAGCAGCGCGTCGAGTGCGATCAGCAGGTTGAAATCAGGGTCGGTCATGCGTGCGCATCCTGTCGTGCTGAATAGGGGGGAAGGCGTTCGATGCAGTTTGTGCGTGCGAATGCTGCATCAGTCGCCATGCATTATGCCTGAGCCTGTTTTCGCTGTGCCATGACTTACCGCTAAAAAACCGGAGGGGGACTGGCCCGTTTGCCGTCTGAACATGGCGATAAACGCGGACGGATCGTTATATCCCAGGGTAGAGGCGACATATTTGACGGCTTTCCCTTCCTGTAACAGCGTCATCGCCATGAGGGTTTTGCTTCTCAGCTTCCATTCATTGAAAGAGATGCCGGTAGCGGCGAGAAATCGCCGCGACAGCGTACGCTCACTCAAGCCCAGCATGCCCGACCATTGTGTCAGGGTGTTGAGATCGTGCGGCGCGGCGCTCATCTTTTCGGTCATGATCTTGACAACGTCATCGCTGCCGAGCGGCAGGTAGCTGTCAAAACGCTCCGACAGCGCCAGCTGCTCAAGCAACGCGGTAACCAGCGTCTGGTCCTGAGGCGTGTGCGGATAGCCAATAAGCCTTTCTGAAAAATCGGCCAGCACCGCTTTGACGATCTTATTCAGCCGCAGGGTTTGCGGTCTGCTCGGTAAGGATTGGCATAGCGAGGGGCTGACATGAAGAATGACATAGTCAATTGCACTCTTTGCTACGGATTCATGTTCGGTATTAACGGGGAGCCAAATGGCATATTCCGGTGTGGATAAATAAATATTGTTCTCAATATTTATTTCCGCCAACCCTTTCATGGAATACATCAGTTTGCCCCATGGCAACGCCTGTAAAGGGAATTGCGTTCCTGCCGGCCAGGATTTATTTCTGAACCAAATCGATATTGGGATTTCCCCGGTCAATTCTGACGGTTTCATGACGCCTTCCTGTCCGTTCATGGCTGTGTCTTCCTATTATAACAATAAGTTGTCTGATAATCGGCATTTCTATTCTATGGGGAAAGCTTACTCTGGGCAGGTCATTCCCCTGGATAAAGGTAACAATATGTACGGTAAAATCATTGATCTTTCGGTGCCGCTGATGAGCGGGATCGCTTCCGATCCGGAGCGGTTTCTGCCGGAAATCGAGTATGTTGATAACAAGCACGGAGCGTTGCAGCTGGCGGAATCATTCCCCGGTCTGGATCCCCGGGAGTTGCCGCGTCAGGAGGGCTGGGCGGTGGAATTTGTCCGCATGAGCACCCACGCGGGAACGCATATGGACGCCCCTTATCACTACCATTCGCATATGGACGACGGCTCTGCATCAAAAACCATTGATGAAATACCGCTGGAATGGTGTATCGGCCCTGGCGTCAAATTGGATTTTCGGCATTTTCCCGACGGCTATGTAGCCACTGCACATGATATTGAGCGTGAATTAGCGAGGATCGGCCATCCTATCGCCGCCGGCGATATTGTCCTGGTCAACACGGCGGCCGGCGGGCGTTACGGCAGCGAAGATTTTATTCATCGCGGTTGCGGCATGGGCCGTGAAGCGACGCTGTATCTTACTGAACGTGGAGTCAGAGTGGTGGGCACCGATGCCTGGAGCTGGGACGCGCCATTCAGCCATACGCGCACCAAATTTGAACAAAGCGGCGATATTTCGCTTATTTGGGAAGGGCACTATGCCGGCAGTCAATATCCTTATTGCCAGATTGAAAAACTGTGCAATCTTGAATTGCTGCCGCCCTGCGGATTTAACGTGATCAGTCTGCCGGTGAAGGTTTATAAGGCATCCGCCGGCTGGGCTCGGCCGGTTGCAATTATCGAAGCTCAAGCGGGAGAATAAGCGATGGCCAGAATAAAACTGCCGGTAGTGAGTGAATTAACGGCTGAGCAGCAGCAGCAATATGCCCGTTTTCCCGCCAATCTTACGCTGGGTCTGTTGAAAACCAGCCGTTCGGCGCAGGGATATCTGTCCCTGGGCGCTTCTTTTCCGGCCGGGCGACTGTGTGATAAAGATCGGGAAATGATCATATTAAGGGTTGGCGCGTTAAGCCACAGCGCTTATGAGCGTATGCAACACTATCCGCTGGCGATCCTTGCGGGGTGGCGCGATGACGACATCGAGAAAATAGAGCAGGGTGTGGGCATCGACGCCAGAGGGACGGCCATCTTGCATTTTGTCGATGAATGCGTGAAGCAGGTGAAGGTCTCTGCCGACACATTTAACGCGGTCAGGCGCTATTATGACGAGGTTCAACTGGCTGAACTGGCATTAATGATTGGGCACTACATGATGACGGCGCGCTTTTTGGAAACGCTGGAAATCGATCTGGACCTACAAGCGACATCCTGGGAAAACATGTCAACGGATTGAATACGCGCACGGCGTGAGCGCGATAAAAAAGCCGATAACCTGGGGTTATCGGCTTTTAATGCGCAGTGGCAGAGGGTTACGCGGGCAGCTGCTGGGCGGTTTTCTCGACCAGCGCCAGCAACAGCTTGATGTCTTCCAGCGTCACGATCGGGTTCAGCAGCGTCATCTTCAGGCAGGTCACGCCATCGAACTCGGTCACGCCGACGTTGGCGCGCCCCGATTCCAACAGGGCGTCACCGATACGCTGGTTGAACAGCGCGACGGCCGCATCGCCGTTCGCCGCCAGCTGCGCCGGACGGTAGCGGAACAGCACGCTGGCCAGCTGCGGCTGCATCACCAGTTCCAGTGCTTCTTGATCGGCGATGTAGCGCGCCACCTGTTGCGCCAGCGTCACGCCATGATCGATGATCTCGGCGTATTGCTTCTGCCCGAGCGCTTCTAGCCCCATCCACAGCTTCAACGCATCGAAGCGGCGGGTGGTCTGCAGCGACTTGGACACCAGGTTCGGCACGCCTTGCGCTTCGTCGAACTCGGAGTTCAGGTAGGCCGCCTGATAGCGCATCAGCTCATAGTGGCGCTCGTCTTTCAGCAGGAAGGCGCCGCAGCTGATGGTCTGGAAGAACTGTTTATGGAAGTCCAGGGTGATGGAGTCCACCAGCTCCAGGCCGTCCAGGTAGTCGCGGTACTGCTCGGAAAGCAGCAGCGCGCCGCCCCAGGCCGCATCCACGTGCACCCAAATCTGCTGCTCCGCCGCCAGCCGTGCGATGTCGCGCAGTGGGTCAATGGCACCGGCGTCGGTGGTGCCGGCGGTGGCGACAATCGCCATCACCTGCTCGCCGTTGGCCTTGGCCTGCGCCAGTTTTTCCGCCAGATCGTTCACGTCCATGCGGGCGAAGCGATCGGTTTTCACCAGGGTGACGGACTGATAGCCGAGGCCCATCAGCGCCATGTTCTTCTGCACCGAGAAGTGGGCGTTTTCAGAACAGAACACCTTCAGCTTGCGCAGATCGCCCACCAGACCGTCCTGCTGCACGGAGTGGCCCTGACGCGCGAAGAACGCGTCGCGCGCCAGCATCAGCCCCATCAGGTTGCTCTGGGTGCCGCCGCTGGTGAACACCCCGGTGTCGCCGGACGGGTAACCGACCTGGGCGCGGAGCCACTCGATCAATTTCATTTCGATCAGCGTGGCCGACGGGCTCTGATCCCAGGAGTCCATACTCTGGTTAGTGGCGTTGATCAGCACTTCGGCAGCCTGGCTAATCACCAGGCTCGGGCAGTGCAGGTGCGCCACGCACTGCGGGTGGTGCACCGACAGGCTGTCTTTCAAAAAGTACTCGATGGCGCGCTCGATCGCCGCCTGGTTGCCCAGGCCTTGCGGGGTAAAGTCTAGCTGAATGCGCTCGCGCAGTTCGGCAACGCTTTTGCCCTGATACATCTCGGGCTGTTGCAGCCACTGCACGACGGCTTCACTGCTCTGTGCGATCGCCTGGCGGTAAGCCTCGGCGCTGTGCGCCGAGGAAGCCAGAATCGGGTTTAACTTGGACATCGCGGTCATTCGCTCCAATCAGACAGGCTTGACGCCGGCGGCCAACAGCGCCTGCTCAAATTTATCCAGGAAAATACCCAGCTCATCATTGGTGATCAGCAGGGAAGGCAACAGGCGCAGTACACAGCCGTTGCGCCCGCCGCGCTCCAGGATCAAGCCGGATTCGAAGCATTTTTTCTGCAGCAGCGCGGACAGCTCGCCATCGGCCGGGTAACAGCCCATGTGATCCTGCGCTTCGTTCGGCTTGACGATCTCGATGCCGATCATCAGGCCCAGACCGCGGACGTGACCGATCACCGGATAACGTTTCTGCAGCTCGGTCAGCTTGCCTTTGAGCCATTCGCCCTGAGCGGCCACTTTATCGGCGACCTTATGCTCTTTCAGGTACTGCAGGGTGGTCAGGCCGGTGGCCATCGCCAGCTGGTTGCCGCGGAAGGTGCCGGTGTGGTGGCCCGGTTCCCAGGCATCGAACTCTTTTTTGATGCCCAGCACCGCGAGCGGCAAGCCGCCGCCGACCGCTTTCGACATCACGATGATGTCCGGCTCGATGCCGGCGTGTTCGAAGGCGAACAGCTTGCCCGTACGGGCGAAACCAGCCTGAACTTCGTCGATGATCAGCAGAATGCCATGCTCCTGCGTCACTTTGCGGATGCGCTGCAGCCACTCGGCCGGCGCCGGGTTAACCCCGCCTTCGCCCTGAACGGCTTCTAGGATCACCGCCGCCGGTTTACGCACGCCGCTTTCCACGTCGTTGATCAGGTTGTCGAAGTAGTAGGTCAGCGCCTTGACGCCGGCTTCGCCGCCGATGCCCAGCGGGCAGCGGTATTCATGCGGATAAGGCATGAACTGCACTTCCGGCATCATGCCGTTGATCGCCGCCTTCGGCGACAGGTTGCCGGTGACTGACAGCGCGCCGTGGGTCATGCCGTGATAGCCGCCGGAGAAGCTGATCACGCCGGAACGGCCGGTGTGCTTTTTCGCCAGCTTCAGCGCGGCTTCCACCGCATCGGCGCCGGACGGGCCGCAGAACTGCAGGCAATACCCTTTGCCTTCGCCAGGCAACAGAGAGAGCAGGTAATCGGAGAAACGATCTTTCAACGGGGTCGTGAGATCGAGAGTATGTAACGGCAAGCCGCTGGTAATGACATTTTGGATGCTTTGCAGGACGTCGGGGTGATTATGTCCAAGAGCCAACGTTCCCGCCCCGGCCAGGCAATCAAGATATTGATTATTCTCAACATCAGTGATCCAAACGCCCTGGGCTTTCGCAATTGCCAACGGCAATTTGCGCGGATAACTCCTAACATTCGACTCAAATTCGGCTTGACGCGCCAAATAGGTTTCATTGTTTCCGTTTAATGAGTTTGCAACTAAAGTATCAATACGGACTTTATCCGTCATCATATCTCTCCTACAACCGAAGGTCTCAAGACGCAACGATTGAATTAATGAATTAGAAAAGTAACTGCCTTGTGAAAAGCGCGACCAATATATGGCTTTTTTGCCTGGGACTCAATAGCCGATTTTGTTTTGAATTGTTTAGTTTTTTCTTAGGCTCATCAATATGTTGTTGATTTGTCGACCGTTGGTTTTGCCAGCAAAAAACAACATTTCTTTAACATTGCGTAAAAATCCTTTTCTGCTTTCCTTTGGCTACTTCTTTAATGCATTTATTATTAAGGTGAATTTCCGATTAATAACATAAATAGAAAATAGCGGCTTATTTTCATCTATTCACCACCTTAAGTCCTATAGCGGTTATATACACAAAATTTGTGATGAATATAAGCGGTCGAGCGTTAAAAGCGCAGTACCCAGAGTGGTGATTTCTTGCAGATTTTACGTAGCGCGATCAAAAAAGCGGGATTTTTGTGCGGTGCCGGCGAGTCTGCCGGCACCGCGGTTATTAACGTTGCCGTAACCAGGCGTGATAGCGCCGCAGAGTGCGGCGGGTGCGCCACCGGTCGATGAGCAGCGACCACAGCGGGGAGTAACGCACGTTGCGCGTCCGATCGCGGCTCAGGGCGTGCATGCGGCGCTTGATCAGCGCCATACGAGCGAGCAGCGTCAGCGTTTTATCGCGCCATTTTACCGGCGCGGGCAGCGCATGAGGGGCTTCGCCGGTTTGCCAGCGGTGCGGCAGATCGGGAATTTCCGCCATGGCGGTGGCGATGCCGACCACCGCGATGCCGCTGTTCAGCACCCGTTGCGCCACCGACGGGCGGGCGATGCCGCCAGTAGTCATCACTGGCATGCGGGCCACTGCGGCGAGATCGCGGGCGAAGGTCAGAAAATAGGCTTCGCGCGCCAGGGTGCTGTCGTCCGCCGCTTCGCCCTGCATCGCCGGGCTCTCATAACTCCCGCCTGACAACTCCACCAGATCGACCGGCAGTTCGTTGAGCATCAACAATACCTGTCGGGCCTCGTCCGGCGAAAAGCCGCCACGCTGAAAATCGGCGGAGTTCAGTTTGACCGCCACGCAAAAGCCTGGCGAGACACGCTGGCGCACCGCGCGCACCACCTCCAGCAGCAGGCGGGCGCGATTCGCCAGCTCGCCCCCCCAACGATCGCTGCGCTGGTTGGACAACGGCGACAAGAACTGGGAGATGAGGTAGCCGTGCGCCGCATGGATCTGCACGCCGGTAAACCCGGCCTGTTCGGCGGCGTGCGCGCTGGCGGCGAAGCGGGCGATCACCTCGGCAATCTGCGCTTCGCTCATGGCCTGCGGCGGGGCAAACTGCTTGCTGTACTTGCCCATCGCCATTGGGATGGCGGAGGGTGCCCAGGCGTTGCCGCCCATGTTGGCCATCACCTGACGGCCCGGGTGGCTGAGCTGCATCCATACCTGCGCGCCTTCTTGGCGCGAGGCCGCCGCCCAGGTTTTGAACGCCTCGAGCGGCGTATCCTGTTCCAACACTACGCCGCCGGGGCCGGTCATGGCGCGTCCGTCGATCATCACGTTGCCGGTGATGATGAGGCCGGCGCCGCCGATACCCCAGTGGCGATACAGGCGCCATAGCGCGGGGCCGGGCAGTTGGCCCTCATCGGCCAGATTTTCTTCCAACGCGGCCTTGGCCAGACGGTTGGGTAAGCGGCTGCCGTTGGGCAGAATCAGTGGGGTAAACATCGGGTACGTTCCTGTCGCAGGGGGAATGGCGCTATACTAGGGTTAAAGTTAACTTTAAGGTCAATAGGGCATGAAAATCGGAGAGTTGGCGGAGCGCGCCGGCATGGCCGCCTCGGCGATACGTTACTACGAACAGCAGGGTCTGCTGCCCAAAGCGGTGCGCGGCGTTAACGGATATCGGGTGTATAGCGAAAGCGCGCTGGAGCGGCTGCACCTGATCCAAATCGGCCAGAATCTGGGGTTTTCGCTGCAGGCGATCCGCGGGGTATTGGCGCTGCAGGGCAGCGCCTATCAGGATGGGTTGATACAGGGCGTCGACAGCCGGCTGGCGGAAATCGAGCGGATGATGGCGACGCTGAACGAGCAGCGTGAGACGTTGATGGCGACGCGGCGTATTCTGTTGGAATCCGGCGTGGCGGGATTATGCCGCGCAAAAAATGAAAAACAGGCCGGTGCGTGGCCGGCCTGCAAAGATTAACGGTGTTTAAAGGCGGCGCGCCCGGCATATACCGCCGCGATGCCCAATTGGTCTTCGATGCGCATCAGCTGATTGTATTTTTCGATCCGCTCGCCGCGGCACGGCGCGCCGGTTTTCACATGGCCAGCTCGCATCGCAACCGTCATATCGGCGATAAAGCTGTCGACGGTTTCGCCGCTGCGGTGTGAGATAAAGGCGCCCCAGCCATTTGCCTGGCAAAGCTGCACGGCGGCGAAAGTTTCGCTCAGCGTGCCAATCTGGTTCAGCTTGATCAGCGCCGCATTGGCCAATCTTTCATCAATCCCGCGCTGGATGTATTTCACGTTGGTGACGAACAGATCGTCACCGACCAGTTCCACCTGATCGCCCAGGGCGTCGCTGAGAATGCGCCAGCCCGCCCAGTCGTCCTCGGCCAAACCGTCTTCAATCAGCACGATGGGAAAATCTTGCACCAGCCGCTGGTAATAGGCCGTCATCTGTTCGGCATCCAGTTCAGCGTTTTCGCTGCGCAGGCGGTATTTGCCGTTGGCATAGAATTCACTCGAGGCCGGGTCCATGCAAATGGCGATATCGTCTCCCGGTTGATAACCGGCTTTCTCTATCGCCTGTACGATCAGCTCCAGTGGTTGCCGGTTAGAGGCAACCGCCGGCGCAAAACCGCCTTCGTCGCCAACGCCGACCGACAGGCCTTTCTCCAACAGAATTTGGCGCAGCGCCTGATAAACTTCACTGCCCCAGCGCACGGCCTCGCGCAGCGACGGCGCGCCCAGCGGCGCTATCATAAATTCCTGAAAGTCCGCACCTTGCCAGCGGGCATGCACGCCGCCGTTGATGATATTCATGCAGGGCACCGGCAGCAGGTTGGCGCCGAGACCGCCCAGATAACGATACAGCGGCAGCTGCGACAATTGCGCCGCGAGGCGGGCGGCGGCCAGAGAAACGCCGAGCAGGGCGTTGGCCCCCAATCGGCTCTTGTTCTCGCTGCCGTCCAGTGCGATCAACCGGCGGTCAATCTCCCCTTGTTGGCGTACATCCACCCCGCGCAGCGCTTCATTGATCGCCGTTTTGACGCTTTGCACCGCTTCCTGAACGCCTTTACCGCCGTAACGGTGCGGATCGCCGTCGCGGTGTTCCACCGCCTCGCGTGAACCGGTGCTGGCGCCGGAGGGAACCGAAGCCCGTGCCACGACGCCCGCCGCAGTCATTTCAACTTCGACGGTGGGGTTGCCGCGCGAATCCAGGATCTCTCTGGCGGTTACGTTTTCAATTTCATAGCTCATGGATGATCACCTCATTCTAGGGAGTGGGCACGTGCTTTATCAGCACGTCGATCGACAAATGGTTAATGAACTCGAAGCCGAAGGAGGCAAAGACGCCGAACGGACGGTTCTGATGGCCGAGCAGCAACAGATCGACGCCTTCACGGGCAATCAGGGCCTCGATGTCTTTGAAGCGGTGAATACTGACAATTGCGCGCACCTCCAGGGGGATTGTGCAGTCTTCCACCAGCCGGCTGAGCATGGCTTTGGCAGCGATCACCTCGCTGGACTGGCGATCTTTGGTTTGTGCATCGCTGAGGTAGTCCAGCTCGGCATAGTCGGCGCTGATGTGCGCCACGGTAATGCGCGTATTCATCTGCTGATTGAGGCGTTCGGCATGGCGCAACAGCAGCCGGCCGTCGCGTTCATCCTGCACCAGCAGTAAAGCATGTTGATAGAGCGACATGACTTATCTCCCTGCGTTAGCAATCTGTAGGGTTAACCACGGTAAAACCTCTTTTTTCCGGCTCGTCATGCCGGGCAGCGACACCTGCCGAATGGCGAGCACCCGGTTCGACGAGAAATACAGGGTAGAGCGGTGGCGGGTGATATCGGTAACCAGCAGCGCGGCCATCTCCAGCCCGGCCTCCTGCTTAGCCTGATCGAGCGCCTGTTGCAGCGCGGGCAACAGCGGATCGATATCGCTCATAGCCCGCACTTCTATCTGCGACAGCAGCAGCGAGACGCTATGGATGCGGTAATTCTTAGCGTCACGGTGCAGCAACTGCGGGGCGGATTGCCCCGAAAGATCGGTTTTGGCGGCAAGCAATCCGGCGATGAAGGCGTCATAGTCAACGTGAGAGATTGCGCATAACCGCGCGACCGCCACCCGATCCTGTTCGGTGGTGGTCGGTGCGCTCAGCGCAACGGTATCGCTCAAAATCGCGCCCAGCAGCAGCGTGGCCTGGGCGGAAGAAAGCGGCATCGGCGTATCTGACGTCAGTATGGACAGGATCACGGTGGCGCAACAGCCAACGGCGCGGATCCAGACATCGGGCGGGTTGCGGGTGATCAAGGTGCCCAGCCGGTGATGATCGATAACGCCGACCACATCGCTGTCGGGCAATGAGGCCGGCCCTTGTTCGACGTCGGTAAAATCCACCAGCCAGACTTTGCGGTCACGGAGATCGTCTGTCAGCAGCGCAGGCGTTTGTACGCCGGCGGCGGCCAGTATGTAGCGGGTTTCCGGCGTCAATTCGCCAAGGCGGAAAGCGACGGCCGGTTTGCCGAGGTGATTGAGCCAGTCCGCGACCACCAGCGCGCTGCAGATGCTGTCGCTGTCGGGATTTTTATGGCCGAAAACGTACAGCGGCATTTCCCGCACGGCGAGATCAGGCTGGGATGGAAAAGGGGTAAGACGTGAGATTTCATTCATAGCGACTCCTGACATACCTGCCTAAAAAATAAAGCGAAGTTGTATATCAGGCGTCATCATCCGGTTCGAGCGAACGCGGCGGTTGGGAAAGGTGGAACACCATCACCTTGTGAACGACTGTAGCGCAGCGCGGTGGCAAACGCAACGCCCGGCAAAGCTGGCGAGAATGCGCAATCGGATTGATACTGAGTGAGTCTATGATGGACAAGGATATTTGCCGCTAACCGACGGATAGGCTGAACGGAATCACGCAGGCTGGCTGCGCCGGATCCGTGGGTGACACAATGGGAGACAACATGCTTGAACCCTGCTTCCCCGAAAACGAAGCCGAACGTCTGTCGGTACTGAACTCGCTGAACGTGCTGGATTCGAACTCGGTGGAAAAACTGGATCGTATTACACGGCTGGCGGCGAAATACTTCGGCGTCACCATTGCGCTGGTGTCATTGATCGACCGGGATCGCCAATGGTTTCTATCGCGCTACGGTCTGGATGTCCGGGAAACGCCGCGTAACATCTCATTTTGTGGCCATGCGATCTTGCAACGTGAAGCGCTGGTGGTGCCCGATACCGCCAACGACCCGCGTTTTTTCGACAATCCGCTGGTGATCGGCGGGCCGCGAATCGGTTTCTACGTTGGGCAACCGCTGCTGTCGCTCGACGGTTTGCCGCTCGGCACCCTGTGCATTATCGACAGCCAGCCGCAGCCGTTTTCTCCGGAACAGGTGGCCGACCTGCACGACTTCGCCGCCGTGGTGGAAGAGTACCTGCAGAGCATTGAACGCCATGTCTATACCGAAAACCTGAAGTCCAACCTGCAACGCTCGGAAGCCTTGTTCGAACAGACCTTCGCCCAGGCGGCGGTAGGGATGGCGCTGGTGTCACTGCAGGGGTATTGGCTGCGGGTCAATCCGCGCATCTGCGAAATGTTGCACTATTCCGAGCGCGAGCTGATGGATCGCACCTTTCAGGACATTACCTATCCGCTCGATCTCAACACCGATCTAGAAAAACTGCAGCAACTGCTGAGAAACGAGATCAGTACTTACTCGCTGGAGAAACGCTATTTCCGTGCCGATGGCTCGATCGTCTGGGTGCAGCTGACGGTGGCGTTAAACCGGCTGCCTAACGGCAAACCGGATCATTTCATCTCGGTTATCGTCGATATCAGCGAGCGCAAGGCGGCGGAGGCCGATCTGTTCGCTCTGCAACACGAGCTGGAACAACGCGTCGAAATCCGCACGCGGGAGCTGAACGTGGTCGTCAAGAAACTCAACGAAGAGATTGAAACCCGGGTACTCGCCGAATATCAGCTCAGCACGGAGAAGGAACGCCTGCGGGCCATTACTGACAACATGCCGGCGTTGATCAGCCAAATCGACGGTAATGAACGCTACCTGTTCGCTAACAGCGCCTATAAAACCTGGTTTGGCCTGGAAGAAAGCCGCCTTAGAGGAATGACGGTGCGCGATTTTATGGGGGAGAACGTTTATCAGATAGCGAAACCGATGATAGACAGGGCCCTGGCGGGGGAAATGGTGAGCTTCGAAAATGAGCTCCAGACCCAGAAGGGGTTGCTGATGATCCACACTACGCTGGTGCCGTGCGAGGCTCAGGGGTTTTACATTCTGTCCATGGACATTACCGAGTTGAAGCGCCTGCAGCAACGGCTGGAGTACGATGCTACGCACGACATGCTGACTGGGTTGACCAACCGCCGCGCTTTTCTGCGTCGGTTGTCCAGCACGGTGCAAGCCTGTTGCGAACAGCGGCAAATGGCGCTGGTGTTCATCGATCTCGATGGTTTCAAAGCCCTCAATGACAGCTATGGCCATGACTTCGGCGATCTGATCCTCAAGACGTTCGCCAGGTTGCTCAGCGCCTGCGCCGGCGAGCGCCATAGCGTTTCGCGCCTGGCCGGTGACGAATTCACGGTCATCCTGTGGCCGTTGGCGGAACCGCAGCGCGAGGTCAGCGAATTTTGCGAAAACGTGTTGGCGCGGCTGGCTGATATTTCGCAGATCGGGCAGCAGACGGTGAGCCTGTCCGCCAGCCTGGGGGCGGCGATTTCCTCACACACTGACGTGACGGAGGAGATGCTGTTGACCCGCGCCGACGGCGCGATGTATCAGGCGAAATCGGCCGGTAAGGGCACTTATGCCATCTGCGAGTTATGAGCGTGAAACGGTGACCGTCTCAGGGTAAGCTGTTTTCTTCTTTCCTATGGGCAGAACTCCGGACTGACTGCATGGCGTCTAATCATCAACACAAAGACTGGCTGGAACTGCGGCGCGATGACGAAACCGGCATCGAAAGCGTCAATGCCCACTTTCAGGGGCATGCCTACGATCCCCACGATCATGACGAAATGCTGGTGGGCGTGACGCAGCAAGGTTTACAACGTTTCAACTGTCATCGTTCCTTGCATACCAGCCGGCCGGGACGCGCCATGCTGATCGAGCCGGGCGCGGTGCACGATGGTCATGCGCCGCAGGCCGAAGGGTTTACCTATGCCATGCTTTATCTGCCGCAGCATTGGGTTTCCGATGCGATGAACCGCCGCGGATTAGGGGACGTTTCTGTGCTGGAAGGCGCCTTCCACAGCACGTTGACCGACGATCCGATGCTGGCGACCGCGATACAACAGGCTTTTTTTGCGTTGCATCAGGGGGAAGGCCGGCTGGCGCGCGATCAAAGCCTGGATCAACTGCTGACGCTTTTGGCGCGGCATATACGCGTCAGGCCAACGTCCCAAAGCGATGATGCTTTGATTGTGATGAATCGCTTACGAGACTACCTGCACGAGCACATGGCGGGTAACCCCAGCCTGGATGAACTTGCGCTTCAGTGCGGCCTGGACCGCTTCCGCCTGACTCGCCAGTTCACCCGGGCCTTCGGCCAGTCGCCGCATGCTTACCTGGTCCGGCTGAGGCTGCGGGCTGCACGCTTGTTGTTGGCGCAGGGGGAAGAACCGGCGCAGGTCGCGATGCAGGTGGGCTTTGCCGATCAGAGCCACTTGGGCCGCTGGTTCCAGCGCGCCTACCGTTTATCGCCGGCGGCCTATCAACGTCAGTGCACAAACGTTCTATACCGCTGATTCGCCCATCGCCGATGATGCGCTTTTATTTTAAGAGCACAACGGAGTAGAGCGAAACATGTTTGATACCAAGATAGCGTTTATCGTACGCGACGATCTGCAGACCTGGCAGCGGCTGAATGTGGTGGCCTTTCTGGCGACGGGCATCGCCGCCGCCGCCCCGGAAATCATCGGCGAGTGTTATGTGGATGCGCAAGGCAGACGCTACGGCGGCATTTCCGGGCAGCCGATGCTGATTTTTGCCGCGGATCTGCCGGGCCTGCAAAATGTGCATCGCAAAGGGCTGGAGCGGGAATTGACGTTGGTTCCCTATGTGCACGCCATGTTTGCGACCGGGCACGATGCAGCCAACCGGCAGGTTTTTCTCGCTGAAGACGCGGACAATCTGGATTTGGTCGGCCTGGCGTTGCGCGGGCCGAAGAAAGCGGTGGATAAGGCGATAAAAGGCCTGACGCTCCACGCCTGAGAATGTCTTTGCCTGGTTTACCGACTGGACGCGCGAAACGCTCGCGCATGTCCAGGAGGGTGACGCGTTTCCGATACGGCGCTTACGCCTGGAACGTCTGCAGCCAGGCGGCGAATTGGCTCACGACCTCATCGTCCCGATCGCGCAGCAGCAGGGAATAAACGCCGGTTCGGATAGTCAACGCTGGGAAAGGCGACACCAGCCGGCCAGACGACAGATGTTTGGCGCAGAACAGGTAAGGCACGACGGCCAGTCCCAGGCCGTCTTCGGCCGCCTGAATGGCGGCGAAGGTATGGTCGAGCGTCAGCGGCGGCGGCGAGGCGTCCAGTGCCGTCGGATAGGTATTCAACCAGCTGTGCCATAAATCCTCACGGGCGCGGATGCGAATGGCGGTATGCCCGGCCAGATTGTCTGGCGCGCTGATCGGCATGGTGCGCAAATAGCTCTGGCTGCAGACCAACAGGCTGTCTTCCTGCAAAAAAGGGATCGCTTTCAGTCCGGAGAAGTGCGCGGGATCGCGCCGGATCGCCAGGTCAAACGGCATATTGCGATCGACGGCCCCAGTGGCGGTGGTGATATCAATCGCGACCTCCGGATGAATCTCGTTGAACGCTGCCAATTTCGGCATCAGCCAGTGCATGGTGAACGTCGGCAGGCTGTGTACCACCAGCCGCTGCCGGCCGGCGCTCGCTTTCAGTGCGCTTTCCGCCGAAAACAATTCGCTTATCACTCGGGACGCAGTGCGGGAAAAATTCTCGCCGGCCTGCGTCAGCCGCACGGACTTGTGTCCGCGATAAAACAGTTTGAGCTCCAGCTGTTCTTCCAGGCTGCGGATGTGGCGACTGACCGCGCCGGTAGTGAGAAACAGCTCATCCGCAGCGGCGCTGAAGCTGCCGAGACGGGCGGCGGCTTCGAAAGCGGACAGGTGCGGCAGGGAGTGAATTTTTTTCATAGGTTGAGTCTAGCTCAACCAAGTGAGGGAGGAAAGATCGTTTGTCAGCCGTTGATTTTGCTCACTATGATGAGGCATCTCCTTCTGATTGCTGAGTTTATGATGCGGATCTTTTGGCTATCGGTCATGCGTGTTAATGGCGTTATCCTCACCCTGCGGTTGACAGGGAGGCGCCCCTGAGATGCGAGCTTTCTTTTTGCTTTGCGTGAGCCGGGCCGGCCTCTGCCTGGGCACCATGATGTTCGCCGGCGCGCTGCCGACCATCAGAAGCGAGTGGCAGCTCGACGCCGCCTCCGCCGGTACAGTGCAGACGGTGTTCAGCCTGACCAACGCCCTGGCGTTGCTGGTGGCTTCCTGGTGGTGTGATTCGCTGGGCGCGCGTCGGGTGTATCTGCTGTTTTCCTGGCTGGGTGCCGGTGCGCTGATGCTGTTCGCCGTGTTTGCCCATTCGTATATCGGCGCACTGGTGTTGATGGCCTTCGTCGGCCTGACGCAGGGCGGCGCCTATACGCCGGCGCTGCTGTTAGCGATGGGGATGAACGGCCCGGCCCGACGCGGTTACGCCATCGGCATGATCCTGGCGGCCAGTTCATTGGGGTATTTTCTGTCGGTTTTCATCGCCGGTTGGAGCGCCATGCGCTGGGGCGCCGGCGTGGCGTTTGCCCTGTGCGCCGCCGGTGCGCTACTGGGGGCGCTGGCGGGTTCGTTGGCCCTGGTCGGTTATCAGGAACCGCAACCGCGCACGCTGGGGAGGAAGACGAAACGAGAAAGCTATGCTATCACCTATGCGACCCTGCTGTTGCTGATCGGGTATATCGCTCACAGCTGGGAACTGCTCGGTAACTGGGCCTGGGCACCCAGCCTGGTCAGCGAGGCGTTGAGCGGTTTCTCTCTGGATCCGCTCAGCGCCGGATTGATCGCCGCGGCGGTGATCCACCTGGCCGGCATGATCGCCACGCTGATTGTCGGCACCGTTTCCGACTATTTCAATCGTGCCTCGGTGCTGACGTTTGTGGGCGCCGCCGGTGCGTTGGGATCGCTGCTGATGGGGTGGTCGGCGAACTGGGGGCCGGGCTGGACGCTGCTGTTCGTCAGCATCGGCAGTTTCTTTATTCTTGGCGACTCCGGCGTGCTGTCGGCGGCGATGGCGGACAACGTGCCGCCGCAACAGCTCGGCAGCGTGATGGGCTGGCGATCGTTGCTGGGGTTCGGCATCGGGTCGTTCGCCCCGTTATCCTTTGGCATCGTGATGGATACCACCCAGAGCTGGGGCACGTCTTATGCCGTGTTGGCCTGCGGCGGCGGGGTAGCCTGCCTGGCGGCAGGATTGCTTTGGCGACAACACTTGAAATGAGGTTCGGACATCATTAAATGAATGGAACATCATCACGCATGGTTATCGTGGGCGCCGGGATTGTCGGCGCATCGATCGCCTATCATCTCGCGCGCCAAGGGCAGCACGTTATCGTGGTTGAGCAGGCGCATCCCGCGGCGGGAGCCACAGGCCGCTCGTTCGGCTGGATCAGCGAAGGCGTGCCTGAGGGCGCGCCCGACGCGTTTCTGCGGCGCGAGATCGTCGCTGACTGGATACGCCTGGCGCAGGAGATCCCGGATCTCTGGGTGAATTGGTCCGGCGCGCTCAGCTATGGTCAGGCGCCGGCGACGCAAAACCCCGATAATCGGCTTTTGCCCTCCGCCGAGGTGACCGCGCTGGAACCGGGGCTCAGGCAGCCCGATAGCCAAGCCTATTTTGCGGCGCGTGACGGCGCCGTCGATCCGCAAGAAGTGACGCAGCGGTTGCTCGAATGCGTTCGCGCGTGGGGCGGGGAGTTGTTCCTGGGGCGAACCGTCAGCGGATTTTTGCGTGAAGACGGGCAGATAATCGGCATCGTTACCGAGGAAGGCGCGATTACCGCCGATCGGGTGGTGCTCGCCTGCGGCACGGGGATCTCGGCGCTGTTGGACGGTAGCGGATTCTCGCTGCCGATCGAGGCGTCGCCGGCCATTTTGTTACGCTATCACGCGGCGGCGCAGGTGGTGAACACGCTGATTGCGGGCGACGACATCGAAGTGCGTCATGCACAAAATGGCGATCTGCTGGCGGCGGAAGATTATCCTGCGCACGGCGATGAAAATCGCGTGGAGGGCGAAGCGCAATCGGCGATTGAAGGGCGCCTGCCAGGCACGGCGCCCTTGAAACTGCAGGCGTGTTCGGTGGGGATGCGCCCCCGGCCGCGCGACGGTTATCCCATCGTTGGGCCGCTGGGCGCCACCTGCCTCTATGTGGCGGTGATGCATCCGGCCGTGATGTGCGCACCGACGCTTGGCCGGCTGATCGGAGACGAGCTGCTGCATGGCGTCAATTCCGCCATTCCGCACGCTTATCGCCCGGCGCGATTTATTAATGATGGGGTGTGAAGGGGGAGACCATCGCGATCTCCGGCAGACGGCGCCTTGGTCTCGCCGTTCAGGTTTTCCGACTACGGATCAGCACCGTAATACGCTCAACCCTGCAGCGGTTTTTTGCGCCCTCGGCGAGGCTCTTATATATTTAGTAGCATGCCTGAGGCAGGTTAGGCATGAAACGGCGGTCGATCTGGCCGCTGCAAGTACGACAGTTAATCCGTTCGCCAAGAGGCTGCGAGCCGGTGCTTTCGGTAGGGACAGCCGCCAATCGTTTTTACGGCGACCGAAGGCGGAGCAGCTACTCACAGGTCACGAGGACACTTACCATGCATAAGAGAACACTGGCGTCACTGCATTACGAAAACATGCCTTACGATGGGGTACACTTTCACATTTTGAAACGGGAGACGCCTGGCCATACGGCGTTGCTGAAGCTCGATGCGGGCAGCCAACAACCGGCGCGTTTTCATCCGGGCTGGGTGAAACTGATGGTGCTGAGCGGTGAACTGAAGGTTGACGATCAGACGTTGCAACCCCATGAGATGTTAATCATTCCTGCCAAGACCGCCTATACGGTACAGGCCATCACGGAAGTGATTTGTCTGGCGATTTCCGAGCTGGACGGCGCCGAGTTGGCCCGTTGACGAGATAACCATTCTGGATGGAGGAGAGCCTAGGCGCTCTCCCTATCCCTTTAGCATTAAGCCGCCCCCCAGGCTGAGCTACCTGCTGATTGATGCGCATACCTCCTGATTTAAGCCACCGCGCTTTCCCTTTCCATCACTTTCGGCCGCGTCGCCCCCGCAACGAGCCGCCATTGCGCAGCGCATGCGCAACGTCATCGCCTTCGTTTTAAGCAGAACGATGAAATTTTGGTGTAAATAGTGAGTTTCTTCGCATAAGGCCCCTGGTGTGGCTTGCGAGAACGTCACTATATGGAGGATCATGCGGCCTCTCTATCAAATAAAAGACATTCGCGTTATCAAAAGGGACAAACGACCATGGGATTCGACGTCGACAACGCCGAAACGAAACGCATTGACCTCAGCAGCCACGAAAACTCTGCGTTCGAGGTGACGGGGCTGGTGAAACACTACCCGGCGGGCTTTGTCATTCCTTACCACTCTCATAAACGCTGCCATTTGCTCTATTCGCAACAGGGTGTTATGGCGGTCGAGGCGAGCTGCGGACGCTGGATCGTACCGCCTACCACCGCAGTCTGGCTGCGGCCGGGGGTAGAACATCAGCTGGTCATGCAGAGCAACATTTGCGTTTACGGGATTTTTGTTGATGAATTCACCGCCGCGCGGTTGCCGTTGCGCGACGGCGTCTTGCAGGTGTCGCCGCTGCTGCGCGAGCTGATCGCCCAGTTGGCGACGCTGGCGCCCGAGGGCGAGGAGACCAAACGCCACGCGTTGCTCAGAGCATTGTTCCTCGAGGAACTGAGCCTGCAGCCGCAGCTGGCGCTGCATCTCCCTTGGCCGATGGAAGCGAGAATGGCTGACATTTGCCGGCAGTTGGTCATCACGCCGGCCGACGATCGCGGCATTGAGATCTGGGCGGATTCATTGTCGATCAGCGCGAAAACCTTCCAGCGTCACTTCACTCAACAAACCGGCATCACCTTTGGTCAGTGGAAACAGCGTCTACGGCTGTTGTCGTCCATCCCGCTGCTGCTGGCGGGCAACTCGATCATCCACGCCGCCTTCGAAAGCGGTTATGAGAGCCACAGCGCCTATTCGGTGGCGTTCAAAAAACTGTTTGGCGTTTCGCCTTCGCGCTTTACGCTATAGCCTTATGGCAGTGATCCGCTTGGAGATTGTTGTTGCTTGCACTCAGGTGAGCATCGACTGCTGAGCGAAGATACTCGCCATCGCGCCGTGGTGACTGAGGGAGTATCAGAGAGGCTGTCCGCGCGGGCATTAACCATATTGATAGCAGGGCTGCGGCGAGACCGGCAAAGCTGCCGCCGATGATGATGACGTCATTATTCATGGTGAGATGTTCCGCTTTGTTGATTAAGTGGAGTGCCCGGGGGCGCTGTATCATCCGGCGAAAAGTCTGCCAGAGTGCAAGTGTATTTAGGGCAAACAGGAAGAAGCCTTGAACCGAATTTGAATTGTGACCACATTACCAATTGGTCACTCGTTGTCAGCCGGGTTTCATTGAGCTAGGATGGGAAAATGACTAAACAGATGAATGAAACCCCTTCCAGGGGACCTTCCGACCACAGTGTCCGCGATCAGGTCGTTGACGCGGCCACTGAGCATTTCGGTCACTATGGCTACGAAAAAACAACGGTTTCCGACCTCGCCAAAGCAATTGGTTTTTCAAAAGCTTATATCTATAAATTTTTCGATTCCAAGCAGGCGATTGGAGAAGTGATCTGCGCTAATCGGCTGGCGATCATAAGGGATATTGTCCACGCAGCGATTGCGGATGCGCCGACAGCTGCAGAGAAAATAAGGCGGTTATTCAAGGCATTGTCAGAATCTGGCTGTGATTTATTTTTTCATGACCGTAAGTTGCACGATATTGCGGCTGTTGCTGTGCGTGATAAATGGCCCTCAGCACAAGCTCATGAGCAGCACCTGCGGCAGCTAATCGAGCAGATCATTGTTGAAGGGCGCCAGGCAGGTGAGTTCGAAAGAAAAACGCCACTGGATGAGGCGGCGGATGCGATTTTTATGGTCATGCGTCCCTATATCAGCCCGGTTCAGCTGCAATATAATTTGGACACCGTCCAAGCAGCGGCGGTGTTGCTGCCATCACTGATCTTGAGAAGTTTGTCACCCTGACTTTGTGACCATTGACAATAATGGTCACAAGTATAAGTATGGGTTCCTGTCCTGTTAATTAAGGGAACCCATGCTCGGACTTAAACCTGTCACCTTTGCTGTCTGTCTGTTGCCGTTTGCCCTTGTGGCCTGCGGTGAGGCTTCCGATAACCGCGATCCACGCAGTCTGCCACCTCTGGTCAGGTCTGCCGCAGCGATCAATGCAACCGACTTTTCCCGTGCTTTTACGGGGGTGGTGGTTGCACGAATTCAGAGCGACCTTGGTTTCAGGGTTCAAGGCAAAATCCTGGAACGTCTCGTCGATACCGGTCAGACCGTGAAACGTGGTCAGCCGTTAATGCGTCTGGACCCGGTTGATCTGAGCCTACAGGCTCAGGCTCAACAGCAGGCAGTCGCCGCAGCAAAAGCGCGAGCCCGACAGACAGCGGATGATGAATCGCGTTATCGCGGTCTGGTCACTACAGGTGCTGTGTCGGCATCCGCTTACGATCAGGTTAAGGCTGCCGCAGAGACGGCCAGGGCTGACCTCAGTGCCGCCCAGGCGCAGGCGAATGTGGCGCAAAACGCCATGGGCTATGCAGTCCTGGTCGCTGACGCCGACGGAGTGGTGATGGACACGCTGGCCGAGCCAGGTCAGGTGGTCAGTGCCGGACAGCCAGTTATCAGGCTGGCGAGGGCTGGACAACGCGAAGCGGTCGTCCAACTGCCTGAGACGCTGCGCCCGGTAATTGGAAGCGTGGCACAGGCCTCTCTGTACGGCAGCGATACACCCTCTGTTTCCGCGAAGCTACGGTTACTCTCTGATGCAGCCGATCCGCTGACGCGCACGTTTGAAGCAAGGTACGTGCTCGACGGTCCATTGTCTGGTGCCCCTCTGGGGGCCACTGTCACCATCCATATTGCGCAGAGCAGAGCATCGCAGCCGTTGCTGCAGGTGCCTTTAGCGGCTGTTTTTGACGCGGGTAAAGGTCCGGGGGTCTGGAGCATTTCAGGAAATCCCGCCAGAGTGACCTGGCGGTCCGTACAGGTCGTGAGCCTCGGGGATGATGCAGCAAGCGTAACCGGCAGCCTTAAGCCTGGCGAACAGGTCGTAGCGCTGGGCGCTCATCTACTGCATGATGGTGAGACAGTCCGGCTGGCGAAGCAGAGCGATATCCGTGTCGCCGGGAGTCGTCCATGAGTCGCGGACGTTTCAATCTTTCCGCGCTCGCCGTACGCGAGCGTTCCGTTACGCTGTTTCTTATCCTGTTGATCACCGTTGCCGGTATTCTCTCGTTCCTTGGGCTGGGGCGCGCAGAAGACCCGCCTTTTACGGTCAAGCAGATGACCATCATTTCCGCCTGGCCTGGAGCAACGGCTAAGGAAATGCAGGATCAGGTGGCCGAACCGCTGGAGAAGCGTCTCCAGGAGCTCAAGTGGTATGACCGCACAGAGACCTACACGCGTCCCGGTCTGGCTTTTACCATGCTCTCATTGGTGGACAGCACTCCCCCCTCAGAGGTCCAGGAAGCGTTCTATCAGGCACGCAAAAAACTCAGCGACGAGGCTAAAAACTTGCCGGCAGGGGTGTCTGGGCCGATGGTTAACGATGAGTTTTCGGATGTCACGTTTGCGCTCTTTGCGCTGAAGGCAAAAGGCGAGTCACAGCGGCTACTGGTGCGCGATGCCGAGTCATTACGCCAGCGCTTATTACATGTTCCCGGGGTAAAAAAAGTCAATATTATCGGTGAGCAGGCCGAGCGGATATTTGTCTCATTTTCCCATGACCGTCTGGCAACCCTGGGGGTCTCTGCCCAGGATATCTTTGCAGCCCTGAACAACCAGAACGTGCTGACACCTGCGGGCTCGATAGATACCCGTGGGCCGCAGGTTTTTATCCGTCTGGATGGGGCTTTTGACACACTGGAAAAAATTCGTGAAACGCCGGTTGTGGTGCAAGGGAGGACGCTAAAGCTTTCCGATGTGGCGACGGTCGAGCGTGGCTACGAAGATCCGGCGACCTTTATGGTGCGTAATCAGGGCGAACCTGCACTTCTGCTGGGTATCGTGATGCGTGAGGGCTGGAATGGTCTGGAGCTGGGTAAAGCGCTGGATAAGGAAGCCGCCAGCATCAATGCGGACATGCCACTCGGCATGACATTCGTGAAAGTCACCGATCAGTCAGTTAACATCAGTTCCGCCGTAGATGAGTTCATGATCAAATTTTTCGTCGCGTTGCTGGTCGTGATGGTGGTCTGCTTTCTCAGTATGGGTTGGCGTGTGGGTGTGGTGGTCGCTGCTGCTGTGCCCCTGACGCTGGCTGTCGTCTTTGTGGTCATGGAGGCGTCAGGTAAAAACTTCGACCGTATTACCCTGGGCTCGCTCATCCTGGCCCTGGGGTTGTTGGTGGATGACGCCATCATTGCCATTGAAATGATGGTGGTGAAAATGGAGGAGGGGTACGACCGAATCAAAGCCTCAGCCTATGCATGGAGCCACACTGCTGCGCCGATGCTGGCAGGCACCCTGGTGACGGCCGTTGGCTTTATGCCCAACGGTTTTGCACAATCCACGGCGGGTGAATATACCAGCAATATGTTCTGGATTGTGGGAATTGCATTGATTGCCTCCTGGGTGGTGGCAGTGGTGTTCACCCCTTACCTTGGGGTGAAAATGCTGCCGGATATCAAAACGGTTCAAGGGGGGCACACAGCTATCTACAACACCCGCCGCTACAACCGTTTTCGTCAGTTACTGGCGCAGGTCATCGCGCGAAAATGGCTGGTCGCGGCTTCTGTCGTCGCGGTATTCACCGTTGCTGTTCTCGGCATGGCGCTGGTGAAAAAACAGTTTTTCCCGACGTCTGACCGGCCAGAGGTCCTTGTGGACGTCCAGATGCCGTATGGCTCGTCCATTGAACAAACCAGCGCCGCCGTGACGAAAATTGAGGACTGGCTGAAGCACCAGAAAGAAGCAAAAATCGTGACGGCTTATATCGGGCAAGGGGCTCCTCGTTTTTATCTCGCCATGGCACCCGAGCTACCTGATCCCTCTTTTGCGAAAATTGTTATCCTGACGGACAGTGAGGGAGCCCGTGAGGCGCTCAAGTTCCGTCTTCGCCAGGCTGCGGCTGATGGACTGGCTCCTGAGGCGCGAGTTCGCGTGACCCAACTGGTGTTTGGCCCTTACTCACCCTATCCGGTTGCCTTCCGTGTGACAGGGCCTGATCCGACGGTATTACGAGACATCGCGGACAAGGTGAAAATGCTGATGCAGGCCAGCCCGCTGATGAGAACGGTCAACACGGATTGGGGCTCACGCGTGCCAACACTGCATTTCACCCTGAATCAGGACCGCCTGCAGGCCGTGGGGCTGACGTCAAATGCCGTGGCCCAGCAGCTTCAATTCTTGCTTTCGGGTGTTCCTATCACCGCGGTGCGCGAAGATATCCGTTCGGTGCAGGTCGTGGGACGCGCTGCCGGCGATATCAGACTTGATCCGGCGAAAATAGAGGGTTTCACCCTGGTCGGTTCTGCAGGGCAGCGTATTCCGTTATCGCAGGTTGGCGAGGTCGAAGTGCGCATGGAAGACCCGGTCCTGCGACGTCGTGACCGTATGCTAACCATTACCGTGCGAGGCGATATTGCCGAATCCCTTCAGGCACCTGATGTTTCCACTGCGATTTTTAAACAACTGCAGCCCATCATCACAACGCTTCCGAATGGATACCGGGTTGAACAGGCGGGCTCTATTGAGGAGTCAGGGAAAGCTACCCAAGCGATGGTGCCGTTATTCCCTATCATGATAGCCATGACATTGCTGATCATTATCCTTCAGGTGCGTTCGATGTCGGCGATGGTGATGGTCTTTATGACCGCACCTCTGGGGCTGGTCGGTGTGGTGCCAACCTTGCTGCTCTTCAACCAGCCCTTTGGTATCAATGCGCTGGTTGGTTTGATTGCCCTGTCAGGGATCTTGATGCGTAACACGCTGATCCTCATCGGGCAGATTCATCACAACGAGCAGGAAGGGCTTGAACCCTATCATGCGGTCATTGAGGCAACGGTACAGCGCTCCAGGCCTGTACTGCTGACGGCGATGGCGGCCATTCTGGCCTTTATCCCGTTAACCCACTCGGTATTCTGGGGAACCCTGGCCTATACCCTGATAGGCGGGACACTGGGTGGAACCATTATTACGCTGGTGTTCCTGCCTGCTATGTATGCTATCTGGTTCCGGATAAAGAGCCCAACGGCAACCTTGCCAACCGAAAGCCATTTCACGTCTGAAGGATTAAAAAATGTCTGAATATAAAGCTGTTCTGATTGCCGGCGTTTCATCAGGCATTGGCAGGGCTGCCGCCTTGGCCCTTAAAGCCAGAGGTTGGTACCGTCAGGGATATCAATGGCGCTTCGCCGTTGAATGGCGTTGCGCTGACAGAAATGGATGTTCGTCATTTAAGCATCATGCCTAAGCTGGAATAAATTAAAGCCGATAGATATGCCAGTTGCGCAATACGGCGCAACTGGCATGATTTGGATAGTAACGTAAGATATTTTTCGTTTTCCAAGCGGACCTCGCGCATAGCGCGCTTCTCCTATAGATTGAAGCAACCTAATGACGTATAAAGCAAAGCAGTCAACCTCCGAGGCCGCCTCCCGTGATAAAAATTGTCGTGTATCTGATTATCGCCGTGACGATCGCCATTATTGCGGCAAGAGTCATCTTTCGTTTGCCGGATATTTCGCAGCGTCTGCCGCAGGCGGCATTGCCGGCGGATCCTACCGCGCTATTGCCGGCGCGGGCCGCCGAACAGATGGCGGCACATTCCGGCCTGAGCGGCGTGGTGCCGCTGGTCAGCGGCCACGATGCGTTCGCCAGCCGCCTGGCGCTGGCGCGGATGGCGGAAAGGTCTATCGACGCTCAGTACTACATCTGGCATAACGACACCTCCGGGCAGATCCTGCTGAAAACCCTGTATGACGCGGCCCAACGTGGGGTGCGCGTGCGGCTGCTGCTGGACGATAACGGCGTCGCCATGGATGAGACGCTGGCGGCGCTGAACGCCCAGGAAAACGTCGAGATCCGTCTGTTCAATCCGTCCACCGTACGTACGCCGAAGCTGGCCGGTTACGCCTTCGACTTTATGCGCATGAACCGGCGCATGCATAACAAGTCCTACATCGTCGACGGCGCCGTGGCGATCATCGGCGGCCGCAACATCGGCGACGAGTATTTTCAGGTCGGTGACGAAAACTATTTCCTCGATCTCGACGTGTTGAGCGTCGGCAACGTGGTGGCGGAGACCGCCGAGGTCTTCGATCGCTACTGGAACAGCGCCTCGGTGTTCGGCGTTGAGCAGATTATTCGGGGAAAAGGCGATCTTTCCGCCTTCCTGACGCAGGCCGTCGCCACCGAAACCAGCGAGCGCGCCCGTAAACTGGCGGTGCAGCTGGAAACCAGCGCGGTGCGCTTTCGCGATGGCGCCATACAGCCGGAATTCACCCAGGTAGAGCTGGTGGCCGACGATCCGGCGAAAGGGTTGGGCAAGGCTTCGCGCGATCGTTTGATGGTGACGCAACTGGGTAAGATCATCGGAGGCGTCAGCCAGCAATTGGATCTGGTCTCCGCCTATTTCGTGCCGGGGCGAGAAGGGGCGACTTTCTTTGAATCGCTTGCCAAACAGGGGAAATCCATTCGCGTGCTGACCAACGCGATGAACACCACCGACGTGCTGGTGGTGCATGCGGGCTACGCCAAATACCGACGTGAGCTGCTGCAGGCGGGCGTCGAACTGTTCGAGCTGAAGCTGCGCGCCGGTCAACCGACCGGGCGCAAGGAGCTCAAGCCGCTGGGGCTGTCCGGCGCGGCGCTGCATGCCAAAACCTTCGCCATCGACGATAAGCGGGTGTTTATCGGATCGTTCAATTTCGATCCGCGCTCGGCGCACCTGAACTGCGAAATGGGATTCTTGATCGACAGCCCGGCGCTGGCGGCCGACACCCGCCAACTGTTTGATGGCCCGCTTGAGTACGCCGCCTATCGGCCGGTATTGACGCCCGAAGGCAAAATGGTGTGGAAAGAAGCCTTCGAAGACGGCCATACCGAGGTACACCAGCAAGAACCCGGTGCCGGCTGGGTAAAACGCATCGTTCTTACCGTGGCCGGCTGGTTGCCTATCGAGTGGATGTTGTAACGCCGGCGAAGGCCGTCAACACCTGTTGAGTCAACCGCTGCAAGGGAACCTCGCCCGCGATGATCGCAACGAGGCGCGCATCCTCAAACAGGGCGAGGGAGGGCACGGATTTGATGCCAAACGCAGGGGCGAGCGTCGGCGCCTGCGCGACGTCAATGCTGCCGAAGGCGATCTCGTTGGCGTGACGGTGCAGCTGTTCAACGATCCCCTGCATATTTTGGCAGGGGCGACACCAGGAGGCGGAAAAGTAGAGGATGGCCCGCTGCCCCTTGGGTTTATCCGCATCATAGAGGAAATGGGCCACCTCATGGGGCTCTGCCAGGTTCGTGATCGTCATGGCAGGCTCCCGACGATCTCTATCCCCATCCAAAACATCGTGACGATTTGTGTGAAAAAGAAAGCGAAACGCCATGTGGCGACGTTTTCCGTCTGCTCGAAACCGATGTGAACCAGACTCTGCGCCATGCGCGCGCCGAGCAGCACCAGAGACAAGACATTCAGCGTCGTGCTTTCCACCTGAAATACAGCTATCGCCACGACGAGGGCCGTATAAACCGGCAAATTTTCAATGCAGTTGCGATGCGCCGCAATGGCGCGCTGGTAGCTATCGCTGCCCTGTGGTTTGTTCGCTTGCCATTCGCTCACCGTGGCACGGCCGGTTAAAATTCTGGACCAGCGATAAACGCCGACGGTGCCGAATAGAATCAATAAGGTCCAGCCGGCAAACGCCAGCAGTACCAGGGTTGGCATATTCATAATGCATTCTCACTTGTGTTGGGGAAGGCCTGCGGCCTCAGGGAGAGCCACTTGGCATGAATACAAGGTTATATTAGATTTATGTAAATTAGCAATATCTAATTTAAATGGTGCTAATATAATGCTGTGCCAGCGTCTGAAAGCCGCTATAATGCGGCTGAATGATGACGGGGCCGTGATTGACCATGAATGCAAAAGCTAGCCAAGATCCCTTTCTGATCGAAGGGGCGATTGAAGCCGCCAGGCTGTTGAAAGCGATAGGCAACGAACACCGCTTGCTGGTGCTGTGCCTGCTATTGAAACACGATGAGATTGCCGTGGGGGAGCTACAACAATTGGTGCCGCTAAGCCAATCGGCGCTGTCGCAGCACCTGGCGAAAATGCGCAATGAAGGTCTGGTGACGTACCGACGCGAAGCGCAAACCTTGTTTTACCGCATCGATAACCCAAACGTGGCGAAAGTGATCGCCACGCTCAGAGAGATTTACGCGCCGAAGTGAACAGGGCGTTGATCGCCGGCCGAGATTCGCTTATCGGTTGGCGTCCGCATCACCAGAGAGTTTAAAAGTAAACAACGCCGTTTCATGAACACGGCCCGGTGTCCAGCAGCTGCGTGCGATGGCGCTTTTGGTGTCGCGATAGAACTCTGGGGTGCCCGTCAGCACGATATTTCTGGCTTTACCCTTATCATCAACATCAAACGTTGCGCTCACTTCGCCTTCGCGTTTTTCTGCCTTCGCAGAGGCGGAATAGTGCGGCCGCTCATAAAAAACTTGTCCGTCGCATCCCAAGTTAGGCGGTTGCTTTGCCGTTGGAACATCGCTGCCTGCACGCCAGGCATAAACGCAATCATTCACCGCACTGGCTTTTTCACAGCCATCAGGCTGCATTGGCACGCAGCCGGCAAGTGCCAGGCTCAGCGGGAGGAGGGTGAGTCGTGACATGGCATTTCCTGCATGACTTATCAATCAGATAACGTATATTTTCGCTGAGCGTAGAGTATTTGGAAAGAGAAATGATGCAGCGTCTGTCGATATAAATCGACCGTGTTTTTCGGCAGCGTGACAAAGCAGATTTTATTGGATGTTATTTCATTGAATTATATTTTTTATATTATTTACCGATAAAGATTACTGGCGTGTTTAATTATTTCCCAAGGCGGTAAAATCGGAAAAAATGACCGATTGGATTATTCTTTTCTGTAGCCACTTCGGCAGAAACCAAAGGATCTTCCGCCATGCGCATGATGAAAGCCGCTGCCTTTATCGAAAAGGGGCGAATAGAACTCATTGAAAAACCTATTCCTTCCCCTGGTCCCAACGATGCCTTGCTCAAAATAACCACGACGACAATCTGCGGCACGGATATTCATATCCTCAAGGGAGAGTACGCGGTGCCGCGTAGGTTGACCATTGGCCATGAGCCGGTCGGCATTATTGAAAAGTTGGGAAGCAATGTTAAAGGCTTTCAAGAGGGGCAGCGGGCATTGGCTGGGGCTATTTGCCCCTCTTTTACCTCCTATTCATGTCAGGACGGCTTTCCCGCGCAGGACGGTTCCTATTTACCTGAATGCCGCTGCCATGGCTATAAAGCCACGGCGGGTTGGCGCTTCGGCAACGTTATCGACGGCACTCAGGCTGAATATGTCTTGGTGCCTGATGCGGAAGCTAATCTGGCGCTCATCCCCGACGGTCTGACGGATGAACAGGTGCTAATGTGTCCGGATGTGATGTCTACCGGTTTCAAAGGGGCAGAAAATGCCAACATTAACATTGGCGATACGGTAGCCATTTTCGCCCAGGGCCCGATCGGCTTATGTGCCACCGCGGGGGCTCGCCTGCGGGGCGCCAGCCTGATTATTGCCATCAGCAGCTCTCCCGAAAAGCTGATGATGGCGGGAAAAATGGGGGCAAACGTCTTGTTGAATTACAAGGAAACCGATGTGATTGATGAAATATTCAAGATTACGGCAGGGCGCGGCGTGGATGCCAGCATCGAGTGTTTGGGGACGCAGGCCACCTTTAATCAGGCGCTGCGAGTCTTAAAACCCGGTGGCACATTGTCCAGCCTTGGCGTCTATAGCGACGATATTCAATTGCCTGTCGAGGCGTTTGCCTATGGGCTTGGCGATCATACGATTCGGTCGGCTCTGTGCCCCGGCGGCAAGGAACGGATGCGCAGAATGATGAACGTGATCCAGCATGGCGGTTTGGATCTCACGCCGTTCGTGACGCATCGTTTTCAACTGGAGAATATTGCCGAGGCTTACCACCTGTTCTCCGAAAAGCGCGATGGCGTGATTAAGTTGGCGATAACCCCGTAACGTGATGAACTCTGCGCAGCGGCCGTGGCCGCCGCGCAGGGTGTTATTGGCTGATCGTCTGCTGTAGCGCCTGAACGGAAGAGACGATGCCGGCATCGACCGACATGGTCAAATCTTCCATTTCCAACGACACCCAGTCGTTGTAGCCCATCATGCGCACCACCGAGAAGAATTCCTTCCACCACTGCAGATCCCGGCCGCAGCCGACGGCGACATAGTTCCAGGCGCGGCCGGCCACCTCGTCGATCGGTTTGGTTTCCAGCAGTCCGTTAACTTCGACGACACCGCGTTCCAGGCGAACGTCTTTGCCGTGTACATGGTGAATGGCGGGACCAAGGGCGCGAGCGACCGCGATGGGATCCGCGCCCATCCAGATCAAATGGCTGGGATCGAGGTTCAGGCCCACCATCGGGCCAACGGCCTCGCGCAGCCGGAACAGCGTTTCCGGGTTCCACACCAGCATGGCGCTGAAGTTTTCCAGCGCAAAGCGCTCAACGCCGCACGCTTTGGCTCGGGCGACCAGTGCCTGCCAATAGGGGATCGCCACCTCATTCCATTGATAATCCAGACAGTTTTTCACCGTCGGCGGCCAGCTGACGGTATAGGTGATCCAGTTGGGGATGGTGTCATGCGGGCTGGCCGGCGGCAGGCCGCTCATCATGACGATCTTCTTCACCCCCAACAGGCCAGCCAGCTCCAGCGTATTATCGGTTTGCCGCAGATGGCGCTGCCCCAGCTCGCCCGGATCGAGCGGATTGCCGGAGACATTGAGCGCGGCAATCTCCATGCCGCGGCTGGCCAGCGCCTGTTGCAGCTGCCGGCGTTTGGCGGGATTGGCCAGCAGATCGTCGGCATCCAGATGGGGCGCAGAGGACCAACCGCCGGTGGTCATTTCCACGCCGCGCACCCCCAGCTCCAGCAGCCGATCCAGCATCGGCTCGAAGGGTAAATGGCCCAGGCTGTCGGTACAGAACGAAAGTTTCATGGTGCTTTCCTTATTGGTAATTGACCCAGGTGGCGCCGTTGTCGGCGGAGCGAACGCAGTTTTCAATCCAGCGCACGCCTTCCAATCCGGCATCGATATCCGGATAGATCAGCGCGGCCAGCGTCTGCCGATCGCCGCGCTGACTGGCGCTGATCGCGATGGCGAACTTGAGGTAGATATTGGCCCAGGATTCGGCCAGCCCTTCGGTATGCAGCGCGCCGAGCCGCTCTTCGGCCAGCGCGCTGTCGTCCAGATAGGGCATGCCGTGGTGCAGCGTTTGGTTGGGCCGCCCCTGGATCTCATAGCGCAATTCGCCGGGCGTGGAATCGCTCCATTGCAGGCTGGCGCGTGAGCCCACCACGCGGATGCTTTGGCTGTCCATCGCGCCGGCGTTGATGGCAGAAGCCCACATGCGCCCAACGGCGCCGTTTTCGTAGTGCATGAGCACCATGGCGTTGTCTTCCAACGGAGCGCGGGAAGAGATAAAGCTTTGGCGATCGCACAGTAGGGAGGCAATTTTCATGTCGGGCATCACCAGCTGCGAGATGTAGAAGGTGTGGGTGGAAATATCACCCAGCACAAAAGAGGGGCCGGCGATTTTCGGGTCGACGCGCCACTTTTGTGCCTCGAACGTGTCCGCGCTTTCGTTGGCATTGAAGCCGTGGGTGTACTGCAATTCGACCATGCGTATTTCGCCGATGTCGCCGTTCGCGATCATGGCGCGCATCTGCATCAGCAGCGGATGGCCGGAGAAGCCGTAGGTTACGCCGACGATAAGGCCTTTCTCCGCCGCCAGCGCCTTGATTTCTCTCGCCTCCGCCGTGGTGAAGAACAGCGGCTTTTCGCAGATGACATGCAGGCCGGCATTCAGCGCGGCGCGCGTGATTTCATAGTGGGTGCCGTTAGGGGTGGCGATGGTCACCACCTCAACGCCATCTTCGCGGTTAGCTTCTTGCTCCAGCAGCTGTTGATAGTTGTCATAGCAGCGTTCGGCGGGCACGCCGAGATTGACGCCAAACTCACGTCCGCGCGCCGCGTCGATATCAAAGGCGCCGGCAACCAGCCGATAGGCGGTGTTGTCGCGCAGTGCGCCGGAACGGTGTTTGTAGCCCACCTGGCTGAGGCGGCCGCCGCCGATCATCGCCCAACGCAGCGGGCGAGGGATGCTTCTTTCACCATTTAACATGCTGACTCCTGATACTGTGGTTTTGCACTCGGGTGCAAAGTGGGTTGAAAAAGAGAGTGGCAACGGCTTATTTCTGATTCATCTGTGCAAATTGCGGGTAGTTTTCTCGCGTCACGGTGGCGTAGGGTACCCAGTTATAGGGCTCGGTTTTGGCGTGATCCAACATCGCTCGGGTCACCTGCACCGCACCGATCGCCTGGGCTTTGGCATCCTGGAAAATGGTCACCGCCAGGTCGCCATTTTTGATAAATTGCAGGCCGTCGGGCGTGCCATCGATACCGGCAACCAGCACGTCGCGCTTTTTGGCCTGTTTCAGCGCCATGATCGCGCCGATGGCCATCTCATCGTTGTTGGCGGCGATCGCATCGATCGCCGCGCCGTTCAGCAACCAGCCGGAAACCACGTCGACCGCTTCATTGCGTTGCCATTTGGCGGTTTGTTTCTCTACCACTTTCAGGTCTTTGTATTTGGCGATCACCGTTTCCACTGCACGGGTGCGTTCGCGAGTTTCTTCGTTGGAGAGGGCGCCCATCAGGATCGCCACGTTGCCGCGGTAATTCATTTTTTTCGCCAGGGCCTCCATCTGCAGGCGGCCGCTGAGCGCCGAGTCGGAGCCGACGTAGGCCGTCGCGCCGCTGAGCGGCACTTCGGGTTTGCGGTTGACGAAGATAAGGGGGACCGCGGCGCGTTGGGCGGCCGCTATCATCGGCTGGACGCCTTGCGTATCGACTGGGTTGAGGATAATGGCGTCCACGCCCTGATTAATCAGATCGTCTACCTGCTGCACCTGCAGGGCGACATCGCCTTTGGCATCGACGAACTGGCCTTGCAGCTGTTGCGCAGCCAGTTCTCGCGCCATTTGGCTGCGTAGGATGGAGACGAAGTTGAGATCGAAGTTGGCCAGCGCCACGCCGACCTGGTAGGTCTTGGCCTGGGCGGTCACGACAAACAGCGAGCAGGCTAACATCAACAGCAGTCTGGTTTTTTTCATTACGGTATCCTGTTGAGAAGAGAGGTGTTATGTAAAAACAGTTCTTTTGCAACCGGGTGCAAAGCAGGAGACAAAACCGCGATGAGTCTCTGAATGCCACCGTGAATGTCGGCCATGAAGAAAATTTGGTCAACAGGGGAAAGGTGAAAACAGCGCGGACGATCACAAACTCTTTACCTTTTGCACCCGGTTGCATAACAAATTGCAATCGGGTGCAAAAACGGGACATAATCGCAGCAGGTATGCCGGCAGGCGCTTAGGGGATCTGAGCGAGCAGGGTATAGTGTGACTTCACCGAAGCAGGGATCGACGCAACCATGACGAAACACCACAAAGCCACCGCCAGCGACGTCGCCGAAAAGGCCGGCGTCTCCAAATGGACGGTATCGCGCGCTTTTACGCCCGGCGCGTCGATCTCAGACAGCGCGCGTGAAAGCGTACTGGCGGCGGCGGCCGAGCTGGGCTATCGACCCAATCTGCTGGCGCGCAGCCTGTCGCAAAAACGCACGCACATCATAGGCGTAGCCATCGACGAGATGAAGAACCCGCATTCGATGATGATGCTCGATATGGTCACCAAACAGCTGCAAACCCGCGGCTATATGGCGCTGCTGCTGAACATCACCGCCGGGGAAAACTACCGGGCGGTAATGGCGATGGCCGACCAGCTGCAGGTCGATGGCATTCTGTTCCTGGCGACGGTGTTAACCCAAGAGTGGGCGGCGATTGCGCAAGATCTGCATCAGATCCCGCTGGTGCAGGTATGCCGCAATACGGAAAGTGAACACATTGATGTGGTGAACATCGACGGCTACCGCGCTGGCGAAGAGATCGCCACGCTGCTGATAGAGCAAGGTCATCGGCGCTTTGGCTACATGAAGGGGCCGGATACGCAAAGTAGCCATTTGCTGCGCATGGAAGGCTACCGCGACAAACTGATGGCCGCCGGTTTTCAGCTGGATCGGGTGCTCACCGCTGGCCACTACGATCGCCAGCGCGGTTTCCAACTGATGAGTGAATACCTGCAGGCAACGCCGGAAAGTGAGCGGGTTGAAGCGCTGTTCTGCGAGAACGACGTGCTGGCACTGGGGGCGCTCGAAGCGCTCAGGCAAGTAGCACCGTCGTCAGCCATGGCCGTGGTAGGTTTCGACGATATCGACGAGGCCGGCTCAGCCAACTGGGCGCTGACCAGCTACAGCCAACGTATTGACCGGCTGGTCGAAGAGGCCTTGAATCGCTTGCTCGACAATCGCGCCACGGCAGACGGCGCTTGGCGGCACGGGGAATTGCGGGTTCGGCGGTCGCATTTGGCTGGGAAACCGGCGTAAGGATTTCTTTTTGTGTGACAATGTCACTATTGAGGCTTGATGAGAGCACATCGAGATGGAAAGAAGAAACTCTATAGAAGAGAAAGCGTTACATCCAGAGGGCCCATCGCCAGCGGTGGTAAGTACCGCTGGGAACGCCATGGCAAACAGGTGGACGATGAGCAGTTGCCGCTGCGTGAAAGTATGCATGGGCAGATACAACATGGCATGGATTACACGCCGCTATTTCAATTTCTGCTCAGTAAAGTGGGCCAACCCTGGAATGAAGTACATAGCGAAGCGGTAAGTCGGTTGGATAAAGAAGCGCCTATTTTTTACCTGGTGGCGCTGCACCGTAAAAACTGGCAGAGCTATGTCTGCTGTGGTGAGTCGAGCTATTACAGCGGACTATGCATCGATGATCACGGGATACTGCAGAAAGTGAACCCGGCATTCACCGCAGAAGATGTGCCGGTGAGATGCCGCTGTTGTACCTATACGTTCAACGGGGAACTCGTACCCGTCACGGAAAAGAACTGGCAAAAACCCTATGAGAAGGAATCCTGGGAATAGTCAGGTTTCACGAGTGTCATTCTGATGTAGATTGACCGCCGAAGTTTGCCAGATTTCACGTAGCGCGATCAAAAAAGGAGGGCATTTTGACCCATTTTGCACAGTGGCTTAGCCAAATTCAGGCGCTTGAGGTTGAACTGCACCAGCCAACAACGCGCTGCGATCCGAAACATGTCGCGGCATTGTTGCATGAAGACTTTGAAGAGATTGGTCGTTCAGGCCTACGTTATGACAAATGCCAAACCGTTGCGGCGCTGGAGATGGAAACGGATTATCCGCCAATTTTCGCCGAAGGTTTTAAGCTGGCGCAAATCAGTGAAGGCGCCGTGTTGCTGACGTATAAAAGTTTTCAGCATGACGCGCAGGGCCGCGCCGTTCGTTGCACCGAACGCTCATCGATTTGGCTCCTGACGGAAAAGGCGGGTTGGCAGATGCGCTTTCATCAAGGTACGCCGACTAAGGGTTAAACTGAGATGGGTTGATAGATGGGCTTAAACATAAAAAAGGATGTCAGCCTGATAAGCCTTGAAGGTGAGGTGAGAAAGGACGGGCAGGATAACCCCCGTGCGTACCCAGTAATTCTATTTAACATAATATACATTATGCGCACCTAAGTAATGATATGTGGATTCTGCCGTCCAGGTCTGATCATGGGCTTTCTCATGCGGTTAACCATATCAGCGCCAGCTGCTCATGCCGCTGAACAAATTCGTTTTTCAACCGGCCATAAGCCGCCGGGTTTTGCCGGCTGTCTTCTGCTGCCTGACGTTTGATTGCCGCATATTGCTGAGCAACACCATGATGCTTGCGCAGATAATCTCTGAACACCAAATGTCGGATCGCCTGTTCACTTCCTGCAGTAAATACATGATTGCCGTTTCCCTTGATGTAGTAACGCCTGCCGGCTATGCCGTTCTCGCCGCGCGGCGTAGCTCTCATATCATGCATCCTGTCATTCAAACCATCCAACGTCGCCAGGCTTTCAACTTCTAGCAAGATATCAATCGCTGGTTTGGCCGGCAGCTCCGGCCTGCTGATGAATTGCCGTTAACATGCCGGCCGGTATGCGCTCTGCCATTTCCCGCTCCAGTAATGATGACCGGACATGATTTTCTATGGCGGCTACCTGCCGGTATTGGCCAAAAATCCTCTGCTTTTTTGATCGCGCTACGTGAAATCTGATAAAACGTGGCGGCTACGATACTGCAGATTTCATCCAAACGCGTCACTTAAACGGGCAGTATTTGCCTGTTAAATGCGCATTGGCGTGCGTTTGCATCGCTTTCTGCGCCCAACACGGCGTTGGCTATACTGAATGGGAACATTCTTTCACGCTCAAGGAGCCTCCCCATGTTTGATCATGTGAAATTTGGCGTCAGCGACTTTGCCCTCAGCAAAGCGTTTTTCCTCAATGCGCTGGCGCCACTGGGCGTAAAGATCGTTGCCGAAGGCGAACCCGACTATGGCGTTGAGCTGTGCCGCGATCGAGATAACGTGTCATTATGCCTGTTTCAGACCGATGAAAAACCGGCGCATCTGCACCTGGCATTTGCCGCAAGCAGCCGTGAACAGGTCGATGCGTTCTATCACGCCGCGTTAAACGCCGGCGGCAAAGACAATGGCGCGCCCGGCTTGCGGCCCAATTACCATGCCCATTACTATGCGGCATTTGTGATCGCCCCGGATGGCCACAATATCGAGGCGGTTTGCCATCACCCGATGGATTAGTAATTTTCCCTGTTAAAACAGTCTATTAATTAAGAATTAATACAATCTATTTAACATAACGTAATTGTGATACGGTCACCTATAGTTACCCTGTCACGTCAATCCACTCCGCTCCGGTGATGCTGGCCAGACGTTGCGGCGCAATTCTCACGCCTGAGTTATCGCTGCCGCCTGCCGGAAGCACTTCACCGTAACTGCACAGGCTGCGGTCGCAGTAAATTCTCACCGTTTCCGGTGCGGCAAAGGGGCAAACGCCGCCGGGCGGATAGCCGGTTAATGCTTCAACCTCTTCCGCCGGCAGCATACGCGCCTTCACGCCGAAGAATTGCTTGTACTTCTTGTTGTCGATTCTGGCGGTTCCCGCCATCACCAGCAGCACCACGCCATCGTTCACGCGAAACGACAGCGTCTTGGCGATCTGCCCGCTCTCCACGCCAAAGGCTTCCGCCGCCAGCGCTACCGTCGCGGTGTTCTTTGCCAGCACCGTCACCGTCGTCTCCGGTGCGTGCTCGGCCAGAAATCGCTGAACGCGCTCTATACTCATGCCCTTCCTCCTGATATTGCTAAGCCATTGATAATGCCGCAGTGATGGTTTCGGTTTTAACATCGCATGCTAAAAATGAGAATCAAAATTGTTCAAATCGCTGGATCTGAACAAAGCTTTAAGGGGCCAATGGCCTTTTTACCCATCATTTTTCATGGAGATGCCTGCATGACCACGCAAACGACAGCAAGGCCCTCAGCGGCCGCAGTGGCCGTCTATGAATGGCTCAACCCGATACCTTATGGATTTTTCACCGCGGCGCTAATTTTCGACATCATTTATGCCTGCACTGCCAATATTCAGTGGGTCAATGGCGCCAGTTGGCTAATCGCCATCGGCCTGATTTTTGCCATCATTCCTCGCCTGATTAACCTGGTGCAAGTATGGTTCGGCAGCGGCCGGCTGCTGGGTTCGTCGGTCAAACTCCATTTCTGGCTGAACCTGTTGGCCATCGTTCTCGCCATTATCAACGCTTTCGTGCATAGCCGGGATGCGTATGCCGTGGTGCCCCAAGGCCTGGTGCTGTCTGCGATCGTGGTCGCGCTGCTCAGCCTGGCGAATATTCTGCTGGCCCTTGGCGCCCGCGCAAAATAAGGAGGTTTTCATGAAGCTCTCATCTCTGGCGCTCACCCTTTCCGCCGTATTGGCCTTGGCCGGCTGCGATAACAGCGCCGTCATTTCGCCAGAGCAACAAATGGGCCCGGACCCGACGTTGCCGGCGGCGCAAGACTTTCTGATGCCGCCGATGCAGGTGCCTAAGGGCGTTGGCTGGCAACAAGATCAGACGCCGAAAGTGGCGGAAGGCTTGAAAATCGATAAGGTGGCGGACGATTTGCTTCATCCGCGTCAGTTGCTCGCGCTGCCCAATGGCGATGTGTTGGTCGTGGAGGCCAACGGGCCGGGCACGGAAGCGGTGAGCACGCCCAAGCAGCTGATCGCCGGCCTGGTGAAAGGCCAGTCCGGTAAAGGCGGTAAAGGGGGCAATCGTATCACCCTTCTGCGCCCGACCGCCGGCGGCAACTGGGAAAAGCATGTCTTCCTCGAGGGGCTCGATTCCCCGTTCGGCGTCCAGCTGATTGGCAATACGCTGTACGTGGCCAACACCGGCAATATCATGCAGTACGCCTATCAACCGGGCGAAACGCGCATCAGCGATCCGGGTAAAGAGCTGGCCGATCTGCCGAACACGATCAATCACCACTGGACCAAAGCTCTGCTGGCCAGCCCGGACGGCAAAAAGCTGTATGTTGGCGTCGGCTCCAACAGCAACATCACCGAAAATGGCCTGGCCGTAGAGTACCGGCGCGCCGCGGTACTGGAAGTGGACACCGCCTCCGGCGCCAGCCGCATCTTCGCCAGCGGGCTGCGCAACCCGACCGGGCTACAGTGGGAACCGCACAACGGCAAGCTGTGGGCCATCGTCAACGAGCGTGACGAGATCGGCGCCGATCTGGTGCCGGACTACCTGACCTCGGTGCAGGACGGCGGCTTCTACGGCTGGCCTTACAGCTATTTCGGCCAGCACGTCGATCGTCGGGTGCAGCCGGCGCGGCCGGATCTGGTGGCGAAAGCCATCAAACCGGACTACGCCCTCAGCTCGCACGTCGCACCGCTGGGGCTGCTGTTCTACACCGCGAGCGCTCTGCCGGCCGAGTATCGCGGCGGCGCCTTTGTCAGCGAGCACGGCAGCTGGGATCGCTCGCCGCTGAACGGCTACCGAGTCAGCTACGTGGCGTTTGAACAAGGCAAGCCGGTCGGCAAGCTCAAAGCCGTGGTGACAGGTTTTGTCTCCGATGATGAGAAGGAACTCTATGGCGCCCCTGTGGGCCTGGCGATCGACAAGACCGGCGCTTTGCTGGTTGCGGATGACGTCGGCAACACCGTCTGGCGCGTCAGCGCGAAGTAAGGTTACGGGCGGGTTCCGGTGAACTCGCCCGTGACATTGTCACTCATCCCTCTGCGCCAGCCAGATCGTCATAAAGCGGAATAATCGTGCTCGCCAGTTTTTCCGTCATTAATATTGCCCCCGTCATGTCATTGGCGCAAAAAAATAGCCTTTGGTCAGAATTAAAGCGCTTATCCGATAATATATTCATCAACAGAGCGTTGACCAGAAATAAAAGGTTTTAACATTTCGACATAAACCAGTACAATTCCCTACCCTGTGTTAACCCTTTTTTTAGGTTGATTGTGTCGTTAATTCAGCCCTCTGCATCGCGAAATCGGGCCGCCGCCTGGTTAGGGATGTTTGCCATTCTGATGCTGTTCATTGCGCCGGTGGTCTCGCGATCCCTGGAGCATGTACGCGCCGGAAGTGCTGGAACGACCGCCATGGCGGATTGCGGCATGGATATGCCGATGCATCACGGGATGCATTCGCCGCCGTCTGAACCTGAAAAAGCCTCGCAGGCGCTGATGCAGCACGGCGGCGGCCACCACAACATGGCGATGATGATGGACGACAGCGCCTGCGGCTACTGCGTGCTGTTGCTGCACGCGCCGCTGCTGGACGTGAGCCACGCCCCGCTGTTCTGGTCCCAGTCGCTGGCTTCACGCCCGCCGCCGATCCATTACCTCGTTCCCCTGTTTGCCCACGTCGTTCACACCGAATTACAGCCGCGCGCGCCCCCCGTCTCTTTCCTCTGATTTAACCGCAAACCCATTGCCGTTCTCTGTATTGCCGTTGATTGCTTCAACCCGGCGGAATTAACTCGCCTAACGGTTAATCATCGAGACGACATTATTAGTCCGGTTATTTCCACGTCGATGGAATTAACCTCCCGTATTTACCGATGGTGATTTTCGCCAGGCCGCCCTACGCCTGAATAATCCCTCGGCCAAGAACGGAATAGAGTTAGCTTAAGGAAAGATGATGTTTAAACCGACTTATAAAAAGAACGCCGTCACCCGTGCCATTACCACCGCCATGCCGTTGTTCCTGCTGGCTGGCCACGCGGCGCAGGCGCATCAACCCCCTACCGGCGTCCAGGTTAATGATGGCGACGTGATCACCGTTACCGCACCGCTCTACTCTCCGCTGACCATCGTGACGTCACCGAAAACTCCGCGCCAGCCGGTGCCGGCCAGCGATGGCTCGGACTACCTGAAAACCATTCCCGGCTTTTCTCAGATCCGCAACGGCGGCACCAACGGCGATCCGGTGTTCCGCGGCATGTTCGGTTCGCGGTTGAAGATCCTCACCGACGGTTCGGAAATGCTGGGCGCCTGCCCATCGAGAATGGATGCGCCCACCTCTTACATCTCGCCGGAAAGCTTCGATCTGCTGACCATCACCAAAGGGCCGCAGACGGTGCTGTGGGGGCCGGGATCGTCGGCGGGCACCGTGCGTTTCGAACGTGAACGTCCGCGCTTCGACGAGCCGGGTATCAAGGGCAACGCCAGCGTACTGACCGGCTCCAACGGCCGCTGGGACGAGAATATCGACGCCAGCCTCGGCGCCGAGCAAGGTTACTTGCGGGTGATGGCCAACAAATCTCGTTCCAACGATTATCAGGACGGCACCAATACGCGTGTGCCGTCGCGCTGGGACAAGTGGAACGGCGATCTGGCGCTCGGCTGGACGCCGGACAACGATACGCTGCTGGAAGTGACCATGGGCCGCGGCAACGGCGAAGCGCGCTATGCCGGCCGCAGCATGGACGGTTCGCAGTTCAAGCGCGAAAGCCTGGGCATGCGGGTGGAAAAATCCAACATCGGCGAGGTGCTGGATAAGCTGGAAGCGCAGGTCTACTACAACTACGCCAACCACGTGATGGACAACGTCACCCTGCGCTCGCCGGGCAGCGGTGGCATGGGGGGGCACGGCGGCCATGGCGGTATGAGCATGGGGGGCCACGGCGGGCACATGATGTCTTCCGGCATGACGATGCAGCTCGATCGCCGCACCGTCGGCGGCCGCGTGATGGGCACCTGGCAGTGGCAGGACGTGAAGCTTGAAAGCGGCCTGGACACGCAGACCAACACCCACCGCAGCATGAGCCGCGGCAGCTGGGAAAAAGACGCCCAGTTCAACAGCTACGGCGCCTTCAGTGAGCTGACCTGGTCCACCAGCGAGCAGGATAAACTGATCGGTGGCGCGCGTCTTGATCGCACCCTGGTGGAGAATTTCCGCAGCGGCAGCGATGGGGAGCGTTCAGACACCCTGCCGAGCGGCTTTATGCGTCTTGAGCATACGCTGGCCGACCTGCCGCTGATGTTGTATGCCGGCGTCGGTTATACCGAGCGCTTCCCGGATTACTGGGAGTTATTCTCGCCGAAGCTCGGCCCGAACGGCAGCAAAGATCCGTTCTCCAGCGTCAAGAGCGAGAAAACCACGCAGCTCGACATCGGCGCGCAGTACAACGGCAAGCGCTTCAACGGCTGGGTCTCCGCTTATGTGGGCCGCGTCGATGATTTCATCCTGTTCAAATACGATCCGCACAATGCGCGTCTCAGCCAGGCCGATAACGTCAACGCCAACATCATGGGCGGCGAAATGGGCATGGGTTACCAACTGAGCGAGCACTGGAAAACCGACGCCAGCCTGGCCTACTCCTGGGGTAAAAACACCAGCGACGGCCGCCCGCTGCCGCAGATCCCGCCGCTGGAGGCACGCTTGGGGCTGACCTATGAGTACGGCGACTGGAGCGGCACCGGTCTGTGGCGTCTGGTCAGCAGCCAGCACCGTGTGGCGATCAACGAAGGCAACGTGGTGGGCAAAGACTTTGCCGAAAGCGCCGGCTTCGGCGTGCTCTCCGCCAACGCCGCCTACAAGGTGAATAAAAACGTCAAGCTGAGCGCCGGTCTGGATAATATCCTGAACAAGACCTACAGCGAGCACCTTAACCTGGCGGGCAACAGCGCCTTCGGCTATTCGGCCAACAGCGCGGTGAATGAACCGGGCCGCACCCTGTGGGCCAAGGTTAACGTCACCTTCTAAGCCATCCACCGGGCGATGGGCAACCGTCGCCCGGTCATGCGATATGCGATCCGGTTCTTAGGATATGAGTTTTAAGTTTTTCCCATTCGGTTTAGCGGCGATTACTATCACCCTCAACGTAATCAACGATCCGGAGGGAATATGCAAAAGCTCACTCGTTTTCTGGCCCTGCTCGGCGAGCTGATGATCGAAAAAGCCGACGATGTCGCGCCACAGGCTACTCAGCCAGACGATCGCGACGACGCGTTGCCACCGCGCCTCGAACGCGGCGTTCCGCTGGCCGACCGCTTCCTGTTCATGTAATTTCCCGCGCTGTTTAACCCGCTTACACTGACCGCACGATATGTTCGCGCAGCCACCGGTGCGCGGGATCCCGATGCGATCTTTCGTGCCACAGCATGGTCATTTCAAAACCCGGCACCGCCAGCGGCGGCTCGAGTTGTTGCAATAAAGGCTGATTGCGCACCAGCCGCTCCGGCAGCATCGCCACCAAATCGGACTGCGCCAGCACCGAGATCACGAAGAGAAAATGCGGCACGGAAAGCACCACGCGCCGCGTCAGCCCCACGTCCGCCAGCGCTTGGTCGGTGATGCCGTAGAAACCGGCGCCGTCCGGCGAAACCATCACCTGCTCCAATTGGCAAAATTGCGCCAGCGTCAGGTTTTCATGCAGCTTGGGATGGCCGACTCTGCCCACCAGCACATAGCGTTCACTGAACAGCGTGCGCTGACGCAAACCGGGCGGCGACCCCTCGCGGGTGTGAAACGCCAGATCGATCTCCCCCTGTTCCGCCAGTTTGGCGATGCGTGACGGCGCGGTTTCCAGCACCGCCAGCCGGGTGCCGGGCGCCGCCGTGCGCAAACCGTTCAGCGCCGGCAGGACGATGGTGGATTCGCCGTAGTCGAAGGCGGCCACACGCCAGGTATCGGTCGCCACGGCGGGATCGAACGGCGTCGCCGGCGTTACCGCCAACTCAAGCGCCGCCAGCGCCTGGCGCAGCGGTTCTCGCAGCTGCTCCGCTCTGGCGGTCGGACGCATGCCGCGCGGGCCGGGCAACAGCAGCGGATCGTCAAAGATCGCCCGCAGTTTGGCAAGATGCACGCTGACTGCCGGCTGAGAGAAATTGAGCCGCTGCGCCGCGCGCGTAACGTTGTGCTCCGCCAGCAGCGCGTCGAGCGTCACCAGCAGATTGAGATCCAGCCGCCTTAAATTATTCATGATTATACCTGGGATAACGGCAATTCATTTCTAATATACCTTGTGATGCCCTAACCTGCAGCTCTCACCCCAAGGAGAGTTGCTATGAATGTGCTGATTGTTTACGCCCACCCGGAGCCGCAGTCGCTGACCGGCTCACTGAAAAACTTCGCCGTTGAGCGTCTGACGCAGGCCGGTCATCAGGTACAGGTGTCCGATCTGTACGCCATGAAGTGGAAAGCGGCACTTGACGCCAACGACAGCCTGGAAGGCGCATCAGGGCCCCGTTTCGATCCTTCGCTGGATTCCCAGCGTGCGTTTGCCAACGGCGTGCAGAGCGCCGATATCGAACGGGAGCAGCAAAAATTGCGCTGGGCGGACGCGGTACTGTTGCAGTTTCCGCTGTGGTGGTTCTCGATGCCGGCGATTCTGAAAGGCTGGTTCGAGCGTGTCTATGCCTATGGTTTTGCCTATGGCGTCGGTGAGCATTCCGATACGCATTGGGGCGACCGTTACGGCGATGGTATGTTGGCGGGCAAACGGGCGATGCTGATCGTCAGCGCCGGTGGCTGGGAATCCCATTACGCCCCGCGCGGCATTAACGGGCCGATCGACGATATCCTGTTTCCGATCCAGCACGGCATACTGTATTACCCGGGATTGGAGGTGTTACCGCCGTTTGTCACCTATCGTGCCGGAAAGACCGACGAGACGCGCTTCGCCGCCCTGTGTGAACAGCTCGGACAGCGGCTCGATAATCTGTGGCACACTGAGCCGATTCCGTTTCGGCGGCAGAACGCCGGTGACTACCTGATCCCGCAGCTGACGCTGAAAGCACATCTCGCGCCGGGGCAAGACGGTTTTAGCATTCACCTGAAATAGCGCGAACCGCTCCTCTTATCGCGGCGCTGACGCAGCGCCGCCCCCGAGGAGGAGTTTGGCGCCCAATCCCATCATGACCAAGCCCGTAAATCTCTGCTGCCACACCAACAACCGAGGATTGCGGGCGAGCCATTGCCCCACGGTGCCGGAGGCCATAGCGACAGAGCCCAGCGAAAGGATCCCGGCCAGCTTCTGAATGGAACCTAAAACGAGCAATTGCAACCAAACCGGCCCGGTTTCAGGGTTAACAAACTGCGGGAGGAAAGCAAACATGAACAGCAGCGACTTAGGGTTGGTCAGGCTGTTAATTGCCCCTTCTTTCACCGCCTGCCACCCGGTCATCATCCGGGGTTTCAGCACGGCATCGGAACGCTGCCGGCTTACCTTCAGCATTTTTATCCCCAGCCAGACCAGATAGGCGGCCCCAACCCAACGCAATACGTCCAACGCCAGCGGATAACTATGCAACAGCGTGGCGAGGCCGAGCACCAGCATGGAAACCTGCACCATACCGGCGACAAAAACCATGCCGAAAACATTGAGCAGCGCGATGCGACGGCCTTGGCCGATACCCCGGGCCAGCGTGAGCATCATGTCCGGTCCGGGAGAGAGTTCCAGAAGGGTGAGTGCAACAAGAAAAGCAATAAACGTTTCGGCTGAAGGCATGGGGGTTATCACCGGCGAGTCAAAGGATACGGCAATCATATTCCTCCCCGGACATTCGCAACAGCACTATCAGACGCATCCGGGGAGTGTCGTTAACTCAGGGCGGCGAGAAATGCCTGATAGCCTTGCGCGCTGCTATCCAATTCGTGGGATTGCAGCGGTTCCACCGTCCCGTCCGAAGCGGCTTCCTTGCCGTAAAAGGCAAAGAACGAGGCATAATCAGCCCGCACGTAATCGGCGGTCACTTCAAACGGCCGGAAGATCTCCTCCAGCGAGTAGCGATAACGCCCTTCACGCGCGTAATCTTCTGCACGCACGCCCGCCGTGACCGCCAGCGCCAGTTTCTTGTTCTGCATCTTATAGCCGCTGCGGGAACCGTAGGCCCAGCCGTAAGTGAGCACGTCGTCCAGCCATTTTTTCAGCAGCGGCGGGCTGCTGAACCAGTAAATCGGGAACTGCAGCACGATGTTGTCATGCGCTTCAATCAACTGCTGTTCTTTGGCGACGTCGATCTGCCAGTCCGGATAGGCCTGATGCAATTCGTGCACGGTATACCGCTCCGGATAGCGACGCAGTTCCTCCAGCCAACGTTTGTTAACCACCGAGTTCGCCATATCGGGATGGGCCACGATCACCAAGGTTTTCATACTGATTTCTCCAGTCAGGTGTTTCGACGCATCTTAGGGTATGCTGACAGAATGTAAAATACGCACACTCACGACACATACTTACCTTGGAGAAAGTATAAAATGACCGCCGAATCTCACTGCAGCCCAACGGGCATCAGTCTCGAAGACACCGGCTATGGCTACACCCTGTCGGTGATCAACGGCAAATATAAAATGATTATTCTCTACTGGCTGGCGCTGTATAAGCCAGTATTGCGGTTCAACGAGCTGCAGCGCTGCATCGGCACCATTTCGTACAAAACGCTGAGTTCGACGCTGAAAGAGCTGGAAAAAGATCGCTTGGTGGTGAGAAAGGAGTATCCGCAGATCCCGCCCAAGGTGGAGTACAGCCTGTCCGAACGCGGGCGTTCGCTGATCCCGGTGATCGACATGATGTGTAACTGGGGGGAACAGCACCGGCCGGAACAGCCGGTGCCCTGAGGGGTTAGTTGTCCGCCGCCGCTGAGGTTGCCGGAGCGGGATCGTCGTGCTCAACCAACGCGTCCGCCGGCCGGCACTGGCGCAGCGTGCGTACGCTGAAAGCCACCAGCACGCCGAGCACGGCGGCGAATGCACCAAACGACAGCACGCTCATCAACGGGGTGAATACCCTGCCCAGTACGCCGAGCCCCAGCGCACCGATCGAGTCGCCGGTCACGTCCTGCGCGGTGCCCAGGCTGTTCACCCGTCCCAGCAAATGATCCGGCGTGTTGCTCTGGATCAGCATGAACTGCAGAAGTGAGGCGATAGCGTTGGCGTAGCCGTAGCACACCAGCGCCAGCAGCGCCGGCGCCAGGTGGCTGAACAGCCCCAGTGACGCGATGGCGGTGAACGCGACGATAGCGGCGATCAGGATCAGCACGCCAGGGCGAGCGTATCGCCCCACCCAGCCGCTGGTCAGCGCGCCCAGCATCGCACCGAGCGGCACCGCGGAGTACATCAGGCCGATAGAGGACGCGCCAACGTGGTAAGCGTCCTGCGCCAGCGCCGGGAACAGCACCCTGACGGCGCCGACGATGCTCATCAGCATCCCCAGCAGCACCACCGAGCCGACCACCTTATTGCGCCAGACAAACTGGAAGCCGCTGGCGAGCGCACGCAGCGGGTGTTCCGGCTCCTGCTGCTGCGGCAGCAGCGTCGGCAAGCGCACCAGCGGGACCAGGGTGCCCAGCGTCCCTGCCGCCGCGACGGCGAAGGCGAGACCGACACCCCCGAACACGATGATAATCCCGCCCAGCGCCGGTGCGAGGATCGCGCCGATGCGCACCGTCACCATGCTCAAGGCCCCTGCTGCCGCCAGGTTTTCACGCCCGACCAGCAGCGGGATCACCGCCATCAGCGCCGTCATACCCAGCGCGCCGAAGAAGCCGTCCCAGGCCGCCAGCAGGTAGAGCGCCCACAGCGACGGTGCCGGGGCGAAGGCGTTCAGGCTCAGGACGACAAAACCCAGCCCGCAGGTGCCGCGCGCAAACAGGATCAGCTTGCGGCGATCGTAGCGATCGGCAAGCACCCCGCCCAGCATCAGGCCGATAAACATACCTACGCCGTCCAGCGCCACCGCCACGCCCACCTGCAACGTGGATCCGGTCATCGCCTGGATCTGAATCGGCACCCCCACCGCCAACATGCCGAGGGAAAACACCGACAGCATGCGGGCGCAGAAAATCGCGCGAAAATGCGCATTGCTTCTCAGCAAACTGAAATCAAGAAAAAAAGAAGGTCTGGCCATAGTGTCCTGCATGTCATGTTTTAGTGCGGGCCGGGACGCACGCCCCCCGGCCCGGTTGCGTTATACCAACCCGTATTGCCGCGTCAGCAGCGAATGCAACAGCGGCCCAAGCGTCTCCAGCGAGGCCGGCGACAGAATGTCCGCGTGTTCGCAGCGCTGATGATGGCAGATCAATCCATCCAGATACGGCGCCCACACGGCGTCGATATCCATCTCCGGCGGTAGCGTCTGGTCGGCGACAAACAGCGTTGCCGTGCCGTGGAAGCGCCGGCTGCGCGCCTGAGACAGAATGCGCACCGCATCGCGGTAGTTGGCGACGATGCTGTCGAACATCGCCGCCTTCTCCGCCATCAGCGCCGGATCGCCATGATCTTCCGCCATAAACTCGGCCTGCTCCTGCGCCACCTCTTTCTGCGCGTCCTCCTCGCTGGGGCCGGTCCAATCCTGGCCTTCCGGCGGATAGGTATCCAGCATGCCGAGGAACGCCACCTCTTCACCCTGCTGCTGCAGGCGCGCGGCCATCGAGTGTGCCAGCGTGCCGCCGAGCGAATAGCCCAGCAGGTAATAAGGTCCCTGCGGCTGCAGGCGGCGCAGATTGGCCAGATGACGATCGACCATCTGCTCAATGTCCTCGCAGGTGGCGATAGCGCCATCCGGCCTTGGCGACTGTAGGCCGATGATCGGGTAGTTCCCCGGCAGATAACGGCTCAGCCCCGAGTACTGCCAGGCGAAACCGGAAGCCGGATGCAGGCAGAACAGCGCGGGGCCTTGACCCGCCCGCAGCTGCAGGCACTCGCCGACGCCACGGCTCTCGGCCGAGTTGGCGGCCTGCGCGTCATCGAGCAGGTGCGCCATCTTCTCTAGGCTACGGGCAAACATGATCTGCCCGACGCTCAGTGGCCGAGGGACGCGCCGACGCAGCTCCGCCGCCAGACGCATCGCCAGCAGCGAATGGCCGCCCAGCGCGAAGAAGTCGTCGTCGGCATACACCGTCTCACGCCCCAGCAGTTCCCCGAACAGCGCTGCCAGCAGGCGCTCGCTGTCGCTCTCCGGCGTGCGGCCGCTCTGGTGGCTCAGCTGCGGCCGTGGCAATGCCTTGCGATCCAGTTTGCCGCTGGCACTGAGCGGGAAGCTGTCGGTCATGACATAGCTGACCGGCATCATGTGCGCCGGCAAACGTTGCTCCAGCGCCTGATGCAGCGCGCCGGTATCCAGCGTCACGCCCGGTTGGGCGATCAGCCAGGCAACCAGCTGGCGCATATCGGCCCCGCCCAGCCCCGTCGCGCCCTCGCCCAGTTCGATGGCGTGCACCGCCGCTTGCGCTACCCCCGGCTGTGCCAGCAGCGCCTGCTCGATTTCGCCCAGCTCGATACGCTGGCCACGGATCTTCAGCTGATCGTCGCTGCGCCCCAAATACTCGACGCTGCCGTCTTCCAGCCAGCGGGCGATATCGCCGGTGCGATACATGCGCGCGCCGTTGCCGGCGGGATCGGCGACAAACCGCTGCGCCGTCAATCCCGGCCGATGCAGATAGCCGTCGGCCAGCTGAATGCCGCGCAGGTAGAGATCGCCGGCGCAGCCGACGGGTACCGGCCGCAGCATGGCATCGAGAATGCTCAGTTGGGTGTTCCAGACCGGTTTGCCGATCGGCACGCCGGCGCCGTTCACCGCCGCCAATGCCGCGCCGGACGCCGGTTGATAGGTGACATCGACCGCCGCCTCCGTCGGGCCATACAGGTTGTGCAGCGGTGCGGTAACCAACGCCTGATAGCGGGAGGCCAGTTCACACGACAGCGCTTCGCCGCTGCAGAACACGCGTTTCAGGCTGGCGGCGGCGCGCTGTGGCGCCCGCTCGTTCAAGGCCTCCACCCAGATAGCCAACATGGATGGAACGAAATGCAGCGTGGTCACGCCATAGTCGTCAATCAACGTCGTCAGCGCCTGCGGATCGCGGTGCGCCTCCGGCGGCGCCATCACCAGACGCGCGCCGACCATCAGCGGCCAGAAGAACTCCCAGACGGAAACGTCGAAGCTGCACGGCGTTTTCTGCAAGACCACGTCCTGCGCATCGAGCGCATACTCGTGCTGCATCCAGAACAGGCGGTTGACGATCGCCCGGTGGTTCACCACCACGCCTTTCGGTCGCCCGGTAGAGCCGGAGGTATACAGCACGTAGGCGGGATAATCGCCGTTCCCCGCCGGTGGGCGCGGCGCTGGTTCGCGCCCGCTGTCGTCCAGCACATCGAACCGCAGCGTCGGCGCCAGTGCGGCAAAGCGGGCGTCCAACGCACTTTCGGTGATAATCAACCGTGGTTTGGCGTCCTCCACCATGTAGGCCAACCGCTCGTCCGGGTAGCCGGTGTCCAGCGGCAACCAGGCGGCGCCGGTCTGCACAATCGCCGTCAGCGCCAGGCTGAGGCGCACGGAGCGTGGTAACGCCACCGCGACAATATCGCCCGGCTGAATGCCGGCCGCCGTCAGCCGCTCGGCCAACAGCGCGGCCTGGCGCTGCATGTCACGGTAGCTGAGGCTGTGCCCGGCATCCTGCAGCGCGATGCGTTCCGGCGTGCGCCGCGCTTGATCGGCGATCGCCTGATGCAAGGTGGTGTCCGCCACCGCCTGTCCAGTGCGGTTGACCGCCGCGATCAGCGCCTGTTCCTGCGGGGTTTGCAACTGCCAGCGCGGCAGCGGCAGATCCGGCTGGGCGATCCACTGTTGCAGCAGCGCCATCAGCCGCGCGGCGAAGCGCTCAGGCTGCGGCACCGAGGCGCGGTACTCCATCAACAGGCGCAGACGTTCGCCCGGCAGCACCAACAGCGTCAGCGGATAGTGGGTATAGCCTTTGTTGCGGATGGCGTCGCAGCGCAGCGACCCTTCGCCGCCCAGCAGAGCGTCGTTGTCCGGGTAGTTCTCTACCACCAACAGCGTATCGAACAGCGTGCCCGCCCCGGCCAGGTGCTGGATCTCCCCCAACCCCAAATCGTCGTGCTCCAGCAGTTCAATCTGCCGGTGCTGCAGTTCGGTCAGCTGTTCCGTCAACGAACGGTCATGCTGCAGACGAACCCGCACCGGCAGCGTGTTGCTGAATAGGCCAACGTGTTCCTCGACCCCTTCTATCTGGCCAAAGCGGCCGGAAACCGGCGAGCCGAACACCACGTCCTGATGGCCGCAATAGCTGGCCAGCTGCAGCGCCCAAATGCCCTGCATCACGGTATTGAGCGTCAACCCGCGTTCGCGGCACAGGGTCAGCAAGCGTCTTTCCTCGGCCGGCGGCAGCGTCATTTCCAGCTCATGCACGCGATCGTCCTGCACTTCACCGAACAGCAACGTTGGGCGCACATCCTGCAGCGTATCACGCCAGATGCGGCGCGAAGCTTCAGCATCCCGCGCGGTCAGGCGGCGCACGATATCGGCGTAGTTCGAACGCAGCGTCGGCAGCGCCTGCTCGCCTTCACGCAAGGCCAGCATCAGATCGTTGAGCACTACCGGCGTCGACCAGCCGTCGACGATCAAGTGATGGGCATTGAGGAACAGCGTGTGGCGTTCGCTATCGCCGTGTTTGACCCACAGCGCATGCAACATTGCGCCCGGCTGGTTGAACAGATCGCGCTGCAGCTCTTTCTGCTCCAGCTCATTCAGCGCCTGCATTTCTTGCTCGTCGGACAGCGGCAGCAGCCTGTGGCTGTCCAGCGGCCAATGGCTTTCCTGCGGTATCAGCTGCAGCGGTTCGCCCTCGCGGTTGAATCGGGCGGCCAGCTGCGGATGGCGGCGGATCACCGCATCCAGCGCCTGCTGAAGGCGATGTACGTCCAATTCTCCGCAGAGGCTCAGGCGCGTCAGCGAGTTATAGCTGCCGCCCTGCTGCGCCGTCTGTGCATGGAACAGCAGGCCGTGTTGCAACGGCAACAGCGGCAGCGCCGCGGCTAACGGCCCGCACTCCCGCTCCCAGGCGCGCACCGCCTCATCGTCGGCGCCCGGCTGGGCGATCTCGGCCGCCACCAACGTTGCCGCCGCGCGATCGGGATGCCGTTCGGCAAATTCGCACAGTGCACGCACCGCTTGCTCGATGTCGCTGTGCAGCTGCGTAATGTCGCTCTCGCTGAAAATCCCCTCCAGCCAGCTCCAGTTGATCGCCAGGCAGGCGCCGTCGCGCCGCTCTTCGACAAAGATATTCACCTCCAGGCCATACGACAGCGCCTGCTGCGCATCCTGCGCCACGGCGAAGGCGTCGCGGAAGCGGGTTTGGCTGCGTTGCGGCGCCCAGTTCCCCTCGTCCTGGCTGAAGCGCCCGAGGTAGTTGAATAAAATCTCCGGCGCATTGCGCTGCGCCAGCGCCGCCAGTTCGTCACGCCGCGGATGCAGATAACGCAGCTGGCCGTAACCGATGCCGCGATCGGCTACCGCACGCGTCGCCCGTTTCACCGCGCGCACGGCCTCATTGTGCTCAGCGTCATGCAGTTCGATGCGCAGCGGATACTCCGCCGTCAGCCAGCCGACGGTGCGGGCCAGATCGAGGCCGTCGTCCAGTTCGGCGCGGCCGTGCGACTCCAGAGAGAAACGCAGCGAAGCGGCCTGGAAACGCTGGCGACAGGCCTGAGCCAGCGCGCACAGCATGATCTCTTCAACCTGGGCGCGATAGTTCTGCGGCAAGGTGCCGAGCAACGCGGCGGTCAGCCGGCTGTCGATCAGCGTGCGCCGTTCGCTCACCGAGGCGAGGCGATCGGTCTGCGGATCCAGCGCGCGCCGGCCCAAACGCGGCACGTCGTCCGCCAGCATCTGCCGCCAGAACGGCAGCTCGGCTTCGCGGCGTTCGACGTCGGCTCGTAGGCGTGCAGACCACTCATAGAGCGAGGTTTCTTCCGGCGGCAGCATGATCGGCTGCCCCTGCATGGCGCTGTCGGCCACTTGCCGCAGTTCGTCGAGCAAGATGCGCCAGGAAACGCCGTCGACCACCAGATGGTGGATCGCCAGCACCAGCCCCAGGCTCTGCTCGTCGCGCTGCAGCAGGATGGCTTGCATCATGGCGCCGGCCGCCGGATCGAGATGGTCAAGCGCGGCATCAAACGCCTGTTCTGCCGCTGATTCCAGCTCACCGGACACGGTATTAACCTGCATCAGCTCACCGGCGGCGGCGGTTTCAACCACCAACTGACCGTCGCGGATCCGCGCGCCCAGCGCCGGGTGTGCCGTGTGCAGCTGTTCCAACGCATAACGCAGCTGTTGCGGCTGCAGCTCGGCAGGTACACGCAGGAAAACGCCGTGCGCGAAGCGGCGATGCATATCGCCCGTCTCGGCAAACCAGTGCAGGATCGGCAGCCCGTCGATCGGGCCTTGCTGTACGCTGCGTGCAGCCTGAGAGTCTACGGCCAGCGGCTGCATCGCCTGCGCCATGCGCGCGGGGGTGTGCAGCGCGAAGATCTCGCGCGGCCGCAACAGATACCCTTTGCGCCGCAGGGCGGTACCCAGCCCCATCGCCGAGATGCTGTCGCCGCCGAGCGCGAAGAAATCGTCGTCGGCGCCGACGCGATCCATCCCCAGCAGCTGCGCCATGGCGCCGCAAATCAGCCTTTCCTGCTCGGTGGCCGGCTCGCGAATGCTTTGCGCCAGCGTCTCCTGCGGTTTTGGCAGCGCCTGGCGGTCAATCTTGCCATTCACGTTAAGCGGCAGCTCCGGCATCACCACCAGGATCGCCGGCACCATATAATCCGGCAGACGCTGCGCCAGTTGCCCCAGCAGTTCGCTTTGCAGCGTGGGTGAGGCGCGCCGCGCGTCATTCTGCACCGAGCAATAGCCGATCAGGCGATAGGTAGCGCCGATCGGCTCGGCGATCACCACCGCACGCCCCACGTCCGGCAAGGCGGCCAAGGCGCTTTCCACCTCACCCAGCTCGACGCGGAAGCCGCGCACCTTGATTTGGTGATCGGTCCGGCCAATGAATACCAGCTGACCCTCCGCGCTCCAGCGCATCAGATCGCCGCTGCGGTACATCACCTCGCCTTCGGCGAACGGGTTGGCGACAAAGCGCGCCGCCGTCAGATCCGGGCGCCGCAGGTAACCGCGCGCGATGCCTTTGCCGGAAATGTACAGCTCGCCCGCCGCGCCGATCGGCACCGGCTGCAGCCGGCTGTCGAGCAGCCAGACGGCGGTATTGGCGAGGGGACGCCCGATCACCGGCTGATCGGCGGCCGTGACCGGCGCGCCGAGGGTATCGACGGTATATTCTGACGGGCCGTAATAGTTGTGGATCTCCACCTCCGGATGCTGCTGCATCAGGTTCCACAGCGTCGGCGTTGCCGCCTCACCGCCGATCATCACGAACGCCGGCAGCGGGAACTGCCCCTTCAGCAGGCCGCAGTCCACCAGTTGTGAGAAGAACGACGGCGTGATGTCCAGCAGATCGATCGGCGTCTGTTGGGTTTGTTCCAGAAGCGCCCAGGGGTCGCGGCGCAGCTCCTCGTCGAAGATAACCAGTTCGCTGCCCATCATCATGCAGAACAGCGGTTCCCAGGAGGAGTCGAAAGAAAACGAGGCGGTATGGCCGGCGCGCAAGCGGCGCGCGTGGCGAGCCTGGAATTTTTCGATCGCCGGGCCAAACAGAGAGGCCTGGTGCGACAGGAACAGGTTCAGCAGCCCGCGGTGCGTGGACATCACGCCCTTGGGTTTGCCGGTCGAACCGGAGGTGTAAATCATATAGGCCAGATGCGCCTCGTTCAGCGGCGCACGCCGTTCGTCGTCCGTTATCGGCGTGGCCTCGGCAGCCGCGCAGCGCGCCAGGCACGCTGCGTCGTCCAGGCACAATACCTGCGGCAGATCCGGCATATTGAGCTGCGTCGCGCGGTGGGTCAGCAACATTACCGGCCGCGCGTCGTCGCACATCAGCGCCAGGCGTTCACGCGGGTAATCCAGATCGAGCGGCATATAGGCCGCGCCGCTGGCCAACACGCCGAACAGCGCGACCAGCGTGTCCACCGAGCGCGGAATGCCGATGGCCACCACGTCTTCAGCGCCGATGCCGCTTTCGATTAGCACTCGCCCCAACTGCATCACCCGTTCGGAGAGCTGCCGGTAGCTGAGGCGCTCGTCGCCGCAGGCCACCGCCAATGCCTCAGGCTGGCGTTCAACCTGGCGCTGGAACGCATCCAAGATTGACACCATGCCCGTCGGCGGCGTCAGATCGGCGCCGCGCCCCCAGGCCGCGAGTTGCCTTAGCTCCCCTTCGCCGATCAGCGCCAGTTGAGCGTTCGGCTGGTGCGGCTGTCGCGCCAACTGCTGCAGCCAATGGCCGATGCGCTCCGCGTGATGATGCAAGGTGCGCGGCGAGTATTTGGCCGGGTTGGCCACCAAAGACAGCGTCAGCACGCCGTTGCGAAAGCCGATCTCAAACTCCAGGTCATCGACCGGCCCCATCGCCAGCGTATGGGTAACGGCCGCTTGGCCGTCGAACGACAAGGCGCTGTGGTAGACCTTGACGTTGATCACCGGCCCGTACAGTTCCTGATGGCCACCGACCAGGCCGAGATCGCGCTTGATCTGCTCCGCCTCATAGCGTTGATGGCGGCGCGCCTGTTTGATCTGCGCTACGGTCGCCTGGCAGACGTCCGCCAGCGACAGCTCCGGCGTCACGTTCAGCAGCAGCGGCAGCACGTTGACCACCGGGCCGACCGCCGCCAGCGCCTGCGACCCCATCCGCCGCATGAAAGGAAAACCGACTGAGAAGCGGGTTTCGCCGCTCATGCGCGCCAGATACATCGCCAGCGCCGCCGTGACGATGTCGGCCGGTTGCAGCGCCTGCAACGCGTCGTCGCGCAGCGCTTCGTCAAACAGTGACTCCGGCAGCACCAGCACCTGTTTGAGCGGCCGGGCGCCCGGTTCAACCTCCCGGCTTTCCGTCGATAATGACAGCGGCGACGGCAGTTCGCGCAGATGCTGGCGCCAGAATTCGGCCGCCCGCTCACGTGCGGGCGACGTTTGCCATTGCTGAAACTCTTCCACTACCTTGCCGAACGGGGTAAACGGCGAGGCCACCGGCGACAGCCCGTGGCGCAGCGCGCGATAGATATCGGCGATCCGGCGGGTGATGGCTTCGAAACTGAAGCCGTCCAGGGTCAGATGATGAAAGCGCTGGTACCAAAACCAACGATCGGCGCTGACGCGGATTATCGCATGGCGATAAAGCGACCGTTCGCCGTCCGCAGGCAAATCCTGCGCCAGATCGTCGTTCATCAGCGCCAGCGCCGCCTGTTCGGCGTCCGGCTGCGCGCTGAAATCGAACCACTCCGGCGCCTGTACGCGCGCAGGGTCGGCTATCAACGGGAGACGCTGCACCGGCTGGCCGTCCTGCGCCTCAAAGAACCGCGCCTGAACCGTATCCGCTTCGGCCAGCCCCTGACGGATCGCGCGCTCCAGCGCCGAACGATCGATAGCGCCGTGCAATTCGGTGTAGTGCGCCACGGCGAAGCTGTTACGCCGCAGCGCGATTTGGTCGGCGATCCAGATCCCCGGTTGCGCCGCAACCAGCGGATAATCCCGATACTCGACCTGAGTATCCGGTAAAGAAAGCGTTTCTGACATGGTGTCTGTCCTTTCCCTCAAACGGAATGTATCGATGTGGCTGTGCGGCGATTAACGCGGCGCATCCGCCGCTTTCAGCGCCGCCGGCCGCATGTCCTGCCAGTGCGTTTCGATGTAGTCGATGCATTCGCCGCGCGACGCCGGCCCCATCAGCACGCGCCACCCCTGCGGCGTATCGGCAAACTGCGGCCACAGCGAGTACTGCTGTTGCGCGTTGATCAGCACGGAGAAACGGAGATTTTCGTCATCGAACGGGTTTTGTTGTTCCTGAGTCATTTGCCTTACCTGTCTGTCAAAATGTGGGATTACTTCATTGCGGAAAGCAGCTGGCGCACGCCGTCCACCAGGCCACCGCGCCAGCAGAGCGCATCGTGCCCGCCGGAAAACACGCGGTATTCGGCGCGGTGCCCTGCCGCTGCCAGAGCCTGATGCATCTGGCGATTAACGAATTCGATGTCCGCCTCCCGATCGCCGGCTTGCTGAATCACGGTGAGCTTGGGCGCCGCCGGGTTGCGTTGCCGAACCTGGCGTATCAGCCAGCCTTCTTCCAGCTCGTGGCGTTTTTCGAACTGGGTAACGAATTGCACCGTAGGCCACCAGAAGGAGCCGGACTGGCTCAGCACGTGGCCGAAGCGCTCTGGCCAGTGCAACCCGGCATATAACGCCGCCAGCCCGCCGTAGCTCTGGCCGGCGACGACGGTGCGCGCCCCTGCCTCGCTGAACGGTTCGCGCCGCTGCGCCTGCGGCAACAGTTCGTCGATCACCGCCTGCCAAAACGCGGCGTTGCAAGGCAGCTCGTTTTCCCGGTGTTCGCCGTCGATCGCATCGATCAGCAGCCAACATGCGGCCGGCAGGTGCCCTTGTGCGGTTTCGTGCTCGATCACCGGCAACAGCGCGTGCTTTTCGATCCAGTTTTGGCCATCGAGCAGCAGCACCAGCGGGCGATTCGCTTTCATCGCCGCGTCGCCGCTGGCATACAGCCAAACTCGCCGCTGATTATCCAGCCGTTCGCTCTGCCACTGGAAAAGCTGCAGCCGCGCCTCCTCCAGTGGCCGATCGACGGCCTGCCAGGCGCTTTGATCGTCGGCATCCGGCCCTTGCGCCAGGGATACGGGCCGCGGGCGATGAGACGGTCCCAACGAGAGACGATTCAGCGGATCGGCAATCGCCAACGGGAACAGCGATACCCACCAGGCACGCTGCTGGCGGTCGCGCAACGTTTCGTCGTCGCTGAATGCGGGGGGAAGATCCCGGTCGGTAATGGGGATCAGGCTGTAGCTACCGCGCCAGCGGCGATCGACTACGGCCGAGCCGTACCAAACGTCGGTGCCGGGGAGCCGGGTCAGGCCGCTGGGGGACGTGCTGTGGTGATCGGTAATGCCGTTGATATCGGCGTAAACGCGGCATATCGGCGAGTGCCGTTCATCGCCGGCGGGATCGCGCCATAGCCAGGTCATTTTGACGTGACTGTCATCGTGCGGTTCGACGACAGGCGTGCCCTGAGCGGCAACCTTCTGCCACCACGCGGATTGCCCTGCCGCCTCTTCACGCAGCCACTGCGCCGCCAATCCCTCACGACCGTTTTCTGGCCTCTTTTCCGGCAAAAACTCCATAGCGCCCCTTACATAACATGAGTGTCTTTTACAAAACCTGACAATCGTATTGATACTCATTATCATTTTCAATACTATTTGTCGGATTTTTACCGTCGTGCAAACACGACGTCTCCACGTCGACGGGACAAGACCGCTTGTCGGCATTTCGGGGTTTATCAGGGTGGCATGACACACAAAAGTAGGTATTCAGGAGAGATAATGAAGATTAAAAACAAAGGGATAGAAAACGCGAACGCGGAGGCGATGTCCGCCAAGCGTCTGTTGCTGGGATCGGCGCTGGCCTTACTGCCCTTGGCGCCACACGCGTCCGCCGCAGCGGACGAGACGATTCTGGTGACCGCCGACGCGCAAAACAGCGTGACCGCGCCGGTCAAAGGGAGCGTCGCCAAAGAGAGCGCTGCCGGCACCAAGACCGCCACCGCTCTGCGCAAGACGCCGCAGTCCATCTCGGTGGTCACGCGCGAGCAGATGAACGATCAGGAGCCGGCGTCGGTCGCCGACGCGCTGAACTACACCAGCGGGGTGATCACCACCTACCGCGGCAACTCCAACCGCAATGACGAAGTGATCAGCCGCGGCTTCCGTTATGCGCCCAAGCTGCTCGACGGCCTGCACTTTGGCCTCTCGAGCCAAAACGGCGGCGCCGGGCAGATCGATCCCTGGCTGCTGGAGCGCGTGGAGATGGTGCACGGCCCGGCCGGCGTGCTGTACGGCCAGGTCAGCCCCGGCGGCGTGGTGGTGATGACCAGTAAACGCCCCACCGCCCAGAGCATTCACGAAGTCAAATTCAGCACCGGCAACCGCCATCTGGCGGAAACGGCGTTTGATTTTGGCGGCAAACTTAACGACGACAACACCCTGTTCTACCGCCTGAACGGTATCGCCCGAACCGAACATGAGTTTGTCAAAGACAGCAAGCAGCAACGGGTGGCCATCGCCCCGGCCTTCACCTGGCTGCCGAACGAAGATACCAGCTTTACGCTGTTGACCAGCTACCAGAACGATCCGAAAGCCGGATCGCGTAACTTCCTGCCGCGTTCCGGCACGCTGTTCCCGACCAGCGCGGGCTACGTGCCTTACGACTTCAACGTCAGCGAACCCAGCTTCAACAAGTCGCGGCGCGAACAGGCGTCGATCGGCTACAGCCTCGAGCATAACTTCAGCGATGCGCTGTCGTTTACCCAGAACCTGCGCTTCACCCACCGTGATGAAGACTATAAATATCTGGTTTATAACGTAAACTCGACGGTCAACGACCACACCGTCACCCGCATGGCGCAGCATGAAACGCAGATGACCAACGAGTTTGGCGTGGATAACCAGTTGAAGGGTTTGTTCGACACCGGCGAGGTGAAGCACACGGTGCTGGGCGGGTTGGATTACCGCTACAGCCATATCGATTCGAAGATGTATCGCGATCGCGGTAACGATTACCCGATCGACTGGGCCAACCCGGTTCGCCCCAGCATCGATGGCAGCACGTTGGCGCTGGCTTCCAGCGATTTGAAGACGCTGAATCAGGTCGGGGTGTATCTGCAGGACCAGCTGGAGTGGAATAACTGGAACCTGCTGCTGTCCGGCCGTCAGGACTGGTCGCAGGTCAACACCCGCGATCGCACCAGCGGCGGCAAAGAGCAGACCTATAACGATGCCCAGTTCACCGGCCGCGCGGGCCTGCTCTACGCCTTCGACAACGGCATTTCACCGTATGTCAGCTACAGTACCTCGTTCGATCCTAACCTGTACCCAAGTGCCGCGGGCGCCGATCCGCTCAAGCCGACCACCGGCAAGCAAACCGAGGTGGGCGTGAAGTACCAGATCCCGGGCGGCAACACCCTACTGACCCTCTCCTGGTTCGACATTACCCAGCGCAATGTGGCGTCTTATAACCGTCTCACCTCCGCCTACGAGCAGATCGGTGAGGTGAAATCCAAAGGGATTGAGGCGGAAGTGCACGCTCAGCCTACGCCGGAGATCACGCTGACCGCCGCTTATACCTACACCGACGTAGTGACCAAAGACTCCAACTCGGCGGATGAAATTGGCCACAGCCCGGCGGGCATCCCGCGCCACGCGGCCTCCGCCTGGGGCAGCTACAGCGTCCTGAGCGGTGCGCTGAACGGCCTGACCGTCGGCAGCGGCGTGCGTTACATCGGCGATGCGCCGGCCGACGCCACCGGCCAGTACGACGTGCCGCACTACACGCTGTACGATGCCATGGTGAAATATGACCTCGGCCAGGCTTCGTCGGCGCTGCGCGGTGCGGCGCTCCAGCTCAACGTGCAGAACCTGACGGACAAGAAATACGTCTCATCCTGCAGCGGCGAGTACGCCTGCTTCTACGGCAGCGGCCGCAGCATCATCGCTTCGGTCAACTACCGCTGGTAACAAAAAGGGGTGGCCAACATCGTAATGTCTGTCAGTTAGCGTTTTTCTGAAGGTATTGATGACGTTTTCGGGCGATAAATGAAAATGAGCAAGGGGCCGTAAGATGCTGCCCCTTGCAACCCACGCCTTTGTCCAATCCCCATGCCGCACGCGGGTTAACTCGTGCGGCATGGTCATCAGGCGTTACGCCCCGCCATCACGCCGCCATCGATATCCCAGATAGCGCCGGTCACCCAGCCAGTCTTGTCAGAAAGCAGGAAAGTGATGGTTTCCGCGATGTCGACCGGTGAACCCACGCGTCCGATCGGATGAAAGCTGTCGAAGCTGTTCATCACATCCTTGACGTCGTCTTTCGGAATGAAGCCCTCATAAATCGGCGTGTGAACGACAGCTGGAGAAACCGCATTCACACGGATCCCTTTTTCACCCAGTTCAATAGCCAGGTTTTTGGTCAGCGCGTGCAGACCGGCTTTGGCCATTGAGTAGGCTGAAGACGGTGTGGCACCGATGGCCTGTCGTGCCCACATAGAGCCAATATTGACGATAGCGCCTTTGATATCGGCCTCGACCATATTGCGCACTACGTCGCGGGTGATAAAAAACGTGGCGCGGTTAATGCTCATGTACATGTCATAGTCTGACGCTTCATGTTCTGTAAACGGTTTCGGGAAGAACACGCCAGCCGCATTGACCAGCAGGCTGATATCTTTGTGTTCGGCGTTAATGATGTTCACTACATGCTGCAGACCTTCTTCTTTCATCAGGTCTGCAACGATGACGGAAACCTGGCCGTCTGCAGCCAGCGCCTGACGGGCCTGCTCGGCTTTGTCCTGACGATGGCCAACAAGCACCACGCTGCTGCCGCTTTTCAGGACCCGCTTCGCCGTTTCGAAGCCCATACCGCTTGTACCGCCGACCACTAACAGTTTTTTGCCAGCAAAAGATGTATTCATCGCTAACCTCTTTACATTCATCTGGTTGTCATTAATAAGAAGCCTGGCTTCTCATCGTGTGAAACCAGATTGCCACCCTGAAAACCGATTGACGACTGAGAAGAAATTGCGACACAGGAAAGAAAATCTTTCTCGCCGGCGTATACTGAGGAAAAGAATGAATCAGGATGATCACAATGCGATCGTTAAACCGACTTAAATGGCTGCACGCTTTTGAAGCCACCGCCAGGCATGGCAGTTTTACCGGCGCGGCACAGGAGCTGGGTGTCACACCCGCCGCCGTAGGTCAGTTGGTCCGTTCGCTGGAAGACTGGGTCGGACACCCGCTTCTTCACCGCACCCGTTCCGGCAAGGAGCGGCTGACGCTGGTAGACGAAGCGCAGGAGGCCCTACAAGATATCACTCAGGGTCTCGATAAACTGGAAACCGGTTTAAGTAAGCTTCGTGGTCGCCGGTCACGCTCGGTGGTCGTGGTGACGGCGTCCCAGGTACTGATGATGAACTGGCTGATGGACCGCCTGAACCGGTTTGCGGAAACGCATGAGAATATCGATCTGCGGCTTAACGTCACGGAAAAGCTGATGGACGTGTCGTATGGCGAGGCTGATATCGGCATTCGCTGTGGACAGGGAGAGTGGCCCGGCGTGAGTAAAACCTGGCTAATGGATGAGGAAGCCGTGCTGGTCTGCAGTCCACGCCTGGCTCCCCCCGAGAAAATGGCCTGCAGTGAATGGCTCGCCACGCAAAAACTCATTCACGATGACACGCCGCATCCTGGTGCGGATTTTCCATCATGGGGTGATGTACTGAGAGCGGTCGGTGCGCCCGAAACGCGGGAAAGCGGGCTGCATATCAATTCTACTTCAGCAGTGATCCTGTCGGCGCTGAGCGGCAGGGGCGTGGCCATCGTTCGAAACGCTCTGGTAAAGCAGCTTATCGAGACCGAGCAGTTGGTTCATCTCCATCCCGACCATCGCTGGCCACTTAGATGGTCCTACTATCTGGTCACCCCGCAGCAACATGTCATGCGTGATGAAGTGAAAATTTTCCACGACTGGCTTCTTCAGGACGTCGTCTCAGACCGTTCATAAACGATCATCGCAGCTATTGCGCTACCTCGGCATTCGCCCTGGGGCGTCGTGCCCTTTCCCGCCGCCTTTACTCCTGCTTCAATTCCCGCAAGTGCTTGTACACCGTGGCGCGCCCCATCGACAGCACATTGGCGATGTAGTCCGCGGCGCTTTTGGCCTTGAACGCGCCCTGATGGTAGAGATCGCTGACCAGTCGCCGTTTTTGTTCGCGGCTCAGCGCGCCGAGCGCGGCGTTTTCGCGCCGCAGCCAATCGTGCAGGAAAGTGTTGATCTTCTCCTGCCAGTCGTCTTTGAACAGCTCTTGTGGCTGAGGTTGCAATCGCGTGACCGACAGGAACATGTCCAGCGCGTTGCGGGCGTCCTCGAACATCGCGGTGCTCAGGTTGATGCACAGCAGATAGCTGGGCTTGCCCTGTTCGTCGCGTGCGGCAATGCTCACCGAACGCATCTTTTTGCCGTCCCAGTTCAGCTTCTCATAGGGGCCGGTCACGCCGGCGCCGCCATCGAGCTCGAAGTCTTCCAGCCCGGCGTCGTCGCCCGGTTTGCGCTTCGACAGGTTGTTCGCCAGATAGGCAATCTTGTTGGTGGCCAGATCGTGGATCACCACTTCCGCATTCGGGAAAAACAGCGCCGCGATGCCGTCAGCGACCGAGCGCAAAAGTTCGAGTTGAGAAGAAGAGTTCGGCACGCTGGGGGTCTCCGTATGGCCCGGTTTGGTTTGCTGTTCAGCCGCTTAGCATACCGCAGTTGCCGCCGCTTGCCGAGTGGAGCGGCGGCAAGCGGCGTATCCTTTGCCGGTTATTCCGCCTCGGCGCCACGCCGATAAAACACGTAGCTCTCGCGCGCCACGCTGTCGCGGACCCGATAGCGCCAGATCAGCCCGAGCGTGGTAAACCACAGCGGCATGCTGCACAGCGCGATCAGCGTCTCGCTATCGAACACCATCAGCACCAGCGTAAAGGCGAAGAATGCCAGCGTCAGCCAGGCCATCGCGACCCCGCCTGGCATTTTGAAATTGGAATCGGCGTGCAGATCCGGTCGCTTCTGGCGATACACCAGGTAGGCGACCAAAATCATGCCCCAGCTGTAAACCACCAGGATTGCCGCCACGGTAGAGACGATGGTGAACAGCGTCATGACGTTCGGCACCAGTATCAGCAGCAAGGTGCCGGCCACCATGCAGAAGCAGGAAAACAGCAGGCTGCGGATCGGAATGGCCGTGGTGCGAGACAGAATGCGGAACTGACCGTGGGCGTGCTTTTCCATCGACAGGCTGTACAGCATGCGGGTGCTGGAATACACCCCGCTGTTGGCCGAGGACATCGCCGAAGTCAGCACCACGAAGTTGATCACCGCGGCGGCAGCCGGCAGCCCCGCCCGATCGAACAGCATCACGAACGGGCTGCTGTCCGGCGAGATGTGGCTCCACGAGGTGACGGCGATAATGGTCAGCATCGAGCACACGTAGAAGACGATGATGCGCGCCGGGATCGCGTTGATCGCCTTCGGCAACACCTTCTGCGGGTTTTTGGTCTCCGCCGACATCGTGCCCAACAGCTCGATGCCGGTACAGGAGAAAATGGCGATCTGGAACCCGGCGAAAAAGCCGAAGATGCCGTGCGGCATGAAAATGGCGGGATCGGTGACGTTATGCAGCGAAGCGGTCACGCCGTCCGGCGAGGTCCATCCGCTGAACACCATCCAGGCGCCGGTGGCGATCAACGCGACGATCGCCACCACCTTGATCATCGCAAACCAGAATTCGGCTTCGCCGAACATCTTGACCGACAGCATGTTGAACAGACACAGAAACCCCAGCGTCAGCAGCGCTGGCAACCAGGGCGAGACGTTAGGCAGCCAATACTGCACGTAGCCGCCGCACACCACCACGTCGGCAATGCAGGTCACGACCCAGCTCAGCCAGTAGGACCAGCCGAGAAAAAAGCTGGCGCGCGGCCCCAGGTATTCGGAGACGAAATCGGCGAACGAACGGTAATCGAGCCGCGTGAGCAGCAACTCCCCCATCGCCCTCATGACCATGAACATGAAAAAGCCGACGATGGCGTAAGTCAGTACGATGGAGGTGCCCGACAGCGCGAGGGTTTTCCCGGCGCCCATAAACAGCCCGGTGCCGATGGCGCCGCCGATCGAAATCAGTTGAATGTGGCGCGCGCTCAGCCCGCGCTGCAAGGTTTGGGCACAGTTTGGCCCCTCGGCTGAACCTGGGTTCAGCCGATCGCAGTGATTTTTTGTCATGGTGTTACCTGTCCGTCATTAAGGCGATTAAGCAACCGATATGCGGCTGCAGCAGGAGTGAAACGCCCGTGGGCGTTCTAACCGGCAAAAAAGTGAGACCGAACGCTGCCCGCCCTGTTGTGACAGGGAGGTAATAATAATGGGTACCGAGAAAATGCTCTCGTGAGCCGTCGTATCGCCCACGTTTGGCGAACATAGCCTGAGCGTGGTGGGTAAACACTAAAATATCAAATGGTTATACTTTCCCTTGTGCAACAAAAAAACGATGCCGGAGTCGTTTTAACATTAATTTAACTCTGGCGAGGGGAAATGCCATTGTCAACATGGCAGTTAAATAAAATGAAACTTTTTGATCACATTCAAGCTTCTGAAAAATAGATAAAAAGGGTTTTTATGCGCTTTATATGCATAAAATATGCATGAGCTCGCTCACCGTCGACAAAAAGTAATTAACTATTCATTTGCCGCCCTGCAGGCGGCGAAAAACCGTCCGCTGGCCCGATGAGAGGGGGGCTAACAACCGGCATAATTAGTGGTAAATTTAGCGTCGCAAAGTGTTATGCGCTTGCTAATCCACGGTTAAACGAAATAAATACCTCTAAAATATAAAGGTTGGTTATGGAAAAGCTATCCTACGCTTCAGACAGCAGCACCACCGCTTGGGCTACATATCTGCAACAAATCGATCGCGTCGCCCCTTACCTCGGCGACCTCTCACGCTGGGTTGATACGCTGCGTCACCCTAAACGCGCTTTGATTGTTGATATCCCGCTGCAGATGGACGATGGCACCATCCGTCACTTCGAAGGTTTCCGCGTACAGCACAACCTGTCGCGCGGGCCGGGTAAAGGCGGTATCCGCTTCCACCCTGACGTCGATCTGAACGAAGTGATGGCCCTGTCCGCCTGGATGACCATCAAGTGTGCCGCGGTCAACCTGCCGTACGGCGGCGCCAAGGGCGGCATCCGCGTCGATCCGTTCAAACTGTCTGAAGGTGAACTGGAGCGACTGACCCGCCGCTACACCAGCGAAATCGGCTTCATCATCGGGCCACAGAAAGACATCCCTGCGCCGGACGTCGGCACCAACGCCAAAGTGATGGCCTGGATGATGGATACCTACTCCATGAACCACGGCACCACCATCACCGGCGTAGTGACAGGCAAGCCAATCCACCTCGGCGGTTCCCTGGGCCGTGAGAAAGCGACCGGCCGCGGCGTGTTCGTCACCGGCAGCGAAGTGGCCAAGCGTCTGGGCGTGCAGATCGAAGGCGCCAAAGTGGCGGTACAAGGCTTCGGTAACGTGGGTAGCGAAGCGGCCCGTCTGTTCGTCGGCGTCGGCGCTCGCGTCGTCACCATCCAGGACCACTCCGCTACCCTGTTCAACGCCAACGGTATCGATCTGGTCGCGCTGACCGAATACCAGGCCAAGCACAAGCAGATCGCCGGCTTCCCGGGTGCCAGCGAGATCGAGAGCGAAGCGTTCTGGTCGGTTGACATGGACATCCTGATCCCTGCGGCGCTGGAAGGCCAGATCACCCGCCAGCGCGCCGAAATCCTCAGCGCCAAGCTGGTGCTGGAAGGGGCTAACGGCCCAACCTTCCCAGAAGCGGACGACATTCTGCGCTCCCGTAACATCACCGTAGTTCCGGACGTTATCTGTAACGCCGGCGGCGTAACGGTCAGTTACTTCGAGTGGGTGCAGGATATGGCGAGCTACTTCTGGAGCGAGTCCGAGATCAACGAGCGTATGGACAAGATCATGACCGACGCGATGGTCCACGTCTGGAACAAGGCCGCAGAGAAAGAGTGCAGCCTGCGCACCGCGGCTTACATCGTGGCTTGTGAGCGCATCCTGACCGCACGTAAAGAGCGCGGCATCTACCCAGGTTGATGCCGGCTTATTTGGCCTGCGAGCGGGCCATTGTTTCAGGGGGCGAAAGCCCCCTTTTTCGTTTCACCTATTTTTGAAACAAGGCCACGATTTCTGGCGAATACAGGTCGGGATATTTTTCTGCCGACCCGAGTATATTCTGACGAACCGTTTTACCTTTTACGCTTGGATCTGCTGCCACATACTCTGCCGGGAAAGCCAGCGCATCTTTATCGGCACCCGCAGCCAACAACGCCTTGACGCAGTCAGGATTATTGCTGGTCAGGCTTTCCAGCAGTGGTGTGCCAACAGGCCAGGCCTGTTGCTGGGGCGGTTGAGCATCGATAGAGGTTCCGGGTTTATGCAACAAGGCGATACGCTGTGCCGCTTGCGGGTCCGGCTGGCCGTCTTGGGAAGCATCCCGCGTGCAAACAAAGTGCAAAGGCGTTGATCCTACCTTGCTGACGCCATAAGGATCTGTACCGGCGGCTACCAGCAGTTTGATGACCTCCAGATTAGTCGCCCCTTCCCCCATTATCGGTGAGAATCCCTGCGGGGTAACCTGCTTGGCATCCGCACCAGATTGCAGCAACAGTTTTACCAGCGCGGGCGCGGCTCCTTGGCTTTGGGCGGCGGCAATAAGTGGTGTATTAGTCCCCCCTTGTGCAATGACGTTGGTATTGGCACCTGCTTTTAGCAAGCTCTGTAAAATGTGAAGGTCATCATCGGATAATTCAGACTTGTCGGTATTTCCCAACGCTGACAACAATACGGTTTCTCCATTGTCACTGATGGCTTGATTCACATTCACCGACATATCAAGAAAACGATCGAGCAGCGCCGGCTGTTTGTAATAGGCGGCATACCATAACGTTTGAATAGTAGGGTGAGCGCCATTTTTTATCAGTTCATTAATGGTGTCCATATCGCTACTACTCTTAGAGTAAGCATACGTCATTACCGACTCATCGAGTTTTTGGGTAAGTTCCTCTTGTTCCCCAGCGTGTGCTGCAACCGAGCTCCCCAGCAGGCTCAGCGCCAGTGCGCAGGCTGTGGCACAGCGATTTAAAATAGGCATTTTTTTGTTCCTTCAAAATAATAAAAAAATTAAACAAGTGCTTTCCATTATTACGCAATGGTCATAATCACAGAACTCTGAAGTATTCGTATGAAGCGTGCTAACAGATTTCTCTTCCATTTTAGTGGGGAGCCGTTTTTCTACCATAGGAAACAAACGAAAATCAAATTCATTACTGATTAGACCGCCAAGATAATTATGGCCTTTATTCTTGCCAAGAAAGTCAACTCAATTTTTACGCTTTTTAATCGTGTATTCCACAGCACTTTGCGGTTCGCATTCCCAGGGGCGCTGGGCTATACCTTAGGCATTCCCCCTCCTGCAGGAGTTGTGATCATGAGCAAGAAAAAAATCCTGATGCTGGTCGGCGACTACGCCGAAGATTACGAAACCATGGTGCCGTTTCAGGCATTGCAGATGATCGGCCATTGGGTGGACGCCGTGTGCCCCGGCAAAGCCGTCGGCGACTACATCCAGACCGCGATCCACGACTTTGACGGCGCGCAGACCTACAGCGAGAAGCCCGGCCACCGTTTCACCCTGAACGCCGACTTCGCCGCCGCCAAAGAAGAGCACTACGATGCGCTCTTGATCCCCGGCGGTCGGGCGCCGGAATACCTGCGCCTGAACCCCGAGGTGATCGCGCTGGTGCAGGCGTTTGACGCCGCGAAAAAACCGATCGCCGCCGTTTGCCACGGCCCGCAGCTGCTGGCGGCGGCCGGGGTGTTGAAGGGCCGCACCTGCAGCGCCTACCCGGCTTGCGCCCCGGAGGTGCGACTCGGCGGCGGCCATTATGCGGAGATCGGCATCGATCAGGCGCACGTCGACGGCAATCTGGTCACCGCCCCGGCCTGGCCGGCGCATCCGCAGTGGCTGGCGAAATTCGCCGAGGTATTGGAGCAGTAAACGCGCAACCTCGTACCGCTCTTGCGGCACGAGGTTATTGTCACTCGTCATGCGGGTATCAGTGCCCCCGCCCTAAATCGCTTGACCTTGCCAACGTTGGAAGCCGGATAACGCAGGATGAGCTGCTGCTACGCAGTCAATTCCACAGTCGACGTCGGTAGAAAAGGTCAAATGATGAAAGCTAAAACTCTCCTCTCGACGGCAGCGGCGGTAAGCATCGCTTTCGCCGTTGCCGGATGCAACGACAGCGCACCGTCCGCCACCGCACCGCCGCCACCCGCCGTACCGGTGGCCGAGGTGCTGGTGCGTCCGGTCACCCCTTTTGTCGAATTCAGCGGTTACCTGACCGCCGTCCAGCGCGTTGAGCTGCGGCCGCGGGTCGCCGGGTACATACAGGCCGTGAACGTCCCTGAAGGGCGCGTCATTGAAAAAGGCCATCCGCTCTTTCGTATCGATCCGCGGCCCTTCCAGGCGGCGCTGGACGCCGCAGCGGCGCGGCTGCAAGAGGCTGAAGCCACCGCTATGCTCGCCCAGGCCGACTTTGCGCGCGCCCGAACGCTGTTCAACCAAAAAGTCATCGCCCGCGAGCGTTTTGATGCCGCCACTGCCGCGATGAATGTGAGTAAAGCGCAGGTCAACGCGGCAAAGGCGGCGTTGACGGCGGCGCAACTGGACATGACCTTTACGCGCGTCACCGCGCCAATCACCGGGCGAGTCGGGCGGACGCTCATCACCGAAGGCAACTATGTCGCCAGCGGCGTCACGGCGCTCACCACCATCGTTTCCGTCACCCCACTCCACATCTACTTTGACGTCGATGAACGCACCTATTTGCAATCGCTGGCCGCCTGGCGCGACAAGACGGCAACGCATGAGATCAAGGTCATGACGGCGTTGATCGGCGACAAAACATACTCACGTCCCGGCCGCGTCGACTTTATCGCCAATGCTGCTGAACGGACGACCGGCACGGTACGCCTGCGCGCGGTGATCGATAACCCCGATGGACGGCTGTCCCCGGGGCTGTTCGCCAAGATCAAGCTGGAAACCGGCGCGCCACAGGCCAAGGTGTTGATCGCCGATCTGTCGATTGGCACCGATCAAAGCCGTCGTTATGTCCTGGTCGTCGATAAAAACAACCAGACCGAATACCGCCCGGTAGAACTTGGCCCGGTTGTTGATGGAATGCGCGTGATAGAGCGAGGGCTGCAACCGGGAGAACGCATCGTGGTGAAAGGGCTGGTGCGCCCCGGCATGGCGGTCACACCCCGCCCTTCGATGATTGACGGCACGCCTGCAACACAACCGAACACGATGGGAGATGCGACATGACGTTTCCCCGCTTCTTCATCAAACGCCCGATCTTCGCCATTGTTCTTTCCATCTTGACGTTGATCGCCGGCATCGTGGCGCTGTTCCAATTGCCGCTGAGCGAATATCCGGCGGTCACGCCGCCCACCGTCCAAGTGACCGCCTCTTACCCCGGCGCCAATCCCAATGTGATCGCGGAAACGGTGGCCGCGCCGCTGGAGCAAGCCATCACCGGCGTCGAAGGTATGCTTTATATGTCTTCACAGGCGGCGACCGACGGCCGAATGACGTTGACCGTCACGTTTGCGCAAGGAACGAATGCCGACATGGCGCAGATCCAGGTGCAAAACCGGGTGGCGCGCGCGTTACCCCGGTTGCCTGCAGAGGTGCAGCATCAGGGCGTGGTGACGCAGAAAACCTCACCGGACATCCTGATGGTGGTGCATCTTCTGTCGCCCGACCAACGCTACGATCCGCTGTATATCTCGAATTACGCTTACCTGCAGGTTCGTGATGAGCTGTCCCGTATTCCGGGCGTCAGCGATGTCCAGGTTTGGGGAGCCGGCGAATACAGCATGCGGCTCTGGCTGGATCCGGATCTGATCGCCGCACGCGGGCTAACCGCCGGCGATGTGATCGCTGCGGTGCGCGAGCAAAACGTGCAGGTGGCGGCCGGTTCCGTCGGTCAGGCGCCCGATTCCAATGCCGCATTTCAGGTTACGGTCAATACCCTGGGGCGGCTGGCCGATGAGAAACAGTTTGGCGATATCATCATCCGCACCGGCAGCGACGGCCAGGTGACCCGCTTGCGCGACGTCGCCCGTATAGACATGGGCGCCGATGCGTATGCGCTGCGCAGCCTGCTCGACGGCGAGCCGGCCGTCGCGCTGCAAATCATTCAGAGCCCGGGCGCCAACGCGCTGGACGTCGCTCAGGCGGTCAGAGCGACCGTCAAACGCCTGGAAGGCGACTTCCCAGCCGGGCTCAGCTCACGAATCGCCTATGATCCCACGGTTTTCGTGCGGGCATCGCTCGAGTCGGTGGTGACGACCCTGTTGGAAGCGATCCTGCTGGTGGTGATCGTGGTGGTGGTGTTCCTGCGTAGCTGGCGAGCCTCACTCATTCCGCTGCTCGCGGTGCCGGTCTCGCTGGTCGGCACGTTCGCCATCATGCATTTGATGGGCTTCTCTCTCAATACGCTGTCTCTGTTCGGTTTGGTATTGTCTATCGGCATCGTCGTCGATGACGCGATCGTGGTGGTGGAAAACGTCGAACGGCACATCGAAAACGGTAAAACGCCGCAGCAAGCCGCACGGCTCGCCATGGATGAAGTCACCGGGCCGATCGTCGCCATCACCTCGGTGTTGGCCGCTGTGTTCATCCCAACGGCGTTCCTGAGCGGTTTACAAGGGGAATTTTACCGGCAGTTCGCACTGACTATCGCCATTTCTACCCTGCTGTCGGCGCTCAATTCCCTGACGCTCAGCCCGGCGCTGGCCGGCTTGCTGCTGCGGCCGCACCCGGCGGAACATCGCGCTCCCGGCCGCATTCAGCGTATCTTGCAAGCCGCCGTCCGGCCTTTCCAACGCGCGCCGGACGCGTATGCCAATGCCGTACGTAAAACGGTGCGCGTCAGCGGCGTGGCGCTGGCCATTTACGGCGGGCTGCTCGTTCTGACGTTTTTCGGCTTCCAGGCCGTACCGCCGGGCTTCGTGCCCATGCAGGATAAGTACTATCTCGTCGGCATCGCCCAACTGCCCAACTCGGCCTCGCTGGATCGCACCGATGCGGTCGTTAAACAGATGTCGAAGATCGCGCTGGCGGAACCCGGCGTGGAAAGCGTCGTGGCCTTTCCGGGGCTGTCTATCAACGGCTTCGTCAATGTGCCGAACGCCGCCGTGATGTTCGTTATGCTCGATCCGTTTAAAGAGCGCGCCACGCCCGATCTGGCCGCGTCAGCCATAGCGGGTCGGCTGCAGGCGAAGTTCGCCGACATTCCCGATGGTTTCCTCGGCGTATTTCCGCCACCGCCCGTCCCCGGTCTCGGCGCCACCGGCGGATTCAAGATGCAGGTGGAAGATCGCGGCGGCGTGGGGCTTGAGTCTCTGGTTGAGCACACGCGGCTCCTGATGGTGAAAGCCACCGAATCGGGACAGGTCGCCGGTCTGATGACCAGCCTGGACATCAATGCGCCGCAACTTGATGTGGTTATCGACCGTACGCAGGCGAAAAGTCAGGGTGTCAGCCTGGCGGATGTGTTCGAGTCGCTTCAAATTTACCTCGGCTCGCTTTACATCAACGACTTCAACCGATTTGGCCGCACTTACAAGGTGACCGCCCAGGCCGATGCCGACCATCGCATGCAGGCGGAAGCCATCGGCCGACTGCAGGTGCGCAACGCGGCCGGTGACATGCTGCCGCTGTCTTCCTTTGTTACCGTGACGCCCGGCTCCGGCCCGGATCGCATCATCCGTTACAACGGCTACCCATCGGCTGATATCTCGGGCGGCGCGGCGATAGGTGTCAGTTCCGGTCAAGCGGTGGCCTTGATGGAGCAACTGGCAAAAGAGACGCTGCCGGAAGGCATGACCGTCGAATGGACCGATCTCACCTATCAGCAAAAGCTCGCGGGCAACGCGGCGCTGTTCATTTTCCCACTGTGCGTACTGCTCGCTTATCTCATTCTGGCCACGCAATACAACAGCTGGCTGCTGCCTTTGGCCGTACTGCTGATCGTGCCGATGTGTCTGTTGAGCGCCATGATTGGCGTCTGGCTGTTGGGGGGCGACAACAACGTTTTCGTGCAAATAGGCCTCATTGTGCTGGTCGGTTTGGCCGCTAAAAACGCCATCCTGATCGTCGAGTTTGCCCGCGGTCTGGAGGATGAAGGTGCTAACACGCTCGAGGCTGTGATTAAGGCTTGCCGGCTGCGGTTAAGACCGATCGTGATGACTTCGATCGCGTTTATTGCCGGCGTCATTCCGTTGATCTTCGCCAGCGGCGCGGGTGCGGAAATGCGCCATGCCATGGGGGTTGCGGTATTCGCCGGCATGCTGGGCGTGACCTTGTTCGGCCTGTTCCTGACACCGGTGTTTTATGTGGTGATTCGCGGCCTGACGGCGCGATTCGAGCAATACCGTACCAAAGGCAAAGCCAGCGTAAGGAGCGAGTCTGATGAGAAATCTTCGTAGAACCTTTTTATTGCCGCTGAGTGCGATCGCCTTGTTAGCCGGGTGTGCAGCGGTCGGTCCAGATTACTCGCCGCCCGCCCCCCGGGCTCTCTCCGGCTTCGGCCCATCGCCGGTGGGACTCGGCGCCGGCGATGTCGAGATCGCATGGTGGCGCATCTTCGACGATCCGGCGCTCACCGAATTGATTCGGCGCGCGTTGGCGGCGAACCATGATGTCGGCATCGCCGTCGCCCGGTTAGACGAAGCCAAGGCCCTGTTGCGTGAACAACGGCAGGATTTCCTGCCGCGCGGCGACGTCGCGTTGAGTTATGAGACGCGTCGACGGGGGGAGGCAGAAAAAATGGCCGCCCAGCCGCGCCATGCGGAAACCTACCGCGGCGCGCTTGACGCCGCATGGGAAATCGACCTCTTTGGGCGCGTTCGGCGCTCGGTTGAACTCGCTCAGGCGCAAGCAGGGAGCCGTGAAGCAGTGCTGCGGGGCGTTCAGGCGGGCGTCGCCGCCGAAGTGGCCGCCACCTGGTTCGAACTGCGCGGTTTTGAGGCCGAACTTAAGGTGGTCGCCGACATCAACCAAAGCCAGCGTGAAAGCCTGGCGCAGGTTGAAAGACAAATGCGCGCCGGCGTCGCCAGCGAAGTTGACCGATTGCGCGCCGAGGCGCTCTTGCTCAGCGTCGAGGCGACGACGCCGGAACTGGAACGCCGCCGATCCGCCGCCGTCAACGTATTGGCGACGCTGCTTGGCGAAACGCCCCAAACATTCCGTCCTCCGGCCACCGAACGGGGGAGTCAGCTGCCTGCGCTGCGGACTATCGCCGTGGGTACGCCCGGCGCCCTGCTTGCCCGACGCGCCGACATTGCGACGGCGGAGCGGGAGCTGGCCGCGGCCACCGCCCGGATTGGCGTTGAAACAGCAGATCTCTACCCGCATGTTGAGGCACGAGGCTCGATCGGGCTGGTCGCCGGCAATCTCGATGCGATAAATGGCGCCGGCGTGCTGTCTGGCTTCATCGCGCCAATCATTCGTTGGTCATTTCTTGATATCGGCCGCGTGCGCGCCAGGATCGCTGCCAGCGAGGCGCAGGCGCGACAGGCGTTATTGATTTATGACCAGACGGTGCTGCGTGCGCTGCGTGAAACGGATGATGCCTTCAAAGCCTACGCCGAAGCGGCCGACCTGCTTGCTCTGCGGTTGCTCGAAGCGGCGGCGAACCGCGAGGCGGCAAGGCTCTCACGGCTGCGCTTTGCGGCGGGACAGGGCATTTACCTGGAGGTGCTCGAAGCCGAACGGGCCGACTTCAGCAGTCGGCGGGCGGTGGAGCTCGCACACACCCGGCAGCGGCTTGCCGTGGTGAGCATCTATAAAGCGCTCGGCGGTGGCTGGGAAGTGTGCGCAACGGCGATGAGCGACTGCCGCGGCGCAGGCAATTCGGCCATAGCGAAAAAAGTTGGCGGTAAACCTTGACCTTCCCGCGATGGGAAGCTCTAGCCTTTTGATATCCGTTACTCTTTTAAGGGCACGTAACATGAACTCATCCCATACCCACTTACCTCAGCCTTCGTCCGCGCGTCTGAGCCTGCCGGTTGAAGGCATGACGTGCGCCTCATGCGTCGGGCGCGTCGAGCGTGCCTTGACCGCGATTCAAGGCGTACAGGCGGCAACGGTTAATCTCGCGACCGAACGCGCCGACATCACGTTCAACGGTCAGGCCGATCCGCAGGCAGCCGTTCGCGCTATTGAAGGCGCCGGCTATACGGTGCGAGAGGAAACCGCCGAACTGGCGATCGAAAACATGACCTGCGCCTCCTGTGTCGGCCGGGTGGAGAAAGCGTTGGCCCAGGTTGCCGGCGTGATCGAGGCCAATGTCAACCTGGCGACCGAACGCGCGCGGGTGCGCTACCTGGCCGGCACCGTATCCGCAGGCGATCTGGAAGCCGCCGTCACCCGTGCCGGTTATACGTCTCGTCGCTTGACGGCGGATAGCGCCAGCGCGGGCGACCAGGCCGCCGAACAGCGCGAAAACGAGGCGCGCGCGTTGCGGCGCGCCCTGTTCGGTGCCGCCCTGTTTACCCTGCCGGTATTCCTGTTGGAAATGGGCTCGCACCTCATTCCCGCCATACATGAGTGGGTCATGCAGGTGTTGGGCGCGCAGACGAGCTGGTACATCCAGTTTGTCCTCACCACCTTGGTTTTATTTGGCCCCGGCCTGCGCTTCTTCCGCAAAGGCGTTCCGGCGCTGCTGCGCGGCGCCCCCGATATGAATTCGCTGGTTGCGGTCGGCACGGCGGCGGCTTACGGCTATTCGCTGGTCGCCACCTTCGCCCCCGAGGTGTTGCCGCAGGGCACCGCCAACGTTTATTTCGAAGCCGCCGCCGTCATCATCACGCTGATCCTGCTCGGACGCGTGCTGGAGGCGCGCGCCAAGGGGCGTACCTCGCAGGCCATCAAACGGCTCGTCGGCCTTCAACCCAAGGTCGCGCGCGTCCAGCGGCATGGCGAAACGGTCGAAATCCCACTCGAGCAGGTGGTTGCCGGCGATGTGGTGTTCGTCCGGCCGGGGGAGAAAATCGCGGTGGATGGCGAGGTCATCGAAGGCGCGTCTTATGTCGATGAAAGCATGATCACCGGTGAACCGGTGCCGGTCGAGAAAATCGTGGGGGCCGACGTGGTCGGCGGCACCATCAACAAAACCGGCGCGTTCAGTTTCCGGGCGACAAAAGTCGGCGCGAATACCGTCCTGGCGCAAATCATCCGACTGGTGGAAGAAGCGCAGGGGTCCAAGCTGCCGATTCAGGCGCTGGTCGATAAGGTCACCATGTGGTTCGTTCCTGCTGTGATGGCCGCTGCGGCGCTGACGTTCCTGATCTGGCTGGTCCTCGGCCCCACCCCGGCGCTGACGTTCGCACTGGTCAATGCGGTCGCGGTGCTGATCATCGCCTGCCCTTGCGCCATGGGCCTGGCGACGCCAACCTCGATCATGGTCGGCACCGGGCGCGCCGCCGAACTGGGCGTATTGTTCCGCAAAGGTGAGGCTCTGCAGGCGCTGCGCGATGTCAGCGTTATCGCTCTCGATAAAACCGGCACGCTGACCAAAGGCCGCCCGGAGCTGACCGACCTCGAACCCGCAGAGGGCTTCGACTATGACGAGGTGTTGGCCCTGGTTGCCGCGGTCGAGACGCGATCCGAACACCCCATCGCGGAAGCGATCGTCGCGGCGGCAAAACAGCGTGATCTCACGCTCGCCATCGTCGACAGTTTTGATGCCGTACCGGGTTTCGGCGTCTCGGCCAGCCTCGGCGGCCGGGCGGTTTCCGTCGGTGCGGATCGCTTCATGACACGGCTCGGGCTTGATGTGACAAGTTTTCAGTCCGTCGCCGAACGCCTCGGCGCCCAAGGTAAAAGCCCGCTTTATGCCGCCATCGACGGCCGTTTGGCTGCGGTGATCGCCGTTGCCGATCCGATTAAGGAAACAACGCCGGAAGCCATCGCGGCATTGCATGCGCTCGGGCTCAAGGTTGCGATGATCACCGGCGACAACGCCGCAACGGCGGCGGCGATCGCCCGGCAACTGGGGATTGATGAAATCGCGGCCGAAGTGCTCCCCGAGGGCAAGGTGGCAGCGTTGAAATCCTTCCGCAGTCGCGGCGCGAAAGTCGCCTTCGTCGGCGACGGCATCAACGATGCGCCGGCGCTGGCGGAAGCGGACGTTGGGTTGGCTATCGGCACAGGCACCGATGTGGCGATAGAAGCGGCCAACGTGGTGTTGATGTCGGGCGATCTGCGCGGCGTAGCGAACGCCATTGCGCTCAGCCAGGCGACGATCCGCAACATTCAGCAGAACCTGTTTTGGGCCTTCGCCTACAACGCCATACTGATCCCGGTGGCGGCGGGCCTGCTCTATCCGTTGAACGGCACGTTGCTTTCACCGATCTTCGCCGCCGCCGCGATGGCGCTTTCCAGCGTGTTCGTCCTTGGCAATGCGCTGCGGCTAAAACGTTTCCACGCGCCGATGGCCGTCGAGAGCCGCGCAGCAGCGGTGGCAGAAACAGCCCCCCCACCGGGATATCGGCATCATCGTAACAGGAGGACAGGATGAATATCGGACAAGCCGCCAAATTATCCGGCGTTTCGGCGAAGATGATTCGCTATTACGAGCAAATAGGCCTGATCCCGAGAGCGGCTCGCTCCGATGCGGGATATCGCCACTACGGTATGCCTGAGGTGCATAGCCTGCGCTTTATCCGGCGCTCACGCGACCTGGGTTTTTCCGTTGAGCAGATATCTGCATTGCTGCTGCTGTGGCACGACCGCGAACGTGCCAGCGCTGATGTTAAAGCCGTCGCGCTGTCACATATCGCGGTGCTGAAAACCAAGATTGTTGAACTGCAGGCGATGGCGCAAACACTGGAACGCCTTGCCGGCCATTGCCGCGGCAATGCGCGCCCCGACTGCCCTATTCTGGCCGATTTGGCGGAGCCGGAAGCCGCCGCCATACCGCGCCAAACGCCGCGTTTCGGGCTGATGCGCGAGCCGAAACCAAGGCGTCTGCGTGAATCGCCGTAAAAAGAGTTTGACCCTGCCATGCTGGCAAGCTTTACCGTTATCAAACACCGTAATCGACGAGGAGAGTAAAATGATTCGTTTTCATATTCCCGCCATGACCTGCGGCGGCTGCGCTAAATCTGTCACCCAGACGCTGCTGAGCGTTGACCCGCAGGCGCGCATTCAAACCGAGCCGGCCAAACGGGAAGTGCTCATCGAGAGTCTGTTACACAGCGATACCTTCATCGCCGCGCTGGACGAAGCCGGTTTTCCTCCGGCCGAGGCGGATTAAGCGCCGCATCAGGCTTAGCGCAATTGCTCGATCAGGAAATGGATGTCGTACAGCCAGCGTTTGGCGCGTGCGGAGCGTACCAGCATCGACACGCACAGCGGCCGGGGGTGTTCTTTGCAGGCGGAGGGGGAAAACCAGCGCCCGGTGTTGGCCGGCGGCTGGAAATACAGCTCGTGGTTGTAATTGCTGCTGTCGACGCCGAAGGTATCGAAGTAGCGGCGCATCAGCGTGTTGGAGTCGCTGAACGACAGACTGAGCGCGGTGTTGATCTCGGTTTCCGGGGTGATGACCACGCCCTTCTTCTGCCGCCCAGGCGCGTTGAATGCGGCGATAAGCGCGATGACCTGTTGCTGAATGTCTTCTGCCATGACGACCTCAAGCCGGTATGAATAAAGATGAATGCGGTTCTCTGTCTGACTCTGCTCGCCGCGGCGAGTTCGGGCCGCCGCGCGGGTTTTCTGTTTCTTTACACTTTCCATAAAAAACCGCGCGCAGCCACACTTCTGGCGCGCGCGGTCGATGGTTAGCGGCTGAGCGTCGTCTTGTCGGCGATGACGCCGTCCCCCTGCCGCTCGGCGGCAATGCCGCCGCCCAACACTTTATACAGGGTGGCCTGATTGTCGTACGCGGTCTGCTGCGCGGCGATCAGCGACTGCTGCGCCGTGTACAGCGTGCGCTGCGCGTCCAGCAGCGTCAGGTAGCTGTCCACGCCCTGGCGGTAACGCAACTCGGCCAGGCGATAATATTGCTGCGCCGCCGCCACATAGCCGGTTTGCGCCGCCAGCTGTTCCTGCAGAGTCGCTTTACGCGCCAACGCGTCGGCGGTTTCCTGAAATGCAGTCTGCACCGCTTTCTCATAGGTGGCGACATACAGATCTCTCTGCGCTTTGCTGTAGTTCAGTTGCGACGTGTTATAGCCACCGCTGAAGATCGGCAGGCTGATGCTCGGGGCGAACGACCAGACGCCCGCGCCGTGGCTGAACAGCGACGAGAGTTCACCGCTGCCCACGCCGCCGCTGGCGGTCAGGCTGATCGACGGGAAAAACGCCGCCCGCGCCGAGCCGATGTTGGCGTTGGCGGATTTCAGGTTATGCTCAGCCTGCAGCACGTCCGGCCGCGTCAGCAGCACCTGCGAAGACACCCCAGCCGGCAGATTGCGCATGATTTCGCCGAGCCCATCGATACCGCTCGGCAGCAGATTTTCCGGCACGCTTTGCCCCACCGCCAAATCCAGCGCGTTTTTCGCCTGCGCGGCGCTGGTCGCATAGCTGGCGGCGTCCGATCGCGCCTGTTGATAAACGGTCTCCGCCGACGCCACGTCAACCCGCGACGCAATGCCGTGCTGCTGGTTCTTGCGCGTCACCTCCAGCGAACGTTTGGCGCTTTCCATCGTCTGCTGCGCCACCGCCAAATTGCTGCGCTCGGCCGCCACCGCCACCCAGTCGGTGACGATATCGGCGATCAACGTCAGGCGGGTGCTTTTTGCCGCCTCCGAATTGGCCAGGTAAGTTTCGAACGCCGCGCGCGACAGGCTGGCGTTTTTGCCGAACAGATCCAGCTCGAACGCGCTGACGCCGGCCTGCGCTTCATAACTCTGACTGATGGCGGTGGCATTGCCGCTACCGTTCAGCGAACGCCCGCGGCTGCCGTCGGCGGTGGCGTTGATCGTCGGGAACAGCGCCGAGCGCTGCTCACCGTACAGGGCGCGCGCCGAGGCGATATTGGCGATCGCCTCGCGCAGATCGCGGCTGCTGTCCAGCCCCAGCGCCACCACCTGCCGCAGCCTGGCGTCCTGCACATAGTCGCGCCAGGCGACGTCCGGGTAGCTCAACGCCTGCTTGCCGGCGGCCTCGCCCTGCGGCAGGTTGGCGGGCACCGGCGCCGCCGGGCGCTGGTAGTGTGGATCCAGCGACAGACACCCGCTCAGCAGCAGCGGTAAAGTTAACATCATGACTCGTTGCAACACGTTATTCTCCTGCCTGAGACGGCGAGTTGGTGGGCCGGCGGGTAAACATGCGGCGCACCAACACATAAAACAGCGGTACGAAAAAGATGGCCAATGCGGTGGCGGTGATCGTACCGCCGATAATGCCGGTACCGATGGCGATTCGGCTGTTGGCGCCGGCGCCGCTGGATACCGCCAGCGGCAGCACCCCGGCGGTGAACGCCAGCGAGGTCATCAGGATCGGCCGCAGGCGCATGCGTGCCGCGTGGACCGCCGCGCCAATCAGCGTTTCCCCCCGCTGGTGCATCTCCTCGGCGAACTCGACGATCAAAATGGCGTTCTTCGCCGACAGGCCGATGATGGTGAGCAGCGCCACCTGGAAGTAGATGTCGTTTTCCAGCCCGCGCAGCGTGATCGCCAGCAGCGAGCCCACCACGCCCATCGGCACCACCAACATCACCGCGAATGGAATCGACCAGCTCTCATACAGCGCCGCCAGGCACAGGAACACCACGATGAGCGAAATGGCGTACAGCGACGACGCCTGGCCGCTGGTCAGCCGTTCCTGATAGGACAGCCCGCTCCAGGAATAGCTGCTGCCGGCGGAGTATTTCGCCGCCAGTTTCTCCATCTCGCTCATTGCCGTACCGGAGCTGACGCCGGCGGCGCCCTGCCCGGTGATCTCGAACGACGACAGCCCGTTATAGCGCGACAGGTTCTCCGGCCCGTAGATCCAGTGCGAAGACGCAAAGGCGGAGAACGGCGTCATGCTGCTGGCGCCCGACGCATTGGTGCCGCGCACAAACCAGCGGTCGAGGTCTTCCGGCTTGGCGCGGTACTGCACGTCGCCCTGCATATAGACTTTTTTCACCCGGTTGCGGTCGATAAAGTCGTTGATGTAGGTGCTGCCGAACGCGCTGCTGAGGGTGCTGTTGACGTCACCGGCGCTCAGGCCGAGCGCCTGCAGCTTGCCGTTGTCGATCACCACCTGCAGCTGCGGGGTGTCCGGCAAGGTGTTGGCGCGCACTGCCAGCAATGCCGGATTGTTGCCGGCGGCGGCGACGATCTGGTCGCGCATCGCCTGCAGCTCGGTGCGGGTGGTCGCCCCTTTGGCCTGCAGCTCGAAAGTGAAGCCGTCGGACTGACCGAAACCGTCGATCGCCGGTGGGCTCATGGAGAACACCTGGGCGTCGCGCAGCGAAGCGAAGTGCGCCATGGCGCGTTTGGCGATGGCGTCGGCGGTGTTCTCGCTGCCGCTGCGCTGGATCCAGTCTTTGAGGCTGACGAACGCCATGCCGGCGTTTTGCCCGCTGCCGCTGAAGCCGAAACCGTTGATGGTGAAAATGGTGCTGACGTTGGCCTTTTCCTGATCGAGGAAATAGGCGGTCACCGCCTCGCTCACCGCCGAGGTGCGGGCGTTGGTGGCGCCGGCCGGCAAGGTGTACTGCACCATCACCGAACCCTGATCCTCATTGGGCAGGAAACCGGTCGGCAAACGCAGATACATCACGGCCGCGGCGATCAACAGCAGACCGTACAGCAGCAGATAGCGCGTTGGCCGGTGGATCACTGCGCCGACCTTGTCGGCGTACTTCTCCTGCAGCCGGTTATAACCGCGGTTGAATCTACCCAGCAGCCCTTTGTCGGTCTGTTCTTCATGCGTCGATTTCAGCAATGTGGCGCACAGCGCCGGCGCCAGCGTCAACGCCAGCACCACCGACAGCACCATCGAGGAGACGACGGTGATTGAAAACTGACGGTAGATCACCCCGGTGGAACCACCGAAGAACGCCATCGGCAGAAACACCGCCGACAGCACCAGCGCGATGCCGACCAGCGCGCCGGTGATCTCGCGCATCGATTTCTCCGTCGCCTCGCGCGGCGGCAGTTTATCTTCACGCATCACGCGTTCGACGTTTTCCACCACCACGATGGCGTCGTCCACCAACAGCCCGATCGCAAGCACCATGCCGAACAGCGTCAGGGTATTGATCGAATAGCCGAACGCCGCCAGCACGCCGAAGGTGCCCAGCAACACCACCGGCACGGTGATGGTCGGGATCAGCGTGGTGCGCAGGTTTTGCAGGAACACGAACATCACCACCACCACTAACACCACCGCTTCAAACAGCGTTTTCACCACCTCCTCGATCGAGATGTTGATGAAGTCGGTGCTGTCTTTCGGGTAGGCCACCTTGTAGCCCTGCGGCATCGCGCTTTGGTATTCCGCCACCTTGGCCTTAACCAGTTTGGCGGTGCTCAGGGCGTTGGCGCCCGCCGCCAGCTTGACCGCGATCCCCGCCGCCGGGTGGCCATTGAGGTGCGCGCTGGCGGAGTAGTCTTCGTTGCCCAGCTCAACCCGTGCCACGTCACCCAGCCGCACCAGCGCGCCGCTGCTGTCGCTTTTCAGGATGATATTGCGAAACTGTTCCGGCGTTTGCAGCCGCGACTGCGCCTTTACCGTGGCGGTCAGCTGCTGATCGGCGGCGGCCGGTAGATCGCCGATCTTGCCGGCAGACACCTGGGTGTTTTGTGCCTCGATCGCCGTCTGCACGTCGGAAGGCATCAGCGCATAGCTCGCCAGCTTGGTCGGATCCAGCCAGATACGCATCGCATATTCCGAGCCGAACACCTGCACGTCCCCCACGCCCTCGATGCGCGACAGCGGATCCTGCAGGTTGCTGACCAGATAGTCGGAGATATCGGCCATTGTCGCCTTGTCGCTTTCGTCATACAGCCCGACGATCAGCAGGAAGCTGCTCTGGGATTTCTTGACCGTCACGCCCTGCGCAGTGACCGCGCTCGGCAAACGGCTTTCCGCCTGCTGCACCTTGTTTTGCACCTGCACCTGAGCGATATCCGGATCGGTGCCCTGATCAAAGGTGACGTTGATGCTGACCGAGCCGCTGGAGCTGCTGGTCGAAGAGAAATACAGCAGGCCGTCCAGGCCGGTGAGCTGCTGCTCAATCACCTGCGTGACGCTGTTTTCCAGCGTTTCCGCGTCCGCGCCCGGGTAAGTGGCGGAGATGGAAATCTGCGGCGGTGAGACATCCGGGTACTGCGAGACGGGCAATGAATTGATCGACATCAGGCCGCACAGCATGATGATGATGGCAATCACCCAGGCGAATACCGGCCGCTGGATAAAGAACTGCGCCATATCACTGCTCCCCGCGTTCGGTTTTGTCGACTGAAACCTCAACCGGCTTCACCGCGGCGCCGATCGTGACCTTGCCGGTGCCTTCGACGATCAGGCGATCGCCTTCGTTCAGCCCGCTGCCGATCAGCCAGTTGCTGCCCACCACCCGTTCGGCGCTGACGATGCGCTGCGCCACGTTGTTTTGCTCGTCCACCACCAACGCGGTGGCTTCCCCTTTGGCGTTGCGGGTGATGCCCTGCTGCGGCGCCAGAATGGCTTTGGGATCGACGCCATTATCCACCGTGGCGTGGACGTACATACCGGGCAGCAGCTCATGCTTGGGGTTGGGGAACACCGCACGCAGCGTGACCGAACCGGTGGCCTCATCCACCGCCACCTCGGTCAACTCCAGCTTGCCGGCGTGGGCATAAGGCGTGCCGTCCTCCAGCTTGATGGCGACCGGCGTGACCGCACCGCGCTGCAAAGCGGCCTGCTGACGGCGCAGTTTAAGCAACTGGGCGCTGGACTGGGTCAGATCGACATAGATCGGATCCAACGCGCGGATGGTGGCCAACGCATCGGTCTGGCTGGCGGTGACCAGCGCGCCCGGCGTCACCGATGAGATGCCGATGCGGCCGGCGATCGGTGCCCGCACCTGGGTATAGGCGAGGTTGATGCGCGCCGTCTCCAGCGCTGCCTGATACTGGGCCACCGACGCCACGGCCGCCAAATAGGCGGCTTTGGCATCGTCCGCATCCTGCTGAGAAACGCCGTTCTCTTTCACCAGCGCCGCATAGCGCTGTGATTTGAGCCGGGTGGATTGCACCGTGGCCTGGGCGTTTTTCAGCTGGGCGGCGGCCTGATCGTAGCTGGCCTGATAGCTGGCGGGGTCAATTTGGTACAATACCTGCCCGGCTTTCACCTCGGCCCCTTCGGTGAACAGCCGCTGCTTGATGATGCCGTCGACCTGCGGCCGCACGTCGGAAGTCATGGTGGCGTTGACCCGGCCGGTCAACTCGCTGCTCAGGGTCACTGACTGGCCGCGCAGCGTGACGACGCCGACCTCCTGCTCACCGCCTGCGCCCGTCGGCGCACCGGCGTTTTGCCCATCGCAGGCAGCCAGCAACAGCGACAGCCCAAGCACCAAAAGCGTTTTTCTCTGCATTGCAATACGATCCCATTGAGAATGACTATTCTCAATATATCGAATGCAGACATTCGCTTCTGAAAGGGTTGCGTAAGGATTCGGTAAAAGTCCGTCGGGCTGAGCCGGCCGGAGCGGCCGGTATCGGGATTATTTGTGCCGCAGCGGCACATCTTTCAAGAGCCAGGTCAGCGCAAAAGCCAGCGCCATCACCCCGGCGGCAATTTGATACACCGAATGGATCGCCCCGCCGAAGGCCTGCAGGTAATCCTGCTGCAGCGCCGCCGGCAAATGGTGCACCGCTTCTGCGCCGAGCGCGCGCGGCAGCTGCGCGCCTTCCGGCAACAGCGCCGCCAAACGGGTGTGCAACACCTGCGTGAAAATTGCCCCGAACACCGCCACGCCTATCGAACCGCCGATAGAGCGGAACAGCGTGGCGCTGGACGTCGCGACCCCGATATGTCGGGGCTCCACGCTGTTTTGCGCCGCCAAAATCATCACTTGCATCACCATGCCAAGCCCCAATCCCAGCAGGCAAAGGTACAGATACAGTTGTTGCACCGGCGTGTTATTGGTCAGGGTGCCGAGCAGCGTCATCGCCCCCAGCGCACACAGGGTACCGACGATCGGGAACAGGCGATATTTACCGCGTTTGCTGATGATCCGCCCGCTGATGATCGAGCTGACCATAAGGCCGCCCATCAACGGCAGCAGCTGCATCCCGGCCTGCGATGGCGTCGAGCCTTTTACCACCTGCAGATACAGCGGCAGGAAAGTTACGGAGCCGAACAGCGACATGCCGACGATAAAGCCGATCAGGCCGCACAGCACGAAGGTGCGGTTGCGAAACAGCCCGAGGGGAATGATCGGTTCACCGGCCAGACGTTCCTCATAGATAAAGCCGCCCAGCGACACCAGGCCAAAGGCCAGAATGCACCACAGCTGGCCGTCCGACCAGGCCATTACCGTGCCGCCCTGGCTGGTGAACAGGATGATACAGGTGAGCGCCATCGCCAGGTAACCGGCGCCGAGGAAGTCGATTTCATGTCGCACTCGATTAACCTGCGACTGAAATACCGCGCCAATCACCAGCAGGGCGAACAGGCCCAGCGGCAGATTGATGTAGAAAATCCAGCGCCAGGAAAAATGCTGCACCAGTAAGCCGCCGATCAACGGCCCCACCACCGTGGCCAGGCCGAATACCCCACCGAACAGCCCCTGATAACGGCCGCGTTCCGCCGGCGGGATCACGTCGCCGACCACCGCCAAAGTGACCACCAACAGCCCGCCGCCGCCCAACCCTTGCAGCGCGCGCATCATAATCAGCTGTGTCATGTTTTGCGCTAGCCCACACAGTACCGACCCAAGCAAAAACAGCAAAATAGCGATTTGCAGCACAATCTTGCGGCCGAAAAGATCGCCGAATTTGCCGTACAGCGGCACCACGATAGTGGAAGACAGCAGATAGGCTGTCACCACCCAGGACAGTTTCTCAAGACCACCAAACTCGCCGACGATGGTCGGCAGCGCGGTGGAGACAATGGTTTGATCCAGCGCCGCCAGTAGCATCACCAGCAGCAACGCGGAAAACAGCAACGGGAGCGAAGGCGCCTTGGCAGGCGCCCCGCCGTGATCGGGCCGGATTGTCGGGTTTTCAATCGTCATCGGAGTCAGTTCACTTGTAATTAATTAATCGCATAATTAATATATGAGTCATCCTTTTTTCCGGTCAATGGATCTTATCGCGATGACAGCACGAAACGTTCAAACTCCCGCCAAGCCTCGCCGCCCCGGCCGGCCGAGCGGCGGTGCCAAAGGGGCGGACAAACGCGAGCATTTGCTTGATACCGCGCTGAACCTGTTTGCCCGCCAGGGGATCGTAGACACCTCATTGAATGCCATTGCGCGCGAAGCAAACGTCACCCCGGCCATGCTGCACTACTACTTTCATAACCGGGAACAGTTGCTGGACGTGCTGATCGAAGAGCGCTTTCTGCCAGTGCGCAAGATGGCCGGCGAGGTGTTCGACGCCAACGCGGACGATCCCGTCACCGCGTTCACCCAGCTAGCGCAACGTTTTATCGACATCGCGTTGGAACACCCTTGGTTCGCCCCGCTGTGGCTGCGGGAGGTCATGAGTGAAAGTGGCGTATTGAAACAGAGAATGGATGAACGATTCGGTAATGAACGCCATCAGATCGCGTTGCAAGCCATCGCACGCTGGCAGGCGCAGGGTAAACTCAATCCCGATCTCGAGCCTGCCCTGCTGTTCTTTACGCTGTTCGGCATCACGCTGCTGCCGCTGGCCACCGCACCCAAATGGCGGCGCGAACGGGATAAAGGCCAGCTAAACGCCGAGGATATCGCCCGCCACGCCATTGCCCTGCTGCGCTACGGCATCGGCCCGGCGCGTTAACTCACCGGCACTGGGGGTTTAACCAGTCTAAACACCGTTTTGGTGTGCCAATAGTAGTCGATCGCCGCCGCGATATTCGGCATCCAGCCGTCCGGCTCATAGGGCACGAAGCCGGAAAAGCCCAGCCGGCGGGCAGAGACCTGGAATCCCGCGGCGGAGAAAATGCGCGCATAGTCGTCCAGAGCGCGATCCTGCACCACGGTATGCGTCTGTTCAGCCACCCTTTCGCGCCATTGCGGCCACAGCGGGTTGTCGGTGTGGCAACCGGTCACCGCATAATAAACGCCGCCCGGCTTCAGCACCCGCAGCATATCGGCGGCATGCTGCGCGATATCTTCGATCAGGTAGATGACTTCATGACTGAAGGCGATATCGAAGTGGTTCTCATAACCCGTCAACCGCGTGTCGGTCTGATATCCGATCGGCAGGTTTCCTTTCAGGCGGTTGGCCTGTTCGACGGACTGGCGGGCGATATCGACGCCGAGTCCTTCACGAAATGGCCGGATTTGGTGCAACAGACGCAGAAAACCGCCCTGATTGCAGCCGAAGTCCAGCACCTTGACGCCGGACAATTCGTGTTCCGGCACCAGGCTCAGCAGATGCCGCCAGATGGGCGCATGGCCTTCGGCCATGGCCTGTTCTGCGTGCGGATCGCGATACCAGGTGGGAATGCTCAAGGGTGAGTCGTTCATTATGGCCTCCTTATGTTTCCACTCAGCCAATCACACCCTATGGTGACAAACAACCGCGTGCGCATTTTTTGAACACTCACTGGTCTGGCTTGCCATGCACCGGCAGTTGGCTGGTCACGCAGTGAATGCCGCCGCCGCCGGCGGCGATGGCGTCGATCTCCAGCTGCACCACCTTGCGCTGCGGATAGAGCGCCGACAGCAGCGCAAACGCCGCCTTATCCGCCTGCGGATCCCCAAATTCAGGGGCGATCACCGCGCCGTTGATGACGAAATAGTTGATGTAGCCCGCCGCGAAATCGGGGTTGCGGCGACTGAATCGGCTTTCGCGCGGTGCCCGCGGCGGCGAAAGCGTATGTACCTGCAGCGTGCGGCCGTCGGCGTCGGTCGCTGCTTTGAGGATCGCCAGATGCGCTTGGGTAACCGCATGATCATAAGAGGCCGGATCGGTATCCAGGTTGGCCACCACCACGCCAGGCCGCACGAAACGGGCATAAAAATCGACGTGGGCATCGGTGATGTCCCGGCCTTTAATACCCGGCAGCCAGATAATTTTGCGCAGGCCGAGCATCGCCTTCAGCTCTTGCTCAACCCGGTCTCGGCTCCAGCCCGGGTTGCGGTTCGCATTCACCCAACTGCTCTCGGTCATGATGCCGGTGCCGTGCCCATCCACCTCGATGCCGCCGCCTTCGCCTACCAGCGCGCTGCGGCGCGGTTGAGCGACGCCGTATCGCCTGGCGACAAACCCTGCCAGACGCGCATCCCTGGCATGTTGCTGCTTATCGCCCCAGCCGTTGAAGTTGAAATCCACCGCGCCCAGTTCGCCGGCGTCATTGACGACGAAATTGGCGCCGATGTCGCGCATCCAGATATCATCCAGCTCAGTGACAACATAGCTGACGTTGTGACTGCCGCAGGTGGCCTCAGCCAATTGCCGTTCATTGCCGCGGCAAAAAACCGTCAACGGCTGAAAGTCGGCGATGGCGCGGGCGATGCGCCCCTGCGCTGCCTGCACGTCCGCGGTGAACCCGCCCCAAATCGCACGCTGCGCGCCGAAAGCGAGAAACGCCCGCTGTTGCGGTTCCCCTTCGTCGGGCATCCGCCAGGCCGGATTAAGCGCAGCTTTCGCGTGACCGCGTAACGGGATGCCCAATGATGCCGTCAAGCTCACACCGGCCACCGCCGAAAGCTGCTTGATAAAGGTGCGACGCGTTGACATAAATAGCCTCTTTAAATTGATTTAAATTCAAACTGTTAGCCGGTTTTTTTACGCTCCAGCGCTTGAATCCCATGCTAGTCTTCCCCTGCCACCGCGACAAACGATATATTTAGCGGATATCTGATTAGACAGGCTTATCGATAATGTTAAAACACTGGCCCCCCTTGAGCGCCCTGCGCGGTTTCGAAGCGGCGGCGCGCCTGGGCAGTTTTCATCAGGCTGCCGAAGAGCTGCACCTGACTCAGTCGGCGATCAGCCAGCAAATCCGCAGCCTCGAGGCGTTTCTGGAGCAACCGCTGTTCTTCCGCACCGGCCGCAGCGTGGCGCTGACCGACGCCGGCCACGATCTGTTCAGCACCGCACAGGTGATGCTGCAACAGCTGGCCGTCGGCATTCGCCGTTTGGATCAGTACCGCAAACCCAACCAACTGATCGTTAACACCACCCCGGCCTTTGCCCGCCACTGGCTGACGCCGCGGCTGGGCGATTTCAATCGGCAGCATCCGCAGATCGATCTGTGGCTGTTCACCAGCTTTGAACCGCCGGATATGGCGACGGACAGCATCGATCTGGCGATCCGTGACGATCTCAGCGCGCAGGCGGACTGCACCTTTAACGTTCTCTGTACCGACCGACTCTACCCCGCCTGCCACCCCAGCCTGCTGGCGTTGACGCCGGAGCAGCGCGTGACCTTGCACGGCGAACGCGAGATGGATTGGAGCCACTGGGCAGTGGCGGGCGGCGCGCACGTCGGCCAGCGCGACAGCGGGCTGAACTTCTCCGATCCTGGTCTGCTGCTGGACGCCGCCTGCAATGGCCTCGGCATCGCGTTGGTCAGCCAATTGCTGGCGCAACACGCGCGCGACGCCGGGCTGCTGCAACCGTTAACCGAGCAACGCGTGCGCGGCGCCAACTGGGCGTGGCTGCTGCACCGCGACAGCGAACACAATCCGCTCGCCCGGCACTTCTGCCAATGGCTGCAGTCGGCGCTGCCCGCCGGCGCATAACGCGCCACGTCACGATTTGCTACTCTGGTCAGGCGGCCCCGCCTGCCCGCTGCTACTTTCAATAAAGCGTCGCAACAGCCCGAAGAAAACGCGCTAACCTGCTGTTTCAAAATAATTAGTTGAATTCACCTGATAACTGAACATCGCTAAAAGGATCTTCTATGTCTGCCGGTTTATTGAAAACGATAGCTCTGAGCGTGGCCCTTGCCTGCACCGTTCCCGCTGCCTTTGCCGCCGAACTGACCGCCGGCGCGGTCGCCGCCCCGGATCAGTATGGCGCCAAGGTCGCCGCGCACATTCTGCAGGCCGGCGGCAATGCGGTCGATGCGGCGGTCGCCACCGCCTTTACCCTGGCCGTTACCTACCCTGAAGCCGGCAATATCGGCGGCGGCGGCTTTATGACGCTGTACGTCGACGGCAAACCCTATTTCCTCGACTACCGCGAAGTGGCGCCCAAGGCCGCCGGCAAAACTATGTATCTGAACGAGAAAGGCGAAGTGATCGAGAATCTCAGCCTGGTGGGCAGCCGCGCCGCCGGCGTGCCGGGCACCGTGCTGGGATTGTGGGAAGCGCATAAACGCTTCGGCAAGTTGCCCTGGGCCGAGCTGCTGACGCCGGCGATCGGTTACGCCCGGCAAGGCTTCACCGTGGCGGATCAGCAGTATCAGTACCGCGAAGACGCCAACAAGCTGTTCGCCGGTAAAACCAACTTCGGCGACTATTTCGGCGCCATGAAGCCCGGCACGGTGTTCAAGCAGCCGGAGCTGGCCGCCACCCTTGAGCGCATCGCCAAATCGGGCGCCGACGATTTTTATCACGGCGAAACCGCTCGCCTGCTGGTGGCGCAAATGCAGCGCGACAACGGGCTGATCGGCGCGGCGGATTTGGCCGACTATCGGGTGAAATGGCGTGAACCGATGCGCATCAGCTGGCGCGGCAACACCGTGTATACCGCCCCGCTGCCCAGCTCCGGCGGCATCGCGCTGGCGCAGCTGCTGGGGATCAAAGAAGATCGCGCCGCCGACTTCAAGGGCGTGCCGCTGAACTCGGCGCGCTACATCCACCTGCTGGCGGAAATCGAAAAACGCGTGTTCGCCGATCGCGCCGACTACCTCGGCGATCCGGACTTCACCCAGGTGCCGGAAGCGCAGCTGATCGCCCCCGACTACCTGAAAAAACGCGCCGCCGAGATCAACCCGACGGCGATCTCGCCGACCGAAAAGGTGCGGCCGGGGCTGGAAACCCACCAAACCACCCACTTCTCGATCGTCGATGCCGCCGGCAACGCGGTCAGCAACACCTATACGCTCAACTGGGACTTCGGCAGCGGCGTGGTGGTCAAAGGCGCCGGCTTCCTGCTTAACGACGAGATGGACGACTTCAGCGCCAAACCCGGCGTCGCCAACGCCTTCGGCGTGGTGGGCAGCGACGCCAACGCCATCGAGCCGGGCAAGCGCATGCTCTCCTCGATGAGCCCGACCATCATCACCCGCGACGGCGACGTCACCCTGGTGATCGGCACCCCGGGCGGTTCACGCATCTTCACCTCGATCTTCCAGGTGATCAACAACCTCTACGATTACCACCTGCCGCTGGCGCAGGCGGTCGCCGCCCAGCGCGTGCACCATCAGCTGTTGCCGAAGGACACCGTCTACTATGACAGCTTTGCGCCGCTGACCGGCAAACCGGCGGACGAGCTGAAGGCCATGGGTTACACCCTCGAAGACCAGGGCTGGAACATGGGGGATATTCAGGCTATCCGCATCGATGGCCGCACGCCGGAAACCGCATCAGATCCGCGCGGCCGCGGCGTCGGACTGGTGGTGAAAAAGTAACGCGCCGGCGGCCCGCTTCAGCCACGCCGGGCCGCCGTTCTCCCCGCACAGACTGACGTTGCTCCCTTTTTCACTCATCTATACTGAATCGACAGGCTCGCGTTTAACGGCGACGGCGCTTGCGTTCCATCTTGGACGATAAAAATAATATTTTCAGTAAATCAATCACCTGCATTTATCGTAAGCGATGTCGGAGGCAATCAACAATGGCGAAAAGACGAGCAGTACCCGGGGTGCATCCCTACGATGGGCCCGCCGGCGGTTGGGGCGCACTAAAAGCGACGGCCATCGCCGTGCGCACGCAGATGGACACCTTAGAAGCGCCGGTGACGCTGATGCGCACCAATCAACCCGACGGTTTTGATTGTCCGGGGTGCGCATGGCCGGATAAAGAACATCGATCTACCTTCCAGTTTTGTGAAAACGGCGCCAAAGCCGTGACCTGGGAAGCGACCAGCAAGCGCGTGACGCCCGAATTTCTGGCGCAGAACACCGTAACGTCGCTGCTGCAGAAAACCGATTACCAGTTGGAAGACTATGGCCGCCTGACAACCCCTCTGTGCTATGACGCCGGGACGGACACATTGCGCCCGCTGGCCTGGGATGAGGCGTTTCAACGCATCGCCGCCGTTTTGCAAACGCTGCCGCCGGAGCAGGTGGAGTTTTATACCTCCGGCCGGGCGTCCAATGAGGCGGCCTATCTGTTCCAGCTGTTTGCGCGGGAGTTCGGCAGCAATAACTTCCCCGACTGTTCCAATATGTGCCATGAGCCGACCAGCGTTGGCCTGCCCCAGTCGATCGGCATCGGTAAAGGCACCGTGTCGCTGGACGACTTTGACAGCGCGGAGCTGATTATCTCCATCGGGCACAATCCGGGCACCAATCACCCGCGCATGATGGGCACGCTGCATGAACTGGCGCGTAAAAAGGTGCCGATTATCGTGTTTAACCCGCTGCGCGAGCGGGCGCTCGAGCGTTTCACCGATCCGCAAAACGTCATCGAAATGGCGACCTACAGTTCGACCCCTATCGCGTCCACCTACTATCAGGTCAAGGCCGGCGGCGACGCCGCAGCGCTCAAAGGCATCGCCAAAGCGCTGCTGCAGCTGGATGAAACACAAGGCAACGCCGTGGATCACGCCTTTATTGCCGAGCACACGCAAGGCTTTGCCGCTTTCGCCGCCGATCTGGCGGCCACCCATTGGGAGGCTATCGAAGCGGAGAGCGGCCTGGCGCGCCAGGACCTGGAACGGGTCGCCACCGCCTACGCAAAATCCAACGCCACCATCGTGACCTACGGCATGGGCATTACGCAGCACAATAAAGGGACGGCCAATGTGCGCCTGATCGCCGATCTGCTGCTGCTACGCGGCAACATCGGCAAACCGGGCGCCGGCATCTGCCCGCTGCGCGGCCACTCCAATGTGCAGGGCAACCGCACCGTCGGCATCACCGAAAAACCGTCGGCCGATTTTTTGGCAAAGCTGGAAACGGTGTTTGGCTTCACGCCGCCCAAAGCCCATGGTCACGATGCCGTGAAATGCATGCAGGCGATGATCGATGGTGCCTCGAAGGCGTTGATCTGCCTGGGCGGCAACTTCGCCGTAGCATTGCCGGACCCCGAGCAGAGCTTCCCGGCGATGAAAGCCCTGGAGTTAAGCGTGCATATCGGCACCAAACTCAACCGCAGCCATCTGTTGGTGGCAAAAGAAACCCTCATTCTGCCCTGCCTGGGCCGCACCGAACTGGACATGCAGGCCGGCGGGCGGCAATCGGTGACGGTGGAGGATTCGATGTCGATGGTGCATGCGTCATCCGGCAAATTAAAACCGGCGTCGGAACTGCTGCGTTCGGAACCCGCCATTGTGGCCGGCATGGCCAAAGCGGTGATGCCCGCCAGCAAGGTGCCCTGGGATGAGCTGATCGAAGATTACGACGTGATCCGCGAGCTGATCGAAAAAACCATTCCCGGCTTCGACGATTACAACGCGCGTATTCGCCAACCCGGCGGCTTCCGCATGCCGCTGCCGCCGACCGAACGCCAGTGGCCGACGGCGACGGGCAAGGCGATGTTTTCCGTATTCAGCGGGCTGCATGAGGACGAGATAACGACAGACAAAGACACGCTGCGGCTGATCACGCTGCGCAGCCACGATCAGTACAACACCACCATCTATGCTCTGGACGATCGCTACCGCGGGGTCTTCGGCCGGCGCGACGTGCTGTTCATGAATGACAGCGATCTGCAACGTTTGGGGCTGGAACATGGCGACGTGGTCGATCTGGAAACGGCGCTGCCCGGCAGCACCCTGCGCCTGGAGGGCATCACGGTGATCGCCTACAACATCTCAGCCGGTTCGGTCGGCGCCTACTACCCGGAGGCCAACGTGCTGGTACCGCTGCATTACATCGATGAGGAAAGCGGCACGCCTTCGTATAAATCGGTGCCGATCCGCGTGAAGTTGAGATCCAAAGAGGTGCGCGCGGTCGATATCGCCTGACGGAAGCGGTTTGAGCCTTTCTCCGCATGGAGAAAGGCTTCTCCCCCTTTAGACCTGCGCCACCAACACATTAACGTTGGCGGGGAAAACCAAGCCTTCTAATGCGTTACCGCTGTCGGAGGTCACCAGATAATCGACCTCGGGCCATTTGGCCACCAGGGTCATCGCATGCCCGCGCAGCTTATTTTCGTCGGCCAGCACGATGCACTTGCGGCTCTGGGCAATCATTTTGCGCGCGATGGCCGCTTCATTGACGTTCTGATCCATTACGCCGGTCTGCACGTTGACCGCGCCGGCACCGATGATGGCGTAATCGGCGAAAAATGCCTCGATGTTATTCAACGCGATTGCACCCAGGCACGCCATTTTGGAGTCGATGAACTGCCCGCCGATCAGCACCACGTCAATGGAGTCATTTTCCAGACAGACGTTGGCAATCAACGGCGAGTTGGTGATGACCGTCAGTTGATCGATCGTCGCCAACTGCCGGGCAAACTCCAGCGTGGTGGAGCCGAAATCCACGAACACCGTATCGCCCGGTTGGAGCAGCGTCGCCGCTTTCTCCGCGATGGCGCGCTTCTCGGCCTCGGCGATTTTGGCCCGCTCGTTGAATTCATGCTCGAATTTAAACTGGCTGCTCACTGCGCCGCCGTGGATCTTCTTGATCAGCCGATAGTCTTCCAGCTTGTTCAGGTCGCGCCGAATGGTTTCCTGCGAAACCTGGAATTTATCCGCCAGCTCATTCACGTAAACCCGGCCGTTGGCCTGGATCAGCGCCAGTATTTCATTGCGCCTTTCCACGGAATTAGAGATATCCATTCACATTACACTCGCTGCCTTTAGTAAGAGTGACTGCCTCCGCCGAGACTTGCGGCGTTAACTGACGGAATACTACGGGTTTCAGGGCGTTAGACGCAAGCCGTTGCCATCGTTCACCCGGCGGATTCTATGCTGATGTGCAGTGCGTCACGCTCGCCGTCGGGCGGCAAGGCGATGTTGCGCAGCAGGATCCGCCGTTCCGGCAGGCAGCGGTGCGTTTTGCGATACAGCACTTCGTCGCCCAGCCGCACCACCACCGAACCGGACACCGCCTGTTCCACGCGCATATTGATCGTGACCGTGGTGGCTTTGCCTGACAGCGCCACGTTGGTAGGCGCGGTCAGGCGGATCCGTTCGTCATGCCGCACCGGGAGGATTTGCCGCGCCGGTGGCAGCGTGCGCTGCAGCGAACGGGCAACGGCCTCGCCAACGCGCAGCCCTTCCTGATAGCACTGGTCGCCCATGTCCGCCGGATGCAGCATGTTGCCGACGGCGAAATAGGCGGCGTCGGAACAGCGGCCGAACTGATCGGTCAACGGGCAGCCGCTCTCCGGCCGTTGCGCCAGGTGGCTCTGGCGGATCAGCGTATATTCCCCGGTGAAGCGGCCGGTGAAGATCAGGCTGTCGCAGGCGATGCGCTGCTTCTCCCCCTGGCGGTTTTCCACCTCGATGGACTCAACCCGATCGTGGCCGGCAATATCGGTCACCCGCGAATAATAATGAATCGGCACCCCCATCAGACGCGCATAGAGCGCGCTCAACCTCCAGGCGACGGGCCTGCCGCCGCTTTCAATCATGGCGACGGCGCGCACGCCGGCGTTGCGCAGCGTCCATAGCGCGGAGAAACTGACCAGCTCGGTGCCGACCACCACCGGCGCCTTACCTGGCTGCAGCCCGCGCAGATAGACGAACTGCTGCAGCGCACCGGCGGTGAGTACGCCCTGCGGCCGCAGCCCGCTCACCAGTCGCGGATGGCGCGGCGTCTCGCGCACGCCGGTCGCCAGGATCACCCGCTGCGCTTTCAACGTGCTGACGCCGCGGCGATCCGTGATGGTCAGCTCGCCGTCCGGCTTGATGGCGAGCACCGTCACGCCGGTACGGATCTCCACCTGCCCGGCGCGCGCCAGTATTTTATCGACATAGGTGGATCCCAGCATCGGCCTATAAAACGTTTGCAGCCCAAAGGTGGGGTGCCGACAGTGTCTGGGCACGCCGCCCGCCTGCCGTTCCCGCTCCAGGATCACCACATCCTCGATCCCCGCTTGCCGCAGCGCGGTCGCCGCCGCGATCCCCGCCGGCCCGGCGCCGACAATCGCCACCTGATACTCAGTTTTCATCAATGCTCCCTACGGCCAGCGTCTGGCCAAAACGATCGCCTACCATTTCCGCCACCCGGCTGCTGCAATAAAACCCGTTGCAGCGCCCCATCATCACGCGCGTGCGGCGCCGCAGCCCGCCGATGCACTCCGGTGGCACGGCGGAATCGAACGTCGCCTCAATCTCCCGCTGAGTCACCAGCTCACAATGGCAAACGATGCCGCCGTTATCCGGGCGCGCGTAATCGCGCAGCGCGTAGTCGGCGAGCATCGGCATCTGCGGCCAATGCACGGTTTGCGGCGCCGTCGGCGTGAAGCACGGCGTAAAATGGTCGCGGTAAAGCTGCTCCACGTATTGCGCGATGCCGAGCGCCGCCGTCAGGCCGGTGGAGCGAATGCCCGCCACGCAGATCCACTGCCGCTCGGGATAGTGCTGAATGCGGTAGTGTTTCTGTTCGGTCGCCGGGCGTAATCCGGCATAGCTAGCGGTCACGCTGTAATTCGCCAGCGAGGGCAGCAGCCGGGTGCCCTGTTCGATCAGTTCGCGCATTTTGGTTTCGTCTACCGTTGCCGTTTCTCGATCCTGCTGTTCTTCGGCGGTCGGCCCCAGCAGCAGATTGCCGAAGATGGTTTTCGACAGCAGCACCCCTTTGGTGATGGCCGTCGGCACCGGCAAGATAATGGCGTTGACCTGCCCGGCGGCGGCCTTGTCGAACACCAGAAACTGCCCTTTGCGCGGGCGAATTTCAAACTCGGGCTGATGGCAGAAACTTTCTACCCGGTCGCCCTGATTGCCGGCGCAGTTGATGACGATTTTGCCGTGAAACTCACCCCGGTTGCTGGTTAGCCGCCAGCCGGTCGGCACGCGTTCGGCGCCGGTCACCTCGGTATTGAAGCGATAGTTGCCGCCGTGTTTGACGCCCTGCGTCAGGTACGCCAGCGGTGTGCTCCAGGGATCGATCACGCTCTCTCCCGGCACCTCGACCGCCGCCAACGCGCCGGGCGCCAGCTGTGGCTCACGGCGATACAGCTCGGCGGCGTCGATATGTGCCACGTCCAGCACGCCATTGTCGTGCGCCTGCTGCACGATCGCGGGCAGCGCCGCCAACTGCTGCTCATCCCAGGCCACAACCAAGGCGCCGGTGGGTAACAGCGGCAAATTCATCCGTTCGCGGATGGCGATAAATTCCCGGTACCCGGCCTGCATGCAATGCAGTTCCAGGCTGCCGCTGGGCGCATCGAAGCCGGTGTGCAGCAGCGCGCTGTTGGCTTTGCTGGCGCCAGACAGGATATCGCCTCCCTTTTCCAACAGCAGCGTTCGGGCGCCCATCAGGCAGAATTGGCGGAATACCGCACACCCGACCACACCGCCGCCAATCACGACAATGTCCCAATCCGTTTGTTCTTCCATCATGCTGATGTCCCGTTTTGATGTGATAACCACAATAAAACCACACAATAACCGCATTTGAAATGGTAAAAACAACACAACTCCCAAAAAAAAGCCGCAGAACGCGGTGATAAGCAAAAAGTATGAGGTCGATCACGCGGGGTTATTTTATCTTGTGATTTATGTTGCTTTAATGTGTGAAATTGAAGATAGATTATTAAAACAGTCATACAACCAACACCAGGCACAATAAAAAACAAAACCTATAAGAGAGCGAAGCAATGATGAATCAACGTTATGCCGCGATTGATCAGGGGACCACCGGCACCCGGGTCGTGGTGTTCGGCGAAGACGGCAGGCACCATTCGCCGGCCAGCATGCCGCACAAGCAGATCACCCCCAATCCGGGCTGGGTGGAACACGACGCCCTGGAGATTCTGGCGAATATCCGCCGCTGTCTCAGCCAGTGCGACATGGTGGACGCCATCGGTTTAGGGCATCAGGGCGAAAGTCTGCTGGCCTGGGACGCCGACAGCGGCCTGCCGCTGTACAACGCCATCGTTTGGCAAGATCAGCGCACCGAGCCGGAGATCCAGCGCCTGAAACGCGAAGGCGTCGAACCGCTGGTGATGGCGAAAACCGGCCTGCCGCTCGATACCTACTTCTCCGCCAGCAAGATGGGCTGGCTGATGAATAACGCGCCGGGGGCCAGGCAGTTGGCGCAACGCGGCCGCCTGCGGCTCGGCACCATGGACGCCTTCTTCCTGTTCCACCTGTGCGGCCGGCATCTCACCGACTATAACTCGGCCTCGCGCACCTCGTTGTTCAACATTCATACCCTGCAGTGGGACGAGGAGCTGTGCCGTTTGTTCGGCGTGCCGATCGACAGCCTGCCCGAGGTCAGAGACAACATCGGCCACTTCGGCGACGTCGTGCTCAACGGCAAACCGGTGCCGCTGACGGCCTGCATCGTCGACCAGTTTGCCGGTACATACGGCCACGGCTGCCATCAACCGGGGCAGATGAAGATCACCTTCGGTACCGGCGCTTTTTTACAGGCGATCACCGGGCCGCGTCCGATCGATGCCGGCGAGTCCGGCCTGTTGCCCACGCTGTGCTGGAAGCTGCCCGGCAGCGAGCCGGTGTATGGCCTGGACGGCGGCGTTTATAACGCCGCCTCCGCCATTAACTGGGCGAGAAAGATAGGCCTGTTCAACGATTTCGATGAATTCGGCGATTTCCCGGCCCAGCCGGCCATCGCGCGCGGCCTGGCCTTTGTACCGGCGCTCTCCGGGCTGGCCTGCCCGTACTGGGATCGCTCCGCCGCCGGGATGTGGGCCGGCCTGTCGCTGGAAACCGAACGCAAGGATCTGCTGCAGTCAATACTCGAAGGCATCGCCATGCGTTCCGCCGAGGTGATCAACGCCATGGATAAGTTGAAACCGATCGGCGACAGCATTTCGGTGGACGGTGGTCTGTCCGCCAACCGCTATTTCACGCAGTTCCTCGCCAACCTGATCCAAAAGCGCATCGTTACGCCCGCCAATAAAGAGATCACCGCTCAGGGCGTGGCGCTGTTGGCGCGTAAAGGGCTGGGCGTGGAACAGCCGCTCAAGGTGCTCAACCGCTATGAAGTGACGGAGCCCACCGAGGTCGATATGGCGGTCTGGTTTGCCCGCTATCAGGAAATCATCGCGCGTTCGCGCGGCTTACGTTCATCGCAGGAGGAACACCATGGCTGAGTTCGGTAATTTCATCATCTATATCATCATGGCCGGCACTCTGATCGGTGCGCTGGCGTCGATCGTCAAACCGGAAGGCGAACTGGGACGTGAGTTCGTCAACGGCATTCACGCCATCGGCCCGGTGTTTCTCGCCCAGGCGGGCATCATGGCGGCGATCCCAATCATCTCTTACCTGATCATGTACAGCATCGGCCCCTTCTTCTCGGCGCTCGGCTCCGACGCCTCGATCGCGGCGCTGGCGGTGATCGCCGTGGACATGGGCGGCTATCAGTTGGCTGACGCCATCGCCGCCAACCGCGACATGTGGATCGTCGCCATGTTGGTGGGCTACACCTCCGGCGCCAGCATCGTGTACCTGATCCCGGTCGGGCTTATCATGCTGAACCGCGACGACCATAAATATCTGGCGCTGGGCGCCATGGCGGGCCTGATCAGCATTCCGTTCGCCGTGCTGATCGCCCTGGTGACCATCACCTTCAACAACCTGCCGGTCAGGGAGATTATCTCCACCACGTCACCTGCCGCGCACTATCTGCAGTTGGACTTGCTGCAGGCGCTGCGGCTGCTGTCCCCGCTGTTCGCCCTGTGCTTCCTGTTGGCGTTGGGGCTGAAGCTGCGGCCGGCGGCGATGGTGAAAGGGTTCCTGATCTTCGGCAAGGCGGCGGATGCCTTTATCAAGCTGGTGTTGGCGCTGTGCATCATCGAGCATTTCACCGGTGTGTTTAAAAAGGTGTTCGGCGGCTGGGTATTCGATCCGTTATTTGCCGACAAAGACGAATTATTCCGCGCTATCGAGATCGCCGGTTATATCGGCATTATGTTGGCGGGCACATTCCCCATTTGTTATTTATTCCAGCGCTATTGCCGCAAGCCGATGCATTTCATCGGTAAAAAGCTCGGTTTATCGGATACCGGCGCGCTGGGCTTTATTATGGTATTGGCCAATATCATCGCCGTTTATCACCTGTTCAAAGGCATGCGCGCCCGCGATAAGGTGCTGTGCGTGGCCTTCGGCATCTGCGCACAGGCCACGCTGGGCGATCACCTGGCGTTTACCGCCAACTTCCAACCTTCGCTGGTGTTGCCGATCATGATGGGCAAATTCCTCGGCGGCATGATTGCTGTCCTGATCGCCATCAAGATCTCGGTGCCGGAAGCCGAATTGCTGGAAAAAGAACAGACGCAAAGGCAGTCGACGGCCATCGCCGCCGCCGCTCGCTAAATTTATCCCTAAGCCATAAAAATAAACGGGGCGCCGCCTCACGGGGAAGCTGCGCCCTTTTTTCGCCCCGACCATCAATTATTGAGAGAACAAACGGTAATGAGAAAAATATTTTTAGCCTGCCCCTACAGCCACGCCGACGCCAACGTCGTGCAGCAACGCTTTATCGCGTGCAACGACGTCGCCGCCGCTATCGTACGCGCCGGCAGCGCCGTTTTTAGCCAGGTCAGCATGTCACATCCGATCAACCTGTGTTTGCAAGAGCTCGACAAAACCGCCATCGGCAAGCTGTGGGCACCGATCGACGCCCTGTTCATGGCGGCGATGGATGAGTTGATCGTGCTCGATTTGCCGGGTTGGCAAGAGAGCGGCGGCATCAAGCGCGAGATGGACGCTTTCGCCGCACGCGGCTGCCGCGTCAGCCTGTGGTCTGAGGTCGCGGGCGAGTTCAACTGAGGCGTGCGCCCCGCCGCTAAGCGCGACGGGGCAGCGGCTTATTTGCCGTTGGCCAATTCGCCGTACACCACCTGGCCGCGGAAACCGCGCCGCACCTGCTGGAACAGCTCGCGGAACGCCGGGTAATCCTGCGCCTGGCACAGCGCTTCCTTGCCGCGAATGGCGTTCACCTGCAGGTGGTGATTGACGGTCACCTGCTGCCCGTCGCGCCGCCACGCCACGCGATAGTCGCCCGCCGCATTGCGGAACTGTCTGTCTTGCGGAATGGCGATGATCGGCACGTTGGCCGGCAGCTGCAGACGGTAGGTTTCGTCGTAGCGCTGCGCGCTGCAGTAGAACGGCGTTTCGTTGTCCGGTGCCGCCGTGGTGGTATACAGCGTGCGGAACGATTTGCCACCGGGCGGATTAGGTAGCGTCATGCCGCCCACCACGCCGAAATCGACGTAGTCGTCCGCCTTGAAGCGGAAACGGTAACCGAACTGTTTTTTGAGATCCAGCGGATCGCTGTTCATCGCCACTTCGCCGCTGCCGTCGATACCGGAGGCGGACATGATCGACGCTTCGGCCTGCGCCCGGTTCTGCCGGTTGATCTGCGAGAAATAGCCCCGCAGGTCAATTTCTTCCACTTCGCTCAGCCGACGCTCGGTTTGTCCGTGCAGATTGCCCGCTTTGTCAAACACGAAATCGACGCTCAGCGCGCTCTTGACCGGCTGCTCATCGCTGCCCGGCGTGCGCGCCAGCTTGGCGTCGCGCGTCAGCAGCACCGGCGCCCCCAGATCGCCTTGCGGCAGTTGCCCGAACCGCGCCCAGGGATTGGTGGAGTCCAGGTACAGTTTGAACTCCGGCACATAGGTGATGGCGTGATTAAAGCGGCTGAGCAGCGGCACTTTAGGCAGTAACGGGCCTTCATCCATACCGATCAGCACCGGTGAGCTTTCAATACCCTTGGCAGCGAGCAGCGCCTCCAGGATCACCACGTGGTCCTTACAGTCGCCGTAGTGGTTGTCGAGAATGCTCTGCGCCGAATTCGGCTCCAGCCCACCGTTGCCAAGATACACCGCCACGTAGCGAATGTTTTGCGCCACCCAGCGATAGAGGGCCTCCGCCTGCTCGCGCCGATCGCTGATGCCGGCGGTGATGTTGTCTGCCAGTGCCTGGATGCCCGGCGTCACCTTCGCCGCCGCACCGGCCTTCAGCTGATAGGCCTTGGCCAACTGCGGCCACTCGCGGTAGGTGCTCGCCATGATGGTCGGGCTGAAGGTCCAGCTGTCCGCTGCCCAGTTTTGTGATTTCATCGGCGCGCTGCGCGAATAATGCCAGCGCCAGTGCGCTTGGCCGTTGCGGATCTGCGGCTTGTCCCCGCCTTCCACGCCACGCGTGAAGATATGCATCGGCAGCTTGGCCGGTGCCTGCAGGGTCACTTCGGCGTCGTCGAACTGATCGAAAACGCTGAACGTCTCCCACAGGCCGAAATAGTCGGGGAAATACGGGGTGTTTTGCGTGCGGCGCAGCTCATACACCACCCGCGAGCCCGGCGCCAGGTTGGAGAACACGATGACGCGCACTTTGCGGTCGGCATACAGCGGGGCCGTGGCGCTGGAGTAACTCTCCTGGGTATAGATGCGATCGGGCGCCACGTCGTGCCGCTGGCCGTCGGCAGTCAGCGTGTAGGCGGCGACCACCTCCAGCGTTTCCATTTTTTCGCTGTAGCTCAGGCGGATCTGGCTGAATTTTTCGACCGCCGCCTTGGTCTTCAGCAGCACTTCGTAGCTTTCCGTCTTCACGTTGGTGGCGTTGGCGTTGACGCGGTAATCCGCGCGATAGCGCACGAAGCTGAAATCGTTGTTGGCCGTGTCGTTCTGGCCCTGATCCGCCGCGACGGGCGGTGTAGCGGCCAACACGGTGGCCGGGTGCGTTGCCGTCAAACCGGCGAATAACAGCAGGGAAGGAATAGCGATTTTCATCTTCGGTCCTTGAAGGGCAATAAACGGCGACGCCGGGCTACGCGCCTGCCCCGGCGTCAAAACAGGCGGGCACACTAATATAATTGAGAATCATTTTCAATAAACGGACCTTCAACGCCCGGGCTAACCCTGTTCTATCAACATCACGGCGGTGGTCTCCGGCTCCAGCGCTTCGAAAACGTGCTCGCGATCGGCGGAGTAGCTGATGTAATCGCCGACGCTCAGCTCCAGCGGCTGCTCCGCCGGCCCGAGGCGCGCTCGCCCGCTGCTGATGATCACATGCTCGACGGTGCCGGGGGGATGTGGCCGGGAAAGTTTCGCCTCTCCGGGTTGCACCCGCAGCCGGTAAATGTCGCGCTGCGCGCCCGGCGGGCAGGTGGCCAGCAGCGTGGCGGCGTAGTTGCCCTGCTCCGACAGCGCCGGCGTTCCCTCATGGGCGCGGATCACTTGCACCGGCCTGCTGGGTTGCGAAATCAGTCGGCTGACCGGCACGTCCAGCGCCATCGCCAACGCCCACAGCGTTTCCAGGCTGGGATTACCGCTGCCGGCTTCGAGCTGCGACAGCGTGGACTTCGCGATGCCCGCGCGCTTCGCCAGCTCGGTCACCGACAGGTTCAATCGCTCACGCTCGCGGCGGATCGCCGCCGACAAGAGGCCGATCGGCGTAATGTTCTGCATCAGGTTATTGCTCATCGTTCGCTATATCATCCGCTTGTTCGAATTGACGAACAGCTGCATGCGTGTTCATCATAATGTCCAATTGTTCATTTTAATGATTAAGCGGCTTCACCACAAGCATGGTCAGGCAGCGAGGGCAACAACATGAAAACAAAGACGCGTGGCGCAGTGCAAATGATCCTCGCCATGACCATCTCAGGCACCGTCGGTTGGCCGGTACTCGTTTTAGGGCAGCCGCCCACAACGGTGGTGTTTTGGCGCTGCGCGTTCGGCGCGCTGGCGATGCTGGCGACCTGCGCCGCGCTTGGGCAGTTGAAACCCGGCGCAATCAACCGGCGGCAGCTGGCTGTCGCCATCCTCGGGGGTATCGCGCTGGTGCTCAACTGGACGCTATTGTTTGCTGCCTATCAGCATGCTTCGATCGCTGTCGCCACCGTGACCTACCATGTTCAGCCGTTTATGTTGGTGGCGCTGGGGGCGCTGCTGTTCGGCGAAAAACTAACGGCTAACCGGCTGGGCTGGCTTCTGCTGGCGTTCGCGGGGATGGTGTTGATCGTCGCCGGCCGGCAAAGCGGCGGCAGCGGCGATGACTACCTGCTCGGCGTGGTACTGGCGCTCGGTGCGGCCCTGATGTACGCCATTGCGGCGGCGATCGTCAAACGGCTGGCCGCGTTGCCGCCGCAGCTCATCGTGTTGATTCAACTGACCGTTGGCACGTTGGCACTGGCACCGTTCGCCTGCGGCCCCCATCGACTGGCTGCTGCTGGCAACCCTCGGCCTGGTGCATACCGGTTTGATGTCCACGTTGCTCTATGGCGCCATTCAGAAGATCCCCACGGCCCTGGTCGGCGCCCTGTCGTTCATCTACCCGGCGGTGGCGATCGTGGTGGACTGGGCAGTGTTCGGGCACCGTCTCAGCCTGCTGCAGTTGCTGGGCACGCTGGCCATTCTCGGCGCGGCAGCGGGCATGAACTTCGGCTGGCGATGGACGCTCGCCGCGCACCGGGCCGGTAAAATCGGTTAATCCCGCCCGACGGGCAAGCTATGCACAATAAGGCATTCGCCTTGTGTCCGGCGCGGTGCTATTTATTTAAACCGTGTAGGGTAGAAGGAGTTTTCTATGTGGCATCACCGCCTGCAACGGCGCATCCGTTTCAGCTACTGGAACGAACTGTGCGTCACCAAAAAATAAGGGAAGGCGCAAGCCTTCCCTTTTGTCATTCACCGCTCAGATCAGAAACGGTCGGTTTTCACCACGTCGTCGAACGGCAGTTTGCCGATGCGCGGATAAGGCTGCCCCGCCGCCTTGCCGATGGCGACCATCAGCGCGATCTGATAGTGCGCCGGCTTATTGATAATCTCACCCACCGCGTCGAAATCAAATCCGTCCATCGGGCAAGAGTCGTAGCCCTGCGCCTTGGCCGCCAGCATCAGCGTCTGGGCGAAGATGCCGCTGCTGCGCATCACTTCGTCGCGCTGCACCTGCGGCTTACCGCGATAATACTGATCGACGGCCGGGATCATGAACTGCTGTACCGGCTCCGCCGCCTCGGCCCAGACGTTTTTAACCTGTGACTCCCAGCTCGACAGATCGCCGCACAGCACGACCAGCATCGATGCGTCGGTCACCTGCGCCTGCCCCCACGCCGCTTCGCGAATTTTCTCGCGCTGCGCGCGATCTTCGATCAGCAGCGGGCGCCAGTGCTGCAGGTTAAACGCGCTGGGTGCGCCCTGCAGCGCAATGTTCAACAGCGCTTTTTTCTCTTCGAGCGTCATCACGTACTGCGTATCGAACTGCTTGGTGGCGCGGCGTTGGCGGATCGCGTCTAACGTATTCATTTTACTGCCTCTGTCCATGTGAAAAGGTCTATTGTCGTCACCGCGGCGCGGCTGTCCAGCCCCAGGCGGCTATTTCTGCGCGGTTTCGGTGCGCAAACGGCTGACCTGCGCCGCCAAGTCCGGCCACGGCGCCTGACCGGCGTAATGTTGCCGCAGGTAGTTGAGCAGAATGGCGATCTGCGCGTCATTCAGGTTATGGCGAAAACCCGGCATATAGCCCAGCTCGGCGTTCGCCGGCCGCTGTATGCCGTCCAGCACCACACGAATGGCGTTGTCCGGCGCATCGGCGAACAGGTTGGTGTTCAGCGCCAGAGACGGCCGCACCCCCGCCATCTGCGCGCCTTTTTCCTGCGCATGGCATGCCATGCAGGCGCCGGAAAACAGCCGTGCCCCTTCCGAACTCAGAGGCTCCACCTGCCGTTCCGCCTGAGCGTTTAACGTGGCCGCCGTAGCGCCCGCCGCCGTTTCAGGATGATAGCTGCGCAGATAGACGGCGATCGCCTGCAAATCGGCCTGCGGCAAGCGCGACAGCCCTTCTTCGATCACCGGCGCCATCGGGCCGGCGGCGACGCCGTGGTTGGCCGAGTAGCCGGTGCGCATGAAATCGACCAGATCCTGCTGCGTCCAGGCGAGCGGCGCGGGTGAGCGGCCGGTCAACGCTGGCGCCGTCCAGCCTTCCGCCACGCAGCCGGCCAGGTGCTCGCCGCCGGTTTTCTCGCCGAACAGCACGTTGCGCGGCGAATGGCAGGCGCTGCAGTGCCCCAGCCCTTCGACCAGGTACGCGCCGCGGTTCCAGTCGGCGCTTTGGGCCGCCTGTTCCGGCATCGCGCCCGGCGTCAGGAACAGCAGGTTCCAGGCAAAGATGCCCTGGCGAATATTGAACGGAAAGTGCAAATCGGTGGCCGGTGGCCGGTATTTGACCGCCGGCTGTGACATCAGGTAGGCGTACAGCGCCTGCAGATCCTCGTCGCGGGTGCGAGTAAAGGCGGTATAGGGAAACGCCGGATAGAGATAGCGGCCCTGGCGATCGACGCCGTGCCGCATGGCGCGTTCGAACGCCGCGTAACTCCAGCTGCCGATGCCGGTTTCCACGTCCGGCGTGATGTTGGTGGTGTAAATGGTGCCGAAGGGGATCTCCATCGCCAGCCCGCCGGTGTTGCGCTCGCCGCCCGCACGGGTGTGGCACACGGCGCAGTCGCCGAGGTCGGCCAGCGTTTTGCCGCGCGCGATCTGCGCCTCGCTGAAACGGTGGGTCGCATCGGCGGCGAGCGGCGCGATTTCCGGCTGCCAACTCGCGACCACGCCGGCCACCACAACGGCGATCACCGTGACGCCGCCCCACCCGACGATTTTTTTCATCTTACTCATCTTTGCTGTCCTTGTTCGTTACGGGGGATTAATGGCCGGCCTGGGCGCGCAGCGCGGCGAGCACCCGTGCCGGCGTAAACGGCACCTCGCGCAGACGCACGCCGAGCGCGTCAAACAGCGCGTTGCCGATCGCCGCCGCACTCGGTACCGAGGCGGACTCGCCGGCACCCATCGGCGCTTCGTCCGGGCGGTCAATCAGCTGGATATCGATCTGCGGCAATTCGTCGAAGCGCAGGATCGGATAGCCGCCCCAGTCCAATGACGTCACCCCCGTCTCGTTAAAGGTCACAAACTCTTTCAGTACCCGGCTGGCGGATTGGATAATGTTGCCGTGCACCTGATGGCGCACCCCGGCCGGGTTGATCATGCGCCCGCAGTCATGCGCCACGAAGATTTTATCGAGCGTGATCTGCCCGGAAAGGCGGTTGACGCTGAGATCGCACACCCAGGCCGCCCAGGCGGCGCCAAAGCCGGGGAATTTGCTGTGGAAGTAGCGGGCATAGGCAAAGCCGCGGCCGCTCACCACTTCGGCGCCGGCGGCGTGCGAGCGGTGCGCCGGGCCGTCTTGCCAGTTGGCTTGCCGCTTCAGGGCCTCAATCAAGGCCACCGCGCGCGGATCGCTCAGGTAACGCAGGCGAAACGCGATCGGGTCCTCGCCGGCGTGCCAGGCCAGTTCGTCGATCCAGGATTCATGGGCGAACACGTTGGGCAGCGCCGAAACGCCGCGCATCCACGACGCCCGCACGATCGGCGCGGCGTCCTGACAGATCACCCGCATGTGCGGATACGCGTATTGCGGAATGGCGGTGCGATCGCCCATCTGTTGCACGTCGGCCCGGTTGGCCACCTTGCCGGTCAACACCAGCGGCAAGGTCACCGCATTGTTGGAGGGATAGCTGGTTTTCAATTCGTAGGCCGCCACCCGGTTTTGCGCGTCGAGGCCGCCGCGCACCCGGATCAGCTGGCCGGTGCCCTTCGGCTCCCAGCCAGATTCCTGTTCGCGCATCAGCTGCACCCGCACCGGGCGGCCGGTGGCCCGAGCCAACAGCGCCGCGTCCGCCGAGACGTCGTCGGCGCAGTTGCGGCCATAGCAGCCGGAGGCCTCCATGCGGGTGATGTGCACCTGCTCAGGCGGCAATTCCAGCAGCGTGGCGATGTCTTTGCGCAGATCGTGCGGGTTTTGCGTGCCGGACCACACCTGCGCCCGCCCGTCTTTAACCTCCGCCACCGCGCAGGAAGGGCCGATCGAGGCGTGCTGATGGTAGGGCCAGACATAGTCGGCCTGCACTTCGGTATGCAGCGCCGCCAGCGCGGCGTCCGTTCCCGCATCGTCGCGCAGGACGCGGTCGGTTTTCGGGTTGGCTTCCAGCGCGGCGGGCAGCGCTTCCGGCGACAGATCCGGCAACCCGGCCCAGGGTTTCCATTTGGTTTTCAGCTGGCGCATGGCGGCGATCGCCTGCTCCTCGCGCTCGGCCACGATGCCGATGAAATCGTTGATCACTACCAGTTTCACGATGCCCGGCAGGTGCGCGATCGAATTTTCATCCACCGACAGCAGGCCGCCGCCCAGCGGGGCGCTGCTGTCGGCGCCTACGTAAGGCGGGCGCACCACCCGGCCATGCAGCATGCCGGGCAAGCGCAGGTCGTGCACGTAGGTCAGCCCACCGCTCACTTTGGCCGGAATGTCGACCCGGGCAACGGCGCGGCCGACGTAGCGATTCTGGCGTTCGCTGTTCAACTGAACGTTTTTATCCAGCATCACGTGCAGATTCTGCCCACTCGCCAGCTGCGCATAGCTCAGTGAGCGCCCCGGTTTTTTGGTCACAAATACCTGCCCCGCCGCCGCCGTCAGCTGTTCGGCCGGCAGTTCGAAGGCTTTGGCCGCCAACGCCGTCAGCATGTGCCGCACCTGCGCCGCCGCCTGTCGCAGCGGCACCGACGTGACCTGAATGGTGGCGCTGGCGATGGTCGGCCCCTGATCCGGCGTGCGCTGCGTATCGCCAAGGATCATCGTGACGTGCTCGAACGGCACGCAAATTTCTTCGGCGACGATCTGCGCCAGCGCGGTGCGAATGCCGGTACCCAGATCGACGTGACCATTGAAGGCCGTTACCCGGCCGTCGGCGGTGAGGCTGATAAAGCTGTCCACCCGATCCAGCGGCAGATCGGCAGGCGCTACAATCGCCTCGGCGGCGAAGGCGTTAAACGGCGCGGGCAGCAGGCTGCTGACCATCACCACCCCGCCGGCCTGCAACAACTGGCGGCGAGTCAGTTCGAGGCGGCTCATGCTTGCCTCCGTGCTGCCAACAGATCGCGGGCGCGCTCGGCGGCGTGCAAGATCTCAAGGTGAGTGCCGCAGCGGCACAGGTTGTAGGCCAGCGCTTTCTTGATCGTTTGCTCGTCCGCCTCCGGCTCGCGTTCGAACAACGCGACCAGCGTCATGATCATGCCGTTGGTGCAGTAACCGCACTGCGCCGCCTGCTCATCGACAAACCCCTGCTGCACTGGATGCAGCGCGTCCGGTGTGCCCAAGCCTTCCAGGGTAGTGACGGATTTGCTTCCTACGGCGGACAGCGGCATTGAACAAGAGCGCGCGGCGACGCCGTCGATCAGCACCGTGCAGGCGCCGCATTCCCCCAGGCCGCAGCCGTATTTGGGGCCATTCAATTGCAGATCGTTGCGTAAAACGTACAGCAGCGGCGTGTCGGGCGCGAGATTGCCGAGTGGAACCACCCGGCCATTAACATTGATTTCCATGGTGAAACTATCCCTTAAACAAACGGATTTAATCCGTAACATCACTGCGAAGAACAATTGAGCAGCGTGCTAATAATTATCATCAAAAGACATGATGATGTTAAGGGAATGTAGCCGCCATGGCTTTAACGAAAAGTGGGTATTTCCTATAAATTTCCTATAGATAAGCCCGGTTTTATGATTGCTGGCCGTGATTATTGTCGATCGTCAATTCGGCCTCGGCGCCGTCAACCAACAGCCGCACGCTGGCTTCGAACAGCGCGTCTGCGCCCTTATCCTGCAATGTTTCCCAGCCTTCGCACAGCAGCGGGTAACGCTGGCGATCGGCGTCATTCAGCGCATCGTCCGACTGCATTTGTTGCTCTTCCAGCACCCAGCCCACCACGAAACGTCCGACGGCGAACAGCAGATTAACGGCGCGTTCCGGCGTCAACCCCGCCCGACACAACAGCGCCACCTTGGCCTCAATGATGGCGAATTGCGGTTCCTGCGGCCGGGTGCCGGCATGCAGACGCGCGCCGTCGCGGTAAGCCAGCAGCGCCCGACGGAAATGGCTCGCATTGGTAACGACCCAATCCTGCCAGGGCATGTCGGCGGGCACCTCTTCACGGTGATCCAACATGATGGTTTCCGCCATCGCCTTCAGCAGTTCGGCCTTGTTCTTGAAATGCCAATAGAGCGTGGGAGATTGCACCCCCAAATGTTGTGCCAGGCGACGGGTGCTCAGGGCATCGATGCCGATGTCATTCAACAACGCCAGCGCCCCGCGCAGGACGGTCTCTCGCGTTAAACGCGTCGCGGTATTTTTTTCGCTCATCTCTCTATCACTGATAGGGTTACTATGGAATACTCAATACTCTATCACTGTTAGAGTCGCAATTTTGAAAAAACCTATGCTGGTTATTTTGTTGACGGTATTGCTGGATGCGGTAGGCATCGGCCTGATCATGCCTATCCTGCCGGCGCTGTTGCGCTCACTGGGCGGCCTCGACGCCGGCAGCGTGCATTACGGCGCGCTGCTGGCGGCGTATGCGTTGATGCAATTCCTGTTTTCACCGATCCTCGGCGCACTGAGCGATCGTTTCGGCCGGCGTCCGGTGCTGTTGATTTCGCTCGCCGGCGCGGCGGCCGACTATCTGCTGATGGCGTTCGCGCCGACGCTGGCCTGGCTCTATCTGGGCCGGTTGCTGGCGGGCATCACCGGCGCCAACATGGCGGTCGCCACCGCTTACGTCACCGATATTACCCCCGCCGGCCAGCGCGCGCGGCGTTTTGGCCTGGTGGGCGCGGTGTTCGGCGTCGGTTTTATCGTCGGTCCGCTGCTCGGTGGATCGCTGGGCGAATGGCATCTGCATGCCCCCTTCCTGGCGGCGGCGGCGATGAATGCCCTCAACCTGATCATGGCGTTTTTCCTGCTGCCGGAATCGCGTAAACCCCGCGCCCGCGCCGCCGAGAAAATCCGCCTTAATCCGTTTTCGTCATTGCGTCGGCTGCACGGCAAACCGGGCCTGCTGCCGCTGGCCGGTATTTACCTGATCATGGCGCTGGTTTCACAGGCGCCGGCCACGCTGTGGATTTTATACGGTCAGGATCGTTTCGGCTGGAGCATGATGGTGGCGGGCCTGTCGCTGGCCGGTTACGGCGCCTGCCACGCGCTGTCGCAGGCCTTCGCCATCGGCCCGCTGGTCGCACGGCTCGGCGAGCGCAAGGCACTGCTGATCGGCCTGGCGGCCGACGCGCTGGGTCTGGTGCTGTTATCGATCGCCACCCGCGGCTGGGCGCCCTTTGCGCTGCTGCCGTTCTTCGCCGCGGGCGGTATGGCGCTGCCGGCGCTGCAGGCGTTGATGGCGCACAAGGTGGACGACGATCATCAGGGCGAGCTGCAAGGGACGCTGGCCAGCATGGGCAGCCTGATCGGCGTCGCGGGGCCGCTGGTCGCGACGGCGCTGTACGCCGCCACGCGCGATGTCTGGCCCGGCCTGGTCTGGGCGTTGGCCGCCGCCCTGTATCTGTTGGTTCCGCTGTTGCTGGCGCGTTCGCGTGAGCGTGACGCGGCGTAGCGTCGAGCTCACCCTCTCCCGATTAAGCTGATTTATGGCTAAGCAAGGCATTATTCAGCATAAGCGGGCGCTTTACACGCCACTGCGCCGCTCATTATCATCGCCCTTATCCCGCCGCAGGAAAATTTAAATGCCGTTTCATGGCGTTACGCCCAGCGCGTCATCGCTACCGTTCACTTCGCCTATCGGAAGATCATGATGAGAAAACTCACAACGCCGCTGATCGCCGCCCTGCTGCTCGGCCTGTTTAGCCTGCCGGCCGGCGCGCAGGAGAAACCGCAGCAAATCACCATCGGTTACCAGAAAGCCAACATTTTTGCGCTGCTGAAATACCGCGGTACGCTGGAAAAAAACCTGGAGCCGCAGGGTATCAAGGTTCGCTGGATAGAATTCCCCGCCGGCCCACAGATGTTGGAAGGGTTGAACGTCGGCAGCATCGATCTGGCGGCGACCGGCGACGCTCCGCCGGCCTTCGCGCAAGCCGCCAAGGCCGATCTGGTTTATTTGGCGCATTCGCCGCCCAGCCCGAAAACCGAAGCCATCGTGGTGCCGCAGGATTCGGCGATCCGCTCCGTGGCCGATCTGAAAGGGAAACGCGTGGCGTTGAACAAAGGGTCTGACGTCAATTACCTGCTGGTGAGCGCGCTGGAACAGGCCGGCTTGAGCTACAAGGACATCACGCCGGTCTATCTGCCGCCGAGCGATGCCCGCGCCGCCTTCCAGCGCGGCAGCGTCGACGCCTGGGTGATTTGGGATCCCTACTACGCCGAGGTGGAAACCCATGCTAACGCCCGCCTGCTGAAAGACGCGGAAGGCCTGGTGCCGCACTACACCTTCTATCTCGCCAGCCGCCGCTTTGCCGAAACCTACCCGGACAGCGCCAAGCAGGTGATTCAACAGCTCGGCGTGCTGAGCGACTGGGCCAACGGCCATCCGCAGGAAGCGGCGGCGATCCTCGCGCAGAGCACCGGCCTGGATCAGGCCATTTGGGCCAGAGCCATCGCCCGCATGCCGTTCGGCAGCCAGCGCATGTCGCCGGAGGTGTTCAGGCAGCAACAGCAGTTGGCGGATAAATTCACCGCCATCGGGCTGCTGCCGGTTAAGGTGGACGTCAACGCCGCCCGCTGGTCCGAAGATAAACCCGAGACGCCATAGCCTTTGCCGCGCTTTGGCTTTAGAAAGCAGAAACCGGCATTTTGCCACCGGAATAAGCTGACCTATGCTAACCCTGTGTGATGAAACGCGTTTTCATGGCATGTCTTCCGGAACGTTTTGCTTTAATTTGTTCGTCGTGAACCCTGGGCCGCGCCTGACTGGTGCGGCTTTTCTTTTTGCCCGGCAGTGCCAGCGGCGGTGAATTTTGCTATGTTAACCCGCAGATAAGCTTCCCGTTTTCAGCCGCCGGACCGACTCATGTTTACCCATAAAGCAATCGCCGAGCTCAACGCCCTGGAGCTGATGGTTTATACCTACGTCAGCAAACACAAGAATCAAGTGATGTACATGACCATCCGCGAGCTGGCCGAGGCCGCCGGCGTCTCCACCACCACCGTGCTGCGGTTTTGCAAGAAAATGGGCTGTGACGGCTATTCGGAATTTCGCATCCGTTTCAAGCTGTATCTGGAACAAACCGATGCGCCACCGGTCGATTCTGGCATCGGCGAAATCCTCAGCTTTTTTAAAAGCGTCAGCAACGAAGAATTTAATCAGCTGATCGATCAGGCGGTGCAACATATCGCCGCCGCCGAGCGAATTATTTTCGTCGGCATCAGTACGTCGGGCGCATTGGGGAAATATGGCGCGCGTTTCTTTTCCAACGTCGGGAAATTCAGCACCCATATCGACGATCCTTATTATCCCGTCAACAGCGATATGTATAAAAACGCGGTGGCGATCATGCTGTCGGTCTCTGGCGAGACCGAAGAGATCCTGCGTTTGGCCAGCCAGTTCAGCCTGCACCACTGCAAGATCATCAGCATCACCAACAACGAAACCTCTTCGCTGGCGCGGCTGGCGGACTTCAACCTCTCCTACCACGTTCCGCAGCATTTGATCGGCGGGCATCACAATATTACCACGCAGATCCCCGTACTTTACATTATTGAAACCATCGGCAAACGGCTCGGGCATATTAATTCGGAAAAATAAAACAGGCTGTTTTTTTATTGTGACAAATCACTTTTCACGGTGATTTGTTATATCGTGACATTTCTTTCGGTCTTGCTACTCTGTTCTCAACGCAGCGTTATTACCCTTCATTAAATAAACCGATGAGACATTGACGATGAAACAGTTGCCGAAGGATTTTCTGTGGGGGGGCGCGGTCGCCGCGCACCAGGTTGAAGGCGGTTGGGATCGGGGCGGCAAAGGGCCAAGCATCGCCGACGTGCTGTCCGGCGGCTCGCACGGCGTGGATCGCGTGATGACCGACGGCGTGCTCGACGGCTATCGTTACCCCAACCACGAAGCGGTGGACTTCTACGGCCGCTACAAGCAGGACGTGGCACTGTTCGCCGAGATGGGCTTCAAGTGTTTTCGCACCTCGATCGCCTGGACGCGCATTTTCCCGAACGGCGACGAAGCGACGCCGAACGAGGCCGGCCTGCAGTTTTACGACGACCTGTTCGACGAACTGCTGAAATACGGCATCCAGCCGGTGATCACCCTGTCCCACTTCGAAATGCCTTACCATTTGGTGAAAGCTTACGGCGGCTGGAAAAATCGCCGGGTGGTGGAGTTCTTCGTGCGCTTTAGCGAGGTGGTGATGCGTCGCTACCGCGAAAAAGTGAAGTACTGGATGACCTTCAACGAGATCAACAACCAGAGCAACTACCGCTACCCGCTGTTCGGCTACTGCTGTTCCGGCGTGGATTACACCCAGGAAGACAACCCGGAACAGGCGCTGTACCAGGTGTTGCACCACCAGTTCGTCGCCAGCGCGCAGGTGGTCAAACTCGGCCATCAGATCAACCCGGAATTCAAAATCGGCTGCATGCTGGCCTGCGTGCCGTTCTATCCTTATTCCTGCAAGCCGGACGACGTGATGTACGCCGTCGAGGCGATGCACCAGCGCTATCTGTATACCGACGTGCAGATGCGCGGCTACTACCCAAGCTACCTGCTGCGCGATTGGGAACGCAAAGGGCTGAAGATCGAGATGCAGCCGCAGGACGCGCAGATCCTGCGCGAGGGCTGCACCGACTACATCGGTTTCAGCTACTACATGAGCAATGCGCTGCAGGCCAACGCGGTGGACGGCAGCGACGGCATGTTCGGCTTCCCGGGCAACGTGCCGAACCCGCACGTCAAGGCCTCCGACTGGGGCTGGCAGATCGATCCGGTCGGGCTGCGCTATTCGCTGAACGTGCTGTATGAACGCTACCAGAAGCCGCTGTTTATCGTGGAAAACGGCTTCGGCGCCTTCGACAAGGTGGAGGCGGACGGCCAGATCAACGATGACTATCGCATCGACTATCTGCGCGCCCATATCGAAGAGATGAAGAAAGCGGTGATTGAAGACGGCGTAGATCTGATCGGCTACACGCCGTGGGGCTGCATCGACTGCGTGTCGTTCACCACCGGTGAGTACAGCAAACGCTACGGCTTTATCTACGTCGACAAACACGACGACGGTACCGGCACGCTCGAACGTTCGCGCAAGAAAAGCTTCGACTGGTATCGCCAGGTGATCGCCAGCAACGGCGAACAGCTGTAACCGCACGACAGACAATCAGGGGCGATTTTCGCCCCTTTTTACTGTGCCTTACTCCGCCGCCTGCCCGGCGGCGAGGTACTTCGCCATTTCCGCCGACGGCACCATGCCGCCGCCGGTCGCCCACACCAGATGCGTCGCCTGCGCCAGGTGCTCGGCGCTGATGCCTTGCTCGCTGAGCGCCTTCGCATGGGCGGCAACGCGCCACGGTCCGGCCATGCCCGCCAACGCGGACGGCTCCAGTTGGATATGCTCGTACCGGTCCAACAACCCGAGCAGCGCAAACATCTCTTCATCGCTGAGAGTGTAAAACGCGTTCAGCAGACGTTCCATCGCCCGGCCGACAAAGCCGGAGGCGCGCCCCACCGCCAGCCCGTCCGCCGCCGTGCGGTTGTCGATGCCGAGATCTTGCACCGCAATGCCGTCATGCAACCCGCTGTAGACGCCGAGCAGCATGCAGGGCGAATGGGTCGGTTCGGCAAAAATGCAGTGAACGTGATCGCCGAACGCCAGCTTGAGGCCAAAGGCCACACCGCCCGGCCCGCCGCCAACGCCGCACGGCAGATACACGAACAGCGGATGCTGCGCGTCCACCACAATGCCCTGTTCGGCAAATTGCCGCTTCAGGCGACCGCCGGCCACCGCGTAGCCGAGGAACAGGGTTTGCGAGTTTTCATCATCGATAAAGAAGCAACTCGGATCGTCCGCCGCCTGTTTGCGCCCTTGTTCGACCGCCACGCCGTAATCGTCGGCGTACTCCACCACCGTCACGCCATTTTCGCGCAGCTTCTGTTTTTTCCACTCTCGCGCATCCGCCGACATGTGCACGCTGACGTCAAACCCCAACCGGGCGCTGATGATGCCGATGGATAATCCCAGATTGCCGGTCGATCCGACGGCGATGCGGTACTGGCTGAAGAATTGACGGAACTCGTCGGAAAACAGCCGGGCGTAGTCGTCGCCGGTGTGCAGCAGCCCCGCCTCCAGCGCCAGCTTTTCCGCGTGCGTCAGCACCTCATAGATGCCGCCGCGCGCCTTGATCGAGCCGGAAATCGGCAGATGGCTGTCCTTTTTCAACCGCAGGCGTCCGCCCAACGTCTGCCCATAGCGCCGATCCAACGCGAGCTGCATGACGGGGAGCGCCACCAGCTCGGACTCGATGATCCCCTTTGTGGGTTGGGTTTCCGGGAAGGCGGCGGCGAGATAAGGCGCGAAGCGCGCCAGGCGCTGCTCCGCGTCGGCGACGTCGGCGGCGGTCAACCCGACGTGGGGCAGCCCTGCGGCCAACGTTGTCGCGCGTGGATTGAACCAGGTGATTGGCTCTAGCGCGACCATGCGTTGCAACAGCGGATGCTGGGCGACCCACGATAGGATCTGTGATTTCTGCATAAGTGTCCCTGACTGAGGTTGGCGTTGCCGTCACCTTGCCGCGAACGCCGGCGGCTGACAAATGATAAATTCTGAGCTTGAGGTGCAATAGATTGATGCAAGTGCGACGTTAGCCGGCCGTAACGCCAAACAGCAGGCCGACGCCGGAAGAAACTGCCATCGCCAGTGCGCTCCAGATGAGGATGCGCGCCACGCCCGGCAAGATCGGCGCCCCGCCGGTTTTCGCGGCGATGCCGCCGAGAACGCCGAGGGAAATCAGCGCCGACGCCACCAGCGCCGGCCGCGTCCAGGCGACCGGTACCCACAGCGCCACCAGCAGCGGCAACAGCGCGCCGAGAGAGAAACTCAGGGCCGACGCCAACGCGGCCTGCAGCGGCCGGGCGCGGGTGGCAGAGGAAATGCCCAGCTCGTCGCGCGCGTGGGCCTCCAGCGCATCATGCGCCATCAGCTTTTCCGCCACCTGCCGGGCCAACGCCGGATCCAGACCGCGATGCACGTAGATTGACGTCAGTTCGCGAAACTCCCCCGGGTAGTCTTCAAGCAGTTCCGCCTGTTCCTCTGCCAGCGCGGCCTTTTCGGTATCCGCCTGCGACGAGACCGACACATACTCGCCGGTGGCCATCGACATTGCGCCGGCCACCCACCCGGCGACACCGGCGATCATCAGCGCGGAATGCGAGGCGCTGGCCGCCGCGACGCCCAGCAGCAGGCTGGCCGTTGAAACGATGCCGTCGTTGGCGCCGAGCACCGCCGCCCGCAGCCAGCCGATGCGTTCAATACTGTGCCGTTCTCGGTGCATCCGTTCTCTCCCTCAGTGAGCGTTGCACTACTCGCGCGCCGCCGCTTCCAACCCGGCGATGTCGATTTTGCCCATCAACAGCATCGCTTCCGTGACACGCCGCACGCGGGCGGCGTCGGGATCGTTCATCAACTCCGTCAGGCGCCGCGGCACGATCTGCCAGCAAAGCCCCCAGCGATCGCGCAGCCAGCCGCACTGCTCCGCCTCGCCGCCCTCGCTCAACGCGTCCCACAGCCTGTCGACCTCCGCCTGATCGTCACATTCCACCATCACGGAGAAGCTGTGATTGAACGGATCCAACGGCCCGGCTTCGATCGCCGCATAGCGCTGGTCGCCCAACGTGAAGGAAGCCAGCTTCACGCTGCCGGCCGGGCCGCTCGGCGTATCCGCCGGCAGCTCGGAAAACCAGTTCACGGACGAACCGGGGATCAACGCGACATAGCAATTCAGCGCCGCTTCCATGTCTTTTTCAAACCACAGATGTTGCGTAATTCTGGCCATCTGTGCCTCCTTTACGCATCGAGGATCGGCGCGAAACCGCCGAAGATCATGCGTTTGCCGTCGAACGGCATCTCGCCCAGCGCTTTCATGCGCGGGTCGTTCATCATTTTTTCGTTGGCGGCGTCACGTACCGCCTTGGAGGGGTACTCTATCCAACTGAACACCACCACTTCGTCTTCCTGGGCTTTCACCGCGCCGCGAAAGTCGGTAAGTTTGCCGTCGGGCACGTCATCGCCCCAACATTCCACGATGCGCGTGGCGCCAAACTCTTTGAACAGCGGCGCCGCTGCGGCCGCCAACCGGTGATAGGCCTCCTTATTGGCGGCCGGTACCGCCACCACAAACCCGTCTACGTATTTCATTCTGGCATCCTCTTGTCTGATTAAGGACAGTCGGTTCGGCGCAGGCGGAAATGCCCGCGCCCCCTACCAGTTTAGACGGCCGGGGCAGAGCGCGGATCGGAAGTTCAGCGGCCATGAGCAGCCGGCGGAGACGATTCCGGTGTGGCAACCCGGTTACGGCCGGAGTTTTTCGCTTTGTACACCGCCAGATCCGCCAGCTTCAGCAGATCCGCCAGGCTTTGGCCGGCGCCGCCCGGGCAGGTCACCATGCCGATGCTGACGGTGATCTGCAGCGGATGCCCGGCCGGCATGAGGATAGACTCCGTTTCGATGCGTTGCCGCAGGCGTTCGGCCAATTGCCATCCTTGCTGCGGCTGGCCGAGCGTCGAAACGATGGCGAACTCTTCGCCCCCCATGCGGCCGAACAGGTCACCGACGCTCAGATCGGCGGCGATCGCGCGGGTAAAGGCCATCAGTGCCTGATCGCCGCCGGCATGGCCAAAACGGTCATTAATCGATTTGAAATAGTCGATATCGAGCATCATGACGCACACCAGCTCGCCCTTTTGGTCTATCAACCGTTCGCCGCGCTGCATAAACGCATTGCGCGTCAGCACGTGCGTTAACGCATCGTGATTCGCCACGTGCTCCAGCGTGCGCAGCAGCGCATTACGCGCATAGTTCATGCTGGCCACGGCGATGGGCCCCAGCGCCAGCAGCGCGATGCCCAAACGCATCGATACCGCGTTTTGCAACACCTTCATGTCGAGCGTCGTGCTAAGCAACCCGAAATCGATCGCCAGATGGCACCACAGCACATAAATCAGCACCGCAATCATGGTGCAGAACAATGAGAAGGACATCGCCAGCCACAGCAGCACCGGCATGGGAAAGATCACCGCCCCGGGGCCGCCAATCAGCACGCTACACACCGCCGCCAGTAACAGCAGCGCCAATACCGTGAGTTTTCGCCCCGCCCGCGGCCAGTGGCTGCGCTGGGTGAACAGGGCGCCGGCCGCCGCAAGGCGACGTCGCCAATCGGCGGGAAACGCCAGAATAAACGGCATCAGCGTGACGTAGTTGGTGAATTCGGACGAGAACCACAGCGCCAGCGAGGTCAGATACGGTCTGCCGAACAGCCACTGCGAAGTTGCGGCGCCCACCGCGCCGGTCGCGGCGGCGGCAGCCAGGCAGATACCGAACAGGTACATGCTGGACGTGCCGCGCTGCAACGTGCGCGCCGGCGGCGACAGCCGCATGAACAACAGATACCCCACCACGACGCCGGTCAGATTGGCGACGTTCAGCAGCAGCGTCTTTTGCAGCGAACTGCCGGTCAACAGATCCGCCGCCAGATAGCCCAGCACCGCCATGCCCCAGCCGGCCCGCGTAGCCCACTGTGGCCGCCGCACCAAAACGGCCAGCAGTACGGCGTTCACCGGCCAGAATATCGCCAGAAAGCTGCCGGGGCGACTCACGATGCCCAGCAGACACAGGGTGAACACCAGCAAAAAAATGATGAGCGCGGGCCAGATTTTCCGGGTATCGGACAACGAGGTGGTTTGCATCTTGGATCCAGAGACTTCCGCTAGCATAAAGTGACCGTCTGTTCGCGTCACAACCGTCGGCGATGAGGCGAAGATAAACGGCCGACCCGCCTATTATTGCCAGTTTTGCCTGCCCGGACACCTGTTTATTCATCAAGGGAAAATATATTTGTGTATCAATATATTGACAGGAATCCCCATTCCGGCGAACAAACTGCCGCGCCCCTCCCGTCACTACGATCGTTATTGCCACCCAGCCGATTTTTTACCGGCAAAATCGCCGCCTTTTACCGTAAAGACAAAATTAAATCGCGCAGTGAAGGGATACAGGCATTCCCCACTATTCAAAACGCATAAATGATAATTATAATGATAATCGTTACTATTTATTATTTTTTACGGAATTATATGCGCCACTCAGTTCTTCGCCACCCCAACAAAAACAAAAAAAATCACGTTTTTCGCTCGCTGCCCCTGTTCGCCGGCCTGTTCCCCGCCCTGGCGATCGCCGCCGCACCCGGCGCAAAAACGGAGGAATCCATTACGGTGACCGCCGCGGCCCAGCCTTCTGGCAGCTATAGCGCCGACACCGCCTCGACCGCCGGCAAGACCGCCGCGCCGATCGCCGAGGTACCGCAATCGGTCAGCGTCGTCACCTCTCAGGTCATTGACGACTTCCAGGTCAAAAGCGTCAATGACGCGATGAAGTTCGTCAGCGGCGTCACCCAGGGCAACACGCTCGGCGGCACGGAGGATGGCTTCGTCAAACGCGGGTTCGGGGTTAACTCCGATGGCTCGGTCTTCATCGACGGCGTGCGCAGCAACCAGGGGTTGAGCATGGACGCCACCACCGATCGCGTTGAGGTCCTGAAAGGTTCCGCTTCGCTGCTGTATGGCATCCTCAGCCCCGGCGGCGTCATCAATCTGATCAGCAAAAAACCGCAATATGACTGGAACACCCGCATCAGCGGCGCCACCAACAGTGTTGGCGGCGGCAGCGGCAGCGTCGATGTGACCGGCCCGCTGGGCGGCGGCTTCGCCTTTCGCCTGATCGCCGAACGCCAGCACGCAGATTACTGGCGCAATTTCGGCAGCGACGAACACACGCTGATCGCCCCCTCGCTCAGTTGGTTCGGCGACCAGGCCTCCTTTAACATCGCCTACAGCGAATACAAGTACGACATTCCTTACGATCGCGGCACCGCATTTATCGACGGCAAACCGGTCGATGTGCCCTATGACCGCCGCTTGGATGACTACGCGAACCATGCCTGGGGCAAGAACAAACGTCTGAACGCCCATTATGAGTACGCGCTGGATCCGATCTGGACGACCCGCTTCAACTACGCCTGGCTGCAACGCCGTTACGACAGCAACGAAGTGCGCGCCACCGCGGTCGACACCACGACCGGCATCGTCTCGCGCCGCGCCGACGCCAATCGCGGTTTCAATCATCAAACCCACTATTACTCCTGGGATCTGACCGGTTCGCCGCAGCTGTTCGGCATGCAGCACGACCTGCTGCTGGGCGTGGACTACGAGAAAAATCAGACCTACAAGGCCTATTCCTACCGCGGCAAGGTCTCGAAGACCTTCAACATGTACGATCCGGTGTATGGCGAAACGCCGGTCACCGACAGCACCACTTACAGTGACGCGTCAAGCAACCTGCGCGCCACGCTGTTCAGCCGTTCCCTGTACGCCAAGGACAGCATTCATCTCACCGATCAATGGATCGCGGTGCTGGGCGCGCGCTATCAGTCGTATTACCAGAACAACAGCAACGGTTTCCAGAAACCGAAAAATACGCTCAATGACAAAGACGACCAGTTTTTGCCGCAGGCGGGGTTGGTGTATAAGCTGACGCCGAGCCTGTCGCTGTACGGCAATTACAGCCGTTCGTTCACGCCGTCCACCGCCATCGACGACAATGGCGACGTCGCCACGCCGGAAACCGGCACCACCTATGAGGTGGGCGGAAAATGGCAGATCACTCCGGCGTTCGACGCCACGCTGGCGCTCTATCGCATCGATGAAAGCAATATGTCGATCTTTATCAACGGCGTGACCCGCAGCATTCCCAAAGCGCGCTCCACCGGTGCGGAATTGGAGTTGAACGGCGAAGTGGCGCCCAACTGGGATCTCACCGCCAACTACAGCTACGATAAAACCGAGATCGTCGAAGACAACCTCAATCCGACCAACGTCGGCAATCGGCTGGTCAACGCCCCGACCAACATGGGCGGCCTGTACCTCAGCCGCCGCATGACGCTGCCGGTGGTGCCCGGCGAGGTGCGCATTGGCGGCGGCGCGCGCTACGTCGGTCGCCGCGCCGGCGATCCGGAGAACAGTTTCACCATGCCGGCCTATACCGTGGCGGATGCCTTTGTCGCCTGGGACAGCAAGCTGCTGGGGAAACATACTCAGCTGAAACTGAATGTGAAAAACCTGTTCAACCGCGAATACTATGCTTCCAGCGCCGGTAATTTACGCGTGATTGAGGGTGAGCCGCGCAGCCTGAGCCTGCAGGCGACGGTCGATTTCTAACCTGTCACGCCTTGGGCGCCGTTTGGCGCCCGTTTTCTTTGCGGCGGCCCTCAAAACGCCTTGCGACACATCACATCGGCGAGAAAATCCAACAGCGCGCGGTTGAACACCGCCGGCCGCTGCAGCGGCGCGAAGTGGCTGACACCCGGCAGCATCACCAGACGGGCGCCAGGGATGCTGCGGCTCAAGTAGACGGCATGCTCGACGCGGATAAACTCATCGTGCTCGCTATGAACGATCGTCACCGGCACGCGAATGGCTGCCAATTCCTGTACGCGGTAGTCTGGCTGGCTGCTCATCATCAGGCTCACGGCAGCGACGAACGCGTCGAACTCCTCCGGCGTCGGCGACAAGGCGGCATAGTCCTGCGCATGACGCGCAAAACAGCGCTCCACGATGGGGTTGGACGCGGGCGGTTTAACGCCGCTGGCGTCCATATTGCAACCGAAGAAAAAAACGCCGTCCACCCGCTGCGGCGCCCGATGGGCAGCGATAAGCGCAACACAGGCGCCATCGCTCCAGCCCGCCAGCGCGGCGTGCGGGATCCGCAACGCGTCCATCACCGCCAACAGATCATCGGCCATGCGAGCGTAACGATACGGCCGGGCGTCGCGAGTGCTGCGCCCGTGCCCGCGGCTGTCGATGACCAGCACGCCGTACCCGGCGGCCAGCAGCGTCGGCAGCTGATACCCCCAGTTGCCGCTGTGGCCCAGGCCGCCGTGCAGCAGGATCACCGTCGGATCCGCGCCATAGGCCGCATACCAGATGCGCGCGCCGTCATGTTCGACATCACCCTGCTTGGTACAGGGCGGCAACGGCGGCGCACCCTGCGCGGCAAAGTGGGTCAAATCGTCGTCGGTTTGCATCTTTCCCTCCTCGTTCGCCGCCGTTGTGCGCCGAAACGTTATCAAAGGAGTATAGATTGCACCGGTGAGCGGTGCCGTTCGCTTTCCCGACATATACTTAAGGGAGGAATCGCAATGGAGGACGGTGAGATGAAGAAGATAATTCTCGTGTTTTTGATGCTGATGTTGAGCGGTTGTATCGGCGGAGGCGGCGGCCCATCGAATGCGCCTTCGGCATCGCCGAATGAACCTTACACCTGCACCAAATCCAGCGCCAACAGCGACTGCTCGCAATCGGTGGAGCCGTCGATGTACTAGCCACGTTCGGCGGGCCGTCACTTAACGGCCCGCCGCCTCAGGGCTGAGTTAGGAGGAGTGTTCCTCTTCGTTGGCCTGATACCGCGTCGCCTGCTGTTTCATAAACACCACTTCTTGCGGGCTGGACAGGCTCACTTCCTGCGCGCGCAGCAGCTTGAGGATATTGAACAGCAGTTCGCTCTTGGTGGCGCCGACCATGCGCGGGCTCGGCACGTAGCCAGTCACGCTCAGGATAATACCGTCCGGCCCCAGCTGGCTAAAGCGCACATAAGGTGCCGGCGTCTCCAGAATGGTTTCGTACTCGTTATAGGCGCTGAGCAAGATATTGCGCACCTGCTCCGGATCGATCGAGGTCGGGAACGTCAGCGCGATGGTCACTACCCCTTGCGCGTTGCCCATGGTGGCGTTGCGCACGTTCTGCGAGATCAGCTGCGAGTTCGGTACGATCATGGTGGAGCGGTCGCTGAGCTGGATTTCGGTGGCGCGCACGTTGATGCGCCGCACGTCGCCTTCCACGCCGCCGATGCCGATCATATCCCCGACCTTCACCGGGCGCTCGGTTAGCAGGATCAGGCCGGAAATAAAGTTCTTCACGATCTCCTGTAAACCGAAACCGATACCGACCGACAAGGCGCTGACGATCCACGCCAGGTTGCTCCACTGGATGCCGAGCGCCGCCAGGGTGATCAGAATCACCAGCACATAACCGATATTGCTGAACAGCGTCACCAGCGAGGCCCGGATGCCGACGTCCGAAATGGTTTTCGGCAGCAGCTCAGAGCCCAGCCAGCGCCGCACCGCGCGCAGAATGTAGATACCGATCGCCAGACAGATCACGGCGTTGAGCAGGTTGCCGGGCACGATGTTGAAACGCTGCAAGCCTTCGCCGGTCAGGATCGAGACGATTTTCTCCATCAACGACCCCGGCGTGGTGCTGCCGAACGAGCCGTTGAACAACGCGACGATCATCAACAGCAACAGCGAACATTTGGCCAGCGCGGTGGTGATGATCGCCACCTGTTCGAGATGGCGATCCTTGAAGCTGAGCGTTTTCTTCAGCATCTTGCCGCTGACGGTCTGCGGCGAAAACAGCGCGGCGCACAGGTCAGTGGCGAACAACACCATGAAGTAGAATGCCATCAGCACCAGCACCACCCAGATCAGCTGGTAGGTCAGGAAGCGGGCGAAGGCGATGTAACCCACAAGCAAGGAAAGCAGGATCACCACCGAACACACCAGGGTGACGATGTGCACCAGCCCGCCGACCAGCGTGCGTTTTTCCAGGTGCGCGCCCTGCTGCTCCAGACGGCGACGAATGCGCTGGCCGCGCAGCGGCGCCGCCAGCAGCACCATGCCGATCAATCCCGCTACCAGGCCGTTGCCGAAGATGGTGGTGGCCAATGAGGCGCTGACGACGTTGTTGATCAGCTCAACGGTGCCGAACGCCAGCGCCAGACCGGCCAGCAGCGGCGAGAAGTAACGCAGCCCGGCGGCCACTTCATTGTCCAGCGAAGCCAAACGCCACGACGGACGATTCAGCGACAGCGCCGCACGCCCCAGCCCGGCGATCAGCGCGCAGAAAATCCCCAGACGGTTAAAGCCTTCGGCGAAGTCTTCCAGCATCACCGGCAGCGGCTGCACGCGGATAAAAACGTAATACAGCAAATTCAGCGCGATCGAGGTAGTGAACACCGTCACGGCCACGGTGATGATCGCCATAAAGCTGCGGCGCAGGCGCCCGTCCGGCAGGAAGCGAATGCTGACCCAGGCGAGGAAACGCTCGGACAAATAGCGCCCCCAGGACCAGACGATCACCGCCAGCGCCAGCAACGCCAGCGTGCCGTACCGCCATTCGTCCTGCCAACTGGCGTCCCAGGCCGCTTTCATCTCGGCGTTGAACTGGTCCAGCCGCTGCACGTCATCCGCTGACGGCTGCACCACCGGCGTCCAGAACTTGACGCCCAAAATGCTGCCGGTGTTCAGCGCCAGCTGGGTTTTAAACGCTACCCGGCGCAGATCGCTGATCTGCTGCCCCAGGTCGAAAGCGCTGGTCTTGATGGCCTGCGCACGTTTTACCGCATCGTCCAGCTGCTTCTTGCTGCTGTTCAGCGCATTACGCTGCTGGGCGACAGCCGGGGTTTCCGGCAGCGCGCCGGCCGCCGGGGCCGGCCCCAACACGTCCAACTGCGCCTGCAGCTTTTCCTGCAGCGGCTGCAGATCGGCAGACAATTTATCCATGCTGGCGACCAGATCGTCGGTCGCCAGCCGCAGCTTGCTGAGCTGGGTGTCGGTGGTAGCCTTTGAAACCAGCTGCTTCATGCTGTCCAACTGCTTTTGCGCGGCTTTCAGCTGCGTAGCGGGATCGGGCGCGCTTTCGGCGGTGGGATCATCCTGGGGGGCGGCGACGGCGCCGAGCGGCGTCAGCTGCAAACCCAACAGCAATAACAACAACAGCAGGAACGAACGGGGCTTTAACATAAATTCAGTGCTCAGCATCATTATCTGATAGACAGACGAAAAGGCGGCGGATGAACCGTCGCTTAACCATAAACGCTAATTATAATAGCTGCTTAATGTCGGCCGAAATACAGTAATTATTCCCATTGTGTGCCACGCGCCCGTGCTCGCCTTAGCCTGCTGATTATTCAGGCGCTTTTACACTGGCGATACGGCATGAAGCGCTCTATACTCCAGCCACCGATTAACCTGCAACCAATAAAAGGAGACTTACTATGCTGACGTGTGAATTGGTTTTTCACTCACACTTCTTTGGTAATCGTCGCCGCTCAAGCATTACCGGTATCGTGCTGCGATAACCCAGCTTGAGCGAAGCTTACTAAAATCCAGGATCTTCCCTCCGGCTTACCGGGTTGTCGTCAGCGATGTTTGACGATAGGCATTGTCATGCCTGTAACTCTTGAGTAAGCAATGAGCACATTACTGTCTGCACAATCTGTCGGTTACGACAACGCGTTCGGCGTCCTGCTGAGCGAGATATCCTTCAGCCTGAAAAAAGGCGATCGCATCGGTTTGATCGGCGATAACGGCTGCGGCAAAAGCACCCTGCTGCAAATTCTCAGCGGCGACCTACCTGCGCACACCGGTTCAGTGACATTGTCACACCAATGTCTGATGGCGCGCATCGAGCAGCACCTGCCGCCGGAGCTGCACGCCTGCACCCTGCTGGATGCGGTGCTGGCGCGGCTGCCTGCGGGCCAACACCTCAGTGAACGCTGGCGCTGTGAAGCGTTACTGGCCGAGCTGGGGTTTGAACCGGCGAGCTGGACGTTGACCGCCGGCACCCTCAGCGGCGGCCAGCATACGCGGCTGCTGTTGGCGCGCGCGTTGATCCGCCAACCCGATCTGCTGTTGCTCGACGAACCCAGCAACCACCTGGACCTGCCCACACTGCTGTGGCTGGAACAGTTCTTGCGCAGCTGGGCCGGCAGCTTCGTGCTGGTGTCGCACGATCGCTACCTGCTCGATCAGGTGACTAACTGCACCTGGATCCTGCGCGACAAAACGCTGCAGTTCTTCCGTTTGCCCTGCTCTGCGGCGCGCACCGCGCTGGCGGAACAGGACGCCGCGGACGAACAGCGGCGCTACGCCGAGCAGAAAGAGATAGACCGGGTGGAAAAAAGCGCCAAACGCCTGGCGACCTGGGGCAAGGTCTACGACAACGAAGATCTGGCGCGCAAGGCCAAGCAAATGGAGAAGCGCGTCGATCGGTTGAAGGAAGAACAGACCACCCTGACCGCCGGCAGCCCGTGGCGGTTGCGGCTGCAGGGAGAAGCGCTGGATGCCGATCGCCTGCTGGCGCTGCCGCACTGGGCGGTGCGCCCGGCGCCGGATGCGCCGGTGCTGTTCAGCCTCGAACATCTGCGCGTGAAAAGCGGCGATCGCATCGCCATCGTCGGGCGCAACGGCTGCGGTAAATCGTCGCTGCTGCGCCTGTTGTGGCGTGAGTATCAGCAACAAACAGAGCGCCCGGCGCTGTTCCATCCGCGCGTGCGCATCGGCTATTACGATCAGAGCCTGCAACAGCTGCGCGATGAAGACACGTTGAGCGACGCGTTGGCGCAGTTTGCACCGCTGACCGAGGAACAGCGGAAACTGGCGCTGATCGGCGCCGGTTTTCCTTACCTGCGCCACCATCAGCAGATCCGTTCGCTGAGCGGTGGCGAGCGTTCGCGGCTGCTGTTCGTCGGTCTGACGCTGGCCAACCATTCGCTGCTGCTGCTGGACGAGCCCACCAACCACCTGGACATGGCGGGCAAAGAGGAGCTGGCGGAAACGCTGCGCCAGTTCCCCGGCGCCGTCATGCTGGTTACCCACGACAGGATGCTGATCGAACAGAGCTGCAACCGCTTTTGGCTGATCGACCAGCAAAAACTGGAGGAGTGGCACGATCTGGCGCCGGTGTATCAGCGCCTGGCGGGCGAAGCGCCGGCACTGCCGACGGCGGACAGGGCTAATGCTGATGGCCCGACGCCGGACGATCGATTGGAAGGCGAAGAAGCGCTGTTGACCGCTCTGTTTGCCCTCGAAAGCAAATTGGAGGCCGACCTGGCGCGCAAGCCGAAGCATCAGAAACCGGAGCTTCAGGCGCGCTGGCGCCGCGAGATTGCCGACATCACCGCCCGGTTGCATCTGGGCTAACCTTGACAGGCCGCCATCCGGCGGCCTGTTTTTTGATGGAGTGCGACATGGCATTTTCCCTTGAGCAAGCCTCACTCTCGCAGCGGCCACTGCTGGCGGCCATGCTGTCCGATTGCCTTCGCGAGTTGGGCGCCGATGGAGATTACCCCTATCTGCCGCTCTACTGGCGCGAGGTCGGCCGCTACCCTTATTTGATATTGAGCGATCGACAAACGGCCGGTTTCGCGTTGGTCAGGCGCCTGGATAGCGCCACCGTCGAAATGGCGGAGTTCTACATCAAACCCGAATGGCGACGCAACGGGCTGGGACAACGGGCTGCCCGCGCCTTGTTCGTGCAGCATCCCGGCGGTTGGTCGCTGTCGGTCAGCCAGGATAATCCGCGCGGGCTGGCGTTTTGGCGCTCGGTAATACCGGCTGGGACCATGACTCAACCACTTTCGGCCCCCGATGCCATGATGCAGCTGCGCTTTTCATCCCCGCCGCCCTGAGCGACACATTACTTTCATCCTTTTATGGCAGGGTAAATCGATTCGTTCTTTGCTATCGAGCCTGTCATGACTTCACTTTCCCCACGGGACATCGAGGCGCGCTACCGCTTCGCGCGTGAGATCGCCCGCGCCGCCGCCGATCTCGCTTTCAGTTTTTATCAACGGCGGCAAAGCCTGGCGGTCGACTTTAAACAGGGGCTGCAGGACGTGGTCAGCGAAGCCGACCGCCGCGTCGAAGCGCTGATCCGCCGCATGATCAATCGCCGGTTTCCCCAGGATGGCTTTCTCGGCGAAGAGAGCGGCAGCAGCGGCGAGCACGCCGCCTGCGTTTGGGTCGTCGATCCTATCGATGGCACCGCCTGCTTCCTGAACGGATTGCATACCTGGTGTATCGCGATAGGCGTGGTGATCGACGGCGAGCCGACGATCGGTGTGGTCTACGATCCCAACCACCGCGAGATGTTCCGCGCCTGCCGCGGCGGCGGCGCCTTCCTCAACGGGGAACCGATAGGCGTGCATGCCGGTCGCAGCGTTGCGGATGGCGTGATGGGCGTCGGGATATCACCGCGCGCCTCGGCGGCGGAATTCAGCGGCTTTCTCTGTCGCCTGCTGCAGGCGGGAGGAATGTTTGTGCGCAGCGGCTCCGGCGCGTTGATGACCGCCCAGGTGGCCGCCGGACGGCTGCTGGGCTATTACGAACCGCACATGAATGCCTGGGACAGTCTGCCTGGACTGGTGCTGACGCGCGAAGCCGGCGGCGTGGCGAATGACTTTATGCACAACAACGGGCTGCGGCGCGGCAACCCGCTGCTGCTGGCCAACGCGGTGCTCTATCCGCAGTTGGCCGAGCTGATTCAAATGCCGGGCTTGATCGGCTCGACGTGCCCTATCGCGCGCGTTATGGCCGGATAAAGCGCGCGCAGCCGCCGCTCGACCCGATCGACCGCATCGTGCGCGGCGGCGATGGTTACCGCCGGCGACACGCGGCAGTGGAAGTTGACGATGATGCCGCCGTCGGTCTTGCGCGCACGGATGTTGTGTACGTCTTGCACATTCTCCCCCTGCTCCAGCGCCGATTGCAGGATGCGGCGAATAGCAGCCAGCTCCGCCGCATCGACATCCTCGCTGGTCAGCCAGTGCGGCGTCTGCGGCTCCAGGTGCGTCTCTATTTCAGTGTCTTCGCCGATCGCCTGGCGCAGGATCCCTTCTATTTCCGTGGCGATGTCATGCGCCTGCGCCACGCTGACGTGGGCCGGCACCGCCAAATCCATGCCGATCGCCATACGCGTCGGCAACTGCTGCAAGGTCACATTCTGCACCTGCGCGCCGTGGTTGGCGGCAATCGCCCGAATGCGCGTCGCCATGTCTTCGTCGCTGCGGGTCTGCGGCACCGCGATGACGGTGAATTCCGCCCTGGCGTACTGCTCCCGCAGCCGTTCGATGATTTCTCGCTTCAACGTATCGATGCGCTCCAGCGGCAAGGTGCGGCACACCGCCACCGTGATCTCGACAAACATTACGGCGCCGGCGTTGCGAATGCGCACGCTGTCGCAGGCCAGCACCGCCGGAAAGCTGTCCAGCGTGGCGCGAATCGCTTCGGTGGCTCCGGCGGGCGCAGTATCCATCAACGAGTCGAAGGAGCGTTTACCGAGCTTGATTGCGGCGACAAAGATAAAACCGGCGACGATCAGCGCGGCGATGGCGTCCGCACGGCCAAAGCCTAGCAGCACAAACACCGTGCCCAGCAGCACCACGCCGGATGAAAGCATGTCGGAGAAGAAATGCAGCGCATCCGCCTCCAGCGCCGCGCTGTCGGTGGCTTTGGCGACGCGGTTGAGCGCCCGCACGCGGAAGAAATCGACGCAGATGGAGATCAGCAACACCGCGATCACCACCGGCGCCGCGACGATCTCATGCGGTTGCCCGAGCAGGCTGCTGCCCGCCTCATAGACAATCCAACCGGCGGCGCCCAGCAACAACAGCACTTCGAACAGCGCCGCCAGGTTTTCCACTTTGCCGTGGCCGAAGTGGTGATCGTCATCGGCGGGTTTATCGCTGATGCGCACCGCCAGCCAGGTGATGCTGGTGGCGATAAAATCGGTGAAAGAGTGGATCCCTTCGGATATCAGGCCAATACTGCCGGTAAAAATGCCGGCGACGAATTTGCCCGTGGCCAGCACCCCGCTGGCAATCATCGAGTTTCTGGCCACGGCCTGTTTTTCATTCTGCATGATGCTGCTCACATTCAGACGGTGATTTATTTTTTTACTTTAGCGGATAATTGCCAGACAAAGGCGATCAGCAGCATACTGCCAGAGAATGTCAGCATGAGGCTAGTAAGAAAATTGGATTTTCCGGTGGAATAAAAATAAATCTCATTAACGCCCACCGAGATCATTAAAATGGCGTAGAGCAATCCCAAAATAAGAATCGTCATTATTATCAACTCCCGTATCAGGCCGCGCGTTCAGCGCGCCACTAAATCCTCCCCATAATAAATAGCGGTTACGGGGAGGATGCATCTAGGCGGATCTTTAGCGTTCATCAATCATCCCATTTGGTGCTCATATAGGCCGCCAACAGGCCCAGCGAGCTGATCATTGCCAGGAATCCCATAAAAATAGTCATGTTTCCCATTATTTTGTCCTCAGGTTAAATGTTATCGATAAAAGCCCCTTGCGTTAAATATCGGGGTTGGTCGGTATCCATGGTTTTTTAACGTCCTCCTCTTTTTGGCAACATTCCCGCGCTTTCAAGCGCGGGACCCGTTTAAATTCCCAGGACGTGCTGGGCGATTTTGAAATAAATAATCAGGCCGGTGCCGTCGATAAAGGTGGCGATAAACGGCGCCGACACCACCGCTGGATCGATACCGAGCCGTTTCAGCAGCATCGGGATGATCGACGAAACAATGGCGCTCCATACGGTGATCGCCACCAGCGACAGGCTGACCACCAGCGTCACCTCCATGCCGACGCCCATGATCCAGGCGCGCACCCAGGCCGCCAGACCGATGGTGACGGCGATCAGCAGCGAGGTCGTGACCTCTTTGCGGATCACCGCGCCCAGATTGCGCAGGCTGACCTCGCCCAGCGCCATAGCACGCACCAGCGTCGAGGTGATCTGGGTGCCGCTGTTGCCGCCGGTGCCGATCAGCAACGGGATGAAGAACGCCAGCGCAATCGCCGCTTCGAGCTGATCTTCAAACGCTTTCAGCACGTTGCCGGTGTAAGCTTCGGCCACGAACAACATCAGCAGCCACACCGAGCGTTTGCGCCACAGCGCCCACGGGCTGGTCTCCAGATAAGGCTTGTCCAGCGGCAGGCTCGCGCCCTGACGCTGCGCGTCTTCGGTGTTTTCATCTTCGACCAGCCGAGCGATCTCGCGCTCGCCCAGCACGCCGACCAGCGTGTTGTTCGCCACGACCGGCACCACGTCCAAACCGCCTTTGCCCAGCAGATGCGCCACGTCATTGCGATCGTCGTCGGGTGAAACCTGGAAATAGCTGTAATCCATCATTACGCCGACCGCTTTATCCTCATCGTCGCACTGCAGCAGTTTTTTCACCGACAGCGTGCCGCGCAAATGATAGTCGTCCGCGGTAATAAAGACCCGGGTGGGAATTTCGTCCGTTTTTAGCTGCGAAAGTAAATATTCCCGGGCATGCGTGACCGTCATCGTCGCGGGAACGGTAATAAAATCGGCGTTCATATAACCGGCAACTGAAGTTTCATCGAGAGTTTCAGTCGCGCGCAGCGCCGGAGAAGAAGAGTATTGATGTGACTTGATCATTTTGTCAGTCCCTATTTCTGTTGTGAACTTCAACAGCGAATCGCATAGGGGCGTAACCACAGAGGGAGTGCAGACTGCCTATCTCCGCGTCCAGGTTTTAGCACTATACAACGTATCCGAATTGTTGCTCGGAAGTTACTTTGGGCTGAACCTTAATCCGATAAAGCCTGTCTTAACCTTGGGCATCTCTCGATGTCGTCAGATCAGTAACCTGTGTTTGTATAGGAGCCTCGCCAAACGAGATACTGCATATAAACTACCGGCGCAGTATAGGCGTTGTTTTATCCGGCGGGAAGAAAAGATTGCCCGTCGTTTATGGAGTATTTAGGATAATTTTATTAAATGTGAATCTATAAAAACGGCTGATATAAATCAGCCGTTTTTTTATTTCTTAGTGCGCGAGAATGTAGACGTTTTTATCGTATAGCGCGCCCTGACGGGTAAAGTCGATCCCCTTCACGTAAGGTTTGACCAGCGTGGCGTTGGCTTCGTAGTACACCGGCGCGACCGGCGTATCGACGGCCAGCACCGCCTCGGCCTGCTGGAAATACTGCTGCACCTGCTGCGGTGTCGGCGCCGCCGTCGCCTGATGCAGAATGCGATCGTACTCCGGATTGCGGTATTTGGGGCTGTTTTCGCTGCTGTCGGAACGGAACACGTTCAGGAAAGTAGACGGATCGTTGTAATCCGCCAGCCATCGAGTAAAGGCCACGCCGTACTGCCCGCGGTTGATATTATCCAGCGTCACTTTACGCTCCTGGCTTTGCAAGGTGGCCTCTACCCCGAGGTTCTTTTTCCACATGGCGGCGGCGGCAATGACGATCTTCTTGATGGTGGCGTCGTTACTGTACAGCACGGTAAAGCGCAGCGGATGCTCGGCGTTGAAACCGGCCTGCGCCAGCAGTTGCTTCGCCTGGGCGTGCCGTTGTTCCGGCGTCCAGCCGGCCGCGGCGCCGGGCTGCAGGCGGTAGCCGCCCGCCCCCGTTGGGGTAAAGGTCCAGGCCGGCTGCTGGCCATATCCCAGCACCTTGCCGGCGATGATCTCTTTATCCAGCGCCAGATTCAGCGCCTGACGCACCCGCACGTCGTTGAACGGCGCCTGGCGGTTGTTGAAGGCGAAATAGCTGGTGGAGAGCAGCGGATAGGTCACCAGCTGTTGCTCACCGAGCGTTTTTTTCAGCTGCTGATACAGCTCCGGCGGCGTGGTATACCCCAATTCCACCTCGCCGGCGCGAAAACGCGCCACTTCCGGGAATCCCTGTATCGGCAAGAACGTCACCTTGTTGAGCACGGTGTTGGCGTTATCCCAATACTGCGGATTGCGTTCCACCACCACCTTTTCGTTCACCACCCACTGGCTGAGGCGGAACGCGCCGTTGCCGACAAAATGCGCCGGTTGAGTCCAGTTTTTGCCGTACTGCTCCACCACCTTGCGGTTAACCGGCAAGACCGGAAAATGCACCAGTTGTTTGAGCAGATAGGAGTTGGGCTCCGACAGCGTCACCTGCAGGGTGTGCGCATCTAGCGCCTTGACGCCCAGCTCGCTCGGCGGCTTGCTGCCGGCGTTGATCGCCGCCGCGTTCAGCACGTAGGCCGAAGCCAGATAGCTGCCGTACGGCGACGCGGTTTTCGGATCGGTGAGGCGCTGCCAACTGTAGACGAAATCGTCGGCGGTGACCGGATCGCCGTTCGACCACTTGGCCTGCGGCCGCAGATGGAAAGTCCAGACGTTGCCCTGGTGCTCCCACTTCTGTGCCAGCGCCGGGATCACTTCGCCGTCTTTTCCGACGCGCAGCAAGCCTTCGAACAGATCGTTGAAGATGTAGAACTCCACATTGCTCTCGGCCAGGTTTGGATCCAGCGTCGCCGGTTCATACCCGTTGGCGCGCACCAGTTCTTGCGCCGCCGCCAGTTTAGCGCCCGCCGGCACCTCGGCCGCCTGTGCGACCGTCGTGTTAAAAGCCAGGATGATTAAACCAGCCAATTTCTTGCCATTGAATGAATATTTCACGTCGATATCCCTGATGAGTGTTTTATCGCGTTCAATATGCAATGAGGCAGTGGAATAAATTAAATCATTAATCGCTATGAGTCATAACCAAAAGCGGTGTTGAATTTCTTTCATTATCAAAGGAGTACTGGTGACGGAACGATAAAGAACACGAGGATAAACGCGGAGACCGGCATTGCCGCCGGGAACGCCGTGAATCGGCGGTGACATAAATTCAGGCAATCAATATAGATTATTCCAGCCGAAGCTTAACGTATCCTTAGGGCAATTCATTTTGTGAGCGATCGTCAAAAATAATTTAATACGAATCGTTTTCACTATCATTATTGATGTTCTTGGCTAAAATCGGCCTGCTTGCGCTTGCCAGGCGATATTCGTTTTCTTCATTCGAACGCTAAAAAGGATAACTGCATGAAGCTGCGTATTTCATCTCTCGGCCCCGTCGCCCTGCTCGCCTCCTCGATGATGCTGGCCTTTGGCGCTCAGGCGGCCTCCGCCGACCAGGGCATCGTTATTTACAACGCCCAGCATGAAAATCTGGTGAAATCCTGGGTCGACGGGTTTACCAAAGACACCGGCATCAAAGTCACGCTGCGCAACGGCGGCGACAGCGAGCTGGGCAATCAGCTGGTGCAGGAAGGCAGCGCCTCGCCTGCCGACGTGTTCCTGACGGAAAACTCCCCGGCGATGGTGTTGGTGGATAACGCCAAGCTGTTCGCCCCGCTGGACGCCGCGACGTTGGCCCAGGTAGAGCCGCAATATCGCCCCAGCCACGGCCGCTGGACCGGCATCGCCGCCCGTTCTACCGTGTTCGTCTACAACCCGGCCAAACTGACCGACGCGCAGTTGCCGAAGTCGCTGCTGGATCTGGCCAAGCCGGAATGGAAAGGCCGCTGGGCCGCTTCGCCATCGGGCGCCGATTTCCAGGCGATCGTCAGCGCGCTGCTGGCGCTGAAAGGCGAGAAAGCCACGCTGGAGTGGCTGAAAGCGATGAAAACCAACTTTACCGCCTATAAAGGCAACAGCACGGTGATGAAAGCGGTCAATGCCGGCCAGATCGACAGCGGCGTGATCTATCATTACTACCCGTTCGTTGACGGCGCGAAAACCGGCGAGAACAGCAACAACATCAAGCTGTATTACTTCAAACATCAGGATCCGGGCGCGTTCGTCAGCATCTCCGGCGGCGGCGTGCTGGCTTCCAGCAAGCATCAGCAGCAGGCGCAGGCGTTCATCAAGTGGATCACCGGCAAACAGGGCCAAGAGATTCTCCGCACCAACAACGCCTTCGAATACGCCGTCGGCGTCGGCGCGGCCTCCAACCCGAAACTGGTGCCGCTGAAAGATCTGGACGCACCGAAAGTAGACGCCGCGCAGCTGAACAGTAAAAAAGTGGTCGAACTGATGACCGAGGCCGGCCTGCTGTAAGGCCCGCCGGCAAACCGAGAGTTTTTGATCGTTATGTCAAACCTGAGTACCCACGCCGCGCAGACCGCGCGGCGTTATTCTGTTGTCCCCCGTCACCCGCGGCCAGGGGCGATCGTGGTGGCCAGCGCCGTGCTGCTGTCGCTGCTGGCGCTGTTGCCGCTGGGATTCGTTATCGGCGTGGCGTTTGAAACCGGCTGGCAAATGGTCAAAGCACTGGTTTTCCGCCCACGCGTGGCGGAACTGCTGTTGAACACCCTGCTGTTGGTGGTGTTGACGCTGCCGATCTGCGCCGTGCTGGGCGTGGCCCTGGCCTGGTTGACCGAACGCACCACGCTGCCGGGCCGCCGTCTCTGGGCGGTATTGGCGACCGCGCCGCTGGCGGTGCCGGCCTTCGTGCAAAGCTATGCCTGGATCAGCCTGGTGCCGTCGATGCACGGCCTGGGCGCCGGCGTTTTCATCTCGGTGCTCGCTTATTTCCCGTTTATCTACCTGCCGGCCGCCGCCGTGCTGCGCCGCCTGGATCCCGGTATCGAAGACGTCGCTACCTCGCTTGGTTCCCGGCCGCCGGCGGTGTTTTTCCGCGTGGTGCTGCCGCAGCTGAAGCTGGCGGTCTGGGGCGGTTCGTTGCTGATCGCGCTGCACCTGCTGGCGGAGTATGGCCTGTACGCCATGATCCGTTTCGATACCTTTACCACCGCGATCTTCGATCAGTTCCAGTCGACCTTCAACGGCCCGGCGGCCAACATGCTGGCCGGCGTGTTGGTGCTGTGCTGCCTGGGGTTACTGTTGCTTGAGGCGATAAGCCGCGGCCGCGCGCGCTATGCCCGCGTCGGTTCCGGCAGCGCCCGCAGCCAAACGCCGCGTCGCCTGTCAGCGCCGTTCGCCGCACTGGCGCTGCTGCTGCCGATCGCGCTGACCGCGTTGGCGCTGGGCGTGCCTTTCATCACCCTGGCCCGCTGGCTTTGGCTGGGTGGATTCGAGGTGTGGCGTAACGCCGAGCTGTGGCCCGCGCTGTGGCAAACGCTGTCGCTGTCCGCCGCTGGCGCATTGTTGATTACGCTGTGCGCCATTCCGATGGCCTGGCTGTCGGTACGCTATCCGGCCCGGCTGTATCGGGTGCTGGAAGGCTGCAACTACGTGACCAGCTCGCTGCCTGGTATCGTGGTGGCGCTGGCGCTGGTGACCATCACCATTCACAGCTTCCGGCCGATTTACCAGACCGAAATCACCCTGCTGCTGGCATATCTGCTGATGTTTATGCCGCGGGCGCTGATCAATCTGCGCGCCGGTATCGCACAGGCGCCGGTGGAATTGGAAAACGTGGCGCGCAGCCTCGGCAAATCGCCGGCGCAGGCGCTGTGGAGCACCACGCTGCGGCTGGCGGCGCCGGGCGCCGCTGCGGGCGCCGCGCTGGTGTTTCTGGCGATCGCCAATGAACTGACCGCCACGCTGCTGCTGGCGCCGAACGGCACCCGCACGCTGGCCACCGGATTTTGGGCGCTGACCAGCGAGATAGACTATGTCGCCGCCGCGCCTTATGCGCTGATTATGGTGGCGCTGTCGCTGCCGCTCACCTGGCTTCTTTACTCTCAATCTAAACGTACGGCGGGACTATGAGCACGCTCGAACTGCACGGTATCGGAAAATCTTACAATGCCATCAGGGTGCTGGAACACATCGACCTGCAGGTTGCCGCCGGCAGCCGCACGGCGATCGTCGGCCCTTCCGGCTCCGGCAAAACCACCCTGCTGCGCATCATCGCCGGCTTTGAAATCCCCGACGGCGGCCAGATCCTGCTGCAAGGGCAAGCCATGGGCAACGGCGGCGGCTGGGTGCCGGCGCATCTGCGCGGCATCGGCTTCGTCCCGCAGGATGGCGCACTGTTCCCGCACTTTACCGTTGCCGGCAACATCGGTTTTGGCCTTAAAGGAAGCAAACGCGAGAAACAGCACCGTATTGAGGCGCTGATGGAAATGGTAGCGCTGGATCGCCGCCTGGCCGCGCTGTGGCCGCACGAGTTGTCCGGCGGACAGCAGCAGCGGGTCGCGCTGGCGCGCGCTTTGTCGCAACAACCTCGGCTGATGTTGCTGGATGAGCCGTTCTCGGCGTTGGATACCGGCCTGCGCGCCGCCACCCGCAAAGCGGTGGCCGAACTGCTGACGGAGGCCAAAGTGGCGTCGATTCTGGTTACGCACGATCAGAGCGAGGCGCTGTCGTTCGCCGATCAGGTGGCGGTGATGCGCAACGGCCGGCTGGCGCAGGTGGGCGCGCCGCAAGATCTCTATCTGCGCCCGGTCGATGAACCGACCGCCAGTTTCCTTGGCGAAACGCTGGTGCTGACCGCCGAACTGGCGCAGGGCTGGGCAGACTGCGCATTGGGGCGCATCGCCGTCGACGATCGCCAACGCAGCGGCTCAGCGCGCATCATGCTGCGCCCGGAGCAGATTCAAATCGGTTTATCCGATCCGGCGCAGCGCGGCCAGGCGGTGATCACCGGCATCGATTTCGCCGGCTTCGTCTCCACCCTCAATCTGCAAATGGCGGCCACCGGCGCACAGCTCGAGATCAAAACCGTCAGCCGCGAAGGCCTGCGGCCCGGTGCACAGGTCAATCTCAACGTGATGGGCCAGGCGCATATTTTCGCCGGCTGACTCTCTTGTGGCCGGGCTGCCCCGGCCTCCTCAGCGGCAAACCTTGTCGCGGCGCGGCTTTTTCGGCGCCAGCAGATACTCCACCACGCTTTCGTCAACGCAGCTGTCGATGCCGTTCAGCGCCAGCGTATGTCCGTCGCGTTCGCGGGTGATCAGCGGGCTTTTAAAGGCGGCGGCCATCACCTGGGCGTTGCGGTACGGCGTGGTCGGATCGTAGCGCTGGGCGACGAACAGCAGCGGCGGCAGCGCGGCGGACGCCACCGGGGTGTGCGGCCGATCTTTGCCGCGGTACGGCCATAGATCGCACATTTCCAGCGGATACTCGTGTAGCGGCAGGTAGTGAGCGTACAAAGCGGCGGTATTGATCTCCTGCCGCTGCCTGCGCAACTGCTGCGGATCGGCCGTCGGGTTGGCGACGTCGGCGCAGGTGATGACGTTCAGGGCATCATCGGCATCCGGCGAATAGCTTTCGTCAATCAGATCGGAAACCTGCTGCCCGGCGATGCCGGCATCGAGTTGACGCAGCACGGTCGCCAGCTCATGCCAGCGCTCCGGCCACAGCAGCAGCGAACGCGTGACCGTCAGCACATCGTCGGCGGAGATTTCATAGCCCGCCGCAGTGACGAACGGTTGATCGTGCAGCTTGCGCAGTAAGGCATGATAGCGCTGCAGCGCCTGATTAGCGCCGCCGCCCAGCTGGCAGCTGTCGGTTTTGCCGCAGTAGGCGGCGAAGCGCAGGAAGCTTTGCTGGAAGCCCCGCTCCTGGTTCATGCGCTGGGTGAAGTCGTCCTCCGCCAGATCCACCACCCCGTCCAGCACCAGCGCGCGCGTCTTCTTCGGAAAACGTTCGGCATACAGCGCCGCCACCTTGGTGCCGTAAGAGTATGCCACCGCCGTCAGCCCCGGTTCGCCCAGCGCGTGGCGGATCGCGTTCAGATCGTTGACCGCCTCGTCGGTGCCGATGTGTTGCAACACGTCCGCGCCGGTCTGTTTGATGCAGGCGGCAATCAGGGTGCGCGTCTGATTCTCCGCGCCGGCAACGTCGTTATCGTCCGGCGTCGGGGTTTCGTCGCCTTCGGCCAGCTGACAAGAAATTTTCGGCGTCGACTGACCGACGCCGCGCGGATCGTAACCGATGATATCGTAGGATTTTCGCAGTCTGGCGACGTGGGCGTCGTTGCCCAGATAGGGGTTGATGCCCGGCAGGCCTGGGCCCCCGCTGATCATTACTACGCTGCCCTTTTTCGGCCCGGTAGCGGGCTGCAGGGTCAGTGCCAGACGCACGGTCTGTTCGCCCGCCTGCGCCGCATGGGCGTGCGGCGTGGCGTAGGCTAACGGCACCTCGAGGTAACCGCAGCGCAGCCCCGGCGGTGGCGCCTCATCGAACCAGCGCTGAAAACCGCTGTTGAGACAAGATTGCCAACGAATGCCGTTCTCGACCGCCATGCCGTGAGCCGCCGGCTTGGCCAGGGCGGGCAACGCGGCGGCGGTCGCGGCGAACAGCGCCAGAATACGCAGTACTGACATGGGGAGTCCTTTCAACTCAACGAATCGGTCAAAGGGTAAAGATACTCGGTTAAACCGCTAGCCAATAGAACATAAAAAAACGCGCGGGTGAAGCCGACGCCGTGCGTATGGAAAGACTTTTCTTTGCTCAGATTGATCTTATAACGCACAGAATGCTGCAAAAAATGCCATTCACCTGCTAGGCTTAGTGTTCGTTAACCCACAAGGAACAGGAGAGCAGCATGTTTGGTAAAGCGGAAGACAAAGCCAATGAAGCCGCAGGCGCGGTACAAGAAGCGTTCGGCAAAGCCGTTGATTCGCCGGAGCATCAGGTGCGCGGCGCGGCGCGCAAATACGCCTCCCAGGCCAGCTATGCCGCCCGTGACGCAGCGGACAGCGTAAGAACGCAGGTGGAAGCCAACCCGCTGGCCGGCGTAGCCGTTGCAGCAGCGGTCGGCATCGTTTTCGGCTTCCTGCTGGGACGCAAATAAGCGGCGAATGCGCCCTACGACAACAGGACGTACTGGCTAAGGCCCCAAGAAAAGACCGGCATAGAGTTTTTCGATCTGCTGATTATGCTAACAAAATCAATATGATCACCTCTATGCCTTTTCGTGTATCTTACCACAAACTTTTCTGTGGGGTTTTAGCCCCTTTTCATCAATAACGACAGAATGCCGTGTAATACCGAACACGATATTGGCGTCTTGAGCTTTTGCTCCGATTACTCCGACAGGCCTGATAGAAATGAACCCAGTTTTCCTGTGATATCACTGTCTATCGTGCGAAGCCTAAGCAATGGCAGATCACATTTCTTCAGTATGCTGTTCTTAAGTTCATCACGCTCAATCTGAGCTTTTTCCCGATGATAGCCGCCATCCACCTCGATAACACCTACCGGGGTCTTTCCGACCTTATAGTAAATCACAAAATCACAGCTGGCCCCGTTACGCATAAAGGAAAGTTCTCTGGGGGAAAAATCTCCCTGTTCCAATGATACCAACTGGTTAAGTGCTATCTGTGAGTGGAACATCATACTTCGGTAGCTCTCCTGCGACAGGATATCCCTCAACAAACTGGCTGTGATCTGCTCTGACTTAAAACGTGAATCCTCCGGATTCAACCGGCTATTCAGCCGCTCCAATGATTTATCATACTCGCTGTATAACAAATCAAACGCGGAGATCACCGGGCTCTCGAAAACGTCTCCGTCGTTAGCGTAGTATTTGATGTAACGAATCAGAGCGGCAATGTGTCTGCCGTGATTTGCAAAAACATCATCGCCGGTCACCAGCGTAAATTTGTTTCTGGCCCTGGAAACAGCCACGTTCACCAAATTAGGATCATCAACAAATGCGATGTTCCGACTTTGCTGGCTAGCGCATTTCTTATCCAGCACGGTAGAAAACACAATTTCATCGCACTCTCGCCCCTGAAATTTATGCACCGTCGATTTCACAAAATCGGCCGGCAGCACCGTCTCAGCCAAATTAACCTGTGCATTATAGGGGGCAATGTATCCTCTGCTGCTTTCCTCATCCCAGTAATGCCCTTCAATGGATTCAAGTTCCCTGAGGTTTGAAAAGTTACGGGTATGATTTCCTTTTGCCGTGACCACTAAAGATAATGAGGCTTCGCCTGAATCTGTCGTCAGCGGGATCAATTCATTGTCATAAAATTGCTTATTACAGAACTGAATAATTTTAGGATGGCAGCGATAGTGTTCTTTCAAAAGCGTTACCGGAGCCGTTTCACCGAATAGCATGCAAAGAGAATCAAGTAGGCTGTATTTTACGCAATCATAGTGCTGGGCCGGTGGTATGTTCGGGTGTAATATCGGAACATGTGGGAGCTGTTTGCGATCGCCGACAATAATCACATTACGTGCGCACCCCAGCCCAAGGATGCCGGGAACAATGTCCTGTTGCGAGGCCTCATCGATAATGACATAGTCAAAAATCGCACCTTTACCGATGGAGTTAATAATCGAATGAGTGCTACTACCGATAATAGGAAAGCGTTTTATAAAACTATCAAAGTCATGCCGATATGTATCCACCGAAAAAGAGGACGTTGCTGAAATGCTCTCCCGCAAATGTCTCTTTAAATAAAGCATGGATAACGATGTAAGCTGGCCCAGTAAATAAGTAAAATCAGCCGACGCTAATAATGCATTGCATTCAGTCAGAGCCTTTTTCTTTTCCTGGATAGCTCTTTCATAATAAGATAATTGAAGAAAGGTAAAAAGCGCCCGTCTTTTCTCCTGATTGCCCAACGGCTTTACTCTCAGAATCCTGAAATTCAACAGCAAGTCAATCCTATTTTTTAGCCCAATTCGTCGATCGGAAAGATAATGAATGTAAGCCATCAGATCGGTTGTTTTATGGGTGGATAAGCGGTAACTGCCGGCAAAGGAACCTTCCGTCCAAGGATTCTGTTCCTGCCATTGCTGCAGGTATTCATATTCAACACTCAGCTCATTAATTTCGGCTTGCAGCGAAGCAACCTGGTTAATGGCATTCAGGTGTTTTTTCACTTGCTGAAGTACATCATCAATTTCACGTGCCGGAGGCGAATCTGATAATGCCTCATCAGAAAGCGAAGCGGATGTAGCAAAAAACTGTTGTCTATTCTCTGCATTTCCCAGCCGGGCAATCAGATACCCCAACCCTTGCTTGTCCATCTTTTCATAAATATTACTGACCGCAGTGTTATTATTGGACAGAATTGCCACCGTTTTATTCTGAATCAAAATATTAGCGATAACATTGAGTATCGTCTGTGTTTTGCCAGTGCCCGGAGGCCCTTCGATAACTGAAACCTGTGAAGAAAATGCCCGCTCTACTGCAAGTAACTGGCTTTCATTAAGACCAAACGGAAAAATCATCCCCTCTGGAGACTCGCGTTTTTTACTCTGTCCTGTACAGTATGCATGCAGAGCCGTATCCGGATGAGGAACAACACTCTTGAGCTGCCGAAGAACATTCTCAGCGATACTCCTGTCGTTTCCACGAGCATGAAAAATGCGGTCATTAGCCACACGAATAAAATAATTAAAAGCGGCGTGATCCGTAAAGTCAGAGCATACCTGGAAATCGAGCCCCAGTGTTCTCATAACGTAAGGCTTATTACTTCCAGGATAATAAACAACTGCGTATTTATTACCATATATAATAACCCTCTGAGTCAATGAGGTGACAGAACATCCCTCCCGCTCGAGAAAAACATTTCGCAGGAGCCTGGTCGGTGTTATCTGACAGACAGAAAGCGGGCGAGTATATTTTTTTCCGCCACGAAAGTGACAGCTCAGCATAATCTCGCCTGTGTCATTTCCTGGCCATAAAGTCCAGTCCGTAATTTGGTGGGTTTTATTTTCCCCTTCGACGCAAATCGTAACCATGTTATCACCCAATAATCATTGTTTAACAAAGGGCACGCCAGGCACCTTTATATCAGTCACGGTGTTTTTCCTGAACCAGCGAATAGATTTGTGCCCGGAGGTGTTGCTCAGCCTGCAGAAGCTGCTGCGGACGCAGCGGTGAATCTTCAGGTAACTGTCTCAACTGTCGAAACTGCTCTTCCACCGGAACGGTCTGTCGGAAACTTGTCATCATGCCAAAGACCTGCGATTTAAGCTCACTGACGGTGATGTATCTTCCCTTCTGGCCGTCAAGCGCATTCAGTTTATCGGCCAGCGCCTGAAGCTGGATCATTCCCTCATGCCAACCATTCAATGCATCAACAGGCAGTACTGAGAGATTAATCTGTTGCTGCCACTGTTGTATCAGAGGGTTAATACGTTCAGGCCACAGCGCTTGAGCCTGTTCGACGAGCTGCCGGCTGTAGACGATATTCCAGTCAGGAGGAAGTTCACTCAGGCGGGTAATCTGCCGCTGTGTTTGTGTCGTTTGCGGTAACGGCGATTGCTGGCGGAATATATTCAGCTGTTCAGGCGTGAGAGGTGCAGGTAATGGCGCCAGCGAGGCGGCAAGCTGGGCCTGTAGCGGATCAGGCCGATGAAGATAAGGCCTGCCCCACATCGCGGCCACGCTGAGCACCAGCATGGTACACATCCCGGCGGCGAAGAACGCCCACTTTGTTGCGGGCACCGGGATCGCCGCGATGATGTCGACATTAGGCTGATGTTCCGGCTGTGGCACAGACTCCCACCTCACCGTACTGTCCGGGGCATTTTTCTCTCTGGCCGCGACACCGGGCAGAGCATCAGCCGATATTTCCGGCCCATTCATCGCCGTGGTAGACAGCACGATACCCGCAGTGTCAAAACCGGATGTATCGTCACTGTTTTCCAGCCGGACAGCACTGTTGTGCAGCACCGTTCGCAATGTCTCGATCTGGCTCAGGTGTTTAAGCTCCAGCCGCTGCAACTCGTTGCCCAGACGGGTAAGCAATTGCTCCGCCCGATACAGCTCGCTGAGGTCGCCGTAATTCAGCGGAAGCATGCGCATTCGTTGCTGCAATCGCCGGCTCAGACTGCTGAGAATTTCCATTCGGGCATGTGCAGGCTGAGGCCAGAAGACGCCCCATTGATGGCCAATCAGGGCTTCCAACATTGTCAGGCCTTCGTTCAAACCGACTACCCCGGCCAGTTGCGTACGGGCGAGCGTGTACCAGGCTGCCGTCTGCAGTTCCACACCGTTTTGCTCAAACAGCGAGAGACAGCGATTTTCGACATAATGCCAATCCACATCCGGGCGAGCCGGGTGTGTCAGTTTGTTCAGTTCATCGCGCAAAGCAACATAGTCCGGCAGGGTGCGCGGGTCGCCGCCGGTTTTGATTTTACGAGGGATACTGTCATTCATGACCCATTGTCCATCTGATGTATCTACCGCTATAGGCGGTGATTGTTATGGCAGGAGGCCGGCAATCAGGTGATAAAATGTCTCTTCATCGAAGACGTCCCCGGTGTGGGACAACGAGCCCGGGGGCGTAAACGTCCAGTCGCTCACGTGGCCTGCCCGCATGAACAGGCGCCCCAAAGCGATAACGCTTTTCCCCGTATGGAGAGTCGCCTCCACGCACCCCATCACGCCCTGGCCGTACAGAAATATCGGCATAAATTTTATTACCCGATCTTCATAATGCAGAACAATAGCCGGGATCTCAAAAGCGCCGCCCTCCACCAGCAAATCCATCATGGAGGCCGTCAGCGTTTGCGCATTCAGCCCAGTCTCCATCAGCCACGTGTCCATCTGCGCCTGAAGCTGTTCCATTCCCCAGCGAAATGTGGCGATATCGATCTGACTTTTGTTGTTTGAAGCGGCGGATGTAGGGTGTCGGGACTGTAGCTTTTTGAGGAACTGTGATTTTACTGACATGATGTTTGGCCTTACGTCCGTGTTGCTTTGTCGAGATGCTGCTGTTGCTTCAGATGGCGTAACAGCACCCGTCCTTCGGGACTAAACTCCGTGCCATAGCGCACCAGCCCGATACCGTTGAGTTCCGCGTCGACGGCGTAACGCAGTTCCCCAGGAATTTCCTGCTCCAGAAGTATCACGGCTATCTTTTTCAGCCGAGGCTCGTATTTGAGCAGCACCGCCGACAGCGTCCCCATCAGCTCATGCGCGGTACCGGGCATTCCCTGGAGGATTTTGGTCATATCCGGCAGACCATAGTCCGGCAGATGCGCCAGCGTGCCGGCGCGGCAGTTGAGAATACGTTGCATATTGTCGAGGACGGAGAGGATCACCTGATTTTCTTCACTGACCTGATGTAAATCGAGGCCGCCTGAGAAATTACCGGCAAGCATTTCATATAGCGAGGGCGAGTGGTGAGACTGGGACATTATTTATCCTTTACCGGCAGCAGCGTCAGATGGTTATCCCCGGCCTCAACCACCCGGGCCTTGTCCGGATCGAGTTCTTCACGATTCAGCGTCAACCTCCAGGTATTTTTCACCGTATCCGGATGGCGGAATAATCCCACCACGGCCACATATTTCGCCTCTTCAGCCATCGGCATGTCGAGGGTTGCATCTCCACCTGGCTTCACCACGACCTCTCGTGTGGCCAACAGGTCAGCCTCGAGCGCCCTCTCATCGTCTTTCAGCAGTTGCTGGTACACCGTCTTGTCGAAGGCTTTGTGATCTTTCAGCTGGTAAACTCGCACCATGACCGGTTCCGATAGCGAATGACTCTCGCGGGAGTCGGTGTTGAGCGCTTCGCGAGCCGTGAAGTCCAGATGCAGTACCTTGATTTTTTTATAGAATACAGCGGTGAAGGCCGATTTGGTGCCGTCACTGACGCCCTGAGTCAGGCCGCAGCCTGTCAGACTCAACGCCAGCAGCGCCGGCAACCAGCAAGCCGATTTAGGCAAACTTGTATGTAACACGTCGGTTTCCTTGTTGTGGTGTTGCAGACTGCAGGCCGGTGTAATAACCCAGTTCTGTGGTAAAGGCCTGCGGGATATCGTCAGGAAGTTCACTCTCATCGGCGCCCAACACCCCATTCATGCCGAGCCAGAAAGGCCCTTCGCCTAGCGGAGGGAGCGCCAGCAGGTGGGTCTGGGTGGTCAGGGTGATTTTTGCCTTAAAGCGCCACCCCAGATAGACCCGGAGCATGACCAGAAAATCCTGATACAGCAGCCCATCCGGTTTCCATCCTCGAGCCTCTTGCTCGTTCTCTGTCGTGAGTGCAATCAGCAATTGGCTGCCGGCATCCATGACTTCGTCGCCAAGCGGCATGTTGCCATCCAGCAGAACATCCTCATCATCGTAAAAGCCCAATGGTTTACTGACCTCCACGGGCCGCAGGCAGTAAGGGCTGAGATGCACGGTGGTATCCGGCGCCAGCAACTGCACCAGAGCCTGCATACCCTCCTGGGTTTTTCCGGGCTGCTGCAGCACGCCAAGCAATGACAGAAAGCGTGACACTGGCGTGGCGATATGTTCTGCGGTGCCGGGAATGCCCAGCCCTACCAGACCCAACAGTGACTGCGAGAGGCTGTCGGTCCCTCCGGGTTCGAACGTGGCCGGGTAGGAGTATTTGCGCCAGATGCGATAAAACTGTGTCAGGATGCGATGGTTGAAGATATCCAAAAAGCCCTGCAGCGCCTCATGCCCTTCCCGGCGCTGGGTGATATCATCGAGATACGCGGTCGGCAGCGGAGAATCGACGCCGTACATCCCCATGAAGGTCGTGCGGATGACCGGGGGTTTACTGTCATCGTCTTCGTCATATTCGACGGTTTTCAGTTCACTGGCCGGAAACCCCATCCCTGGATGGGGAGCAAAGCGCACCGGATCGTCCGCCGGGTGGCTGGTGGAGCCCAGTAACGGCCTGTCCGGGTTCAGTTTTTCAAGCAGTTGGCAGAAACGGTAGAAGTTAATGCGGTTAAGGTCGGCTTCCAGCCGTGGGGTCAGCCGGGAATGCGGCGATTGTGCTTCTCTTCCCATTCCAGACGCTCTCCGGTCGGTTGCAGAATAATAATCAGGCGATTAAACAGGTAGATGTCGGTGTAGAGCGCAAAGAAGCGGCTCAGCATTTCACCGAACAGGCAGATGTCTCCTCTTCCGGTAAAACCGTGGCTGTCGAGGGTCACATCAACCTGCACACCGCGCACCAGGTAGCCCTGTTCAAAGCGTTCAATTTCACTGTGCTTCACGTCGATGATGGCCTCCAGCCGGCGGCGGTTCATTTCGCTGTCTGTCCATTCATACAGCGCGAGCGTGCCGCGTAACACGTCGGCGTTATCCATCATCGAAAGAAAACCACTGCCGAGATGACTCAGTACACGCCAGTGAAAGCGGTCTTGTGCCGGCGGATAACACGGGAGCGTCGGTGCGCAAAGGTTACGTACGCTGATACTGACCGAGGTGGTTTTCATCACGGTATCCAGCACCGTACTTTGCAGCGCACGCCGCGGTAACTGACCGTGGGTGCCGGTGAGCGTCAACGACAGACTCTCATCTTCGGGCACGGTGTGGTTATCAAAGGCTTCGCCGCCGAGGATGAGCCAGGTGTTATGCAACCCGGACGGGCCGTGCCGCACACGGGTGTGGTAGTAATATTCGGGAGCCCCATGGCGCATCATCCCGCCTTTGTGGCGGAAGCTCGAGAACGGGACGTAACTATGGCCACTCGAAGAAATAACCGAATCCACGGCGTAAATCTCGGTATGGCCATCCTGCACGCGCATTGGGCGCAGCATGTATTCGGTCTGTAGCGAGTTCAGCGTCAGGGGATCGGATTCCAGCGGGAACAGGTTGATCACCGGCACGCAGTTCAGACGCAGATGCTTTTCGGTAAAGCTGAAGTCATGCGCCCAGCGTTCGGCCAGCACCATCTCAATCTCAAACCAGGGAAGTTCAGCCGGAAAAGCCACGGTTTCCAGCCCACGCAGGCCGGTAAACATGAATTTCTCGCGGAAGGTAAAGTACTCCAGCAAGAGCTGGTAGCCACTGAAACTGCCGTTGCTCCTCGGCCAAAGCGTGTCGTTTTCGCCAAACCCGAGCGAGGTGAAATGCCCTTCCAGCGGTCTGCAGTCCACATCGCCGGGCATCCGCAACCCCATCCGGGCCACATTTAGGGTGAACGCTTCATGCATGGCGCAGGCCAGCGGCGCATCGGCATTGAAATAGAAAGGAATATGGCGGAGATCGATACGGCTCCAGTCCGCCAGCTCGCTGCAGTTAAAGCGCAATGTAACAACCGAACGGCCCTCCGCATCGGTCGACAGGCGGGCATATTCCAGCGCCAGTGGCGGAAGATCTATTTCCTTGGTGGTGGTATACCGGCAGCGCGTGCCCTTTTCACCGATCGGCCGCGAGTTCACCTCAAAGCCTTTGACAATACGCATCGTCTCTTTCATTTCGCGCCACTCGGGCGTGAACTCCACCACCGACATCGACGGAATGGTGCGCAGATAATGCGGCCACAGCAGGCTGACCAGCCCTTCGGTCAGCTCAGGCAAATCGTCGTCAAGCTTCTCGCGCAGCCGGCCCATCAGGAAGGCAAAGCCCTCGAACAGGCGCTCCACATACGGGTCGCGCGCACCCGCTTTATCGAGGTTGAGCATTGCCGCCTGCTCCGGGTGAGCGCGGGCAAACTCTTCGCCGGCTTCCAGCAGGTAACGCATTTCAGCGTCGTAATAACGCAGGGTTAAGTCGTCCATAATGTCTCTGTTTGAGGCTGAATGTCTGTCGGGGATCGCGGAAACCGGAACCGGACGAGAGGGGAAAAACGGGATGAAAGGCGTTACCCGCACAGCACCACTGCGCGTGCGGGATCCAGCACGATAAGCCCGGAAAGCAGCGTATCCATTTCGGTCTGCAGCCGGGTTTTATCAACTTCGCCGCGCCCGGATCTGCCTCTCAGCAGTTTGAGCCGGCGGGCTTTGACTTCAAACATCAGCGCCGGTGCCCACTGCGCAAGCGTAAGCGTGCCGGCACTGTCGTCCAGCTCGCGCAGCAGATGCAGCGCCATGTCATTTTTTCCGTACTGTTCACTCACCCGGGCCATCAGCAGGCGCATCAGCCATTGATCCCGGGAGGAGGTGTAACCCGGCTGAACCTGAAGCCAGTTGAGCGCGGCTTCAATACCCTCGCTGTCGGCTTTCGCCAGCACTTCCGGCTCCAGTGCCAGCACATCATCGTGGCTGCTGGCCACGACGGATACCGACTCCTCTCTCCATCCGGCTATGTCATCGAGCACGCTTTCATTTATCCAGTTCAGCGTCACTTCATCGGCGAAAGGTGTGCCGTCACTGAAAGCCAGCGCTTCCAGCCCTGGGAGGCGGGCCAGCAGGCCTTTCAAATCACGGCAGAGAATGTCTGCACGCACGCTGTCATGATCCTGTTTCGCCAGTGCCTGCCAGGCATACCACTGCACATCCAGCCACAGGTGGTTAACGCCCTGCGCCAACAACGAGTCCGTATGCTCTAACAGTTCTAACCAGTTTTTCTGCAAAAACAGGCGTTTGAGGTGCGCTTTGTTGTCGGGTTTGGGCGGGGCCAGGCGGGTGCGACCGGCGGCATCCAGAGGAGGAAGGTCCGTCAGCGTGTCCCAGCGGACACTTTTCAACAAATGATGCCCGGCCAGCCAACCACCGGGCTGGTCACGCAGGTATTTCGCCAACACTTTGGCCTGATCGAGCAAATCACGCCCTGACGTCACGGCATTCAACGCCGGCGCTGACGATAGCGCCGAGGTAACCGGCGCGCCCTCTTCACGGCTGGTTTGCGGTACCAGCGTGTTTGCCCCGCCGCTTTGGATCAGCCGGTTATCTAAAGCCTGATACAGCCCGCCAAGATCTGGGCGGGAGGCTTCATCCAGCGCGATAAACGCCTGTTCCGACAATAACAGCGCCCCCATGATGCGCTGCATGACGGACATATCCACCTCAGGATAGAGAGCAAGGCTGTCAGTCACGCGACGGCTAGCCAACCACGCCAGCGCGGATTGACGGCTGCGAGCGCGCAGAGGATGGAGCTCGTTGCCAAACCGTTCAAGCATGGCCGCCAACAGTTCAACCCCCTGCGCCAACCCGATTTCCCCATCCTGGTGCAGACGCGCCCAGATGTAAAAACCGATCACCCGCAGATCCTTACAGACGTTGGTCAGCAGTTTTTCTGCCAGTTCACAAATCAATCCCGTATCAATACCGGAGAGTTTATTAACCTCCTCGCGGATCCGCTGGAAATCATCGTCGTAGCCGGGATCGTCACCCGTAGGGCGATCCGCCGCCACCGGCATCAGCCAGTTCGCCCAGTCAGCGCTACGCGCCCGGGCCTGGCTCAGCAAGGCATGTTCATCCACCCCACACGCATGAAGTACATTCTGTAATGCGGCCATTATTCCTCCTCATCCAGGGTTGAGTGTGCCGTAAAGCTCACGCGGTCAAACCGTTGGCGCATTCTTCTTCCCTCGCCGCCATATTCCCGCAGGGCGCTCTCCTTTGCGGATAACTTTACTCATCGTGATCTCCTTCCGTGATCTCAGGTGATTGTCTTCAGGGCTTGTTCCAACCAACTGGCCGGGATCGCGGCTTGCGCCCGCGCCAGCCGCAGTTGCTGCTGCTGTGCCACAAAGGCTTTTTGCTGAGCGACCACCACGCCCGGTTCGTTGGTAAAGGCCCTGAGCTGTTCGCCCCCCGGTAGCGCCGGCAATGGCAGGCCGGTAAGCCTGTCCAGCACCTCGACCTGCAGCGAACGCACCGCACCGGTGGCGGCCAGGCCGGCCAGCTTGCCGGTCAGGCTCTTTTGCTTGAAGCTCAGCGCCACACCCGTGACAAGGGTGGCGAACCCGACCACGTTCCCGGCGATCACCAGTGGCGACAGCGATTTATTGCACTGGTCGCTGAAGTAAATCATGCGGTAACGGAAGTAGCCGGCCCACATCTCGCGCGTCCCCAGCGCGGCGTGCATAAACCAGGCGCGCGAGTCGTGCACCTGATCGTCAAACAGCGCCCTGACCAGCCCGGCGGGCTGCTGCGCATTGCTGGCCTCGCCGGCGGCGGGGAACAGGACAGCCACTCGGGCATCTCCGTCAGCCTTTATTCGCCGGTATTCCTGCGGTTCATCATCGGTATTGAGCACGAAAATCATCGGTTGCAGCACGGTATCCAGCACCGCCTGCGCCAGATTATCCGGAATGCGGTAGCCGTCGTGGTAATCCTTGCCAAACTCCTTCGCCGCTTCGAACAGCTGGGGCTTATCCATCTTCGGATCAAAATCCTTGACGCCCGGATGGAGCACCAGATCGTCCATCTGGTCGGCGGGCTGTTTGGCTATCTGACCCTGACGCGTTTTGAGCACCTCTCGCTGCTTTGCATCCCGTGCTTCTTCTGCCGCCTTGCGCGCAGCAGGTAATGCTTCCTTATCCGTCGCCGCTTTATAGAACCGCTGTTCCACCAGCGTCCCTTTGGCATAGCGGTCAATACGCCAGGCGGTGATCCAGGCAATCTGATTGTCGACGAGGCTTTCCAGGCTGCTGCTGGCGCGCGGCGGGTTGTAGCTGGCGGCCTCTTCAGCAGTGATTTTTTCTGGCGTGGTCAAGTTCAGGGTGAGTTCGCGCCAGGCGTTGAAGCGATGGACTAATGGTGAATCTATTACAAATTCCGCCTGCAAGTCTGGTGACATCGCTCGCCAAAGCTGCTGGTTTAATTCTTGCGGTAACATCGCTGGAGGTATTTTGAGTGGTGCACCAGTGGAAAATGCTCAAGCATACATATCATGCAAGGCAATTTGTGAGAGTAATAAAGCATCATCCTCGCCATTCGCCTTCCCCTGGTCTCCCGGCGGATAGCCACCGCCGATATCTGAATGCATCCCCGGATACACCACCTCGGTAGCATAAAGCGGATATTTGCCGTTACCCCGGCGCACCGAGTCCAGCGGGAAGCAAAGGCGCTGCTCGTGGCCGGATACCAGGTGCACGCATTTTTTTATCAGCCCGCCATAGGTTTCATCGCTCGGCAGTTCCATCGAATCGTCTGCCCAGCCCATATGCCCTTCGGCAATCGGCACCACGTGCGCCACTCCAACCGAGGCCACGGTATCCAGCAGCCCGAGAAATTCCACGCTGATGGGCAGCTGCATGTCACCTATTTGCAGGCACTGCGGGGGATTTTCGCCTTCCGCCTTTGGCGGGGGAAGCAGCTCGCTCAGCCAGCGCACAAAGGCACGCGCCGCCGCCGCACCACGGGAAAAGCCATAGACGTACAGCTTGATGCCCAACAGCTTGGGTTTACCGGGCTCCGGTTGTGTCAGCAAAGGCTTTAGCTGCGGGGCTAAACCATTCAGTAAGCGGCTGAACTCTTCATAACGGTTGTGGCTGCCACCAAACCACAGGCGGTTCCAGCTGGTGCCCATGTTGTTGATAGACCGGCGGCTCTCCGCAGTAGTCAGCCACTTTTCCGTGGCGCTAAACTTCAGTACATCAATAATGCGCAGCAGCGCCCAGTTAATCCGCTCCTCCCCTTTAGTGGCACCCACCAAACCCATAGTGGAATAGTCCGGGTCGTTCACTTCCGGGAACGGGGTGCCCACGCCAGGCATATAGAACTTAAAATATTTCCCCTCACCTTCTTCAGCAGCATCTAACAGCGCGTTCTGATCGTTGGTCGGTACCCCACCTGCCGTACCGCTCCCGATAGTGGCACGAAACAGACGGGCAATATTGGTCGGGTGTTTTGGGTTTGACAGAAGTAAATCATTATTCAGGTTATTGCCGGTGCCGTCGAAAAACAGGCTGATATGCAGCGTTTTACAGCACGGTGGGGCCACGCGTCGTCCGGCGGCCAGGCACAGCTCCTGACGGTAGAGCAGCTCGGCGCTGTCCTGCTGATAGAGGCTCTGCCCCACCTGCAGCGCCTGGTTCGGCAGGCGCCCCTGCGCTGGGAACGGCGGTGGCACCCAGGTTAAATCGGTTTCCTTTATCTCGGACATACTTTGGGCTCCTTCATCCTGATGGGCTCTTTAATCGGGTAGTTGGCATTTCTCGGTGACCAGCAACTGGTCGTGACCTTTGCATCATCACAGGGCAAAAAGTGCACCGTGATACCGCAGACATCCTGGCCGTTATAGTCGGGTACCGGGACGGTTTTGCTGTGCTGACGTTTTTGAGCATCTATGTTTTTTTTCCAGGCAAGATATTTTTGCCTATTCTGATAGCCAGGAAAGTCCATGGAATATCCCACCCCCGTTTCCCAATCAATACGCACCGTCATACCCGGTGTCCACCGGGCGGGCACGCTGTAACAGCAACCGCCGCCGCCGCCCTGGAATGGACCTATAGAATCGATACCCGACTGGTTATCCACGCTGAAGTGGTTAATCGCCCATTTGGTGTGGTTGATGGCTTTAATGGTGCCACCACCGCCCCCTGCCTGAGCGGCAGGCTGTGAGCAGCCGGTTAACAACAGCAATCCCGCCAGCAGCGGGCTTAATAATGCATGTTTCATCTGACTTTCCTTGTAGATATGGCGTTTACTCATAGGGAAACAACAACCGGAGACAGGCTATCTCGGACAGTCTTTTGGCTCCTTCATCCTGATGGGCTCTTTTATCAGGTAGGCCGGACTGCCGTAGGTGTAGCAACTGGTCGTGACCTTCACGTCATCACAGGGCAAAAAGTGCACCGTGATGCCGCAGACATCCTGGCCGTTATAGTCGGGTACCGGGACGGTTTTGCTGTGCTGGCGATTCTGGGCTTTCATTTTCTTAGCCCAGGCGAGATATTTTTCATCATCGCCAAATCCAGGGGAACCTTCTGTATCACCAACCCCGGTTTCCCAGTCAATACGCACCGTCATACCCGGCGTCCAGCGGGCGGGCACGCTGTAGCAGCAACCGCCGCCACCGCCCTGGAACGGGCCAATAATGTCGATGCCCGACTGGTTATCCACGCTGAAGTGGTTAATCGCCCATTTGGTGTGGTTGATGGCGTCGATGGTGCCACCTCCGCCCCCTGCTTGAGCGGCAGGCTGTGAGCAGCCGGTTAACAACAGCAATCCCGCCAGCAGCGGGCTTAATAATGCATGTTTCATCTGACTTTCCTTGTAGATGTGGCGTTCATTCATAGGGAAACAACAACCGGAGACAGGCTATCTCGGACGGTCTTTTGGCTCCTTCATCCTGATGGGCTCTTTTATCGGGTAGGCCGGACTGCCGTAGGTGTAGCAACTGGTCGTGACCTTCACGTCATCACAAGGCAAAAAGTGCACCGTGATGCCGCAGACATCCTGGTCGGTATAGTCGGGTACCGGGACGGTTTTGCTGTGCTGGCGATTCTGGGCTTTCATTTTCTTAGCCCAGGCGAGATATTTTTCTCGGTCCTGATAACCGGGAAATCCATCCATATCACCAACCCCGGTTTCCCAGTCAATACGCACCGTCATACCCGGCGTCCACCGGGCGGGCACGCTGTAGCAGCAACCGCCGCCACCGCCCTGGAACGGGCCAATAATGTCGATGCCCGACTGGTTATCCACGCTGAAGTGGTTAATCGCCCATTTGGTGTGGTTGATGGCGTCGATGGTGCCACCACCGCCCCCTGCCTGAGCGGCAGGCTGTGAGCAGCCGGTTAGCAGCAGCAATCCCGCCAGCAGCGGGCTTAATAATGCATGTTTCATCTGACTTTCCTTGTAGATGTGGCGTTCATTCATCGGGAAACAACAACCGGAGACAGGCTATCTCAAACCGCCTTCTGGCCCCTTCATCCTCAGGCTCCCGAACCCGATGTCTCAGCTCGCCCAGTCAGCGCTACGCGCCCGGGCCTGGCTCAGCAAGGCATCTTCACCCACTCCACACGCGTGAAGTACATTCTGTAATGCGGCCATTATTCCTCCTCATCCAGGCTTGAGGACTCCGAACGGATCAGCGCCTGCTCGGCGGCTGAGGTTTCTACGCTGAATACGCTATCCGGCAGACTGAAATTGCGTAGCCCCAGCAGCGCCAGCGGCCCGTTGCCCAACTGGGTGCGCAGCACCCACTGCAGCGTTCTTCCGTCAGGTGCCGTAAAGCTCACCATCCATTGGCTGCGGTCAAGCTGTTGACGTTTCCCCTGCTCCAGCCAGCGAATGAACCCCCATGTCCCCGTATAGTCCCCAAACAGGCGCGCACCGGCATGGACTGACGTCCAGGTCAGCATCGTCCCCGGCTTGTAGCTTTCCCCCGGCCAGCGGAACGACTGCCAGTCGGCCAGCTGATTGAAGTAGTGCAGCTTTTGGCCGTCGATCGTCAGCTGTGTTTCCACCACCTGAGGCACCGCGCGCGCCTGCAGCTCAAAGCTGATGCCCTGGCTACCGTCAGTAAACAGAATGTCTGACAGCTGGCTGAGCTGGTTAACGGCTTTAAGGAACGCCGGGTTAAACGTGAGGCCCTGACTGTGGGCGCTATCCGGCACCCACTGGCTGCCTTCTTTGTGCAGCACCCCGCCGAGCTCTGCCGTCAGAAAGCGGTCTATACGTCCGGTATCCTTGCGGATGAACTCGGCCAGCATCGGCAAGGACGCATCGCTTTTGCCGACGCTAAACGGAAAGCGGCCATCAAACGCCGTGCGCCAGTTCGTGACCACCGAACGGCGCCAGCGTTCGTTCAGGCTGGCGGCGGACGGTTGCAACACGGTTTCCCAGGCCTGGGTCAACGGCTGCACAAACAGCGTGCGGCCAAATCCGCTCCACTCCTCCCCGAGGCTGGCCGCCACCAGGCTGCCGTACTGCTGGGTATCAGTCAGATCCACGCTTTTGCCCTGAAAAACGGTCTGTGCCAGCGTTTGCATCATCGCCTGCGGATCGGACGCGTTTGCCACCTGTTGCAACCGCAATCGCACGCGGGTGATGCGGGTCAGATAGGTCTGCAAACTGAGCGAGTTATCCGCGGACATCACGTTACCGGCTTTGTTTTTCCCCATCAGGACCAGCAGCGGCCCGAAGGTCTCATCCAGCGGCCCCTGTGGGCCTGCAGCATGTTGATCGATGACCGGTTTATCTTTACTGCCGATCAGATCTTTTGCCGATTTAATGATGGAATCCGACAGTCCTTCCCCCTGTTCCCCGGTCTGCCCCTGCCAGGCCAGCGTGTTCATCAACGCAATCAGCGGGGACTGGCGCACATCGCTCATCAACGTCAATTGGTCGGTCACATCGGCGATGTTATGCGCCGGGTTCAGCCGCAGGCTGTTGAGAAAGTTCAGCCAGCTGCCGGCAAAGTCGGCGAAGTAACGCTGGGTCAGCCGCGCTTTCAGTGCTTCCGGGGAGATTTCTGCGGATAGCGCTTTGCGGTTGTCGCTCAGCACCCAGTCGATCTCATCCCGACGCGTGTTCGCCGTTTTATCAATTGCCTGCTGAACGCCGCCTTCCCACGCCTGACGGGTGAACATGCCCGGCACCACCTCATCGGTGGTAAACAGGCGGCGCGCATCGGTGCCGCCGGTCATGTCCTCCAGTGTCACATCGGCGAAGTTGCGGCGTACTGACTTGAGCATGTTTTCATACAGCGCGCCTTCTGCGTTGCGGCGACCAATCTGCTGCAACAGAACCTGACGCCCCTGGCTCACCAGTTGCGCCTCCGGGGTAACTTTCCACTGGGGCTGCTTCGGCAGCTCGGAAATGTAGAAGGCCCATAAATCCGGCGCCAGGCTTTGCCACAGGCCGGTTGAGATGCCCCTGTGCGTTGGCTGCACCGTTTTCATGGTTTGCGCGTAGAATGCACCGTCGGCTTTATCCGGACGGGCCATCATCAGCCAGGCCTTAAGCTGGTCATAACCCGGTTTCGTCAGCTTGATGCGCTGGTCGCTGTTTGGCGCTGAATTGACCAGGGCGCTGAGCTTCTGCGCCAAGGCATTATTCGCCGGGTCACGAATCAGACGATTATTCGCCACGCCATACCACGGCAACATGGCATTCAGCAACTGCGCATGGTGGCCCAGCCCAAAACGCTGGTACCACGGGGCGCCATCCTCAACCTGCTGTTGCAGTCGACCAGCCTCATTACGCAAATCATGCAGGGCGGTCAGTTGACTATCGGAAATGGCAGGGTGTTCCACCAAAACGCGGGCTTTTCCTGCCACGGAAGTTATCTGGCTATAATTCAGCGCAAAGGAGAGCAACAGCCCCGTCCCCCAGACGCCAATGATGCCCAACAGTGCCCAAACGAGCGCCTGCTCCCACGCCATCCCCACCCGACGCCCACGAACCCGGGTACAGTCATCGACGATGCCCTGCCAGGTTACCGGCAGGGTCAGGGCATGCAGGTGAGCGCGACGAGCATCGATTCCAACGGCCTCGATTGCCGGTTCGTCTTCGCCATTCAGGCTGAACATCAGCCCTCGTAGCGGGACTTGCTGCTGGGAACCGTAGAGCCAGGGAGCCAGACGCGTTTTCCAGCGTTCGCTTTCCCCCTGTTCAAACTGTTGCGCCAAACGCAGCAGAAAATCATAGCTGCGATTTTCCGCAACCTGAGAAAGCCCTTGTTCACGCAGCTGCGGCAATAGCGCGTTAAGCTGCGCAGCCACATTTTCCGGCGCGGCTCGCGGCGGGAACGTCACCCCAATTGGCTGAGATTTACGCCCCGCCTGCGGCCAGTTGCTGCCACACAGCTGCCACAGATAGACCGGGGCAGAATAGCGTAGCGCCTCGCCAATTTTCTCCAGCCCCCGCAGATCGCTATCGCTCATCTGCGGGGTAAGATCCTGGCCTTCAGCCAGCATCCGCACGATGCCATCCAACGGACGGCCCCGGCGCAGCTTGCGCAGCGCGGTGTATTTATCACTGTCCCTCTCTAATGCCAGACTGCCGCCGTAAATCAGCACCGTGCGATTGCCTTCAAGCCATTGCTGCTGCTGAAGGCCCGGTGCCAGCCGTTCGATAACGGCTTCATCGCCCGTGACAAGCAGGAGACGGACTTTTTGGCGCCAGAAGAAGGTATAACGTTGGCGGAGATAACTGGCGATGTCTGCCTTGAGCGGCAACCGGGAGGGGCTTTTCTTTTTCACTGGTCTGGAAGAAGCGTCTCCCATCACGTTATCCCGAATCACTAAATGAAACGCGATAAAACCCAGTACCAGTACACAGAGCGACGCTACCCAGACAACAAAACAGGCCGTCATGATCTGGCGTAGCACATTCCATTCCGTGGAGAGATCGTTCTCCCAGTACCACCACAGCAATCCACCTGCCAGCACAAGCAACGTGACAGTAGCAACAAACAACACCGCTGTGGAAACCACAGAAAATTCAGCGGGTTTATTTTCCTTCTCCATAAGGTTTAATAATTCCAAGTGCGAGAGTGTGTAGAGGATCTTTGGCTATCCAGCCGCAGGGTTCTTGATACTGTTTGGCATACAAGGCTGCCAGGACCAGCACGATGAGCATCTCCATCTCACCCGGGTTGCCCCAGTTGAGATCTTGGACGTGATGAGTCACATTCCAGCCACTTTGCGCCAGCACGGGTAACGTGGGCTGTGAGAACAGCATGCAAGCGTCAGGTGCCTTTTCGATTTCGCTTTGCTGCTCCGCTCGCTCGCTGACTGCGGTTAAAACCTCTTTCCCGGTGGGATCGTAGACCTCCCCTCGGGTAAGGCTGACCAGGCCTTTATGAGCCACCAGACACAAAGCCGCAGACTCACCGGCAGGCTGCTCTGAGTTAAACGAGGCCGTCATCGAATGGCACCCGGCGACCAGAATGGCTTCGGTCTCCGGGAGCGTTTGAGCGACGGCGGCAAGTACTGACAACGTCTCTTCGCCTTGCCATTTCTCCGGCTTTTCGGGTAGCGCAGCGTCAACAAACGAAAGCTGCATTTGCGCGCAAAATGCCCGCCAGGCCACCAGGGAACCCAGCCAGTAGCAGCGCCGTATGTGCGGGAGGGGGGAATTTGCGTTTTGCGTCTGCCACTGCAGCACCAGCATTTTTGCCAACAAAGTCTCTCGTTCAGCCACCGAGTCGACCAACGTCCGGCCGATGCGCAGCGCTTTTCCGCTCGACTCATTTTTTATCTCAGGAACCCGATGCTCCCGCTGTAACAACCGCAGCCAGTGTGGCGCATCGGTTCCGGCCGGGCCCAGCAACACCATTTCACTGAGCGCGAAACGGCGTTGATGCTGCTCCCACCAGGCCTGCTGCTGCTGTTCAACCAGCTGCGCATAATACCGGGCGTTATAGGCCGAAACCCGGTAATACAGCAAGCGCATTAACCAGAGCACGCCCAGCAGAACCGCCGCGCCAGCCATCCCTTTAATCATCAGCCCAACGCGGCTCCCGGCAGAATGAAGCAGTGCACCGCCGCCTGCGCACAACAGTACCAGCAGCGCACCCACTGACAGCCAGCGTTTAACATCAGGCGGATGCGCGATCCGGTAGGGTGGATACTTCGGTAACGGCCTCACAGCGCAATGCCGCAATCAGGGAAAGAGCTCACCAGCGTGCAACCACAGGCGCAGCGGTGGCCGTGCAATGCCACCGGCTGCCCGTCTGCCTCCGATAACGCACTGCCTTCGCTGATGGCCGTCATACCATGCTTATTGCACTTTACCGCATCGCCTTTGCAGGCAATGCCTTTGCCGAAGCACAGATAATGCCCGCCCAGCACTTTCCCGCCGTACTCCCGCAGGGTATCGCCCTCACGTATGATCGCTTTCATCCGTCATCCCTCCATGAATTATGCCGTCACGGTCGATTTAAGCTTTTCCGCCCAGCCGGACTCAATCAGCGACTTTGCCAGCGCCAAGCGTTGTTCACCGATCGCCTGCGTTTGCTGCGCGACAATCACACCGGGTTCCATTGTCGGCGCCTGCAGCTGTGCGGCATTGAGCAGCATAGGCAAAGGCTTACCAGAAAGCAGATCGATCGCCTGAGTTTCCAGATAAATAGCCCCTACGGTACCGGCAAGGCCCGCCAGTTTGCCCTTCGCGCTTTTCTGTTTGATGATCACGGCCGCGCCTGCTGCAAGTGTCGCAACCCCCACTACCGCCCCGGCAATCATCAATGGCGTCATCGGTTTACTGCTGCGGCTGCCGAAATAGATCATCCGGTAGAGGAAATAGCTGCCCCAGGGTTCACGGGAGCCGAAGGCGTTGTGCATAAACCAGGCGCGGGAATCGTGGATCTGATCGTCAAACAGCGCCCGCACCAGCCCGGCAGGCTGCGTGGCATTACTCGCTTCCCCGGTAAGCGGGAAAAGCACTTTTACGCGATCGTCTCCGGCCGTTTTTATTCTCAGCCACTCGCCGTACTCATTATCATTATTCAGCAGGAAAATAGCGTTACTCATTGAATCAGCAATACTAAAATACCAGTTCCCGGTACTGGTTCGCGAGAGGCCGTGATAATCCTCTCTGAACTCCTCCGCCGCCTGACGCAGCTGCGTCTGCCCCAGCGCCGCGTCGAAATCCTTCAGCCCCGGCGGGAGCTTCAGGAAGCCATCATCCGGATTATGTTTGGCAATATCGGTCTTGCGCTTTTTCTCAACTTCCTCCTGTAAAGCCTTTCTGACCGCCTCAGACTGCTTTCTGACCAGCGGATCGCTGTCTTTATCCAGCCCATTCGCCGCCGAATCGACATAAAAACGCTGGGTCTTGTAGCTTCCCCCGGCATAGCGGTTGATGCGCCACGCCGTGATCCAACCCAGCTGATTTTCAATGGCTTTCTCCAGACTGGCGGGCGCGCGCGGCGGATCGTATTTTGCTGCCTGTTCGGGGGAAAGTGGGGCCGAGGAGGTGCTCAAACCGAGGGTGAGTTCCCGCCAGGCGTTGAAACGATTGATTAATTCAGGTGCGACTGCAAATTCAATTTGCAGATCCATAGGCATCATTCGCCAGTTATTTGATCTCAAGTCTTCAGGTAATGTAACTGGTGGTACTTTCAATGGTGCGCCTGCAATAAAAGCAGAGGCATACATGTCATGCAGCGCAATTTGTGACAACAGTAAACTATCGTTATCACCATTTGCCTTTCCCTGATCCCCCGGCGGGTAGCCACCACCTAAATCCGAGTGCATGCCCGGATAGACGATTTCCTCGCTATGAGCCGGGTACATGCCATCCGGGCGGCGGATCGAATCCAGCGGGAAGCACAGCCGCTGCTCGTGGGAAGAGACCAGGTGGACACACTTTTTGATCAACCCGCCATAGGTCTTCTCTGCCGGCAGCTCCTGGGTTCCGTCGGCCCAGCCCATGTGCCCTTCCGCCACCGGGGCGATATGTGCCACCCCCACCGAGGCCACCGTATCCAGCAGGCCAAGAAACTCGACGCTGAGCGGGATTTTTAGCCCCCCCACCGCCAGGCACTGTTCGGGCTTGTCCTGCCCCTCCTCAGGCTTTGGCAGCAGCTCACTGAGCCAGCGAACAAAGGCCCGCGCCGCCGCCGCCCCGCGCGAAAAGCCGTACACGTACAGTTTGATCCCTAGGAGCTTCGGCTTGTCGGGCCCGGTGGGCATCAGCGCCTTTTGCAGCTCGGGTGACATCTCCTTCAGCAGGCGTTGGAAGGTCTCAAAACGGTTAGCGCTACCGGTCAGCCCAAAAGACGCCATCGAGGTCGCCATTTTGTCCACCGCCTTCCAGCTCTCGTCGTCCGACAGGGGATCGCTCCCCATCGTCCTCTTCAGCGCGTCGATAAGCCGCAGCAGGCCCCAGTTAATGCGATCCTCCCCGTGGGTCGCCGCCGCCAGCCCCATCATGCTGAAATCCAGATCGTTCACTTCGGGGAAAGGCGTGCCGACGCCGGGAATATAATATTTGTAGTATTTATCCTCGCCGCTGCCGATGGCATCCAGTAGCTCCTCTGTGTTATCCGCCAACCCCCCGGCGTAGCCCTGGCCGATGGTAGCGCGGAACAGCCGGGCAATATTGGTCGGGTGCTTCGGCTTAGCAATATATAAGTCGTGATTGAGGTTATTGCCGGTGCCGTCGAAAAACAGGCTGATATGCAGGGTCTTGCAGCAGGGGGGCGCCACGCGCCGCCCGGCCGCCAGGCATAACTCCTGTCGGTAAGTCAGCTCATGGCTGTCCTGCCGGGCGCAGTTGGCTCCAACCAGCGCAGCCTGAGTAGGTAAACGCCCCTGAGCCGGAAACGCCGGCGGAAACCACGCCAGATCGGTGATTATTTCGGACATACTTTTGGCTCCGGCATCTGCAGTGGCTCGTTGAGCGGATAGCCCGGTCGGCCGGGGCTCACACAACTGGTCGTCACCTTCACCTCATCGCAGGGCATAAAATGCACCGTGATCCCGCAGGTTTTCTGCCCCGTATAGTCCGGCACCGGCACCACCGTGCTGTGCTGCTTATTCTGAGCCTTCATTTTTTTTTCCCAGACCAAATATTTATCCCAATTTTCATAACCAGGGAAATCCATCGAGTATCCCACCCCTGTTTCCCAGTCCACCCTCACCGTCATACTCGGCCGCCATTTCGCCGGCACACCATAGCAGCAGCCACCACCGCCGCCCTGATAGGGCCCGATAATGTCTATCCCCGACTGACCGTCGACGCTGAAATGGTTGATCGCCCATTTGGTGTGGTTGATGGCGACAATAATCCCACCGCCACCGCTTCGGGTTTTGGCTTTCGCCGTCGGCTGACTGCAGCCCGCCAGCAACAGCGCACCCAGTACCACGAGGTAGTGTCGTGTTTTCATTTTACATTCCTTTGATGAATTAACAGGTTATGTGCGTCTTGCTTAGCCATGGCTTTTCGGGATGGCATGGCTAAGCATTGCAGAAGAGGAGCCACGCCAGATCGGTGATTATTTCGGACATACTTTTGGCTCCGGCATCTTAAGAGGTTCTTTGATCGGATGTTCCGGATGGCCGTAGTTGGCACAGCTGGTCGTCACCTTCACCTCATCGCACGGCATGAAATGCACCGTGATCCCGCAGGTTTCCTGGCCCGTATAGTCCGGCACCGGCACCACCGTGCTGTGCTGCTTATTCTGGGCCTTCATTTTTTTTTCCCAGGCCAAGTACTTTTCCCAATCAGCAAAGCCTGGAAATCCCTTTGAGCCACCAACCCCGGTTTCCCAGTCGATTTTTACCGTCATACCCGGCCGCCATTTCGCCGGCACGCCATAGCAGCAGCCGCCACCGCCGCCCTGATAGGGCCCAATAATGTCTATCCCCGACTGACCGTCGACGCTGAAATGGTTGATCGCCCATTTGGTGTGGTTAACTGCCTCTATGGTTCCCGCCTTCGCCGTCGGCAGGCAGCACCCCGCCAGCAATAGCGTACTTAGTGCCACGAGGTAGTGTCGTGTTTTCATTTTGCATTCCTTTGATGAATTAACAGGTTATGTGCGTCTTGCTTAGCCATGGCTTTTCGGGATGGCATGGCTAAGCATTGCAGAAGAGGAACCACGCCAGATCGGTGATTATTTCGGACATACTTTTGGCTCCGGCATCTTAAGAGGTTCTTTGATCGGATGTTCCGGATGGCCGTAGTTGGCACAGCTGGTCGTCACTTTCACCTCATCGCAGGGCATAAAATGCACCGTGATCCCACAGTTTTTTTGCCCCGTATAGTCAGGCACCGGCACCACCGTGCTGTGCTGCTGGTTATTCGCACTCATTTTCTTTTCCCAAGCCAAGTACTTTTCCGTATCTGCAAATCCCGGAAACCCTTTTGTAGATGCCTCACCACTTTCCCAGTCGACTTTTACCGTCATACCCGGTCGCCATTTCGCCGGCACGCCATAGCAGCAGCCGCCACCGCCGCCCTGATAGGGCCCAATAGCATCAATGCCCGACTGACCGTCGACGCTGAAATGGTTGATCGCCCATTTGGTGTGATTGATGGCGACAATAATCCCACCGCCACCGCTTCGGGTTTTGGCTTTCGCCGTCGGCTGGCTGCAGCCCGCCAGCAGCAGAGCACCCAGTACCACGAGGTAATGCCGTATTTTCATTTTCCATTCCTTTGATGAATTAACAGGTTACGTGCGTTTTGCTTAGCCATGGCTTTTCGGGATGGCATAATGCTGCCCCTCCAGAAGATGAGCAGCACCATAACTCCGCGTTTAGGCCTGTTCAGCAGGCCGCTCGCTCAGGGTATCTATCACCCAGTCTTGACGCTCTTTATCCCCTAGTATTCCTTCGGCAGTGGCTGAAAGCATGCCGTTGAAACAGGCAGTAAACCGTTCATCCTGAGAGGTAAATCCAGTAGCGGGAACGTCTCGATAGCGAAGCATCAACTTTACGTCGCAGATGCACATCAGGGATTCAAACTGGCTATCGCTAAAAGCGATGTTCTGGCACTTCTCATTGATTGCGGGTTGAGCCCCTTGCCCCAGCAATAATGCCGGCTTCTCGTCAAGATCCAGCCAACTCCAGAACAGTGCAGGACGCTGCAACTGAACCTGCTGTTCGGATGACAAAATATGAGAAAACAGATAAGGGAAAATACGGGCATCAAAGTATCTGAACAGCCCGGCACGCCCCTCATGGGTCGCGTCGGTACAGGTCGTTAACCATTCAGCCAGAATAGCGAAAGGCCAACGAGAACCGAGAACCAATAGCGGGGCGGTCTTTTGTATTTTCTGAGCTAACTCAATAAACCACTGTTTCTGCTGAGGATCATTCAGCGAAATCCTGATCAACAGCGGCGACTCATCGGGTAAAGCCTCTTCCGGCAGCCCCTGGTAGAGAGACTGCCATGCTAAAGGCGGTGAAAAACTCCGGAGTACAGGAATGACGGAAAAATCGATACCGCACTGGTCGATAATAAAATCAAGGTGGGCCATTTCAATATTAGCGCAGGTTTGCTCCAGCAGATTCACCCAGTCAGCAATGCGTGTCATGTTCACTTATACCTCCCTTGGCACAAAGCCTTGTGCAGCCTGCTGCGCCTTTTTCAGACACTCTTTGCACACCGACGAAGGCAATTCAGGCAGCGGATAATCCTCACTCGTCGGGCCCTGTAATTTGTGCTGCCCTTTGAGGCTTAGCAGACCAGGACCATGCACATTGATTTCGCCCTGTGGGGTCAGTTGGATGTAAGCACCGCCACAGGCAAGCGTGATCCCATTCTTTGCCGTCAGTTGCAAATGTCCCTGGGTGGACTGTACCGTGACATCTTTCATCGACGTCAGGGACAGCGTATCTGCGTGGGATTCCACCGCCAGCGGGCCTTTGGCAGAGACCAGGCGCATGCCCTCCTGATGAGCCAGTATGGAGATGGCCTGGCTGGCATTGACTGAATAACGCTGCGCCGCGCTGATATTCACCTCGCCCAGACTTTGCAGATACAGACCTTTCCCTGTATGCAGCAATGCCGTTTCCGGTGTGACGGCGGCAATACCTTTCGGCGCAGAGAGCAACACCGTCGGTTCTTTCAGCTCACTGGCAGCTGAAGCAAGCGCCTGAAGAGGCTGCGCATCCGGTGCAAAGTTGTAGTGGGTCTGGGCAAGCGTTCCCCATTCTGCAACCTGATTCACCGCCCCTTTCAGCAGGCTGATGGCCGGCTCCATCGCCAGTACCTGCCCCTGCGCCTTTGCCTGGCCGTCCGCGCTGATGAAGAGGCCCTTCTGCGCGCGTATCGCCCCCCACCCGTCGGTTCTGAGCTCAAAACCTTCGCCGCGCTTTTGCCGCTCGCTGTCTACCAGGTGCCCGAGGTTCAGTTGGCTCTTGCCACCGTATTCCGTGGAGACCTTGATGTGCTCTTTCCCCCGCTCATCGTCGAGGCGGATTTTGTTGTTCGCCGGGGTGCGCAACACGTTGCGTTTATAGTTGCGGATAGTGACGTGGTCGCCGTGCGCCGAATCGTGCAGCACCCCGGCGATGTACGGCCGGTCCGGGTTGCCGTCCTCAAAACCAATCGCCACTTCGGTGCCCGCCAGCAGCGGCAGGTGCAGACCGTAGGTGTCCCCGGCATACGGACGGGACTGACGCACCCACAGGCTTTCAAAGCCGGTTTCCCAGTTATCGCGGTCAAACAGCAGGTTGACGCGGTAGCGGCCGTCTTTATCGATATGACCGTAGGTGTCATTTTCGGTGGTACTGGTCACCCGCGCCGGCAACGTGCCGGCCATCACCGGACGGGCGCCGGGCTCGGGGCGGAAGCTAAAATCGTTGCCGTCAGGGATACCGCTGAATGACACCTCAAAATCCCGGTCACGGCGAGCCTGGCTGTGCATCGCCGTGATGACTACGCCTTGAGCAAACACCTCCGCCACATCATCACCGCCGGTGACGTTGAGTAGCTGGCCCGGGGAGAGCGTCGGGCAACTGGTGAGGGCCTGCGTTTGCGTCTGGCTATTCAGGTAGCGTTCATGGCGAATACGGGCATAGAACGCCCCGGACTCCGGGGCCGGGTTGTTATCGTCTGTGCTGCCCGGCGTCAGGTAGTTGTCGGCGTAGTGATAGGCATCGCCGTAGGTGGTGGTGTCCCCCCGGGTGGCGTCGACCTGCGTATTCATGTCTTCGGTGGCCTGGCGGTAGTTGTAATCGCGGGTGCTGACCTGTTTCTGCACCACCTTGTGGTGGCATGTCATCCCCCAGACCGCGTCCGCGCCGGTTGAGTGCTGGCCGGATGGCGGCACCGCCGGTAACGTCAGCCCTGTCTCATACCCCTGCCGGCTGTCGTAAAACGCCACCACATCGATGTTCAGACGCGTATCGGTGGTAAAGCGGAACCAGATGCCGACCTCGCCCAGCAGGCGAGTAATAAAGTGCAAATCGTCTTCGCCGTACTGCATCACCTGCTCGCGGCGCGGGTATTCTCGTGTCAGCGAGAACAGAAAATCCTGGCCGCGCATGCCGTGGCGCTCACGCAGGATTTTTTCCACGATGTGTGGGACGGAGATATCCTGATAGATGGCGTTCTGGTGCGAACGGTCGAGCAGCGCCAGGCGCGGCTGCAGGGTAACGGCGTAGTGGGTCTGGTCGGCGGAGGTGCCAAAACGCTCAAAGCCGGTGATCACCCCCTGCACCACGCGCACCGGCTGTTGCACCTTGATGCCCCAGCCCTGGTCCACCGGGGCCTGCAGCGTCAGGGAGGCGGCTTTCATCAGCATCATTTCTTTGCTGATGGCAGGGTCAAAGCTTGTGAACTCAATACGGTAGCTGAACGGCCGGCTTAGTGCCTCATCGCCTGTAAACGCCAGCACATCGAGCGCTGACGCACCGCCTTTCACCGTCAGCAGATGGTGGTTGTGGCTGAAAAAAGAAATCGGGTTTGCGCTCATGATGATGTCCTTATTATTTTGCAGCCGGTACGCCGGCGTTTCCACTCCCTGCGGCTGAGTCGGAGCCCATCAGACCGCGGGCGGTTTCCGTAACGCGTCAAAACCTCAGCGTTGTTCAGCATCATTTGTAGTGCACCGTTACTTCCCTGCTACTCCCGAAAGGGAGTCACTATTGAGGCTGGCGCTTTACGATCGCTATCTCTGCTGGCATTAAGATCCCAAGGAAGCAGAACCGTATCAACGACGAGATCAACGGGCATGGACACAATGTAAAAAATAGGTATAACGCCTAACGTGTATATCCATAGGACAGCCTGACTCCCCACCGTCTTATCCCTGTCAAATCCTCGATATGTCGATTGGTAACTCATTCCCCTGTCCAGCGTGCCACACCCGCTTAACGCTAACGTTGGTACGGTCATCAACATGGCAAGAAATAGAGCTTTGAACATTTTCATGATTTTTATTTTCCTGAGTGGAGGTGAACTACGATTGCGTGGCAACTGTCTGATATCACGTCACAAAACGTTCGGTTGCAGAGCGTCAAACACCAACCCGATCCCCTCGTCTTCATCCCAGCTAAGGTGTAACGACTGCGGCTTCTGTTTCGCGGCCATATAAGTCAGCAACTGCCGGCTTAGCACCGGCAATATTTGCTGATTAAGCAGGCTGTCGACATTGCGAGCGCCGGTGTCCGGCAGCAGACAGGCGGCGGTGAGCGCGTCATACAGGCTCTCGTCGATATGTGTGTTGAGACCGTAGTGGCGGTTCATACGCTGGCTGACCTGACCGAGTTTCATCCCGACGATAGTGCGCATTGCCGTCTCCGCCAGTGGCCGGTAAATGACGGTTTGGAAGCGAGCCAGCAAGGCCGGCTGGAAATGGTCGCGCAATATCGGGCGCAGTAATTCGTGCAGGTCACCTTCGGTTGCTTCCGGCTGCTCATCAAGCCACTGCATCAGGGAGTCGCTGCCGAGGTTGGAGGTCATCAGAATAACGGTGTTACGGAAGTCGATTTCGCGCCCTTCGCCGTCGCGCATAAAACCGCGGTCGAATACCTGATAGAACAGGTTCATCACGTCACGGTGGGCTTTTTCCACTTCATCGAGCAGCACCACGCTGTAGGGGCGCTTGCGTACCGCTTCCGTCAGAATGCCGCCCTGGCCATAACCCACGTAACCCGGCGGGGAGCCTTTCAGTTGGGAAACGGTGTGCGGCTCCTGATATTCCGAGAGGTTGATGGTTATGAGGGACTTTTCACCGCCGTACAGCACATCCGCCAACGCCAGCGCGGTTTCGGTTTTGCCGACCCCGCTCGGGCCGACCAGCAGGAACACGCCCTGCGGGCCATTTTCCGCCGTCAGCCCGGTTTTCGCCGCGCGCAGGCGCTGAGCGATGGCGTCGAGCGCGGCATCCTGCCCAACCACACGCTGGCCGATTTCATTTTCCAGGTTCAACAGTTCGGTCTGCTCATCTTTCATCAAGGAGGACAGCGGCACGCCGGTCCAGTCGGCGATAACATTCGCGACAGTGCGGGCATCCACATCCGCCTGAACCAGCACATCACCCTGTTGCGCCTGCTCAAGCTGCTGTTGCAAATCGGCAATGTCAGCCTGCTGACTGATGTCCAGGCGGCTGGTCATCAACTGCTGCACCAGCGCCTTTTCGTTGCTGAAACGGGCTTCCTGCTCCTGGATTCGCGCTTCCCGTTCAGCCCGCTGCTGCGCAATGGCACCCAGGCGGTCACCTTGACGGCGACTGCCGGCGGCAATATCTTCCAGCAGCGCCTGCTCTTCCAGTTCCAGTGCAGTCAGTTGCGCTTTCAGGCGAACGATGGCCTCCGGAACGGTATCGAGACTCATGCGTACGCGGGCGCTTGCGGTGTCCAGCAGATCCACGGCTTTGTCCGGCAACTGGCGGCCGGTCAGGTAACGGCGGGACAGCGTGACCGCGGCACGCACCGCATCGTCGGTGATGTGCACGTTGTGGTGTTGCGCGTAGCGAGATTTCAGGCCCCGCAGCATCAGACAGGCGGTATCGTCATCCGGCTCATCCACTTTCACCCGCTGAAAACGGCGCTCCAACGCGGCGTCGCGTTCAAAGTACTGCTTGTATTCACTCCAGGTGGTCGCGGCGATGGTGCGCAGCTCGCCACGAGCCAACGCCGGTTTCAACAGGTTAGCCGCATCAGCGCCACCCGCCTGATTGCCCGCGCCGATAAGGGTGTGCGCTTCGTCGATAAACAGCAGAACCGGCACCGGCGACTGTTGCACGGCCTCGATGACGTTTTTCAGACGTTGTTCGAATTCGCCTTTCACGCCCGCCCCCGCCTGCAGCAGGCCGAGATCGAGGGTGCGCAGGATGACAGGTTTGAGAGATTCCGGCACGTTGCCTTCGGCAATACGCAGCGCGAGCCCTTCAACCAACGCGGTTTTTCCGACGCCAGGTTCCCCCACCAGGATCGGGTTGTTCTTGCGGCGACGGGAAAGAATGTCCACCATCTGGCGGATTTCGCTATCGCGGCCAAAGACCGGGTCGATTTTGCCTTCTTTCGCTTTGGCGGTCACATCGAGGGTGAATTTATCCAGCACGCTCTGCAATGCCGGGCTCAGCTCGCCCTCTTTATACGCAGTGGCCGCTACCGGAAGTGCGGCGCTTTCCACCTCCCCGCCACGGTGGGCCAGCGCAGCCTCTTGCTGCATCTCCGGGCGTTCATCCGACTGCGCATCCAGTAATGGCCGTAAACGTTCGAGCTGGTTCTGCCCAAGCGTCAGCAACGGCCACAGGCCATCGCAACGCACCTGCTGCGGTTTATCAATCAGCGCCATCAGCAAATGGACGCTGCGGATCTGTTCCTCCCCCCTCAGCGAGGCAATCAGCCAGGCTTGCTGCATGAGCTGTTGAATGCTGTCAGATAACTGCGGACGGCGGCGCACGGATCGCGGCTGTTTGTCCAGCCAACGGAGCAAATCCTGCCATAACGCATCCATATCCCACTCATAGCGGCGCGCCAGTACCGTCAAGTCGCCCTCACCCTGCTCCAGCAATTTAAGCAGCCAGTGCTCCGGCAGAATTTCCGCATGGGCGCGGGTCTGACACAGGGAGGCGGCGCCTTCCAGGGCGCGGGCACAGTAAGGATTCAAACGACGTAACAGGATGGCTGGGTTTTCCATTTTTCTCTCTCTTGATGGCTTCCGGGCACGCTACCGCCCCTCGCTGTTTCCCGTTTGGGAGACCAAAGCGCATACGGTCAGGCAGGCAGATAGTGGGTTTCTTTGCTCAACACCCGTGCCAGGCAGGCGCTCAGCAAAAAAGCGGGCAGAGAGACTCTGCCCGCATCGGGTTTACGCGGTGGCGCGTTCGTTCCAGGAATCGGAATGAATGATGTTGCCGTCTTTGTAGGTCCAGGTGATTTTTTCGTAACGCAGTTCGAGCTGCTCGAGATGGTTGTGTTTCTCGTAGGCAGGATCCTTGATGTCATGCATCACGGGGTTCACTTTCACCACTTTTACGTTTTCCAGTGTGGTGTTGAAGTACTCCACTTCCTGGCCGGCGTCGTTGATCTTGTACCACTTGAATTCCGCAGACTTGAGGGTCTGACCGGTGGTCACCGCTTTGTACAGGTATGGGCTGGAAGCATCGATTTCCTTGGTGAACAGGAATGGCGTGTGAATACGCGTACCGGTCAGTTTGCCGGTGTTGTTGTCGGTCGGGATGTACAGGTTATGCGCCTGCGCCACCACTTCGATGCTGCCTTCGCGATCCTGAACGTCCACAGACCCTTTGATGTCCGCACCGCCGTCGTCTTTCAACCAAAGATAAACAGGAATTGCCATGAAATTACTCTCCATTGTGTTGTGATGCGCCATCATCCTGCGATGGCGTCAGGGGGTATCCGGCATCCGACAGGCGTCGGCCTGCGGCACCAGACTGATTTCGACACGGCGGTTGAGCGCACGCCCTTCCGACGTCTCGTTGGTGGCGATCGGGCGGCTTGCGCCGTAACCCTGGACCGCAAAACAGCTTTCAGACACGTCGCCGGTATCACGCATCCAGTCGCGCACCGCTTCGGCGCGCCTCTGGGAGAGCGTCTGATTCTGCTGCGGGTTGCCGGTGTTATCGGTGTGTCCACTAACGACAATCAACCCGCCTGGCTTCGCTTTAATATCGACCAGGGCGTTGATCAGCACTTTGGTGGAGCCGGTCTTCAGCACAGACTGGCCGGAGTCGAACAGCGACAGACTGTCGAGGCGCACAATTTTCGGTGCAAGCTTCGGTTTTGATTGAGGTTCAGGTGGCAGCGATAGCGGTGGCACATACGAACGGATGGCATCCAGCACCGGCATGCGCAGGCGTTCTCCCTGATACAAACCCAGGCCCATCCGAATCGGTGCGCCATTACGCGTCAGGTTATCCAGCTGCGCGGCATCCTCTCGCAAAACGGCGACAGCCTCAGCCTTCGGGCCAGAATCATCCATTGAGAGCCGGTCATAACGGGCGATATCGAAACTCACCCGGTGCAGCATCTGACGATTGTTCCAGCCACTGCTGAGCAGCGCCGCGATGGCCGCCAGCGTGAGTAACCTGAGGGCGCAGCGCCAGGCGCGGCCTCGTGGCGTTAATCCTTGCCCTTCAGGCAACAGCGGCAACACAAAATCCGGAAACAGGGGCATCACCGTGCTGTCCGTGCCCACCGGCTGCCAGCCCGCCACCTGCCGCATCGCCGTGTGGTGGGACAACCACGTCGTCCAGGCCGAAGAGGCCAGGCTCCCGACAAGAATGGGCCCCATCCCCCACAGCACCGCGGTGGGAGCCATGGCCGGCACATCGGGATTTTCATCCATAAATACCGCCTTTACGTGCTGATGGAACCAGCTCATTAGGCTGTTCATCAGTACCTGCTGCTGCATCGCAGGCGCCCCGCCGGTGGTGACCCATGTGGCTATCGAACAAGGCGCCGTTGACTCACGCCAAACCCTCACTCCTTCACCCTGCATCGCCGCCTGCCAAAGCCTGTCTCTCATCATCGCGCTGCCAATCTGGCCACTCAGCACCAGCGGCACGCAATGGCCGATCGCCTTGCGCAGCCGGCTAATTTGCCAACGCAGTGCCAGCAGGCGGCGGGCCAGCGCTTCGGTGTCAGCCTGCTTTTGGGGGCAGACACTGACCATCACCGACAGCTGACGCCCCCACTCCGGCCGTTGCCAAAGGAGCCGGCGAGCCACCTGTTCCAGGTCCTGATGATCTTCCACCCGGATCCAGCAGCCTTGCGCGGCGGTCATAACCTGTGACTGCTGTGGCCAGGCCAGCGGCAGATCGCCGCAGACCAGAACCACCGGCCGGCGATATGTGGCTTCCGGGAGGGCGTCCAACGGCAGAGTGGCACAGTCTTCAGAACCACGGCCGGTGATGTACCAGAACACCGCAGTCAGCCCCAAGGCAGCCAGCAGAATAAGCACGGAAACCTGCCGGGACACCGGCAAAAAGCCCAGGCAAACCACCGCGCTCAACAGAGCAGCCCACAACGCCAGCCCGCGCTGTTGTGCAGGCGTCATTTCACGGCTCCCGGCAGCAAGGTCAGCAGCATCTGATCGAGCCAATGGTTCAGCCCCCACCACAGGCCGACGACAACGATCACACTCAGTCCAAGGCGTGCTGGCCACGATACCAGCCAGCCGCCCATGCCTCGCCCTGTACGGTTTTCCGCCAATACGGGATGGGTCTGCGGATAGCTAAAGGGCATGACATGTTCACTCAGGGCGTTGATGAGCGCCTGACGCTCCGGGGCGTTCAGGGAGTGGAAACTCCCCAGGAAGCCGAGCATCATCACCCGCTGGAAGCAGGTGACGACGGCGTTGTCGGGCACCGGCTCACGCAGCACATCACGCATCCGATCGCACAGCGTGTCACCGGCATCCATGGTGCCCAGGAAGTGCCCCTGTAGAGGAATGTCATACCATTGGAGGCAGGCATCATCCTCTACGCCACGGCCTTTGACCGCTTCATCGAGCAGCGCACACTGCGCGGTCAGGATATGCCGACAGCCGGCCTCATCAAGCCCGCTCGCTTTCAGTTCCCGCTGCACGCGTTCCACATCGGCGATGCAACGCTCCCACAGCCTTCTCCCTTCCCCATCCTGAAATGTCGGGCCGTGGCGTAGGCTGATAACCTGCAGCCAGGTATCCTGCAGCAGCGCATCGATATCAATGGACGCGGCGGTACCGCGTTTACGCTCACTCATGTTCTCAGTACCGCAAAGAGTTCAAGTTCAGGCTCGCCGAGCATCCCGGGAACGTAAAACATACAGGTGCCGCTCTGAAGCATTTCCATGGCCAGAGGATGCGCAACATCCAGGCTGAAATACTGGTTTTCCAGGCGCAGCGGAATGGCTGCAGGTACGTGCCGCAAGGGCGTCAGAGGGACCCCGATCCGGGAAGAGTTGACAATACCCCTGACGTGATCCGGGCTGCCCACTTTGCACTGGCGCGGGAACTGCTCCTGCAGTTGCGCCACCGGCATCGGGGAGCGCACTGAGAGGTAGTAATCTGCCCCTTCGCGCAAACGCGGGTCATGCAGGCGAGCCTGCCAGAAGTGAAGCCGGGCATCATGCTCAAGTTCAATCGCCACCACCCGCGACGGCAGGCTGGCTTCGAGTAGGTCACCGAGTAAATCAAACAGCGACGGAAACACCGTATTGAGTTGCTCATGCTGCCAGGCAGGAATGGCACTCACCTGATGCTCCAGCGAGAACGTCAGCAAACTGCCGGCCAGCCGGGCCAGCTCCGGATACAGCCGCTCGGGAGGGCTTTGCAAGTTGCGCTGAAACTGCCCCAGCACCGGCTCTGCGCTGTTCAGCGCGTTGAGTAACCAGAAGAGAGAAACGTCGGCTACGGCAAAATCAGCCATGCGTTCGTTACTTTCCCGGCGCATCGCCATCAGGCGGCTCAACCGGGCACGCAGTTGCGTCATCAGTTGCTCCAGTTGGGCGACCAGCCAGCGGCTACCCTGCACCGCCAGCAAAGGGGGAAGAAAGGTTTCGTCCAGCGCCCAGAGCCCCTGCGAATCTTGCCGCAGACGGGCGACCGGGCAGGTCAGGTAATCACTGTTGTTCTGATGAGCAAAACGCAGCGTCAGCGCCGGTTGCATCACTGCGATCTGACGTGTGTCGTCACCAAAGGTATTGCGGATATCTCGCCAGCGCTGGCGATAGCGCACTGGTCGCTCGGCCACTTCCTCGGGTTTCAGGCAGTTGCCGCCGTTCGCCCGCAGCAGCGGCAGTGCCAAGACAACCACCACGTCGTGCGATTCATTTTCAAGCGATAACGCCGGCGGCAGTGAGTCAGCATTGTCGGTATCAATCAGCGTGCCATCCTGAAAACGAACGTGCAGATGACGGGCCTGCAGGCGGCTCAGTTTCAGAATATCCGGTTCGAAAGTGGCATCAATCACCCCCCAGGGGTGGGCCAGGCCCATCTGGGCGATGCATTCCGCAGACCAGGCCGCATAGGCGACCTGTTGCTGAAAGTGCTGGGGAGAAACCATCTGGCCCCTGCCCCATAACGGTTGTTCCGTTTTCATCGGCTTCCTGCTTTACGTTACGATTTCGCTTTCGGCATCTGGGAAACCAACGACAGATTGACGTCCATACCTTCCACCTGGAAATGTGGAACCGCATACAGCTTCACGCGGAAGAAGCCCGGATTGTCTTCGATATCTTCTACCACCACTTTCGCGTCACGCAGCGGGTGAGAGGCCTGCAGCTCGTCGCCCGGATCGGTCATTTCAGTGACCAGGCTACGAACCCAGGTGTTCAGTTCCAGCTCCAGCAGACGGCGATCCTTGGTGGTGCCGATGTTTTCACGCTGAATGAGCTTCAGGTAGTGCGCAATGCGCGACAGCAGGAAGATGTACGGCAGGCGAGAGTTAATACGGCTGTTGGCTGTCGCATCGGCAGTCTCGTACAGTGCCGGCTTCTGTGTGGAGTTAGCGCTGAAGAAGCAGGCATAATCGCGGTTCTTGTAGTAGCTAAGCGGAATGAACCCCAGATTAGCGAACTCAAATTCGCGGGTTTCGGGGATCATCACCTCCGACGGGATTTTTACCTGATTGCCGGTACCGAGATCGTACAGATGAATGGGCAGGTCCTGAACCGCTCCACCGGCCTGCGGGCCACGGATCTGCACGCACCAACCGTTGTTGATGAAGCTGCGTACCATGTTGGCCGCAAATGCAAATGAGGCGTTGCTCCAAAGGTATTTATCGTGCTCCGGGCCTTTCACCTCTTCGACGTAATTGAAGCTACGAACCGGCACGGTGTCCGGGCCATACGGCAGACGGCCCAGCACACGCGGCATCACCAGACCGATATAACGGGCATCATCCGTCTCACGGAAGGACTTCCACTTGATGTACTCGGCACGGTCAAAGTAGTTGCCGATATCTTTGATGGCCGCCACCTCCTCCATCGACGCCTTGAGGAAGAATTTCGGGCCGGCAGAGCCGATAAACGGCATATGCGCCGCCGCAGACACTTTCGAAATATTGCGCAACAGGGCAACGTCCTGCGCAGACGCATCGAACTCATAGGCGGAGATCAGCGCGGCAATCGGCTCTCCTCCTGGGGTGTCGTACTCGGCCGTGTACGTATGCTGGTATAACCCGCTCTGAATAATTTCCGGCGCGTCTTCAAAATCCTGACGCAGGTCGTCTTTCGACAGATCCAGCAATTCGATTTTGACGTTCTGGCGGAAATCGGTTTTATCCACCAACGACTTCAACCCGCACCACAGGCTCTCTACTGCCTGGAAATCCTCATGATGCATGACGGCATCCAGTTGGCGGCTAATCTGGTGGTCCAATTCGGCGATATGGTGGTCAATCAGGGTCTTATCCAGCTTTTCAATTTTCGAACCTGATTTCGTCAAGCACTCCAGAAACACCTGCATCCCGGCCGTTAAACGCTCATCAGCCGTCGCATCCGACATCGCCTGCGTATCCTGCCAGATCTCCAACGCACTGAGTTCAGACACTGGGTTCAGATTGATTTTTTCAAACAGGGATACGTAAACCCCATCCGCTGAAGGGCGTTCCAGGATGACGCTTTCGCCACCCGCCGTATTTTCATTTTGTACAGACATGAGCATTCCTCGGTAATCCGTTATCACTTTTTGATGGTTAAGGCCGTTTCGGCGCCAGGGCTGACAGTTCGCTGCGCAGTTCTGCGCTTAGCGCCGGATCCAGAAGAATTTTTTCCAGCTCCTTGCGGAAAGCCTGGTTATCCAACAGATTGGCCTTTAAATCACGAAGCAAATTACGCATGGAGAGCATGGCTTTAAGCTGGGGAATTTGTCGGGCGACCTGTTCCGGCGTGAAATCGTTCATTTCACGGAAAGTCAGGCTGACGTTTTCTTCACTGCCGTCGCCAGCCAGCGTGTTTTCAACGGCGAGGTTTACGGCAGGAGCGAATTCTGCCAACACACTGTCAAAATTGTTTTTGTTAACGTTGATCTTGGCACGCTCGGACACCGTACGCTGTTCGGCACCGTTGCTGTAATCCCCCACGACCATCAGTTTAAGGGGCAATTCAACCTTCTTTTGAGCGCCACCGGTGTGCAGATCGAGTTTGATATTGACGCGAGCCTTGGGGATCTCGGACTGGTAGGAATTAGACATGGCTGTCCCTGTTCTATGAATTAATAGATACGGTCAATGCCAGTGAAAAACAAATAAGAAAGGCTAATATTGCCATAACAACACCCCGAGCCACGTTATCCGACGTGAATTAAACTTCCGGAGTAAAAAGCAAGCGCATTCCATTCACTAGCGATATGACACGATATTTTCGGGAGGTTTTCTGAAATGAAGAAATTCAGATAAACACCGATGAGCAGGGAGTGTAGAAACATTAGTTAAGCGAGTAAAAACAAAAATTTGTAACAAAAAATTACATCAAACGCACTTAACAACAAAAGATCATCACCATGATTTATAAGATTTTTCCTGCAACTTCTCTTTCAGGCCTTGTGGAGCAAGGCGGCTAGGAAGTTGATCAATTCAACATGGGAATTAAAAGATGGGTTAAATACTATCAATCGCGTGAGCCAACTGGTTTTTTATTTTTATCAAAAATGAGCGTTCGGCCATCACTAATACCTATGAAAAATTGATGTCCACCCACGTCGTCACTTTCTTTATTATTCACTTAAATGATATTTACTTGATATCGTAAATTTAATTTATATATTTGACTTTTTTTAGCCTGAATACACGCGATGGATTTTGTATTTCCGCGACAAAGGTAGCTGCCGTATGATCATTATCGCCCTTTCCTCTACCCGAGCCGTTATGCGCGCAAACTTTCATCTATCACAGCCATCGCTTAAAAAAACTAACGCCTTCAACTACGATTAGTTTGTGACCAGAGCGAGGCTCTGCAATCCGGCGGATAACCCTATGAGGATTATCATCATTATCCATGCTGTTTAAGCCGCTCTCCTTCATGCGGCTAAGAAAGGTTAATTATGGCTCGCACCACCCCTATCGAACGTTACCGCAATATCGGCATCTCCGCGCATATCGATGCCGGCAAGACCACCACCACCGAGCGGATTCTGTTTTACACCGGGGTCAGCCACAAGCTGGGTGAAGTGCATGACGGCGCGGCGACCATGGACTGGATGGCGCAGGAACAGGAGCGCGGCATCACCATCACCTCGGCGGCCACCACCTGCTTCTGGAACGGCATGCAGCATAATTATCCGCAGCACCGCATCAATATCATCGACACCCCCGGGCACGTCGATTTCACCATTGAAGTGGAGCGTTCGATGCGCGTGCTGGACGGCGCCGTGATGGTCTATGACTCGGTGGGCGGCGTGCAGCCGCAGTCGGAAACCGTCTGGCGCCAGGCCAACAAGTACAAAGTGCCGCGGCTGGCGTTCGTCAACAAGATGGACCGCATCGGCGCGGATTTTTTCCGCGTGCGCAAAATGATGATCGAGCGCCTGAAAGCCAACCCGGTGCCGATCGTTATCCCTATCGGCGCCGAAGACCGCTTCAGCGGCGTGGTGGATCTGGTGCGGATGAAAGCCATTCTGTGGGACGAGGCCTCGCAGGGCATGAACTTCAGCTTCGAAGAGATCCCGGCAGAGCTGCGCGACTCGGCGCAGGAGTGGCGTGAAAACATGATTGAGGCCGCCGCCGAAGCGTCGGAAGAACTGATGGAGAAATACCTCAACCAGGTGCCGCTGAGCGAAGAGGAGATCGTTCACGGGCTGCGGGTGCGCACCGTCGCCGGCGAAATCCAGCCGATGCTGTGCGGGTCGGCGTTCCGCAACAAAGGGGTGCAGCGCATGCTGGATGCGGTGATCGAGCTGATGCCCTCGCCGCTCGACGTGCCGCCGATGGAAGGCCACGGTGAACACGATGAAATCATCACTCGCAAAGCCGACGACAACGAAAAATTCTCGGCGCTGGCGTTCAAGCTGATGACCGATCCGTTCGTCGGCCAACTCACCTTCGTGCGCGTCTACTCCGGGGTGCTGGCCAAAGGCAGCAGCGTTTACAACCCAATCAAAGGCAAAAAGGAGCGCATCGGCCGCATCGTGCAGATGCACGCCAACGATCGTAAGGACATCGACGAACTGCACGCCGGCGACATCGCCGCCTGCGTCGGCCTGAAGGACGTCACCACCGGCGATACGCTGTGCGACCCTGGCGCCATCATCACGCTGGAGCGCATGACCTTCCCCGAGCCGGTGATCGCCCAAGCGATCGAGCCGAAGACCAAGGGCGACCAGGAGAAAATGGGCATCGCGCTGCAGCGGCTCTCTTCGGAAGATCCGTCGTTCCGCGTGCGCACCGATGAAGAATCCGGCCAAACCATTATCTACGGCATGGGCGAGCTGCACCTGGAGATCATCGTCGATCGCATGCGCCGCGAGTTCGGTGTGGAGACCACCACCGGCAAACCGCAGGTGTCTTACCGCGAAACCATCCGCAAACGGGTGGCCGACGTGGAAGGCAAGTTCGTGCGCCAATCCGGCGGTAAAGGGCAATACGGCCACGTGGTGCTGACCGTCGAGCCGAACGAACCCGGCAAAGGCTTCGAGTTTTTCGATGAGATCAAGGGCGGCGTCATTCCGGGCGAGTTTATCCCGGCGGTGAAAAAAGGCGTGCTTGAGGCGCTGAATAACGGCGTGCTGGCCGGTTATCAGGTGGTGGACGTCAAGGTACACCTGACCTTCGGTTCTTACCATGATGTCGACTCGTCGGAACAGGCGTTCCGCATGGCGGCGATCTTCGGCTTCAAGGACGCCTGCCGCCTGGCGGACCCGGTGATCCTTGAGCCGATCATGTCGGTAGAAGTGGAAACGCCGGAAGATTATGCCGGCAACGTGATGGGCGACCTCTCCTCACGCCGCGGTCTAGTACAGGGTATGGAAGAGATCCCGGGCGGCGGCGGCAAGGAAATTCGCGCCAAGGTGCCGCTGTCCGAGATGTTCGGTTACTCGACCACCCTGCGTTCGATGTCGCAGGGCCGCGCCACCTACACCATGGAATTTAGCCACTACGCCGAAGCGCCGCGCAACGTGGCCGAAGAAATCATTCACCACAGCAAGCGTTAACCCTCGCGCCCGCCTTCGCGGCGGGCGTCACCTCGGCTTGTCCTCCAGCGCCACCACCACCGGCTGCGGCTTGATACGCATGGCGTACACCACGCCGGCGATCAGGCAAACGATGCCGGCCAATGTCAGCAGCGGCGGCCAGGCCTGGCGCAGCAGAAAGGTATAGGCCAACCCCGCCAGAATTTCGAACACGATAAGCGGCCCCACCAACACCGTCGGCAGCCGCTGGCTGGCTTCGTTCCAGCACAGCGCCCCCAGCCAGGAGCAGAACACGCCGATAACCAGCATCAGTGGGATAAATACCTCGGGGCGCGGGCCGAACGGCAAGGCAAACGCCGGTTCGCTCAGCGCCAATTGGCCGCAGACCGCCAGATAGCCCAGCAGCGCCAGCGGCAGCGTCACCAGCCCCTGCGCCGTGGCCCAGGTGGCCGGCCGCTGCGTCGGGTTATCCCGCAGCCAACGCGAATTGCGCAGCGGAAACCAGGTCCAGCACGCCACCGCCAACGCGGCCAACCCAAGGCCGCTGAGATAGCGCCAGCCGTCGATCGGCACCGCATTGCCGCGCAGTTCGGCGATGTTTACGCACGCTAACCCGCAGACGATCAACAGCAGCGCCGGCGCCAGCTTGCTCCAGGCCAGGCGCCCGTCGTGCCGCCCGTAAAACAGATTGGCGCAGATGGCGATCACCACCGGCAAGGTGCCGATGATCATGGTCGATACCGGTGCGCCGGTACGCTGAATGGCGCTGGCCAGGCACAGGTAGTACAGCAGATTGCCGATGGCCGTCAGCTTGAGCGCTTCCAGCCAATCCTGGCGCCGCAGCTTGCGCAGGCGGCGGCGATCGAACCACGCCAGCGGCAGGGTGATCAGCCCGAAGGCCAGATAGCGCCCGGTGGACTGCAGCGCGGCGGGATAATCCGGCACCAGCAGCGGACCGACGAAAATCAGTCCCCACATCAGCCCGGCGGCCAGGGCAAACACAACGCCAATCAACATAACGACTCCGACAAACGGCCGGCGCGGCCAACCCGCCCGACAAGACAGCGGCAGAGTAACGAAAACGCGGGGAGGAATTATTGTAGCAGGTTGCTGTTTTAGCCCAATTTCACCTGTTTCTGGAAACGCACTGGCGTGACGCCGTAACGGTTGGCGAAGGCGCGCGTCAGGTGAGCCTGATCGGTCAGCCCCGCCGCCGCCGCCACCTGTGCAGCGGGCATGCCGCGCTCCAGCATGCGTTTGGCCTGCGACAGCCGGATCGCCATCAGCATCTGCTGCGGCGAGACGTGATATTCGGCCTTGAACTTGCGCAGGAAATGGTACGGGCTGAGCGATACCAGATCGGCCAGCTGGTTGAGCGTTATGGCCTCGGCGAAGTTATCGTGCAGGTAGCTTTTCACCACCTCGAAACGGTGCGCCGCCTCGGCTTTCTCTCGCCGCCCGGTACGGATGTGCGGGTGCAACACCTCGACCGCCTCCAACAGCAGGCCGTCGAGCGTGAGCGGATCGTCGGTTTGCCACAGCGTGGCGAGAATGGCGGACAGGCGCTGCGCCGCCCGCGGATCGTGGCGCACCGCATCGGTAAACCACTGGCACCGATCGCCGGACAGCTGCTCCAGCGCCTCGGGCGCCAGGTAGAGCATGCGATAACACCAGCCGCCCGGCGTTTCGGCTTCGCCGGTGTGCAGCTCGTCCGGGTTCATCAGCACCAGCGCGCCCGGCGCCGCCAGGTGCTGCGCCCCGCGATAGCGAAAACGCTCCGCCCCGGTGTCCACGGTGCCGATGGCGAAGGCGTCGTGGGTATGCGGCTCGAAGGCATAGCGTTCGATATGCGCCTGATAGAGTTCGACGCCGGGCAGATGCGACAAATGCCGGAACTGCGCGCAGTCCTTCTCGAACGGAAACTGTTGTGGAACCCCTTGCACCCGACCTCCTCATCCGTGCTGACAATCTGCTCAGCATAGCCAAAACATCGCCGGTTGAGTAGCCGCCCTGCTCCTTTCGTGCCCCTCGCCTGGACGATCGCCGCCATTCGGCGTAGGGTTAAGGTCCCTGTCCCTTTCAGACGGGCCGCATCGCGAAGCTCATCGGCCCCTGACACTCCGCAAACAAGAGGCAACAATGTATCCGGATACTCAACTGTATATCGATGGACAATGGCGCAGCGCACTGGCCGGAAAAACCCTGCCGGTCACCAATCCCGCTACCGACGAGGTCATCGGTCAAGTGGCGCATGCCGCCGCAGAGGATCTCGATCTGGCGCTGGCCGCCACCGAGCGCGGATTTAACGTCTGGCGCGACACCGCCGCGCACCAGCGCGCCAACCTGATGCGCAAAGCCGCGGCGCTGCTGCGCGAACGCGCCAACGCCATCGCCGCCGTCATGACGCAGGAACAGGGCAAACCGGTGGCGCAGGCCAAAGTCGAAATTCTCAACGCCGCCGACGTTATCGACTGGTTCGCCGGCGAAGCCACCCGCACCTACGGGCAGATCATTCCTTCCCGCGCCCGCGATGTACAGCAGCAAACCCTCAAGCTGCCGGTCGGCCCGGTGGCCGCCTTCACGCCGTGGAACTTCCCGATCAACCAGATCGTGCGCAAGCTGTCCGCCGCGCTGGCGGCGGGCTGTTCCATCATCGTCAAAGGCCCGGAAGAAACGCCGGCCTCACCGGCTGAACTGATCAAAGCCTTCGCCGACGCCGGTATTCCGGCCGGGGTGATCGCGCTGGTGTATGGCACCCCGGCGGACATTTCGGAATACCTGATCCCCCATCCGACCATTCGCAAGATCTCCTTCACCGGCTCCACTCGCGTGGGCAAGCATTTGGCGGCGCTGGCCGGCCAGCATATGAAAAAGGCCACCATGGAGCTGGGCGGCCACGCGCCGGTGCTGATCTTCGACGATGCCGATCTCGACGCGGCGGCCAAAGAGCTGGCGCAGTCCAAGTTCCGCAACGCCGGCCAGGTCTGTATCGCCCCGACCCGCTTCCTGATCCAACAAGGCGTTTATGAGGCCTTCGTGGAGAAATTCACCGCCGCGGTGCGTGAGCTCAAGCTCGGCAACGGGCTGGAAGACGGCGTGACGATGGGGCCGATGGTGTTGGGCCGCAGCGTCGACAATATCGAGGCGCTGGTGCAGGATGCCGTCGCCCACGGGGCGAAGGCCAGCACCGGCGGCAAGCGCGTGGCGGGCAAAGGCAACTTCTTCGAGCCGACGGTGCTACGCGACGTGCCGCTGAGCGCGCGCGCCATGTCGGAAGAGCCGTTTGGCCCGGTCGCCCTGCTGCGCCCGTTCGCTACCTATGACGAGGCGATCGCCGAAGCCAACCGCCTGCCGTACGGGCTGGCCGCCTACGCTTACAGCCGCAACATCGCCACCGTCAATGCGCTGGGGCGTGACGTGGAGAGCGGCATGCTGAGCATCAACCACATCGGTTTCGGCCTGCCGGAAACGCCGTTTGGTGGCGTGAAAGACTCCGGCCACGGCACCGAAGGCGGCAGCGAAGCGATCGAATCCTACCTGGAAACGCGCTTTGTCACCGTCGCCGGCCGATAATCGCCCGGCGGATGAATAGCCAGAAGCCCCGCAATGCGGGGCTTTTTTTTACTCACCGGCCAGTTCGAACAGCTGCCGCGCCGCCGGGGTCAGCCCCAGCATGTGAATACAGGCATGCACCATGCCCGGCAACCGTTCGCAGCGCACCGGCACGCCCGCCTCGCGTAGCCGCTGCGCATACTGCTCGGCCTCATCGCGCAGCGGATCGTATTCGCAGCTCAGGATGGTGGCCGGCGGTAACCCGCGCAGCGTGGCGGCATACAACGGTTCCGCGCCGGGATCGCGCCGCTGGCCCAGATACTGCTGCCAACAAAACCCCATCGCGTCGCGCGTCAGAAAGTGCCCCTCGGCAAACTCGTGATAGCTCGTCGTCGTCATCTCGCGGCTGAGCGCCGGGTACAGCAGCAGCTGACGTTCGATGTACGGGCCGCTGCGATCCCGCGCCAACAGTGCGACCGCCGCCGCCAGATTGCCCCCTGCGCTATCACCGCCCACTGCCAGGCGCTGCGCGTCAATCCCCAACTGCGGCGTCCGTTGTGCCACCCAGCAGAGCGCCTGATAGACATCTTCCAGCGGCTGTGGAAACGGGTATTCCGGCGCCAGACGATAGTCAACCGACAGGATCACCCGGCCGGTGGCGTTAGCCAACGCCTGACAGGGCCGATCGTACAACGCCAGTGAGCCGAGGCACCAGCCACCGCCGTGGGCGAACAGCATCGCCGGCTGCGCGGTCGTGCCGTTTTCCCCCGCCGGTAGATAGGCGCGCAGTGCAATCCGGTGTCCATCGGCGGCGACCACCGTATGGTCCCTGACGCCGCCGCTCGGTTCCGCCTCGCCCTGCAGCTGGCGTAAACCGGTTTCCGTGGCCGCGCGCATTGCCGCCAGCGAAGCGGGTAGCGGCGCGTCGGCCGAGGCCGCCAAAAAGGCGGCGATGCGTTCATCAAGCGGCATACGGCTCTCCTGACAGGAACGGCGTAATCAGTGCAATAAATTCCTCATGACACTCCTCGGTGATGAAATGGCCGCAGCCGGCGACGGTTTCGCCCCGCAGATCGTGAGCATTGCCCTGTAGCGTCGTCAGCGGCGCGTCGCCGGTGGCGTGCTCCGCTCCCACCGTCAACACCGGCATCGTCAAGGGCGTAGCGGCGCGCAGCCGGTTCTGCCGCACGGTCTCCGGGATCGCCCGGTAATAGTCGAATCCGGCGCGCAGGCCGCCCGGTGCCGAATAGGCGGCGATATACACCTCCGCCGCCACCCGATCGCGCCGATAGGACCAGCGGTTGAAGATATAGCCAAGATACTCCCGTTCGCGCCCCTGGGTCAGGGTCTCCGGCAAATCCGCCAGCTGGTTGAACATGAAATGCCACAGGAAGATGTTCTCCTCCGGCGCAACGAAAATCGGCGGCGGCGGCGCCAGCCCGGGGATCACGGCCTCCGTCAGCACCAGACGCTCCACCGCCTGCGGGAAATCGCTCGCCATGGCGTAACCGATCCACATGCCGATGTCGTGGCCGACCAGTTGGTAACGCTCATGGCCCAGCTGCACCATCATCGCGTGCAACACCGCGCCGATGCTGCCGGTGTCGTAGCCGCCAGCGGGCTTGTCAGAGTCGCCGATGCCCGGCGGATCGACGGCGATCGCCTGAAAACCGGCCGCCGCCAAGGCGCGCATCACATAACGCCAGGTGTACCAGGTTTGCGGCCAGCCGGGGATCAGCAGCACCGGCCGCCCTTCGCCGGCCACCACGCAGTGAAGGCGCCGGCCGTTGACCTGGGTATAGACGTGTTCCGCCGCGAGATCCTGCAACAGGATCTCGTTTTGACTGTGTTTCATGGGGTTAACTCCCTGTGGGGTCAGGCTCAGCGAATGCCGAGCAAGGCATTGATCTGCTGAGGATTGACCGGCGCACCGGCGAAGTCATCGAACACTTTGTCGGTGACGCGGATAATGCGATCGCGAATGAAGGCTGCGCCTTCGCGCGCGCCGTCCTGCGGGTTTTTCAGGCAACATTCCCACTCCAATGCCGCCCAGCCCGAATAGCCGTACTGCGTCAGGCGCGAAAAGATGCCGTTGAAATCAACCTGGCCGTCGCCCAGCGAGCGGAAGCGGCCGGCGCGATCGATCCAGGATTGATAGCCGCCGTAAATGCCCTGGCGACCGGTCGGATTGAACTCGGCGTCCTTGACGTGGAACATGCCGATAAAGTCCTTATAGATATCGATAAACTCCAGATAGTTAAGCTGCTGCAGCACCATATGGCTCGGATCGAACAGCACCCGACAACGCGGGTGGTTGCCGACGCGCTCAAGAAACTTCTCGAACGTCACGCCGTCGTGCAGATCCTCACTTGGGTGAATTTCATAACACAGGTTGATGCCCTGTTCTTCGCAGGCGTCGAGCACCGGCAGCCAGCGTTTGGCGAGTTCGTCGAACGCGGTGTCGATCAATCCTTCCGGGCGCTGTGGGAACGGGAACAGATAGGGCCAGGCCAGCGAACCGGAAAAGGTGCCCAGCTCGCTGAGCCCGAGCCGCGCCGACGCCTTCACCGCCAGCAGCATTTGCTGCCGCGCCCACTCGCCGCGCGCCTGCGGATTGCTCTGCAGCGCCGGCGGCGCGAAGCTGTCAAACAGCGCATCGTAAGCCGGGTGTACCGCCATCAGCTGGCCGAAGATATGGCTGGTCAATTCACTGACCACCAACCCCTGCTCCGCCAACATCCCGGTCAGATCGTCGCAGTATGTTTGGCTTTCCGCGGCAGTGGCCACGTCGAATAAACGCCGATCCCAGGCCGGGATCTGCAAGGCGGTAAAACCGGTTTGCGCCGCCCACTCGGCGATGGCCGGCAGGCTGTTGAACGGCGCTGTCTCATCGCTGAACTGCGCGAGATGTAGGCTTGGACCTTTGAGGGTTTTCATCGTAAACTCCTATTGGTTGTCGATTGACAAACAATAGAGGCAAGGCGCGATGACCGCAAGCGAAATTTATAAAGACATTGGTATTCCCGCCGATTTAAGCGATCCTATGTCGCTGAATGGCAGGTAAATTGGAGCAGAGAATGGCTGGCAGACCGCGTGAGTTCGACCGCGAACAGGCGCTCTTGAAGGCGCGAAACTTATTTTGGCGGCAAGGTTACGAAGGCACCTCGATGTCGGATCTGGTGGCGGAATTGGGCATTGCTTCCGCGCGCATCTACAAGGCGTTCGGCTCCAAAGAGCAGCTGTTCCGCGAGGCAATCGCCAGTTACGAAACCGAGGAAGGCGGCTTCGCCGATCGCGCCTTCGCGCAGGAAAGCGGCATTCGCCCGGCGATCCAACGTATGCTGGAAGATGCCGTGCGCCTCTACAGCCGGCCAGATCTGCCGCAGGGCTGCATGGTGGTCTCCGCCGCCGCCAGCGTCAGTGCGGAAAACGATGGGCTCAAAACCTGGCTGGCAGAGCATCGGTTGCAGCGTACGCAGCAGATCGTCGAACGGCTGCGGCAGGCGATGCAAACCGGCGAATTGCCGGCCGATACCGACGCCGACAGCCTGGGTGACTATTTCGCCGTCTTCCTGCACGGCCTGTCGATTCAGGCACGTGACGGCGTCACTGAAGAGCGGCTATTGGCAGCGGTAAAGGTGGCGCTGGCGGTCCTGGGCGCCGCTTAATCCTCCGGCAGATCGACAATCACCAGCGTGCCTTCGCTGCCCGGCAACACGCGATGCGGCACGCCGGCCGCGGCCTGATACAGCTGGCCGGCGCGCACCACCACCACTTCCCCCGCCACCTGCAGCCGCAGGTGGCCGCTGATCACCAGCAATCCTTCGCTGTAATCATGCACTTCATCCGCAATGCTGCGCGCGTCCATGCGCAGCACTTTGATATTGGCCGCACCGACGCGGCCCAGCACGGCAGAACGCCAAGCCTCGGGCAGTTCGGCCGCCTGCTGGTTTAAATCGAACAGCATCGTCATACCTTATCGCGACACAGGAACCCGCACTCTACTGCAAGCCGCCAGGTGCTGAAAGACGCGTTGGTTGTAGATTATGCCCCGACGTTCTGAGCCGCCGCCTCACGCCGCAGCCATTGCCGCAGATTTTCGCCTTCCTGCGACAGCTCGCTATCCAGTCGAGCGCACAGGTAATAATCGCGGCCGTCGTCGATCGGCAGATCGAACATTTTGATCAACTCACCGCTCTCAAGGTACTGGGCGATTAACGGTTCACGCATCAACGCGCACCCTAGCCCCGCCTGCACCGCCGCCAGTGTCAACAATCCGTCTTCAAACATCGGCCCGATGCTGCGCAGCGGGCGTTTAACGCCGGCCAGCTGAAACCATTGCATCCAGGTATTGCGCTCCTCGTCGTGCAGCAGCGGCAGCGTCGCCAGCTGATCCGGCGTATCCAGCAAACCGTGCAGTTTACTGAATGCCCGGCTGCACACCGGCACCATTTGGCCAGACATCAGCTTTTCGCTGCGATAGCCGGTCCACTGCCCAACCCCGAAGCGAATCGACAGATCGGCGGCGTCGCTCAGGTAATTGCGGTGGTTGGCGTAAACCACATTGATGTCGATATCCGGATTTTCGCGCAAAAAGCCACGCAGCCGCGGAATGAACCAGCCCATGCCGAACAGCGGGATCAGGCTGATGGTCACCTGCCGCGATGCGGACTGCTCGCGCACGTGTTCGGTCGCCTGGCGCAGCACGTTGAACGCCGAGCGAATCGAACGGTAATACTCCCGCCCCTCGCTGCGCAGCACCAGGTTACGCCCCTGCCGTTCGGTCAACGGCATCTGCAAAAATGCCTCCAGCGTTTTGAGTTGATGACTGACCGCCGAAGGCGAAATCATCAGCTCGTTAGCCGCCGCGCTGATGCCACCCAGGCGCGCGATGGCTTCGAACGCCCGCACGGCGCGCAGCGGCGGATCGTTCGGCAGCATCGGCAATGGCTCATCGTACTGTTCTGTTTTTTTCATATATTGACTGTTTTTGGGAAATCGACACTGAAGGGATGGGTTCAATATACATAAAAATCAACGTATTAAAATCACTCGTTTTTTGTATAAGAAAGTATTTTTCCGTATTTTACAATTTTTTTAAATTCTCTACTGTGAGCCTCCTGACTCATTATCTCCGGACTCTCCTTATGGATACGCTGGTACAGCAAACCGTCAACGGTTTGATGCTCGGCAGCATCTATGCGCTGATCGCGCTCGGTTACACCATGGTGTACGGCATCCTACGCATCATCAATTTCGCGCACGGCGACGTGCTGATGGTCGGTGCCCTGAGCGCGTTGTCGGCGATCGGCGTGTTGCAACACCACTTTCCCGCGTTATCGCCGTACGCCACGCTGCTGCTGGCGGCCCTGTTCGCCATGGCGGTCTGCGCCATTACCTCGATGGCGATCGAGCGTCTCGCCTACCGCCGGTTGCGCACTGCGCCGCGCCTGGCTCCGCTGATCAGCGGCATCGGCGTCTCGCTGCTGCTGCAAACCCTGGCGATGCTGATCTGGTCACGTAATCCCCTGATGTTTCCGCAGCTGCTGCCAATGACCCCCATCGCCCTGACCGCAGGCAGCGGCGGGCATGCGCCGGCGGTGATCACCGGCACGGCGATCGTCACGCTGGCGGTGGCCGTGGCGGTCATGGCCGGCCTCTGGCTGCTGGTCGAGCACAGCCGTTTCGGCCGCGCCATGCGCGCCACGGCGGAAAACCCGCAGGTCGCCGGCCTGATGGGCATCAGTCCTGACCGCATCATCGTTCTGACCTTTGCGCTCGGCGGCGCGCTGGCGGCGGTGGCCGGCATCATGATGGCCAGCAACTACGGCAACGCCGGTTTCTCGATGGGCTTTCTGCCGGGCATCAAGGCGTTTACCGCCGCCGTGCTCGGCGGCATCGGCAACCTGCGCGGCGCGATGCTCGGCGGATTGCTGCTGGGCCTGTTCGAATCGCTGGGCACCGGCTATCTCGGCGAGCTGACCGGCGGCGTGTTCGGAAGCAACTACCAGGACGTGTTCGCGTTTCTGGTGCTGATCGCCGTGCTGGTCTTCCGCCCCTCCGGGCTCTTGGGCGAACGCATCGCCACGCGCGCATAAGGACATCACCATGACCGTTTTGACTCCCCCCGCTCCTCTGGCCACGCCGCGTCGCGCCAGGCTGGGGCTGACGCTGTTCATTCTCGCGCTGCTGCTGGCGCCCTGGGTGGCGGGCGCCGCCGGCGGCAACTACTGGGTGCGGGTCGTCGACTTCGCCCTGCTGTACCTGATGCTGGCGCTCGGGCTGAACATCGTGGTGGGCATGACCGGGTTGCTGGACATGGGTTTTATCGCCTTTTACGCCGTCGGCGCCTATTTGGCCGCGCTGCTGTCATCACCGCATCTGACGCAGCAATTCCCGCTGCTGCTGCAGTGGTTCCCCGACGGGCTGCACCTGTCGATGCTGTGGCTGATCCCGCTGGCGGCGCTGCTGGCGGCGACGTGCGGCATCCTGCTTGGCGCGCCGACGCTGCGGCTGCGCGGCGACTATCTGGCGATCGTCACGCTCGGTTTCGGCGAGATCGTGCGCATTCTGATGCGTAACCTCGATCGCCCGGTCAACCTCACCAACGGCCCTAAAGGCATTTCCGGCATCGACCCGGTCAGCCTGTTCGGCCTGAAGTTTTCCGGCATGCATGAGTGGTTCGGCGTGCGTTTCTCCGGGCTGTATCTCTATTACTACCTGTTCGCCGCGCTGCTGCTGGCGATCCTGTTTATCAGCCTGCGGCTGCAAAACTCGCGCATTGGCCGCGCATGGACAGCGATCCGCGAAGACGAGGACGCCGCGCGGGCGATGGGCATCAATACCCGCAACTTCAAGCTGCTGGCCTTCGCCATCGGCGCCACCTTTGGCGGTGTGGCCGGCGCGTTGTTTGCCGCGTTTCAGGGCTTCGTGTCGCCGGAATCGTTCACTCTGCAGGAATCGATCGCCGTACTGGCGATGGTGGTGCTCGGCGGCATGGGGCACATCCCCGGCGTGATCCTGGGCGCGCTGCTGCTGGCCGCCCTGCCGGAGCTGCTGCGCAGCAGCATGGGGCCGCTGCAGCAGGCGCTGTTCGGCCAGGTGCTGATCGACCCGGAAATCATTCGCCAACTGTTTTACGGCCTGGCGCTGATCCTGGTGATGCTGTATCGCCCGGCGGGCCTGTGGCCGGCTCGCCATGCTGGGAGGACCGCCGCATGACGCCGCTGCTCGCTTTACACCATATCAGCAAACGCTTCGGCGGCCTGACGGCGGTGGATGACGTCAGCATGAGCATCCGCCAGGGGGAAATCTACGGCCTGATCGGGCCGAACGGCGCCGGTAAGACCACCTGCTTCAACCTGATCACCGGCCTGTATCGCGCCGACGCGGGTGAGTTCCGCCTGGCGGGCCAGCGCTATAAACCCCAGGCGATCGACAAAGTGGCGCAGGCCGGCATTGCCCGCACCTTCCAAAACCTGCGGTTGTTCAATGAAATGAGCGTGCTGGAAAACGTGATGGTCGGCTGCCACGTGCGCACCCGCAACGGCCTGTGGGCGGCGATCGCCCGGCACCGTCGCGCCAGGGAGGAGGAACAGGCGGTGCGCGATAAATCTCATGCGCTGCTGGAGTACGTCGGCATCAGCCAATTCGCTCATTACCGCGCCGGCGATCTCGCCTACGGCCATCAGCGGCGGCTGGAGATTGCCCGCGCGCTGGCGACCGAGCCCCGGTTGCTGGCGCTGGACGAACCGGCGGCCGGCATGAACGCCGGAGAAAAAGTGGCGCTGCGCGAACTGCTGCTGCGCATCCGCGACAGCGGCAAAACGCTGCTGCTGATTGAACATGACGTCAAGCTGGTGATGGGCCTGTGCGATCGGCTGACGGTGCTGGATTACGGTAAAGCGATCGCCGAAGGCGAACCGGCGCAGGTGCGGCGCGAACCGGCGGTCATTCAGGCCTATCTGGGAGGTGGCGCGCATGTCTGAAGCCCTGCTGAGCGTTAAACGACTCAAAGTGTCTTATGGCGGCATTCATGCGGTCAAAGGCATCGATTTCACGGTGAACGCCGGCGAACAGGTGACGCTGATCGGCGCCAATGGCGCGGGAAAAACCTCGAGCCTGCGGGCGCTGACCGGCCTGCAGCCGTTTGAGGGCGACATCCTGTTCGACGGCCGTTCGATTCGCGGCATGCCGCCGCACCGCTTGCTGCAACAAGGGCTGGTGATGGTGCCGGAGGGACGCGGCATTTTCACCCGCCTGACGGTGCGAGAAAACCTGCAGCTGGGTGCCTATGCGCGGCGTGACGCATCGGCGGTGCGGCAAGATTTCGAACGCGTGTGCGCCACCTTCCCACGGCTGAGCGAGCGCCTGCATCAACCGGCCGGGCTGCTTTCCGGCGGTGAACAACAGATGGTGGCGATGGGCCGCGCGCTGCTCAGCCGCCCGCGGCTGCTGATATTGGACGAACCGTCGATGGGGCTGGCGCCGATTGTGGTGGAGGCCATTTTCTCGGTCATCAAGCAGTTAGCCCGTGACGGTGTCACGCTGCTGTTGGTCGAGCAGAACGCCCGCCTGGCGCTGGCGTCCACCGATCGCGCCTACGTATTGGACAGCGGCAGCCTGAGCCACAGCGGCCGCTCCGCCGACATGCTGGACGATGAAAAAATCAAACAGATCTATTTGGGTGAATAACCGTTGTTACCTTTAACCGCACCAGGAGTATGACATGCAGCAGAACATTCGCATCAAGCCGTTGGCGCTGGCCGCCATGACAATGATCCTGAGCCTCCCGGCGCTGGCGGACGACACCGTGCTGATCGGCCTGGCCGGGCCGCTGACCGGCCCTTCCGCGCGCATCGGCAAAGATCTCGAAAACGGCGCACGGCTGGCGATCGCCGACGCTAACGCACAGAAACCGACGCTGAACGGCAAACCGGTCACCTTCAAATTACTGTCCGAGGACGATCAGTCCGACCCGCGCACCGCCGTGGCCGTGGCGCAGCGCTTGGTCGACGAAGGCGTCGCCGGCGTGGTCGGCCACTGGAACACCGGCACCAGCATCCCGGCGGCGCGCATCTACCACGACGCCGGCATCGCTCAGGTGGCGCCGGTGGCGACCGGTCACGGCTACACGCAGCAAGGCTTTGACACCAGCTTCCGCGTGATGGGCCACGACGACGACGGCGGCAACTACGCCGGGCAATATGCGGTGAAAACGCTGAAAGCCAAGCGTATCGCGGTAATCGACGATCGCACCGCTTTCGGCCAGGGGCTGGCGGACGAGTTTATCAAATCGCTGCAGGCCCAGGGCGTGCAGCCGGTCACCCGCGAGTATGTAGATGACAAGACCGTCGATTTCAGCGCCGTGCTGACCACCGTGCGCAGTAAAAACGCCGATCTGATTTTCTTCGGCGGCGTGGATTCTCAAGCGGCGCCGTTGGCGCGCAAGCTGAAACAGCTGGGCATGAACGCGCAGCTGATGGGCGCCGGCGGCTTTGTCAGCCAAACCTTCCTGACGTTGGCGCAGCGGGAAGGCGAAGGCGTCGTCGCGCTGGAGCCAGGGCTGCCGCTGGAGCAGATGCCGGGCGGCAAGGCGTTTGAGCAAGCCTACCGCGATCGTTATCACACCCACATCGAACTGCATGCGCCCTTCGCCTACGATGCCACCCGGGTGCTGATCGCCGCCATCGAACAAGCCGGCTCGGCCAATCCGGCCGATTACCTGCCGAAACTGCGCGCCATACATTACCAGGGCGTGACCGGCGCCATTGCCTTCGATGCGCAGGGCAACCTGCAACAGCCGAGCTTCACCCTGTACCGGGTGGTCGACGGCAAATGGCAGCCGCAAACCGTGTTGGGCGGCGACAAAACACAATAAATCAAGAGGAGCAAGGCGATGAGCTGTGCAAATAACGAATTGGGCATTTTGGCCCGCAGAAAGATTGAGGCGGAAATCATCAAACCGATCTACCAGATCCTGGTGCGTGAAATCGGCAAGACGCGCGCTCAGGCAGTGATCGGCGAAGCCATCGAGAATGCCGCCATCGAGGCGGGCAAACAGTTCGCCGCCCAGGAACCGAACGGCGCGGATCTGCGCAGCTTCGCCGCCTTGCAGTACCTGTGGGAAAAAGACGATGCGCTGCGCGTCGAGGTGATCAACCAGGATGCGCAGCACTTCGACTATAACGTCACCCGCTGCCGCTACGCCGAGATGTATCACGAGATGGGGCTGGGGGAGATCGGCCACCTGCTTTCCTGCGCCCGCGACAGCCAGTTCATCGTCGGCTATGCCCCAGAGGTTGACCTGCAGCGCAGCCAAACCATCATGTCCGGCGCCCCCTGCTGCGATTTTCGCTACACCGCCAAAACGTCGGGAGAAGAACAATGACGTATCGGGTCAACGGCGAGCGCCTGTGGCAAAGCCTGCACGCGATGGCGCAGTTCGGCGCCATCGCCGATAACGGCGTCACCCGGCTGGCGCTGAGTGAAGAAGATCGCCAAGCGCGCGAGCAGCTGCGCGCCTGGGCGCTGGAGGCAGGTTGTAACGTGCGCGTCGATCGGATGGGCAACATGTTCCTGCGCCGTGAAGGCGCTCGCCCCGAGCTGGCGCCGGTCGTCACCGGCTCGCACGGCGACTCGCAGCCCCGCGGCGGCCGTTTCGACGGCATCTACGGCGTGCTGGCCGGATTGGAGGTTATTCGTACCCTTAACGATCGGCAGATCGTCACCGAACGCCCGATTGAAGTGATCAACTGGACTAACGAAGAAGGCGCACGCTTTGCGCCGGCGATGATCGCCTCCGGGGTGTTCGCCGGGGTATTCGACCTGGAATACGGCCTGACGCGCCGCGACGAGCACGGCGTCAGCCTTGGCGACGCACTGGAACGCATTGGTTACGCCGGCGAGCACCCGGTGGGCGGCACGCCGATCCACGCGGCCTTCGAACTGCACATCGAACAGGGGCCGATTCTGGAAGCGGAACATCTCGACATCGGCGTGGTGACCGCCGCACAAGGGCAGCGCTGGTATGAGCTGGAGGTCGTCGGCTTCAGCGCCCATGCCGGCACCACGCCAATGGATCGACGCCGCGACGCCCTGCTGGGCTTTACGGCGCTGGTCACGGCGGTCAACCGCATCGGTTGGGATTTTGCGCCCGATGCGCGCGCCACGGTGGGCATGGCGCAAATTACCCCCAATTCACGCAACGTGGTGCCGGGACGCGTCTTTTTCAGCGTCGAATTCCGCCATCCGCAGGAGTCTACCCTGGAGCAGATGGAGCAGCGTCTGCTGACGGCGGTGAACGCCGTCAACGGCGGTGGTCTGACCGCCCGCGCCGACCGCATCTTCCAGTATCCCCCGATCGCTTTTGATCGGGGCTGCATCGACAGCGTACGCCACGCCGCGCAAGCATTGGGCTATCGCCATCGCGACATGATTTCCGGCGCCGGCCACGATGCCTGTTACCTTAACCGCGTCGCCCCGACCGCCATGATTTTCATTCCCTGCGTGGACGGCATCAGCCACAACGAGCGGGAAGATATCACCCCCGCCTGGGCAGCCGCAGGCGCCGACGTGTTGCTCAACGCCCTGCTGGCGCACACCTGCGCCTGATCCTCGCCCCGGTTTCTCGCCGGGGCAAAAAAATATTCAACAAAACGGTTGAATATTAGCCCACCTGTTCTATATTCAACCATATGGTTGAATTATCTTCCTCACAGCTGGACGCCATTTTTCATGCGCTGGCCGACCCGACCCGCCGTTCGATGTTACGCGCGCTGGCCGGCGGTGAGCGCAGCATCGGCGAACTGGCCGCGCCGTTGCAGATGTCGTTCGCCGGCGCCTCCAAGCACGTGAAAGCACTGGAACATGCGGGCCTGGTGCAACGCACCGTGCAAGGAAGAAACCATATCTGCCGGCTCGAACCCGAGCCTATGGCGCAGGCCATGCACTGGCTGCAAACCTATGAACATTTCTGGACTGAACGGCTGGATGCGCTCGAACAGGCGCTGCTACAGCCCGAACAGCTTCCTCCCAAGGAGTGAACCATGAATGATTACGGCATGATTATCGAACCCGGCACGCTGCGCATCCAGCGGCTGCTGCCCGGGCCCATCGAGCGGGTGTGGGCTTACCTGACCGAATCCGACAAGCGCGCCACCTGGCTGGCGTCCGGCGCCATGAAGTTGGAAAACGGCGCACCGCTGGAGCTGGAGTTTCGCAACTCCGATCTGGCCGGCGAGCACGAGCAACCGCCGGCCAAGTACAAACAGCACGGCGGCTGTGTCAGCAACCGCGGCCACATCACCTGCCTGTTCCCGCCGCGCCTGCTGAGCTTTACCTGGGCCGAACAGGATCAGGGGCGCCCTTCCGAAGTGACCTTCGAACTGACGGAGCAGGGAAACGCGGTGCTGCTGACGGTCACCCACCGGCGCTTGGCCAACCGCGACGAGATGCTCAGCGTCGCCGGCGGCTGGCACACTCATCTGGATATCCTGCTGGATCGCCTGCACGACCGGGCGCCGCAGCCGTTCTGGAGCACCCATGCCCGGCTGGAAGAAGAGTACCGCGCCCGCCTGTAATTACGTCTCGTCCCTGCGCCTGAACGCCAAATAACCGGCGATCAGCGTAAAACTGCCGACCAGCAACACCAGCAGGATAAAACCGTGGTGATTGCTGGCCAGCGGGATCCCCCCCACGTTCATGCCGAAGAAACCGGCGACGATATTGATCGGCAATGCCAGCACGGTGATCACCGTCAGCGTATAGAGCGTGCGGTTATTCTGCTCCATCAGCTTGGCGCTCAGCTCCTCCTGCAGCAGCCGAATGCGTTCGGTCAAACTGGCCAGATCGTTCAACACCACGGTGAACTCTTCGGTAAACTGCCGCAGATCCTGCACCACCTCACGGCTCAGCCAGCTCGGCGGCCGGTTCAACAGGCGAAACAGCGCGGCCGGCTCAGGCGCCAACAGGCGCTGAAAGCGCAATAGCATGCGGCGCATGCGCCCCAGCTCGGCGCGGTTGCGTTTAACGCGGCTCGTCAGCAGACGATCCTCGATGGCATCGACATACTGGTTGGCCTGCCGCACCACCTGCTCCAGCACGTCCTCCTGCTCTTCCAGCAGGTGCGCCAGCAGCTCGGTAGACGACGCCAGCTGCAGCGTCGTCAGGCGGCCGAGCAGCCGTTCAATCAGTCGCACCGGTTTGTGACGCACGGTGACCACCAGCCCACGGCAGCAATAGAGCCACAGCGTCGCCGTTTCCGGGTTACTGTCCTCGGGGTGGAAAATCACGTCGTTGAGCACCGCGAACAGATCGTCGCCCTGGCGCTCGATGCGCGTGGTGTGGGAGCCGTGGCGGATCTCGTGAAAGAAAAAATCGGAAATGGCGAAATGGTTTTTCAACCACTTCTCCGCCGCCGCGTGGTTGAGATTGAGGTGCAGCCAGACAAAACCGTCGCCGGGCGGCAACGCTTGGTAGGCCTGACAAACCTGCTGCGAGTTCAGGCGCGCCGGCGCCTCACCGGAGCGGAACACATGGCCGTAGATCAGCCCGGTCACCTCATCATCAAAATCCAGCTTGTGCATCTTTTCCGCTAACCGTTGCACCATAACGCCATATCCTGCCTGTTGCCGTTAACCCAAGACCTTCCCCGCTGTTATAACAATCTTTATTTATCGGCGTTAATGATTTTCGCCGTTCCCGATGATTAATATTTTCGTCATAAAAAGGCCACATTCATTCAGAATACTTTTCAGGCGACAGCTACCGCATTCAATCCTTTCAGGAAGGTCATTATGAGCGATAACAGCGCCGTTCAAACGGGTGTGCCGGCCGCATCCAGCCTGCCCAAGCTGCATCAAAAGAACAGTCGACTCACTGTTCTTTTTTTTGTTTTCTTATTAATTCTGGGGATCGCGTTTGCCGGAGTGAACTTATTTAACGACGTCAGCGATGCCGGCGCCGTCTATACCAGTTACATTCCGTTTTTATTATTGGGGCTGGCGCTGCTGATCGCGCTGGGCTTTGAATTCGTCAACGGCTTCCACGATACCGCCAATGCGGTCGCGACGGTGATTTACACCCACTCGCTGTCGCCGATGGTCGCCGTGGTGTGGTCCGGTTTCTTCAACTTTCTCGGCGTGTTGCTCTCCAGCGGCGTGGTGGCCTTCGGCATCATTTCACTGCTGCCGGTCGAGCTGATCCTGCAAGCCGGCACCGGCAACGGTTTCGCCATGGTGTACGCCCTGCTGTTCTCCGCCATCATCTGGAACCTCGGCACCTGGTGGCTCGGGCTGCCCGCCTCGTCGTCGCATACGCTCATCGGCTCGATTATCGGCGTCGGCGTGGCCAATGCCCTGATCCACGGCCGCACCGGCACCAGCGGCGTGGACTGGGGCCAGGCGATCAAGGTGGGCTATGCGCTGCTGCTGTCGCCGGTGATCGGCTTCGTGTTCGCCGGCCTGCTGCTGCTGGCGCTAAAGCTGTTCGTCAAGAACCGCCAGTTGTACAGCGCGCCTAAAGGCAATACCCCGCCGCCGCTGTGGATCCGCGGGCTGCTGATCCTCACCTGCACCGGCGTTTCCTTTGCCCACGGCTCCAACGACGGGCAGAAAGGCATGGGCCTTATCATGCTGATCCTGGTGGGCACCATGCCGATCGCCTACGCCCTGAACCGTTCGATGCCGCCGGAGCAGATCCCCCGGGTGGCGGCGCTGGCGGAGGTGACCAAAAACGAGCTGCTGCGCCAGTTCCCGGCCGGCGGCCAAACCCCGCCGCGTGAGGTGTTGACCGGCTATGTGCGCACCAGCGAACTGACGCCGGAAGTCGTACCGGCGCTGGCGCAGCTGGCCGGCGCGATCGGCGATCAAATCCGTCAGTACGGCTCGGTCGACAAGATCCCGGCGCAGGCGGTGTCGAACACCCGCAACGACATGTACCTGGCGTCCGAGACCCTCAAGCACCTCAAAGCAGAGCGTCAGCTGCAGATCAATCCCGATGCGCAGCGCAACCTCGACGCGCTGAAGGGTGAACTCGATAATGCCACCCGCTTCATTCCCTTCTGGGTGAAAGTGGTGGTGGCGATTGCACTGGGGCTCGGCACCATGGTCGGCTGGCGCCGCATCGTGGTGACGGTGGGCGAAAAGATCGGTAAATCGCACCTGACCTACGCCCAGGGCGCCAGCGCCGAACTGGTGGCGATGACCACCATCGGCGCGGCCGACGCCTTCGGTTTGCCGGTTTCGACCACGCACGTACTCTCGTCCGGCATCGCCGGCACCATGGCCGCCAACCGCTCCGGCCTACAGATGGCCACCCTGCGTAATCTACTGATGGCCTGGGTGCTGACGCTGCCGGCCTCGGTGCTGCTGTCGGCGGTGCTGTACTGGATCTTCAACCATTTCTAACACCGGGCTGATACGGAGAAAATCTGATGACCATGCATGAATTCAACCGCGATGACGGTTTCAACCAGCGCCTGCTGCAAGAATTTTACGACAGCTACGATGAAGAGCTGGAAATGGAGCTGGACGACCTGCGCTTCGACGCGGCAGAAGTCGACAGCGACGCGAAAAAAGCCTGGCGCAAACAATACTTCCGCGAACTGCTGCGCCTGCAGGGCGAACTGGTGAAGCTGCAGGATTGGGTGATGCGCACCGGCCACCGGCTGGTGATCATCTTCGAAGGCCGCGACGCCGCCGGCAAGGGTGGCGTGATCAAACGCATCACCCAGCGCCTCAACCCGCGCACTTGCCGCGTGGCGGCGCTGCCGGCGCCAAACGATCGCGAACGCACCCAGTGGTATTTTCAGCGTTACATCGCGCATCTGCCCGCCGCCGGCGAAATGGTGCTGTTCGACCGCAGCTGGTATAACCGCGCCGGCGTGGAACGCGTGATGGGCTTTTGCAACGACGAAGAGTATGAGGAGTTTTTCCGCAGCGTGCCGGAATTCGAAAAAATGCTGACGCGCAGCGGCATCCAAATCGTCAAATATTGGTTTTCGATCACCGATGACGAGCAGGAGCTGCGGTTCCTCAGCCGCATTCACGATCCGCTCAAACAGTGGAAGCTCAGCCCAATGGATCTGGAAAGCCGCCGCCGCTGGGAAGACTACACCGAAGCCAAAGAGATCATGTTAGCGCGCACTAACATTGCCGAGGCACCCTGGTGGGTAGTTCAGGGCGTCGACAAGAAAAAGGCCCGCTTGAACTGCATCACTCACCTGCTGCAGCAGGTGTCTTATGAGGAGGCCGAAGGCAACGTCATCACGCTGCCGCAGCGCAAACGCAGCCCGGAATACCACCGTAGCCCGGTGCCGGACAACATGGTGGTGCCGGAAATCTACTGACCTTAGCGCAGAGAAGCGGTTGCCGCTTCTCTGTACGAGGACAACGCTTTGATTTCTCTCACGCTACTGTGCCAAACCCCATGTTAAAGTGGTTGTTTTCCATTTTGACAGGAGTCTTCCATGCGCCAACGCATCATTGTTTGCCCGCTGATTGAAAACGATAACGCCTTCCTGCTGTGCAAAATGGCGGCGCACAAAGGCGTGTTTCCCGGCCAGTGGGCGCTGTCCGGCGGCGGCGTCGAGCCGGGTGAACGAATAGAACAGGCGCTGCGGCGCGAAGTGCGCGAAGAGCTGGGCGCCGCGCTGATCCTCGACAACATCACGCCCTGGACCTTCCGCGACGACGTGCGTATGAAAACCTACGCCGACGGCCGCCAGGAGCAAATCTACATGATTTACCTGATTTTCGACTGCCATGCCGCCAACCGCGACGTAACGATCAACGACGAGTTCGACGACTACGCCTGGGTGCCGCGCGAGCGCCTGGGGGACTACGATTTGAACGAGGCTACGCGCTTCACGCTGCAGCAAAAGGGATTGTTGTAACAGTTTGAGCGATTATCGCCCTATTTCCTTCACATTTGCCGGGCAGACTCTTTTGATATTTTTTAATCACTTAGGGTCACTATTTCCGCCGTTATGCTTTTATCTCACGCTTTTCTCCGTCTGCCTGTCCGGCGCTTCGGCGCCGCCCTTCTGTTCAGCCTGCTGTTCGTTTTGGCGCCCGTGTATGCCGCTGCGCCACCGCTGGTGCTGAATGCCAAATCGGTGCTGGTCGTCAATCAACGCACCGGAAAGACCCTCTATCAGAAGCAGCCGAACCGCGTACTGCCGATCGCCTCGCTCACCAAGCTGATGACCGCCATGGTCGCCCTGGACAGCAAACGTCCGATGGGCAGCAAGCTCAAAGTCACCGCCGCCGATCGCGATCTGCTGAAGAAAACCCATTCGCGGCTGACCATCGGCTCGGTGCTCAGCCGCCGCGACATGCTGCACATCGCCCTGATGTCTTCGGAGAACCGCGCTGCCGCGGCGCTGAGCCGCAGCTATCCCGGCGGGCGCAAGGCCTTCGTGGCGAAAATGAATCAGAAAGCGCGCGCCATCGGCATGAAACGCGCCAGCTTCTACGATCCGACCGGGCTGACGCCGCGCAACGTGGCGAGCGCCAACGATCTGCTGAAGATGGTCAATCACGCCTATCGCTATCAGTCGATCCGCCGCTTCAGCACCGACAAGCAGCAGATCGTACGCCCCGGCCGCGGCCAACTGGTCTACCGCAGCTCCAATGGCTTAATCAATAACCCGGCCTGGAAGATCCAGCTGCAGAAAACCGGCTTTACCGACGAGGCCGGTCACTGCCTGGTGATGCGCACCACCATCAAAGGCCAACCGGTGGTGATGATCCTGCTCGGCGCGCAGCCGCGCTACGGCCACTACCGTGACGCCATTCGCCTGAAGGCCTGGCTCGAGGGGTAACACCGTGGCGCTTTACCGTCCCACGCATATCCAAATCCGTTTTGGATCAATGGAATATCCTATCGCCAATCAGTATTAAGCCTCACGCCGCCCGCATGGTATTTGTCAGGCATATCTGATGATCAAAGGAGCGGGAAAATGGCTTATGCCTTGAGCATATTGGAAAAAAGTCCGATCGCCGACGGGGAAAGCGCCGCGCAGGCGTTGGCGCGCACGCTGCATCTGGCGCAACAGGCGGAACGCTGGGGCTATCGGCGTTTCTGGCTGGCGGAACACCACAACACGCCGCAGCTCGCCTGCCCGTCGCCGGAAATACTGATCGGCTACCTGCTCGGCCAGACGTCGCGCATTCGCATCGGCTCTGGCGGCGTGATGCTGCAACACTACAGCGCCTACAAGGTAGCCGAAAACTTTAACCTGCTGGCGGCGCTGGCGCCGGGGCGCGTCGATCTCGGGGTAGGCAAAGCGCCCGGCGGGCTGCCGCTCGCCACCCAGGCGCTGCAGGCCGCCCATGACCGACAAAACAAACCGGCATTCCCGCAGCAGCTGTCGCAGCTGACCGCCTACCTGAACGACGACGCCGAACCGGGCCTGAGCGCCACACCGCTGCCGCCGCACGCCGCCCAGCGCTTTCTGCTCGGCGCCAGTAAAGAGAGCGCGACGCTGGCGGCCGAATCCGGCTGGGCCTTCGTGTTCGCCGCGCATCTGAACGGCAATCCGCAAGATATCCGCGAGGCGCTAGCGCACTACACCGCACTGAGCGGCGGCCGCAAGGCGCTGCTGGCGGTGGCGGCGATCGTGGCCCCAAGCGCGGAACAGGCTGAGGCGCTGGCGGCGGATATTCAGCAATACCGTGTGCACGTCGCCGGTGAGCAGAGCGTGACCGTCGGCAGCCTGGCGCAGGCAGAGAGTTTCGTGCAGCAGGCCGGCGCCACCGACTACCGCATCGAGCCGCGGGAAAGCCATATCCTGCTCGGTACCGCGCCGCAGGTACATCAGCAACTGGCGCTGCTGCAGCAGCAGTACGGCGTGGACGAGTTCATCATCGACACGCCGATCGGCGAACCGAGCGCCCGGCTCACCTCGCTACAGCTGCTGGCGGAGGAGAGCCTGACGCCGGCCTAGTTGATCGCCGCGCTGGCCCGCATGGCGTCGGTCAGATCCTGCGCCAGCGGCGCCAACTGCGCCGGCGTGACGTTAGCCAGGCTGACGCGGAGCGCCGGGCCGCCCTTGAGGCGGAAAGGTTCACCGCCCTGCACCAACCACCCCCGCTGCGCCATCAGCTGCGCGGCGGCGGTTTCTGATCTCACCGGCAACCACAGATGCAGCCCTTCACCCGCCGCCAGCGCCGTGTGATTCAACGTATTGAGCCGCTGTACCAGTTCATCCCTTCTGGCCTGATACGCCTGTTGAGCCCGCTGCAGTTGCCCTTCCTGCAACGCCTGTTCCCACAGTCTGGCGGCGATCTGCTGCAAGATATGGCTGACCCAGCGTTCGCTGATGTACTGATCGGCGCGCATCGCCTGCAGCAACGTCGGGTCGCCGCAGGCCAGCGCGATACGCAGATCCGGGCTGAGAAACTTGCTCAGCGACAGCACGTACAGGCCGCGATCGCCGTCGAACGGCAGATGCAGCGGCTGCTGCGACAGCGGCCCCCAGAAATCGTCGACGATCGCCAGACACTGCGGGTTGTCGTGCAGAAAACGCCGCCACTGCTGCGCGCGTTGCGCAGAGAGCGAGGCGCCGGTCGGATTGTGGGCGCGCGGCGTCAGGATCACCGCAGCGGCCGCCCCGCTTTCCGGCAACCGACAGCCCTGTTCATCTACCGCCAGCGGCAGCGGCCGCAGGCGCAGGTGGCGCAACAGCGTCAATAGCGGCGGCCAGCAGGGATCTTCCACCCACACCGCCGCGCCCGACTGCACATGGCAGCGCAGCGCCTTTTCCATCGCATCCAGCGCGCCGGAGAACACCGCCGGCTCCCCCAGCGCGACGCCCTGGCGGCCGAGCCACTCGCGACCCAGACCGGTCAATATCGGCAGATCGCCGCTGATGTCATAGCCGTTTTGCTGCGGGAACACCTCCGCCGCGCCAAGCGCCAGCACCGGCAACAATGCGGCATCCAGGTTACCGCTGGCCAGATCGCACATCCCTGCAGGCACCTGACGCGGCACATAGGCCGCACTCACCGCCGCCAGCGGCGGCTCCAGCACCACCGTTCCGGCCCGCCCGCGCGTCGCCACCAGACCGGCGTCGCGCAATCGGGCGTAAGCGCTGGCGACGGTATTCGGATTGACCTCCAGCTCCGCCGCCAGTTGGCGTACCGGCGGCAACAGCTCACCTGGCCGCAGCGCGCCGTCTTTGATGCGTGCGGCGATCTGCTCGGCAATCTGGACAGCGCCGCCGCCTTTTGCATACAATGAATTCATACATAAATCCTTTTGTACTAGTTCAAAATAGATTACCCGTTTCCGCGGCCAAAAGTAAGGGGTTCCATGGATAAACATTACGTGCTCGACATTCAGTATGCAGGAAAAGCCTTTGCCCGCCTGCAGATGTTCACTCCCTGGGCAGCCGATCAGCTGGAACAGGCGTGCGCGCTGTTCCCGGCCGCTCAGGGTTATCAGGTGCAGCTCAGCCAGGTCAGCGAACGTCGCATCGTCTACCAGAGCGGTGCGCAAGGCATCACTGTGCTGGGCGAGTCGCTGGCGCTGACCCCTTTCACTCACGCTAGCGAGGTTGAACAATGAAAAAAGCCGTCGCCATTCGACACGTCAATTTTGAAAACCTGGGTATCCTCGGTTCTCTGCTCTCGCTGCGCGGCTATCAGATCGACTATTACGATGCCGGCCGCGATGATATTCGTGCTATCAATAATGAAGAGACCGATCTGTTGGTAGTGCTCGGCGGGCCGATCAGCGCCGCCCAACACTTTTCCGGTGAGCAGCGCTATGATTTTCTCGACCATGAATTAGCGCTGGTCAAACAGCGCCTGGCGCAGCGGCGACCGACCCTCGGGGTTTGTCTCGGCGCGCAGGTGATCGCCCAGGCACTGGGCGCCGACGTGATCTCGCTCGGCGTCAAAGAGATCGGCTTCGCCCCGCTGAGCACGCTCGCGGCGGAAGACGACTCGGTGCTGGCCCCGCTGGCCGATACGCCGGTGCTGCATTGGCACGGCGATATGTTCATGATCCCGGACGGTGCCCGCTGCCTGGCCGGCACGGCGATTTGCCCACATCAGGCTTTCGACTATCAGGGGTTCGCGCTCGGCCTGCAGTTCCATCTGGAGGCTGATCATCGCGATATCGAACGCTGGCTGATTGGCCATGCCTGCGAGCTGGAACTGGCCGGCGTTGCGCCACAGAGCCTGCGCGAACAGGCGGCGTGCCACGGCGCACAGCTGGAACAACGCGCGCGGCAGGTGTTCGCACGCTGGCTGGATAATAACGAACCAAGGATGTAACTCATGCAACAGTCTTCACCCTTGCGGTCACCGTCCATCGACGTGATCAGCATTCAATCTCAGGTGGTCTACGGCAGCGTCGGCAACGGCATCGCCTACCGCGCCCTGCTGAAAAAGGGGCTGGAAACGCTGCAGGTGCCGAGCGTGCTGTTCGGCTGCCCGCCCTATTACGGCAAGCCGCACGGCGGCGTCATTTCCGGCGAGTGGTTCGGCGGCTTTCTCGACGATCTGATTGCCCGCGGCGTGATGACGCGCACCCGGGCGGTGATTGTCGGCTACCTGGGCGATGTGATGCAGTGCCATATTCTGGCCAACTGGCTGCAGCGGGTGCGCTCGCTCAATCCTCAGATAAAAATCTATATCGATCCGGTGATGGGCGATTACGGTGAAGGGATCTACGTGGATGAGCGCATCGTCAACTGCTATCGATCGCCGTTCCTGCGGCTGGCCAACGGCCTGACGCCGAACGGCTTTGAACTGGAACAGCTGTGCGGCCGACAACTGAGCAGCCGGGAGCAGACGCAGCACGCCGCGCAGGCGCTGTTGAACGACACCACCGAATGGGTGCTGGTCACCAGCGCACCGGGCGTCACGCAGCACGAAGACGAGGTGGGATTGATGCTGGTCACCCGGCAGGAAACACAGTGCTTTACCCATCCGAAGGTTAAATCGGCGGTCAAAGGCACCGGCGATCTGTTCGCCGCATTGCTGGTCAGCCATCTGCTGCACGGCGCTGCGCTCGACGCGGCCGTGGTCGCCGCCGGGGGTGAAGTGTGCGACGTGCTGGCCGAAGCGGCACATTTCGGTTGGGAAGAAATCGGCAGCCTGCGGGCGTTAAAGCCGTAAGGCCGGTGGAGAGTCAGGGGCAGCGTGCCGCCCCTGATCACTATCAGCGTTTTTTCTTTTTGTTGAAATCCAGCTCGAAGGCGAACACGGCGCTCTGAATTTTGCGCTCCATCGCCAACCCCAGCTTGAGGAAACGGCATGACAGGCGCGAGAAGTGCACCACCTGATCGTTATCGTCGGTTTCCTGATCGTCGTTGACCACCACCAGCTCCATGTTGACCTTGAAGCTGCCGTAGCTGCCCAGATCCAACTCCGCTTTCTTGAACTGCAGGCCCGGCTGGAAGAAATCCGGTAGCGGCCCGTCGAAGCGCAAACCGACGCCGCCGGCAGACAGATCGTGGATCCGCAGCTCATAAGGCGTGCCGTCCGGGTATTCGCCGGTACAGAAGAATTGGCGCCAGTGTGGCGTGGTGATGCGGAACTGACGGCGGCGCTGGATGTAGACCAACTCCTGCGGCAGCCGGGTCGAGCAGGCCTGGACGCCTTGATGTTCGGTCAGTTCCGCCTGGCCGACGGAAAACTCGATTTTGGCGTCGTTGCTTTCAATCACGATGGTGCAGGCGCCGTCGATGGCATTTTCCGCTTCCTCACCGCTAAACACGATATTGTCCGGCCCGACGCTCAATAACAGACTTTGAAACCGGTGCTGCTGATTTTCTACGCGCAGCGGCGTGCGTTGTTTGCAAATTTCACGCAGAATCGCCAGAACTTCAAAACGCTCCCGTTTGATAAACAGTCCGTTATCGCTGTGCTCCACACGTCTCTCCTGACTTTTTTTCTAATGACGTATTACGTATTCCTTACGGTTATCATCTCTGGGAATATTCCTAAAGTCAAATTTGCCAACGCTGCCAGGCCTGCGGCAGCAGGCGTGCGAAACGTTTCGCCCACGCCTGCTGCCCGCGTTCATCGGCGATCAGATCCTGGCGGATTTCGATGCCGACATAAGGCAAACCGCGACGTTCCGCATGCACCGGCAACGTGTAGTCGGTGGCGTCGGTCATCGCATAGGGTTCGTTGATCCCCACCTGCAAATCCCCCTCTTCGCGCAGCAGTTCGGCCAGCAGCAGCGCAAATTCCGGGTAGCGGTTAAACAGCAGGCCCACCTGCCAGGGGCGCGATTCGCCCTTGAACACCGGCGTGAAGCTGTGCATGGCGATCACCGCCGTCGGCAGTTCGCGCAGTTGGCGTTGCCCCAGATGATCGTCGATGGCGTGGTGATACGGCAAAAATACCTCACGCTCGCGCGCCAGCGCGTGTTCGCCGTCGATGCCGATATTGCCGGGGATGGGCGTCAGTTCGGACAAAGGCGGGATCGAGCTGGCGATGCCGGGCGCCCGGTTGCAGTCGATCACCAGCCGTGAGTAACGCTGATGGATCAGCGTGGCGTCCAGTTGGCGGCTCAGATGGCGCGACACGCTCAGCGCGCCGATATCCCAGCCGATGTGGCGTTCAATCTCCCCCGACGGCAAACCGAGGTCGCCAAGGGACTGCGGTATCGCCTTGCCGGCGTGATCGCACAGCAGCAAAAAAGGCGCTTTGCCGCGCGGGATTTCAACGGCAGCTGCGGGCGGTTCATCGGCGGACAATAACGGCGGGATAAACGAATGGGGCATGACGGGCTCCGGCGGTGGAAAGCAAAACGTTTATCGTAGCGCTATCCCGTCGCCGGCCCCAAGGTCGTGCTTAGATCAAAAAGGCATGAGTCAGACTGTAGTCATGCCGTCTCGGCTGGCTGTGGCTGGTGCACCGCGATATAACGCTGATAGCGCGACGGCTTGAGCCGCGTGGTATCCACCAGCACCAGTCCGTCGATACAGTTGTTGAACGCCGGATCGGTGCCGAAGTCGATGAACTGCACCCCACCCGGTTCGCACAGCTCGGTGTATTGCTTGTACAGCGTCGGGATCGAGCAGCCGATGTTGCTGAGCAGGCTCTTCAGCCGTACCAGATCTTCCTGGTAGTTGTCCCCGGCAAACTGCGCCAACACCTGCGGCAGCGACGCCGGATAAGGCCGGCGCGACTGCGCGAAGGCGTGATCCGGCGAGAAATAGAGCCGGTAGAAGGCGATCAGCAAATCGCGCGCCGCCAGCGGCATGCCGCCGGAGATCGACACCGGGCCGAACAGATAGCGATATTGCGGGTATTTCGACAGATAGGCGCCGATGCCCAGCCACAAATAGTCCAGCCCGCGCTTGCCCCAATAGGCCGGCTGAATGAAGCTGCGCCCCAGTTCGATGCCCTGCGCCAGGATCGGTTCCATATCGCGGTCGTAATGGAACAGGCTGTTGCTATAGATGCTTTCCAGCCCTTTGCGTTCGATTTGTTCGGCGGTGGGAATAAAACGATAGGCGCCGACGATCTCCAGCTCTTCCTCATCCCACAGCACCAGGTGGTAGTAATCGTCGTCGTAGCTGTCCAGATCGCGGCGGCGGCCGGATCCTTCCCCCACCGCGCGGAAGGCGATCTCGCGCAGGCGCCCCAGCTCGCGCAGGATTGGCGTACGCGCTTCGTCACGGCGGCGATAGAGGTAGATGGTTTTACCGTCCGGCGTTACCCCCAACCGTTCGCAGTTCGCCAACGCCTTTTTCAGCTCCAGACGCTCTTCCGGCAGCGCGATCGGCGACTCGCTGGCGAACAGCCCCGGTTTGCCCTGGCCCAGGCGATAGACGTGGCGGCGAAAACGCTCCGCCAGATCCTTGGCGCTGGTGTGGCCGTCGTGCCAACTGGCGAACGGCACCCGGCCGCCGACGCGGATCTTGATGCGCCCGCCCCGCTGCTGGAACATTTCACGCACCAGCAGCAGCGTCGACAGCGGCCGATAAACCAGCGAGGTAAAGTAGAACAGGTTGCTGTTGCGCGCGCTGATGTGGATCGGCACGATCGGCGCGCGCGCCTTGGCGGCCAGGCGCAGAAAGCCGGTATGCCAGTGGCCATCGCGGATGCCTTTCGGGCTCATGCGCGACACTTCGCCAGCCGGGAACAGGATCAGCGCGCCCTGATTGTCCAGTTGCTGCTGCATCCCTTCAATCTGTTTGCGGCTGGTTTTATAAGCGACGTTATCCACCGGCACGAACAGGTTGCGCAGCGGTTCGATATAGGTCAGCAGCTGGCTGGCCACCACTTTCACATCCGGGCGCACCGCCGCGACGGCGCGCAGCAGCACCAGGCCGTCGAGCGAGCCGATCGGGTGATTGGCCACGAGCACCACCGGCCCCTGGCTCGGGATGTTTTCCAGATCGCCGTCCACCAGCTCGCAGCTGAGGTTGAAGTAGTCCACCACCTGCTCGATCAGATCGAGCCCTTTCAGGTGGGGATAGTCGGCAGCGAACTGTTTGAATTCTTTTTCGAAGAGAAGGGTTCTTAGCAGGCTGCGCTGCCAGGCAGGGGTATTGCGGTGTGGAAATGCATCTTGCAACAGAGAATCCAGGCTGAACATCGCGTTATCTCCTGACGTAGTCGCTGCAAACTTAAGCCAGAGCCGTGACTCTGACGTGTCAGTTACATGACAATAAAATGAATCCATCGACTATCAGGTATAGCAAAGTAATGACGAATTGGGAGCGAAAGACGCATTTTCGCCCCCACTTGCCCTCACATCGGCGCCAGCAGCGCTTCGATGCGGCGGTTCACCGCTTCGCGCAAGCGCAGCAGCGGCCCGGCCTGGTGCGGATAACGTTTGAAGGTAATGCGCATGCCCAGCTCGCGTTCGATCAGCGCCTCAACCGTTGCCCGGTCGGTCAGACTCTCCAGCAGCTGCAGCGCGCGCATGTCCTGCAGCCCCTGATGCAGCACCCGCAGGCGCAGCGACTCCAGCGGCTGCAGATCCTCGCCCGGATAGACCACGAACGGATCGCCGGAGGGAAACGCATGGCCGCTGTCGGTCACGGCGTAAGGGTTGATGCGCTCGCGCGAATGAGCGCTGTTATAGAAGTTGAATCCCCAATGCAGGAAGCCGGCGATGCGGTACAGATAGAGCTGCACGCCCAATATGCGGTTGCGCGCCGAAGGCTGGGCGAAGAACCGGTTGGCGACCTCGGTCTTCTGTACGCAGCAATAATAGGCCCACAGGCCAGGCACCCGGTGTTCGATAAAGGGTTCGATATGATCGGTGGCAGCGACCGGGATTTCCACCAGGCCTCGCTGATAGAAAGCGAAATCCGACAGCGCATCGAAGGTGCGAAAGCCATCCAGCAATGGGCGTAGCGCGGCGCTGGCGCGCTGGTAGGCCGCCAGGTTGTCCAGCGTCGGCTCATCGGAAACATGGAACCACACCTGCCGTTCCAGCCCCCGTTCGCGGAACCAGGCGGTCAACGCCGGCAGCAGCGCCTGCAGAAAACGCTGGTACGCTTCGCCCTGCGCATCGGTGTGCCAGCCGAAAAGCGGTCGCGCCTCGCCCTGCTCCTCCACCACGATCTTCGGCGCATGTGCCGCGCCCCATTGGGTAAACAGCGGCGCGATTTCGAAGTGCTCGATGCCCTCTTCCTGCGCCAACGCTATCCACTGCGCCAGGAGACTGAAATCGAAGTCATACCCCTGCGCCGAACGCGACACCCTCACCAACTGCACCGTGGTGCGTTCACCGCCGACGGCGGTATCCAGCGGCGGCGTAAACAGCGGCGTCAGCAGCATATTAACCCCCGCCTGCACCGCACAGCGCACAAAGTTGCGCACCGCGCGCCAGTAATCCGGGCTGAACACCGCCAGACGGTAGTAATCCGCCAGGCAGTCGGTGTGCAACCACTCGGTGTGCAACAGCGTTTGCGGCGGCAACGCCGCCGGCACCAGATGCAGCGTCAGCGTGGCCTCGGCCAGCGCCTCACCGCTCTGGGCATCCCGCAGCCGCAGGGTCAACGGAAAGTCACCAGCCAGTTGCGCGTCGGCCGGCGGCGTCAAGGTCAGCCACAGGCTGCCATAATAGCGGCAGGCGGCAAAAAAACGCCGTTGCGGCAGCGGCATCAGCGGATCGGGAAATAAGCCCGGCTCGGTCGTCAGGTAATTCTCATCGATCTCGCGATAACAGGGAAAACCGCTCGGTACCGATTGCACCTGGCGCACGCTGATATACGCCGCCAGCGGTCCGTCAAGTTGATAACTGAGCTCATGGCGAGTCTCGTTGCCCGGGGTTTGCAAACAGTACACCGCCTGCCAGGAAAGCACCTCGTTATTTAACCCGCTCAGCCGATTTTCTACGGCAACGGGCGGCATATTTTGGCAATGAAATACTTTCTCCAGGCAATGCGTAAATACCAGAGACAGGCGCATGATAATCGGCCCTCTTTATTTTGGATAAATCAATATTGTGAAATTCAGGCTAACGTCTTTTATCGCCACAGACAATAGCCGGCAATAAAAAACGTTCCTGCCCCCTCCTCTGACAGCCACAGCAAGATTTTTTTGTTTATTTGCATCACAAAAATGAAAGAAGCAGAAGCTTGCACAATAAAAATGTTTTTAATCCCCATTATGGTGCAAGGGTTATCAGTTATTCCTATGCCTGCGAAGGCCGCTAAATGCCGCGCCACCGGGGAAAAAACCCGTCAAAAGGTTAACGAATTGTGAATAAACACACCTTTCACTTGGCCGTCAAAGCCTTTCGATTTTAACAACAATGAAACATCAACGCCCCATTTTTGGGCATTTGGGGGTGTATTGACACATTGAAAGTTAAGGGATAGAAAGAATTTACGTTGCGAAAAACGCTATTCGTCGCTCACCGAGGGGAAAGCAATGTCACCGATAAAAAATACCGGCCGCCTGCTGGCGCACTCTATTCTTGCCAGCGCATTATTATTGCCCACACTGCTCCACGCCGCAGATAAAATAACATTGCGCTATGCCGTTTGGGACAGAAATCAATTATCATCCGAACAGGAGATTGCTAAGCGATTTGAGCAGGCCAACCCGGATATAAAAATAGAAATAGAATTAACCCCCTCGGCACAATATTTCGTTAAATTAGATTCCGCAGCCGCCGGCGGCGTGGCGCCGGATATATTCTGGATCAATATGCCTTATTTTGTGCAGTACGCCAAAAACGGCATTATGGAGCCGCTGGCACCCTATATTAAAGACAGCGGCCTTAAGCTGGACGACGTGGTCGCCAGCTCGGTGAAAGCCTACCAGTACGACGACCAGCAGATGGCCATCCCGCGCGACGTCGATTCCATCGCCGTGTGGTACAACAAAAAACTGTTCGATCAGGCCGGCGTCAGCTACCCCACCAGCGACTGGAACTGGGACGATCTGAAAAGCAAGGCTACCGCGCTGAAAAACGGGCTGAAAGGCACGGCCTTCCCGCTGGTGATGGATCTCAGCATCGACGGTCAGGACAGTTACATGAACCTGCTGTTCCAAAACGGCAATCACATCGTGCCGAAAGACGGCCAGCCCACCGACATCGCCAACGACAAATCCCTCTGGGTCTACCAGCAGCTGCAGGGCATGATGAAAGACGGCCTGATGCCAAGCGCCCAGCAGATGAGCGAAGTCAAAACCGAGAACATCTTCCAGTCCAACCGCGCGGCGATGGTCTATGCCGGTTCCTGGCTGGCGGCACCGTTCGCCAATAACCCGCTGATCAACGACCACATCGGCGTGGTGATGATGCCCAAAATTGAACGCCAGTCCGGCGTGGCGCACAGCCTGGCCTTCGCCATGTCGGCCAAAAGCGCCCATAAGCAGGCCGCCTGGAAATATATTGCCTTCATGAGCAGCGAAGCCTCACAGGCTGAGCTGGCCAAGGTGGTGATCCCGGCCAATAAGACGGCGGCCAAGGTCTGGGCGCAGCAGATTCAGAAAGTCGACGTTTCGCCTTATATCCAGACCCTTGAAGTGACCCAGGCTTACCCCACCGCCGGCACCAATACGCCGAAGTGGCAGAACATGTGGATCGCCAGCCTGAAGAAGATCTTTATGGGCGCGGACGCTAAGCAGGAAATGGACAAATCGGTCAAGAAGATCGCGCGCGTCATGGAGCAGTAATCGCCCCGCCGCGGCGCGCAGCCCCGAGCACGCGCCGCGGTGGACCCACGCTGAACGTCATAGGTGAGGAATGGCAACATGTCGCTGGCAGAAACGGCTACGGTCACCCTGAAACCATCCCGGCGCACCGCCCGCCCCGCGCTCAATCGGCTCGAACGCGCCGAACGCTTCTGGGGCTGGGTGATGATCCTGCCGCTGTTGTTGGGGGTGACGGTGTTTTACCTGATCCCCTTTTTGCAAAACATTTTTTACAGCTTTACCGATCTGAACCAGTTCATGCGCTGGAGCAGCATCAGCGTCGATAACTATCTCAACCTGTTCGAAGACGATGACTTCTACACCGCCGCCGCCAACACCTTGTTCTACGTGGTGGTGTGCGTGCCGATCAGCCTGAGCCTGTCGCTGCTGCTGGCGATCGGCCTCAATCAGAACATCCGTGGCAAAGGCCTGCTGCGCACCCTGCTGTTCCTGCCGGCGGTCACCATGCCTGCGGCGGTGGCCATGGTGTGGCAATGGCTGTTCAACAAGGATTTCGGCCTGATCAACCAGGCGCTGGGCCTGCTGCACATTGCGCCGGTCGCCTGGCTGTCCGATCCGGACGTGGTGCGCATCAGCGTGTCCATCATCATCATCTGGTCGTCGCTGGCGCTGAAGATCATCATTTTGCTGGCCGGGCTGCAGAGCATTCCGCGCCAGCTGTACGAGGCGGCGGATATCGACGGCATCGGCACCCTGCGCCGCTTCTTCTGTATCACGTTGCCGATGATGGTGCCGACGCTGTTTTTCGTGTCGGTGATGAGCTTTATCGAGATCCTGCAAATCTTCGACGTGGTGTTCCTGATGTTCGACCGCGCGCTGGTGGAAAACGACGTGATGACCGTCACCAACCTGTTCTACAAGTACGCGTTTTACCTGCAGGAAAAAGGCTACGCTTCCGCCATCACCGTGGTGCTGTTCGCCGTCACGCTGGTGATCACCCTGATTCAAATGGCGATCGGCAAGCGCCTGAAAGTCAGCTGAGGAGCTGCACATGAACGCAAGCAAGAAAACGCTGGTGTACCTGTTTATGGGGCTGGCGGCGCTGGCCTCGGTGGTGCCCTTTATCTGGATGCTGGTGACCTCGCTGAAAACCCAGGCCGAGAGCATTCAGATCCCGCTGACGCTGCTGCCGGCGCACCCTAGCCTGCAGGCCTACGGTCGGGTGATGCACGAAATCCCGTTCGCCGGCTTTTACCTCAACTCGCTGCTGGCGACTTTCTTCACCGTCACCCTGCAGATGGCGATCGCTACCCTGGCCGCCTATGGCTTCTCGCGCCTGCATTTTCGCGGCCGCGACGCGGTGTTTCTGGTATGCGTGTCGATCCTGATGGTGCCCGGCCAGGCGTTTCTGATCCCGCAATTCCTGGTGGTACAGAAGCTGGGGCTGGTCAACAGCATCACCGGGTTGGTGCTGCCGGGCATTTTCAGCGTTTACGCCACCTTCCTGCTGCGCCAGTTCTTCCTGGCGGTACCGAAGGAAATGGAAGAAGCGGCTTTGATCGACGGCTACAGCTACTTCGCCATCTTCTGGCGCATCATGCTGCCGCTGATCCGGCCAGGCATTATCGCCTGCGTCATCATCAATGGCCTGTGGAGCTGGAACAACCTGATGTGGCCGCTGATCGTCAATACCACCACCGAGAAGCTGACGCTGCCGGTTGGCCTCGCCTCGCTCTCCAGCCGCGCCGGGGTGGAATACCCGTTGCTGATGGCCGGGGCGCTGATGGCGGTGATCCCGATGTTGATGCTGTTCATTATTTTCCAACGCTATTTCATCCAGGGCATCGCCAGCGCCGGGGTGAAAGGCTAACGCGCAGACAAGGTAAACGACATGGCCGGAATTCAGTTAAACAGCGTTAAAAAAGTCTACCCCAACGGTTTCCACGCGCTGCACGGCGTCGATCTGGAAATTGAAGACGGGGAATTTATGGTGTTCGTCGGCCCGTCCGGCTGCGCCAAGTCTACCCTGCTGCGGATGATCGCCGGGCTGGAGAGCGTCAGCGAGGGGCAGATCCTGATCCACGATCGCTGCGTCAACGACAGCATGCCGAAGGATCGCGGCATCGCCATGGTGTTCCAGAACTATGCGCTGTACCCGCACATGACGGTGTACAAGAACATGGCGTTCGGCCTGATCGGCAAAGAGAGCAAGGCCGAGATCGACCGCCGGGTGCGCGACGCGGCGGAAAAACTGGAGATCACCAACCTGCTGCAGCGTAAGCCGGGCCAGCTCTCCGGCGGCCAGTGCCAGCGGGTGGCGGTCGGCCGAGCCATCGTGCGCAAGCCCAAGGTGTTCCTGTTCGATGAGCCGCTGTCCAACCTCGACGCCAAGCTGCGAGTGTCGATGCGCGTACAGCTGATCGAACTGCACAACCAGCTGAAGCAGGAAGGCGCCGCCGCCACCATGGTGTACGTCACCCACGATCAGGTCGAAGCGATGACCATGGGCGATCGCATTTGCGTGATGAATCGCGGCGCCATCATGCAGGTGGATAAACCGATCAATCTGTACCACCACCCCGCCAACCGTTTCGTCGCCGAGTTTATCGGCAGCCCGTCGATGAATTTGCACGATCTGGCGATCGTGCGCGACGGCCAAACGGTGCGGCTGCGTATCGGCCTGCAGCACCAGCTCGATCTGCCGCCGGCGCTGCAACGGCAGTTGGCCGACTACCCGCATGCGCGGGTGTGTCTCGGCATCCGGCCGGAGTCCCTGCGGCTGTGTGCGCCCGGCAGCGCCAACTGTTTCCCGGCGCAGATCGTCACCATCGAGCGCATGGGCAACGAAGAGTTACTGCACTGCGAACTGGCTGACCTGCGCTTCGTGCTGCGCATGGCGTCGCTGCCGGACTGGGAGCCGCGCCTCGGCGAAAGCATTCATCTGGCATTCGATCTGACGCGCGCGCATTTGTTCGACGAGCTCAGCGGCCAAAACCTCAAATAACAACAGCGGAGTATCAGCAATGTCGTCAACACAACCCAACAACGTTGCCCAGCGCCCGGTGCGAGTGCTGGTCGTCGGCGCCGGTGCGCGCGGTGAAATCTACTCGCGCTATGCGCTGGCGCACCCCGATTTGATGCAGGTGGTGGCGGTGGCGGAACCGCGCGATGCCTACCGCGAGCCGTTCGTGGTGCAGCACGCCATCGCGCCGGAAAACGTCTTCACCGACTGGCGCCAGGCCGCCGACGCCGGCAAGCTGGCCGACGCGGTGCTGATCTGCACTCAGGATCAGATGCACCTAGAGCCGGCGCTGGCCTTCGCCCGTCAGGGCTACGCCATGCTGCTGGAAAAACCGCTGTCGCCGGACGCCGACGAGTGCCGGGCCATCGTCGCAGAGGTCGTGCGCCAAAAGCTGATCTTCTCAGTCGGCCACGTGCTGCGCTATACCCGCTATACCCAAAAGCTCAAACAGCTGCTGCGCGACGGCGCGATCGGCGACATCGTCAGCCTGCAACACTTAGAACCGGTTGGCTACTGGCATCAGGCGCACTCCTTCGTGCGCGGCAACTGGCGCAACGATCAACAGGCCGCGTTTATGCTGTTGCAGAAATCCTGCCACGACATCGACTGGATCCGCTACGTGATGGAACAGCCCTGCGAACAGGTCAGCTCCTTCGGCAACCTGCACCACTTCCGCCGGGAAAACCAACCGGCCGGCGCGGCGGACAACTGCCTGGATTGCGCAGTGGAGGCAGCCTGTCCCTATTCCGCCAAACGCATCTATCTGGGCGACGATCACAAGGCCACGCCCGGTTTTCTGCGGGTGCTGACGCCGGAACCCGACCAGACGACGCTGCGGGCGGCGCTGCGCGACGGGCCCTACGGCCGCTGCGTCTACCGCTGCGACAATAACGTGGTCGACCATCAGGTGGTCAACATGCAGTTCGCCGGCGGCCGCACTGCGTCGTTCACCATGACGGCCTTCACTCGCCACGAAGATCGCCACACCCGCATCTTCGGCAGCCGCGGCTGCCTGGAAGGCGACGGCCGCCATATCCGCATCACCTCGTTCCTCGACGACGGCGAAACGCATTACGACACCGACGCCGGCCAGGATCTGCACGCGATGGGCGGCCACGGCGGCGGCGACTACTACCTGATGCAGCACTTTATCGCGGCCATTCGCGCCAACGATCCGAGCCAGGTGCTGGCCGGCCCGGCCGAAGCGCTGGAGAGCCACCTGATGGTGTTCGCCGCCGAACGCGCACGCCGTGAAGCGGCGGTGATCGCCCTGAACGGAGCCTGAAGCATGGCCACGACAGAGATGCGTTACGGCTTCGACATCGGCGGCACCAAGATTGAAATGGCCGCTTACGATCGCCGGCTCAATCAGGTGCTGATCCAGCGGGTGCGCACCCCTACCAGAGATTACGGCGAATTCGTGGCCTGCATCGCCGGGCTGGTCGAGCAGGCGGATCGCGAACTGCATACGCGCGGCAGCATCGGCATCGGTTTACCGGGGATCACCGATCCCGTCAGCCGCCGCCAGCTGGCGGTCAACGTGCCCTGCCTGACCGGGCATTGCCTGGCGGATGATTTAACGCGGGCGCTGGCGCGGCCGATCGCCATCGAGAACGATTGCCGCTGCTTCGCGCTGTCGGAAGCCAGTACGCCGCAAACCGCACACCTGCCGCTGGTGTTCGGCGCCATCATCGGCACCGGCGCCGGCGGTGGCCTGGTGGTGAACCGGCAACTGCATAAGGGACGCAGCGGCGTGGCGGGTGAATGGGGCCATATGCCGATCTCGGCCCAGTTGGCGCAGCGTTACGATCTGCCGCTGTTCGGCTGCAACTGTGGGCTGACCGGCTGCTTTGAGCGCTACGTCTCCGGCAGCGGACTGCTGGCGCTGAGCCGCCATTTCGCCCATCCGGCCGCCGACGTGCCAGCGCTGGTCGCCAGCTATCGTGCCGGTGATGCGCTCGCGCATCGGCTGATGACGATTTACGTCGACATTCTGGCCAGCGCACTGGCCGGCTTACAGCTGCTGCTGGATGTTGATGCCTTCGTGCTGGGCGGTGGATTGTCCAACGTCGGCGAGCTTTACCGGCTGTTGCCGCCGGTGATGCGGCGCTGGCTGCTGCCGGGCGTGGAACCGGCGGCGGTGTTCCCGCCGGTGCACGGTGACAGCAGCGGCGTACGCGGCGCGGCGCTTTTACGCGCGCCGGCATAAAAAAACAGTGAAAGCCTGGCGGTTGTCGAGCGATCGTTGCGGCTTTCGGCCTCGACGGGCTGAATAATTAAATGCCGGGAATTGGCGACTGAAAAATAACGAATTTGCCGTTTTCACTTTGCGTTAACACCGCTTTCGGTTGGCATTAAACTGAAAGCAAAATTAAATATAACCATCTGATAGATATAGATATTTTAAAATTAACCGATTGCATTTCAGTGTTTCGTTTGCTGTAATTCGCCACGAACAACTGAAAGCGCTCCGGTCGGTATCGCTGCGGCTTATTAAGCCGCGGTCGGGCACGGCTACAGGTAAATCAGGAGTCTGCGTTAATGATCAATACCGCAAAACGCCGGGAATTAATTATCGACCAGCTGTGCCGCGAGGGCACAGTGCGCGTGGAGCAGCTCAGCCAGCAGTTTTCGGTGTCCAGCGTCACTATCCGCAGCGATCTGCGCCAGCTGGAAAAACACGGCTGCGCGGTGCGCGCCTACGGCGGCGCTATGTTGAACAAACAGTTCGCCTTCGACCGCCCATTGCAGGACAAGGGCCGCCTCAATCGCGACGTAAAACACGTCATCGCCTGCGCGGCCGCGGCGCTGATTGAAGACGGCGATGCCGTCATCCTCGACTCCGGCTCCACCACCAGCCAGATGGCGCCGCAGTTGGCGGGGAAAAAGGATCTGGTGGTGATGACCAACGCGCTAAACATCGCCTACGAATTAGCCAGCAACGAGCAGATCGATCTGATGGTGGTCGGGGGCAGCGTGCGCCGCAAGGCTTGGTCGCTGTACGGCCCTGCCGCCGAACAGCAGCTGCACCAATACCGGTTCGACAAGCTGTTTCTCGGCGTCGACGGTTTCGATCTCACGAGCGGCATCACCACGCCGGATCCGGGCGAAGCGCAGCTGAACCGCGTGATGTGCGAGGTGGCGCGTGAAGTGATCGCCATCGCCGACGCCAGCAAATTCGGCCGCACCAGTTTTTGCATGATCCGCGAAATCGGTCAGATCCACCGTCTGGTCACCGACAGCCGCATTCCGGCGCACTACCTGCAGGCGCTGCACCATTTAGGGATCGACGTGATTATCGCCGACCGTTAACCGAGGCTTTTTAAGGAGCTGTCATCATGAACGCGTATTTCTCTTACGAGGCGGATTGGCTGAAGCAGCGCAACGCCTGGCACACCGCCGCAGAAATTTGGCAACAGCCGGATCTGTGGGCAGCGCTGCACCGGCAGCTGCAGGATCAACAGGCGCAGTGGCAGCCGTTCCTGGCGCCGCTGCTGGCCAATCCGCGCCTGCAGATCGTCCTGTGCGGCGCCGGCAGTTCGGCATTTGCCGGCCGTGCCCTGGCGCCCTGGCTGCGCGAACGCACCGGCCGCGACGTGGTAGCCTACGGCACCACCGATATCGTCGCCAACCCGCTGCAGTATCTCGACCCTGATCGGCCGACGCTGCTGGTCTCTTTCGCCCGCTCGGGCAACAGCCCCGAAAGCGTGGCGACGGTGGAGCTGGCCGACCAGCTGCTGCCGGAAAGCTATCACCTGATGCTAGTGTGCAACCCGGACAGCCGGCTGGCGCAGTACGCGCATCGGCGTGACAACGTCTGTTCGCTGGTGATGCCGCAAGGTTCCAACGATCAGAGCTTCGCCATGACCTCCAGCTTCAGCTGTATGATGCTGAGCGCCGCGCTGCTGCTCGGCCCAACGTCGCTCGAGGCCGCCCAGGCACCGCTGAGTGCCATGGTGCAGCGCTGCCGAGAACTGCGTGAAACGCTGCAGGCGCAGGTGAAAGCGCTGGCCGCCAGCGGCTTCCGCCGCTACATCACCCTCGGCGGCAGCTGCTTTACCGGCCTCGCCGAAGAGGCCTCACTTAAGATGCTGGAGCTGACCGCCGGCCGCATCGTTACACGCTACGACTCGCCGCTCGGCCTGCGCCACGGCCCGAAATTCATGGTCGACGGCCAGACGTTGGTGGTGCTGATGTTCTCCCACGACGACTACGCCCGCCAGTATGACCGCGATCTGTGGAACGAGCTGCAGCGCGACGGGCTGGCGATGCAGTTGGTCGGATTGACCGGCGAACGCCAATCCCTGTCCGACGCTCTGCTGAATATGCACGACGCGGCTGACGATATCTGGCTGCTGTTCCCGTATCTGCTGTTCACCCAGATGCTGGCCTTCGAGAGTTCGCTGGCGCTGGGGCTGACCCCGGACAACCCTTGCCCGACCGGCGAGGTCAACCGGGTGGTGAAAGGCGTGACGATTTACCGTTTTCCCTCCCCTGAGTTGTAAGGAGATCCCATGTATCTGATAGCCAATCGAGAAATGCTGCTCAAGGCACAGCGCCAGGGTTACGCCGTTCCGGCGTTTAACGTCCACAATCTGGAAACCGTGCAGGTGGTGGCGGAGACCGCCGCCGAGCTGCGCTCACCGGTGATCATGGCCGGCACGCCCGGCACCTTCAGCTACGCCGGCACCGACTACCTGATCGGCATTTGCCAATCGGCCGCGCACCGCTACGATTTGCCGCTGGCGCTGCATCTGGATCATCACGAAGAGCTGGACGACATCGAGCACAAGGTGAAAAGCGGTATCCGCTCGGTGATGATCGACGGTTCCCATCTGCCGTTCGAGCAGAACATCGCCAAGGTGGCCGCCGCAGTGGCCCTGTGCCACCGCTATGGCGCCAGCGTGGAGGCGGAGCTGGGCCGCCTGGGCGGGCAGGAAGACGATCTGATCGTCGATACCGCGGACAGCTTCTATACCGACCCGATGGCGGCACGCGAGTTTGTCGCCGCCACCGGCATCGATTCGCTGGCGGTGGCGATCGGTTCCGCCCACGGCCTGTATCACGGCGAGCCGAAGCTGGACTTCGAGCGCCTGGCGCTGATCCGCGAACAGGTGGACGTGCCCCTGGTGCTGCACGGCGCCTCCGGCATTCCGGAAGCGATGGTCAAGCGCGCGATTTCGCTCGGCGTCTGCAAGGTCAACGTCGCTACCGAACTGAAAATCGCCTTCGCCGATGCGGTAAAAAGCTACTTTTCGCAGCACCCGGATGCTAACGATCCGCGCAAATACATCGTCCCCGGCAAGCTGGCGATGAAAGAAGTGGTAGCGGAAAAGATCCGCATCTGCGGCAGCAGCGGCATGCTGTAAGCCCGCTCTCGCCCCCGGTTCCTGCCGTTACACCACGGGGGCGAAAACATCCCGCCATTCCCCGCTTTCCTGAGAGAACGATCACAGCCTTTTACCCTGCCCGCACCGGAAACCATTAACCGGCCTTCACTATGATCCAAATCATGGTTTTGCTCACCCTACCTCCCTATTATCAAATCCATTGGATGAAGGCAGTAGGAATTTTGCCCATTAGTTTTTATTTCGCCACACGAAATAGCTTATTTAATGAAAACAAGCATGCTTGTTTTTAATTGGCGGCATTCTTTACTCTAAGAGGAACAGCGTATGAACCATTACTTAGCCGTATTAAGCGCATTGGTCATTCTGCCCTTCGCTCTGCAAGCAAAACCGCTTTCCGGAAGCCAGGTCGCCTCCGGCGTCGTGCGCTTCACCGGCGCCATTACTACGCCAACCTGCGCCATCACACATCAGGATGAACAGCTTATCTCCAACTGTTTCGGCAAAGTGACGGAATATCAGAACGGGTATATTTCTTCTTCGTTAAAAGAGATGCCAAAAGAATTAGTCTCTGCCGTCACCAGTGAAATGGTGAATAACGATCCCCATTTAAAGCGTGTGACCATCAGCTATAAGTAACCCCAATGTGTCAATGCTTGATGAAATAATAAACAAGAAACAACTTGTCTTGATAACTTATAAATTTATTTTATAAATTCGTCGAACAATGACTCCCTGGCTTCCCCTGAGCCGCCTATTTGGGTAACCCTGCGGTTGCCCATCAACATGTCCGAAATCCGCCATCGTCTCCCTCCGTTTCATGCGATAATCCCCACACTAAACCGAGGAGTGATCCAGATGCAGACTTTTTTGATTGATCGTACCGCTACGCCGGTGGGTGAACTGGTGCTGATTGCCGATGAACAGGGGCGCCTGCGGGCGATTGACTGGACCGATCACGAAGCGCGCCTCATGAAGCTGCTGAATACCCACTACCGCGCCGATCGCTTCACCCTGCGCGAACAGCGCGATCCCAGCGGGCTGACCGACGCCATGCAGCGCTATTTCGCCGGTGAACTGAGCATTATCGATCGGTTGCCGGTGATGACTGCCGGCACCGAGTTCCAACGCACCGTGTGGCAACAGCTGCGCCAAATCCCCTGCGGCGAGATCCTGACCTACGGCCAACTGGCGCAACGCATCGGCCGTCCGACCGCCTCGCGCGCGGTCGGCATGGCCAACGGTTCAAATCCGATCAGCATCGTGGTGCCCTGCCACCGAGTGATCGGTTCGCAGGGCGCGCTGACCGGCTATGCCGGCGGCGTACAACGCAAGCAGTGGCTGCTGCAGCACGAAGGCTACCTGCCGAAAAATTTGCTGTAGCCACCTATCCAGCGCCATTGTTTGGCGCTGCTTAATAAAACACATTGCTCTTCGCCGCGCGCGTGCCCACTTGGGTACTATTAATAGCTTGTGTGAATAAAACGCATAAGTCACAAATAATACTCATAACTTCAGTCCCATACAGAATAATCGGCGGCATGTGTGCGCAAAATTCGCACACAATACCCCTATTCATGCTAATGCCACCCTTATCAGCTGCAGCAAAAGATGTTAAAATTGACTCATATCAATTATTGAATGAGCGTAATCTATGATCCCGGAAAAACGCGTGATTCGTCGTATCCAGTCTGGTGGTTGTGCGATCCATTGCCAGGACTGCAGCATCAGCCAGCTGTGCATTCCTTTCACCCTTAATGCTCACGAGCTGGACCAGCTCGACAACATTATCGAGAGGAAAAAGCCCATCCAGAAAGGCCAGACCCTGTTCAAGGCCGGCGACGAGCTGAAATCGCTGTACGCGATCCGTTCCGGGACCATCAAAAGCTACACCATCACCGAGCAAGGCGACGAGCAAATCACCGGTTTCCACCTGGCGGGTGACCTGGTGGGCTTCGATGCCATCGGCGGCCTGAAGCACCCGAGCTTCGCCCAGGCGCTGGAAACCTCGATGGTGTGCGAGATCCCGTTCGAGACCCTCGACGATCTGTCCGGCAAAATGCCCAACCTGCGTCAGCAGATCATGCGGCTGATGAGCGGCGAGATCAAAGGCGACCAGGACATGATCCTGCTGCTGTCGAAGAAAAATGCCGAAGAGCGCCTGGCGGCGTTCGTTTACAACCTGTCGCGTCGCTTCGCGGAACGTGGCTTCTCACCGCGCGAGTTCCGGTTGACCATGACCCGTGGCGACATCGGCAACTACCTCGGCCTGACGGTGGAAACCATCAGCCGCCTGCTGGGCCGCTTCCAGAAAAGCGAAATTCTCAGCGTGAAAGGCAAATACATCACCATCGAAAATGCCGACGCCCTGTCGGTGCTGGCCGGAACGCCACGTATCAACGTGACCGTCAACGCCTGATCCCCCTGCCGGATCAACATTTCCCCGAAATTGTTGATCCGGCACGCTTCTGTTGTTGTTCTGTTTTTCAATGTTGGGTTACTCTGTAAATTAACAGACTGTTGATTTCAGCTGTAAGGAGGCCCTATGGCGAAGTATCAGAATCTTCTGGTGGCTATTGACCCCAATCAGGACGATCAGCCGGCATTGCGCCGCGCCGTGTACCTGGTAAAACGGAACGGCGGGCGCATCAAAGCCTTCCTGCCCATTTACGACTTCTCTTACGAAATGACGACCCTGCTCTCCCCGGACGAAAGAACGGCGATGCGGCAAGGTGTGATCAGCCAACGCGCCGCCTGGATCAATGAACAGTGCCGCTTCTACCTCAACGACGGCGTGCCGATCGAAATCAAAGTGGTCTGGCATAACCGCCCCTTCGAAGCCATCATTCAGGAAGTGCTTTCTGGCCAACATGACCTGCTGCTGAAAATGGCGCACCAGCACGACCGGTTGGAGTCGGTGATCTTTACCCCCACCGACTGGCACCTGCTGCGCAAATGCCCTTGCCCGGTGTGGATGGTGAAAGACCAGCCCTGGCCGGAAGGCGGCAAAGCGCTGGTGGCGGTCAACCTGGCCAGCGAAGAACCCTATCACGACCCGCTCAATATCAAACTGGTGCAAGAAACCGTCGAACTGGCGCAAAACGTCAACCAGACCGAGGTTCACCTGGTCGGCGCCTATCCCGTCACGCCGATCAACATCGCCATCGAACTGCCCGACTTCGACCCGAGCGTCTACAACGACGCCATTCGCGGCCAGCACCTGATCGCCATGAAGGCGCTGCGGCAGAAATTCTGCATTAAGGAAGAGTTCACCCACGTAGAAAAAGGCCTGCCGGAAGAGGTGATCCCCGATCTGGCCGAACACCTGCAGGCCGGCGTGGTGGTGCTGGGCACCCTGGGCCGCACCGGCATTTCAGCCGCCTTTATCGGCAACACCGCGGAACATGTGATCGATCATCTGAAATGCGACCTGCTGGTGATTAAACCGGAAAACTTCAACTGCCCGATCGAAGCGGATGAAGACGACGAACACGACGACGAAGATTAAGCTTCGCGTATAAAAAACGGGCCGCTAAGCGGCCCGTTTTTCTTTGGTTGCCCAATTTTACTTCTGCAACGCCCGCAGAATCGCTTCCACGCTGTCTTTGGCGTCGCCAAACAGCATCTGAGTGTTCTCCTTGAAGAACAGCGGGTTCTGCACGCCGGCGTAGCCGGTGTTCATCGACCGTTTGAACGCGATCACGTTCTGCGCTTTCCACACTTCCAGTACCGGCATGCCAGCGATCGGGCTGCGCGGATCTTCCAGCGCCGCCGGGTTCACCGTGTCGTTGGCGCCGATCACCAGCACGGTGTCGGTATCCGGGAAATCTTCGTTGATTTCATCCATCTCCAGCACCACATCGTACGGCACCTTCGCCTCCGCCAGCAGCACGTTCATGTGGCCCGGCAAGCGCCCCGCGACCGGGTGAATACCGAAACGGACCTTCACGCCGCGCGCCCGCAGTTTCTCGGTGATTTCCGCCACCGGATATTGCGCCTGTGCCACCGCCATGCCGTAACCCGGGGTGATGATCACCGAGGTGGAGTTCTTCAACTGCTCGGCCACCTCTTCCGCCGTGGTTTCACGGTATTCGCCCATCTCTTCGGCGTCGCCGGTGGATGAACCGTCACTGCCGAAACCGCCGGCGATCACGCTGATAAACGAACGGTTCATCGCCTTACACATGATGTAAGACAGGATCGCCCCCGAAGAGCCCACCAGCGCGCCGGTGACGATCAGCAGATCGTTGCTCAGCATGAAGCCCGCCGCGGCCGCGGCCCACCCCGAGTAAGAGTTGAGCATCGACACCACCACCGGCATGTCGGCGCCGCCGATCGAGGCAACCAGATGCCAGCCGAACGCCAGCGCGATCGCCGTCATCAGCAGCAGCGTCACCACCTGCCAGCCCACGCTGTCGGCGCGAACGAACGCCACCAGCAGCAGGAACGAGATCACCAGCGCCGCCAGGTTCAGCTTGTGGCGATTCGGCAGCATCAGCGGCTTGGAAGAGATGATGCCGCGCAGCTTACCGAAGGCGACGATCGAACCGGTGAAGGTCACCGCACCGATAAAGATACCGAGGAACACTTCGGTCAGATGGATATTCGCCATCACCGGTTCCATCGGTGCGCCGTGATCCAGGTAGCTATTGAAACCGACCAGCACCGCGGCCAGGCCAACGAAGCTGTGCAGCACCGCCACCAGTTCCGGCATTTCGGTCATCTCGACCTTCTTCGCCAGATAGACGCCGATCGAACCGCCGATGATCATGGCGATGATGATCCAGCCGACGTTGCCGGAATCCGGCCCCAGAATGGTGGCGATCAGCGCGATCGCCATACCGGCGACGCCGAACAGGTTGCCCTGCTTCGACGTTTCATGACGCGACAGGCCCGCCAGGCTGAAAATAAACAAAATAGCGGCAACAATGTATGCAGCTGTAACCAATCCTCCAGACATTTGTTACCCCTTAGTTCTTGCGGAACATCTTCAGCATGCGCTGAGTGACGGTGAATCCACCAAAAATGTTGATGCTGGCGATCAGCACGGCGATAAAGGAGAGGAAACTCACCCAGCCGCCGTGGCCAATTTGCAGCAGCGCACCGACCACGATAATCCCTGATATCGCGTTGGTGACCGACATCAACGGAGTATGCAGCGCATGGCTGACGTTCCAGACCACGTAGTAACCGACCACGCAGGCCAGCGCGAACACGGTAAAGTGCGACAAGAACTCTTTCGGCGCCGCGTCCGCCAGCCAGCCGAACAGCAGGATCGCCAGGGCCATCAGGCCGTACTTCAGCCACGGCGAGGTCGGTTTGGCTTCGGGTTTGGCGACCGGTGCAGCGGCAGGTGCCGCTTTCGGCTGGGCGGAGACCTGGATTGGCGGCGCTGGCCAGGTGACTTCACCGCTGCGCACCACGGTAACGCCGCGGATCACCGTATCGTCGAAATCGATGTCGATCTCGCCGTTTTTCTCTTTCGATAGCAGCTTCAACAGGTTGACCAGGTTGGTGCCGTACAGCTGCGAAGATTGGGTCGGCAAGCGGCTCGGCAGGTCGGTATAGCCGATGATTTTCACGCCGTTGCCGGTCACGGTAATGGTGTCGGCCACGGTCAGTTCGCAGTTGCCGCCGGTTTGCGCCGCCAGATCGACGATCACGCTACCCGGCTTCATCGACGCCACCATCTCTTTGGTGATGAGCTTCGGCGCCGGTTTGCCTGGGATCAGCGCGGTGGTGACGATGATATCAACCTCCGCCGCCTGTGCGGCAAACAGCGCCATCTCGGCCTTGATAAAGGCTTCGGACATCACTTTGGCGTAACCGTCGCCGCTGCCCGCTTCCTCTTCAAAATCCAGCTCGAGGAATTCCGCGCCCATGCTCTGCACCTGCTCTTTCACTTCCGGGCGGGTGTCGAAGGCGCGCACGATGGCGCCGAGGCTGCCCGCAGCGCCGATCGCCGCCAGGCCGGCCACGCCGGCGCCGATGATCATCACCTTAGCCGGCGGCACTTTGCCGGCGGCGGTGATCTGGCCGGTGAAGAAGCGGCCGAACTCATGCGCCGCTTCGACGATCGCGCGGTAGCCGGCGATATTGGCCATCGAGCTCAGCGCATCCATCGACTGGGCGCGCGAGATGCGCGGCACCGAATCCATCGCCAGCGCGGTGACGTTGCGCGCCGCCAGCTTGGCCATCAGCTCGGGGTTTTGCGCCGGCCAGATAAAGCTGACCAGCGTGCTGCCTTCGCGCATCAAGGCGATCTCGTCGTCTTGCGGCGCGTTGACTTTCAGGATCAGATCCGACTGCCACACTTCGTTTTCGTCGACCAGCGCCGCACCGGCGGCTTCGTAGGCGACGTCGTCAAAACTGGCCAGTTTGCCCGCCCCGCGTTCAATCGCGACGGTAAAACCCAGCTTCAGCAGTTGTTCCACCGTTTTCGGCGTGGCTGCGACCCGGGCTTCATTGGCCAACCGCTCTCTTGGTACACCAATACGCATAATGTTCCCTTCTCACCTGTCTTGGATGATGTTTATTATTTTCCTGCCCATAGCACGACGCCACCGGCGAGCAAGGCGTTAACTTGCCCGCACTGATTTCAGACGCCAACTATAACCTACTGAAAATAAGGTCGATGATCCATAATTGCTTACGCATTCAGCTCTGTTTTTACATAAAAATGCCGCGCGTGATATGACAAATCGCAATTTACTGTGAAAAAATCCATACAGAACAGCACATTCTGCGTGACAAGAGGTTTACGCCCGGCGTAACGATTGATGGCCACGCGCGGCGAAAAAGCATAAAAGTTATCATTTTGTGAATAATTAACATTAATGACACCAAAGCCTTTATTATGGAAACTTATGATGATGGCGCCATCCGTGCGGCCCGCGTCACCGTAAGCGATTTGTCGCACGGGATAACATAAAATGCTGAGACAGTTTTCAGAATTACATGTAATAATCGACGGCTGAATTACACTTAAACAGTTCAGTACGTTATAAACGTTAATGCGCTAGGCGAAAGGATTTTTTATGAAGCTGAAGACCACGATCATCGCGTCAGCCTTGTTATCACTCACCGCGCTGTCTGCTCATGCGGCGCAAGAGTTAACTCCTGAGAAAGCAGCGGCGCTGAAGCCGTTTGATCGCATCACGATTACCGGCCGCTTCAATGCCATCAATGAAGCCGTCGACGCCGTATCCCGCCGTGCAGACAAACTGGGTGCCGATTCCTTCTATATCCAGGACAGCAACAACAGCAACAACGGCGGCAACTGGCGCGTCACCGCAGACCTTTATCATAAAGATGCGCCAGAAGTGAGCAAAACACCAAAATACCGCGTATTTAACGGCGTGAATGAACTGCCTAAAGAGGAAGCCTACCTGCTGGAGCCTTACGATACCGTGAGCGTCAGCGGTTTCTACCGCAGCCAGCCGGACATCAACGACGCCATCTCCAAAGAAGCGCAGAAAAAAGGCGCCGCCTCGTTCTTCATCGTGCGCCAGGTTGACGCCAACTCCGGCGGCAACCAGTTCGTCACCGCGTACATCTATAAGGCCGATGCGCCGAAACGCCGCGTGCAGAGCCCGGACGCTATCCCGGCTGATTCTGACGCCGGCCGCGCCGCACTGGCCGCCGGTGGTGCCGCAGCCGCGAAAGTCGAAATCCCTGGCGTCGCGTCTTCCGGTTCGCCAAGCCGCGAAGTGGGCCGTTTCTTCGAAACGCAGTCCTCTACCGGCCAGCGCTATACCGTCACGCTGCCTAACGGCACCAAGATCCAGGAAGTGAACAACGTGACCGCCGCGCAGATGGTGCCGTTCGATTCCGTCACCTTCACCGGCCACTTCAACAGCATGACCGACGTGTCCACCGAAGTGGCGAAACGCGCGGCCGAGAAAGGCGCCAAGTACTATCACGTCACTCGCCAATGGCAGAACAAGAGCGGCGGCAACCTGACCGTCAGCGCCGATCTGTTCAAATAAAACCCGCTTTTCGGTTTACCATCGGGCAGCCCTTGAGCTGCCCGTTTTTATTGCCGTTCTTTTCGCCGCTCGTTGAATAGTTTTTTGTAAATTCCGCATATTCAATCATTGCATCTCTAATCATCCCTCCGTAGAATTTGCGCCAATTTTTAGGGCTATTGTCTATTCGCGCAGTGGTTGTTAACACATTGTTGCCGCCAAGCAGTTCCCTTCCAGTTGTTTATTCTGCGTTCAGGATCCGTCATTGGAAAAAAAACTCGGTCTTACCGCGCTAACCGCTTTGGTGCTCAGCTCGATGCTGGGCGCCGGCGTGTTCAGTCTGCCGCAAAACATGGCGCAGGTCGCCAGCCCCGCCGCGTTGCTGCTGGGTTGGGGGATCACCGGCGTCGGCATTCTGTTTTTGGCGTTCGCCATGCTGTTGCTTACGCGTCTGCGCCCGGATCTGGACGGCGGCATCTTCACCTACGCCAAAGAAGGATTCGGCGAGCTGATGGGCTTCTGCTCCGCCTGGGGTTACTGGCTGTGCGCCGTGATCGCCAACGTCTCGTATCTGGTGATCGTGTTTGCGGCGCTGAGTATTTTCACCGATCGCGGCGGCAACGTGATTCTCGGTGACGGCAATACCTGGCAGGCGCTGATCGCCGAGTCCGCCCTGCTGTGGATCGTGCACGCGTTGGTACTGCGCGGCGTGCAAACTGCCGCCAGCATTAACCTGGCGGCCACCCTCGCCAAGCTGCTGCCATTGGGAATGTTCGCCGTTTTGGCGGCGATCGCCTTCAAAATGGACGTGTTCACGCTGGATTTCAAAGGTATCGCCCTCGGCAAGCCGGTGTGGGAACAGGTCAAGGACACCATGCTGATCACCCTGTGGGTGTTTATCGGCGTGGAAGGCGCCGTGGTGGTTTCTGCTCGCGCCCGCAATAAGAAAGACGTGGGCCGCGCCACCATGCTGGCAGTGCTGTCGGCGCTGGCGGTGTACCTGATGGTCACCTTGCTGTCGCTGGGCGTGGTGCCACGCAGCGAACTGGCCGACATGCGCAATCCGTCGATGGCGGTGCTGATGGTGGAACTGATTGGCCCGTGGGGAGACGTGATCATCGCCGCTGGACTTATCATCTCCGTGTGCGGCGCCTACCTCAGCTGGACCATCATGGCGGCGGAAGTGCCGCTGCTGGCCGCACAGCACGGCGCGTTTCCGCGCGTGTTCGGCAAGCAGAACCGCCATCACGCCCCAGCGTCTTCGCTGTGGCTGACCAACATCGCGGTACAGCTGGCGCTGGTGCTGATCTGGCTGACCGGTAGCAACTACAACTCGCTGTTGACCATCGCGTCGGAAATGATCCTGGTGCCTTACTTCTTGGTCGGCGCATTTCTGTTTAAGGTGGCTTACCGCCGCCGCGACAAACGCCTGATCTTCGCCGCCACCGGCGCCTGCGTCTATGGTTTGTGGCTGCTGTACGCTTCCGGTCTGATGCACCTGCTGATGTCGGTGCTGCTGTATGCGCCGGGCCTGTTGGTGTTCATGTACGCCCGCCGCGGCCATCAGGATATCAATCTGCTGAATCGCCTGGAAAAAGGCAGTATCTTACTGCTGCTGGTGGCCACGCTGCCCGCCGGCTGGTTTATGCTGCACTAAAGTGCCCCGTCAATGCGGCTGCCCGTCAGCCGCATTTTGCTTCCTCTTTTCCCCTGCTACCACGCTTACCCTCCCTTTGCACAGTCAGCCATGCGCCACGCTTGCGATCTCAAATGCAATTAATTATCATTATCATTTATTGGTTAATGGTAAGACGCGAGTGCCCCTGGCGAGAGGCGTCAGGCGGCGGATGAAGACAGGCTAAAATGGAAGGCATTTCATGGCTGAGAAACTGCTGCACGCATTACCTTTGTTTGCCGCCTGGGAGGCGCTGATCGCCGAGGGCAACACGGCGTTTAATCAGCGGCACGATCGCCAGGCGATGACCAGCTATCAACAGGCGCTGGAGGGGGCTCAGGCGATCATCGCCGAGAAGCCTTGGCTGAATGCGGACTATACCGCCAGATTTGAAGCGCTGAATATTTTCGAGTCTGCCCTTGCCGCGCTGATCGTCACGTTCAACAACATCACCCATCTGCGCCTGCGGCAGAAGCCTCTGCGCGGCGTCGAGCTGCATGTTCATCAGGCCCGAGTCGCTATCGAGCAACTCTTAGCCGATTCGTCGCTGTGCGAACAGATGCAGCAGATCGCTGAGCGGCACCTGCTGCGCTTCAGGATTGAAACCCTGCACTTACTGCGCGAGCACCGTCTGCCGGAAACCAGCATCTGCGCGCCCGCTACCCACCATTCCGCCACCGTGCATTAACAGTGACACATCAACCTGAGGGGTAATCTGCCCATGAATGAATTGAATGACGAGATGAAGAAGATGCTGGCTAAACAGCTGCCAGTGCAGGCAACCAGCAGCCCGAGCGGCGTGCCCGATATCGGCCCCAAGCGTTCTCTGCGCCTCTATGATGACCGTACACTGATTTACAACGAAAATACCGGTGGCCAAACGCTGCAAAACATCAAGGAAGGCTCGAAAATGGCCGTTGTGGTCATCGACCGCGAGGCACTGGACGGCTACCGCTTCGTTGGTACACCCGAACTGTTTCTGACGGGCAAACCGTTTGACGAGGCGCTGGCATTTGCAGAAAAAAACGGGATGAATCCGCCGAAATACGCGGTGTTAATACATATAGACAGTATTTACACCCTGCGTTCCGATCCCAATGCCGGGACCCGACTTTAGACAGCACGCGTCACGCGGCGTGAGATTTCACGTTCATGGTTAGGCGATCGCAGCAGGTCAATTGCCTAACCATGAACGGGCGGCCGGGTTGATTCCCGGTCAGCTTTTAGGGGGAATGGTGACGGTCATTCGCTCACCCACCAGGGCGATCGCAATGCCTTCCGCGCACTCTTTTTGAATGGCCGCCAGCTGTTGCGCCTCCAGCGCATAAGGCAGCTGAATATCAAATACCGTCAGGCCCTGCTGCTGCGCCAGGTCAATCAGGCGCACGATATTGGTTTCATCGCTAACCTGCGTTGACACCACCTGCAGCGCCAGCTCTTTCAACTGCTCTTTGCGCGTTTGTGACGTGGTCACGCGCGATTTCAACACCATGCCGAAGATCGGCATCACACCATAAATAGCATCAACAAAGCGCCAGTGCTTCCTGCACGATGCGGACAGAAAATCCATGTAGTCAAAACAGATTTTCTCACTGCGCGCGATGGATGCAAGGTGATTGCTGTTCATCCCCTCATTCCTCTCATGGCCAGTGTTAACCCGTGGTCTTTCAAGCCGCCGCCGGACGGCAACCTGAAATGCATTGGGGATCTTACATCCAGAAATGGATAATCATGCGAAGCTTTAACGACTTTCCGCCGTATGATGGCATAATTCCCCTATTGTTTGCCAGTCTGTCCAGGAGCTTTAATCAATGGAACACCCCAACTCCGCCCCGGTGCTGATTACCGGCGGCGCGCGGCGCATAGGGCTGGCGCTCGCCAGAGCGTTTCTCCAGCGCGGCGTTCCGGTCATTATCGCCTATCGCAGCGAATATCCGGCGATGGCCGAGTTGCAGGCCTTGGGCGCCCGCTGCATTCAGGGCGACTTTGCCACACATGAAGGTATCTACCGTTTCGCCGACCAGGTGCGGCAAGTGGCGCCCAAGCTGCGCGCGATGATCCACAACGCCAGCGCCTGGCAGGCCGAGTCACCGGAGGTGCCGCCGGAACAGGTAATGGCAGCAATGCTGCAAATTCACGTTTACACGCCCTATTTGCTCAACCAGCTGCTCGAATCCTGTCTGACCGGCCAGGGCCAGGCTGGCGCCGACATTATCCATCTCACCGACTACGTGGTGGAAAAAGGCAGCGACAAGCATATCGCCTACGCCGCCAGCAAGGCTGCGCTGGACAATATGACTCGTTCGTTTGCCCGCAAGCTGGCGCCGGAGGTCAAGGTCAACGCCATCGCGCCGGCGCTGATCATCTTCAATCCGGGCGACGACGAAGCCTATCGCCAGCAGGCGCTGGCGAAATCGCTGATGAAGGTCGCGCCCGGCGAAAGTGAAGTGGTCAATCTGGTGAACTACCTGCTGGAAAGCCGCTACGTCACCGGCCGCACCCACGGCGTCGACGGCGGCCGGCCGCTGCGCTGACGCCAAGATCCGCATGGCGCAACGTCGCGGGCCGCGCTATGCTCAAATCCGCTTTTTATATTAAAACACGGGCATATGCATAAAATTGTTTTTGTGGAAGACGATCCTGAAGTCGGCAAACTGATCGCCGCCTATCTGGGCAAACATGACATCGAGGTGCTGATCGAACCGCGTGGCGACAGCGCGCAGGCGCGCATCGAGCGCGAGCAACCCGATTTGGTGCTGCTGGACATCATGCTGCCCGGCAAAGACGGCATGACGCTGTGCCGCGATCTGCGCCCTACCTTCCCCGGCCCGATCGTGCTGCTCACTTCGCTCGACAGTGACATGAACCATATCCTGTCGCTGGAGATGGGCGCCAACGACTATATCCTGAAAACCACGCCACCGGCGGTGTTGCTGGCGCGCCTGCGTTTGCACCTGCGCCAACACAGCCAACAGCCGAAAGAAGAGTCGGTTCAGCCGCTCACCCAGCATAACGCGCTGCATTTCGGGCTGCTGTGCATCGATCCTGTCAACCGTCAGGTTACGCTGGGCGAAGAAACCATCACCCTGTCCACCTCGGATTTCGATCTGCTGTGGGAGCTGGCGACCCATGCCGGGCAGATCATGGATCGCGAGGCGTTGTTGCAAAACCTGCGTGGCGTGAGCTACGACGGTATGGATCGCAGCATCGACGTGGCGATCTCCCGCCTGCGTCGTAAGCTGTACGACAATGCGCTGGAGCCTTTCCGTATCAAGACGGTGCGCAACAAGGGCTATCTGTTCGCCCCTAACGCCTGGGCTTCGGTGCAACAATGAGAAAACTTTTCGTCCAGTTCTTCCTGCTGCTGTTCGTCTGTTTTCTGGTGATGGCGATGCTGGTCGGCCTGGTGTACAAAGTGACCGCCGAGCGCGCAGGCCGCCAGTCGATGGACGATTTGATGAAAAGCTCGCTGTACCTGATGCGCAGCGAGCTGCGCGAAATCCCGCTGAAGGACTGGAACAAGACTATCGCCACGCTGGATCTCAATCTGTCGTTCAAGCTGCATATCGAACCGCTCGGCAAACAGGAACTGAGCGAGGATCTGAAAAAGCGGCTGCGGCTGGGTGAAATCATCGCCCTCGACGATCAGTACACCTTTATGCAGCGCATTCCGCGCAGCCACTATGTGTTGGTGGTCGGCCCCATTCCTTATCTGTTCTATCTGCACCAGATGCGCCTGCTGGATCTGGTGTTGCTGGTGTTTATCGGCATGTCGCTGGCGCTGCCGGTGTTTCTGTGGATGCGGCCGCACTGGCAAGACCTGCTCAAACTGGAAAACGCCGCCCAGCGGCTCGGTGCCGGGCATCTGGATGAACGCACCCACTTCGATCCCACTTCCAGCCTAAGCCGGCTCGGCGTGGCGTTCAACCAGATGGCCGACAACGTCAACACCCTGATCGCCAGCAAGAAACAGCTGATCGACGGCATCGCGCACGAGCTGCGCACGCCGCTGGTGCGCCTGCGCTATCGGCTCGAGATGAGCGATAACCTGTCCGAAGGCGAACAGCAAGCGCTGAACCGCGATATCGGCCAGTTGGAGTCGCTGATCGACGAGCTGCTGACCTATGCCCGCCTGGACCGGCCGCAGGTTGCGCTAAACATTGAACCCATCGATCTGCCAAAGTGGCTGGAGGACAAGGTCGACGATATCCGTCTTATTCATCAGGAACGCGACATCCAGCTCGATATCCCGCACGTCGGCGACTTTGGCGGCGTCGATCTGCGCCTGATGGAACGCGTGCTCGATAACCTGGTCAATAACGCGCTGCGCTATTCCGAGCAGCGTCTGCGCGTGGGTCTGTGGTTCGACGGCGACCTCGCCTGTTTGCAGGTCGAAGATGACGGGCCGGGTATCCCGCCGGAAGAGCGCGAGCGGGTATTCGAGCCTTTCGTTCGCCTCGATCCCAGCCGCGATCGCGCCACCGGCGGCTGCGGACTGGGGCTGGCCATCGTCCATTCCATCGCCGTCGCCTACCAGGGACAGGTGTTCGTCGAGGGCAGTTCGCTCGGCGGCGCCAGTTTCCGTTTCTGTTGGCCGGTGAAGCCGACATTCAGTTTAAAAGCCGATCTGGCGTAATACCGCCGGACCCTTCTCATTGGAGTCGAATAATAATGACATCTGCACATTCCAACACGTCTGCTTACGATCACCTGCGCGCGCTTTTTAGCCGTCTGTCGCGTTTCGGCCACCTGTCCGCCATCGCCGGTTGGGACATGCAAACCATGATGCCGCCGGGCGGCAGCAAGGCGCGCTCCGAAGCGCTGGCCGAGCTGAGCGTGCTGCAGCACCAGCTTTTAACAGCGGAAAGCACCGGCGCGCTGTTGGATCGCGCGCAGCAAGAGACGCTGGACGAGATCGACCGCGCCAACCTGCGCGAAATGCGCCGCCAGTATGAAGACGCGGTGCTGCTACCGGCGTCGCTGGTCGAAGCCAAATCGCTCGCCGGCGCGCGCTGCGAACACGCCTGGCGCGCCCAGCGCCCGGCCAACGACTGGGACGGCTTCGCCGAGAACCTGCGCGAAGTGGTCAAACTCAGCCGGGAAGAGGCGCAGATCCGTGCGCAGGCGGCCGGCACCAGCCGTTACGACGCCCTGCTCAATCTGTATGAACCGGGCATGCGCAGCAGCGATCTCGACCGCATCTTCGGCGATCTGAAAACCTGGCTGCCGGATCTGCTGCAGCGCGTGGTGGCCAAACAGGCTAATGAGCCCTGCCAGGCGCCACAAGGCCCGTTCAATGTGGACACCCAGCGTCAGCTGAGCCTGAGCGTCATGAAACTGCTCGGTTTCAATTTCGACAACGGCCGTGTCGACGTCAGCGCCCACCCGTTCTGCGGCGGCGTGCCGGAAGATGTACGCATCACCACGCGCTACAACGAGAAAGAGTTTTTGACCGCGCTGCTCGGTATCGTGCACGAAACCGGCCACGCCCGTTACGAACAGAACCTGCCGCGCGATCTGCTCGGCCAGCCGGTCGCCCTGGCCCGCTCTACCGCCATCCACGAATCGCAGAGCCTGCTGTTCGAAATGCAGCTGGCGCGCGGCAATGAATTCCTGAAAATCTTGCGTCCGCTGGTCACCGCGCAATTTGGCGAACAGCCGGCGCTGGAAGAAGCCAACTTCATTCGCCTCAACCAGCGCGTTAAACCGGGCCTGATCCGCGTCGACGCCGACGAGGTGAGCTATCCTGCCCACGTCATCCTGCGCTACGAAATTGAAAAAGCGTTGATCGAAGGCGAGGTCGAAGTGGAAGACATTCCGGCATTGTGGAATGAAAAGATGCACGCTTACCTCGGCCTCGACACCATCGGCAACTATCGCAACGGCTGCATGCAGGATATCCACTGGACAGACGGCGCGTTCGGCTACTTCCCGACTTACACCCTCGGCGCGATGTACGCCGCGCAGCTGTTCCACAGCGTGCGCCAGGCCCTGCCTTCGCTGAGCGAGGATATCGCCGCCGGCAATCTGCAGCCGCTGTTCCACAGGCTGCAGCACAACATCTGGCGCCACGGTAGCCGCTTCCCGACCGAGACGCTGATCGCCAACGCGACCGGCGAAGCGCTCAACCCACGCTACTTCCGTCAGCATTTGGAAAACCGCTACCTGTAATCTCTCCTGGCGCGGCCCTGCCGCGCCCTTTTTTCCTCTGGTTGACCTGACACTGTTCCATAGTGCACTTTCCTGCGGGTAACGCTTTGGCTACAGAGTGGCGGGTGGCCACCCACCATTAGTATGTTGTAACTAAAAAAGCAAAAATACCGAACCAACCGGCCTCTCATCCCAATGCATGGCGGGCGATCATCGCCGCCAGCTGCGGCCTCAACGCGGCGGGCAGGTCATGCCCCATGCCCGGCATAATCTGCAATCTGGCGTTGGCGACGGCCCGAGCGATCGCCACCCCGCCGGCCTTGCGCACCAGCCGATCGCGATCGCCGTGAATCACCAGCGTCGGCGCGGCGATGCGCCGGCTGTAACGCCGCAGATCGCCGCTGCCGAGCAACGCGGAAAGTTGCCGCTGCATGCCTGCCGGATCCACACCCCGCTTCAGCAACCGCGTCACCAGGGCATCCAGCTCCGCCTCCTCCGGTGGATAAGTCGCGGTGCCAAGCGCGCGCAGAAAGGCCTTCATCCCTTCCTGGCGCTGCTGCAGCGTCATATCGGCGGCAGGCCGGCGCACCAGCAACCACAGCAGCGAAGGCGCCGGCGGCGGCAACAGCGGCTGATTGGTGCTGGAAAACAAGATGCATAACGAGGCGACGCGCTGCGGGTATTCGGCGGCCAGCACCTGGGCGATCATCCCCCCCATCGAAGCGCCCAGTACGTGAGCCTGCGGAATGCGTAAATGATCGAGCAGATGCGCCGCGTCCGTTGCCATGTCCGCCAGGGTATAAGGCACCGGCGTTTGCCAGCCAAGCTGGGCGCGCAACATCAGCAGCCACAATGGCTGTGAGCGTTGTGCCTGCGTTTTTCCTGAAAGGCCGACGTCGCGGTTGTCATAACGGATCACCCGAAACCCCATGGACACCAGGGCGCGGCAGAAGTCGTCAGGCCACAACAGGAGCTGCGCGCCGATGCCCATGATGAGCAACAACGGCGGGTGCGTCTCATCGCCCCAGTCCTCATAGGCCAGCGGCACCTCGCCCTGTTCAGTCACGCCACAACGAATCGTTATCTCGTTCATTTTAAATCCCTTTTTCCTTGTCTGGCGGTCATTATAGCAGCAATCCCCCTCGCCACCGCCGCCCTGTACATTAGGTTACATGCCGAAACCAATCACTCACGGAAAGCCGGACGCCGTTTGCCTACTATCATCTCAACGGCCCCGCAGTGGGGTTGGTACCCAAAAGTCATGTTGAGGATTCTGCGATGAAAAAAGTATTAGCTCTGGTTGTTGCCGCTGCAATGGGTCTGTCTTCCGTGGCTTTCGCTGCCGAGGCTGCCACCACCGCACCTGCGGCTACCGCAACCACCGCCACCGCTGCGCCGGCTAAAGCTCAGGTGAAACACCACGGCAAGAAAGCCCCGGTTCAGAAAGCTCAGGCGGCCAAAAAGCATCACAAAAAAGCCGGCAAGAAAGCCCCGGCGCAAAAAGCCCAGGCGGCTAAAAAGCACCACAAGAAAGCCAGCCACAAAAAAGCGTAATGTCGTGAGGGTCCCCTCACCGTTTCAGGCTTGACGTGTACGACACCCGGTTCACCGGGTGTTTTTTCATCGGGGGGTTCTCATTGATGCTGCGCCGCTACCTGTTCGAGATCGTTCTGACCGCCCTGATCCTTTGCGGACTGATCGCCGTCTTTTTTTACCTGTAGCCTGCCGCATCGCCGGCGGGAAATTATTGAAAAATCAATTATTGCCCATCCACATGGCTGCTAAATCAGTCTATAGTTAGCATTCAGTGTGTTTATGGATGATCCGTATTTGTCAGGCAAGAGATCTATGCGCATATCCGTTTTACTGTTGCTGTGTTCACTCCCGCTCATCGCTTCTCAGGCGGCACGCGCAGACGGCCCGTCCAAGGCCGAGCAAACGCGTCTGTTTTTCGGCAAAGATGAACGAATCAAGGTCACGGATACCGCCGCCAAGCCGTGGCAGGCCATCGGCCAGGTCGAAACCGCCAGCGGCAATCTGTGTACCGCCACGCTGATCTCCCCACACCTGGCGTTGACCGCCGGCCACTGCGTGCTGGCACCGCCGGGGCAATTGGATAAAGCCATCGCTCTGCGCTTCGTGGCGGGTGATAAGTCGTGGCAGTATCAAACCGACAATATCGAGACCCTGGTCGACAGCAAACTGGGCAAAAAGCTGAAGCCGGACGGTGATGGCTGGATCGTCCCGCCCGCCGCGGCCGCTTATGACTTTGCGCTGATCCGTCTGAAAGACAAAAAACCGCTGCCGATCGCACCCTTGCCGCTGTGGCAAGGCGACAGCAAGGCGCTGACTCAGGCCCTGAAACAGGCCAAACGGCTGATAACTCAAGCGGGCTACCCGGAGGATCATCTGGATGACCTCTACAGCCACCAAAACTGCAAGGTCACCGGCTGGGCCCAGCAAAGCGTACTGTCGCACCAGTGCGATACTCTGCCCGGCGACAGCGGTTCGCCGTTGCTGTTGAAAACCGCCGACGGCTGGCAACTGATCGCCATCCAAAGCTCGGCACCGGCGGCGAAAGATCGCTATCGCGCCGATAACCGTGCCCTGGCGGTGCCCGGTATCCGCGAAGCGCTGGACGCGCTGGCGGCAGGCAAATAATCCTCTCTCAACGGCGCATTATGCGCCGTTGCTGTTTCTCTGCTCTGCGAATTTCAACTTGCGCTGCGCCGGCCGCTTGCCGGCCGGTGCGGCTGAGCTTAGCTCGAAAGCTGCTCGATAGTTTGCAGAATGCGCTTATCGGAGATCGGGTAAGGCGTGCCTAACTGTTGCGCGAACAGGCTGACGCGCAGCTCTTCTATCATCCAGCGCACCGCTTTTACTTCTTCCTCCTGCTGTCGCTTCGGCGGCAGCTTGTTCAGCCACTGCTGCCAGGCCTGCTGCACCTGCTCCACCCGCAACATCTGCGCGCGATCGCGGTGCGGATCAATAGCCAGTTTTTCCAACCGCCGCTCGATCGCCTGCAGGTAGCGCAGCGTATCCGGCAGGCGCTTCCATCCGTTGCCAGTCACGAAGCCGCGGTAAACCAGCCCGCCGAGCTGGGTCTTGATGTCCGACAGCGCCAGCGCCAACGACATATCCACCCGGCCTTTCAGCCGTTTGTTGATGTTGAAGACCGCCGTCAGGATCTGTTCAACCTGCTTGGCCACCTCGACGACCGTGTCGTTCAGCTCGGCGCGGATCTGCTCCTGCAGCCGTGCAAAGTCTGCTTCTTGCCAGACCGGGCCGCCGTGTTCGGCGATCAGCTTGTCGATGCCGCACGATATGCAGTCGTCGATCAGCTCCAGCACCTTGCCGTACGGGTTGAAATAGAGCCCCAGCTTGGCTTTGTTCGGCAGTTTCTCATGCAGGTATTTGATCGGTGAAGGAATATTCAACAACAGCAGACGACGCGTGCCCTGCCACATCGCCTGTTGCTGCTCGCTTTCGCTGTCGAACAGGCGGATCGCCACGCTGTCCTTTTCATCCACCAGCGCCGGGTATGCCTTCATCGAATAGCCGCCGCGCTTCTGCTCGTAAAACGCCGGCAATTGGCCAAAGCTCCAGACATGCAGGTTACTCTGCTCCAGTCCGTCATCGGCCACCGCCGACAGCGTCTCCTGCACCTTCTCTTTCAACTGCAGGCGCAAGGCGGCCAGATCTTTGCCTTCGCGCAGCGTCTGGTTTTTCTCGCCCACCACGCGGAAGGTCATCTTCAGATGATCGGGCACCTGATCCCACTGCCAGTCATCACGTGACACGGTCACGCCAGTCATGCGCCGCAGCTCGCGCTCCAGCGCGTCCAGTAGCGGCAATTCCAGCGCCGTTACGCGGCCAAGGAACGCCTCGGCGTAGTTCGGTGCCGGCACGAAGTTGCGACGCACCGGTTTCGGCAGCGACTTGATCAGCGCAATCACCAGTTCACGGCGGATGCCGGGGATCTGCCATTCGAAGCCCTGCTCCTCCACCTGGTTGAGAATCGGCAGCGGGATGTGCACCGTCACGCCGTCAGCGTCGGTGCCCGGTTCAAACTGGTAGCTCAGCCGCAGCTTGAGGTTGCCCTGATGCCAGAAGTTCGGGTAATCCAGCGCGCTGATCTTGTTGGCGCCGTCTTTGATCAGCATCTCTTTTTCGAAGTTCAGCAGATCCGGCTGCTGCTTGGCCGCGCTCTTCCACCAGCTGTCGAAATGACGGCCGGACACCACGTCGTTGGGGATGCGGCGATCGTAGAAGCCGAACAGCATTTCGTCATCCACCAGAATGTCGCGGCGGCGCGATTTATGCTCCAGTTCTTCCACCTCGGCGCGCAGCTTTTGGTTTTCGCGGAAGAAGGCGTGGCGCGTCTGCCAGTCTCCCTCTACCAGCGCATGGCGGATAAACAGCTCACGGCACAGCAGCGGATCGATGGCGCCGTAGTTGACCTGGCGCGCCGCAACGATCGGCAGACCAAACAGCGTGACCTTTTCGCTGGCCATCACCGCCCCCTGCGACTTCGACCAGTGCGGTTCGCTGTAGCTGTGTTTCACCAGGTGCTGAGCCAGCGGCTCGATCCATTCCGGTTCGATGCGCGCGGCGATGCGTCCCCACAGGCGGCTGGTTTCCACCAGTTCGGCCACCATGGTCCACTTCGGTGGCTTCTTGAACAGGCCGGAGCCGGGGAAGATCGAGAAGCGGGCGTTGCGCGCGCCGGTAAATTCCTGTTTGTCCGCATCTTTCTGGCCAATGTGCGACAGCAGGCCGGTCAGCAGCGCGGTGTGGACGCTGCGGTAGTCGGAAGGCGTGCTGTTGATCGGCAGCCCCAGTTCTTTCACCACCTGGCGCAGTTGGGTATAGATATCCTGCCACTCGCGCACCCGCAGGTAGTTGAGAAAATCGTTGCGGCACAGCCGGCGGAACTGACTGGAAGAGTTCGCCTTTTGCTGCTCCTGCAGATAATCCCACAGGTTGACGAACGCCAGGAAGTCCGAGTCTTTGTCGGCAAAACGGCGGTGTTTTTCATCCGAGGCCTGCTGCTTATCCATTGGGCGCTCGCGCGGATCCTGAATCGACAGCGCGGCGGTAATGATCATCACCTCGCGCACGCTGCCGCTCTTCTGCGCTTCCAACACCATGCGCGCCAGACGCGGGTCGATCGGCAACTGCGCCAGCTGCCGGCCCTGCGGCGTCAGCTGATAGTGGCCGTTATCGGCGGTGGTGATCGCCCCCAGCTCTTCCAGCAGGCGCACGCCATCCTGAATGTTGCGCTTGTCCGGCGCCTCGACAAACGGAAACGCGGCGATGTCGCCCAGCCCCAGCGAGGTCATCTGCAGAATGACCGACGCCAGGTTGGTGCGCAGAATTTCCGGATCGGTAAACGCTGGCCGCGAGAGGAAATCCTGTTCAGAGTACAGACGGATGCACACGCCCTCCGACACGCGGCCACAGCGCCCTTTACGCTGGTTGGCGGAGGCCTGCGACACCGGCTCGATCGGCAGGCGCTGCACCTTGGTGCGGAAGCTGTAGCGGCTGATGCGCGCGGTGCCCGGATCGATGACGTATTTGATGCCCGGCACCGTCAGCGAGGTTTCCGCCACGTTGGTGGCCAGCACGATGCGGCGGCCGTGGTGCGACTGGAAAACCCGGTTCTGCTCGCTGTTCGACAGGCGCGCATACAGCGGCAGCACCTCGGTGTGCGGCAAATTGAGGCGGTTCAAAGCGTCGGCGGTATCGCGGATCTCGCGCTCGCCGCTCATGAAGATCAGAATGTCACCCGGCCCTTCGCGCCCAAGCTCGTCCACCGCATCGAAAATCGCCTGCAGCTGGTCGCGGTCGGTATCATCGCCGTCGTCCACCACCGGGCGGTAACGCACCTCCACCGGGTAGGTGCGGCCGGAAACCTCGATGATCGGCGCATTGTTGAAGTGGCGCGAGAAACGCTGCGGATCGATGGTCGCCGAGGTGATGATCACCTTGAGATCCGGGCGCTTCGGCAGCAGTTCGCGCAGGTAGCCGAGAATAAAGTCGATATTCAGGCTGCGCTCGTGCGCTTCATCGATGATCAACGTGTCGTACTGCATCAGCAGGCGATCCTGCTGAATCTCCGCCAGCAAGATACCGTCAGTCATCAGCTTGACCAGGGTGCTTTCCCCCACCTGATCGTTGAAGCGCACCTTGTAGCCGACGCTGCCGCCGAGCGGGGTTTCCAGCTCGTCGGCGATGCGGTTGGCGACGGTGCGCGCCGCCAGGCGGCGCGGCTGGGTATGGCCGATCAGCCCTTTCACCCCACGCCCCAGCTCCAGACAGATCTTCGGCAACTGGGTGGTTTTTCCCGAGCCGGTCTCCCCGGCGACGATCACCACCTGGTGGTCGCGGACAGCGTTTAAGATGTCCTGCTTTTTCTGGCTGACCGGCAGGCTTTCCGGATAGGTAATGCGCGGGCAAGACGCGGCGCGCGCCTGCACTTTTTGCCGCGCCGTCGCGATGTCGCTTTCCACGTCGGCGGCGACCGCCAGCTGGGCATCGGGATTTTTGATTTTTCGTGCGCCCTGCAGGCGACGACGCAGGCGTTGTTGATCGCGGAGCATCAGCTCGCCCAGTTGGGCCGGCAGTGCCTCGAGCGGAGATTTCACGTTCGGTGTTCCTTGTTTCTTCGCCGCCAAGGCCAGGCTTGGCAACGGTTTAATGTTTTTTTAGCGATTTTTTTGCTTTAGCCGCACAGCCTATCACAAACGGCTTTCTCCCCCTACTTCCGCGAGTAAAGCGTCGCCATGTCATTCAATAAAATTGAACGGAGATCTCGAAATATTGCGCTATCACTGTTGGGGGAATGTGAATAGCATGTACTTCATGCAAGGGACGCTGAGTCCTGATGTCACTGTCACAACGTAAGGAATTATCGATGAGCAACGTATTGGTTCTGAAATCAAGCATCCTGGCGACCTACTCTCAGTCTAACCAACTGGCCGATTTCTTCGTAGAGCAATGGAGCAACGCCCACAGTGGCGACACCATCACCGTGCGTGATCTGGCCGCACAGCCAATCCCGGTGCTGGACGGTGAACTGGTCGGCGCGCTGCGTCCTTCCGATGCTCCGTTGACTCCACGTCAACAAGAAGCGCTGGCCCTGTCGGACGAGCTGATCGCCGAGCTGCAGGCCAATGACGTCATCGTGATTGCCGCACCGATGTACAACTTCAACATTCCGACCCAGCTGAAAAACTATTTCGACCTGGTTGCCCGCGCCGGCGTGACCTTCCGTTACACCGAAAACGGTCCGGAAGGCCTGGTAAAAAACAAACGCGCCGTGATCCTGACCAGCCGCGGCGGCATCCATAAAGGCACCCCGACCGACCTGGTAGAACCTTACCTGCGTCTGTTCCTGGGCTTCATCGGCATCACCGACGTGGAGTTCGTCTTCGCGGAAGGCATCGCCTATGGCCCGGAAGTGGCGACCAAAGCACAGGAAGACGCCAAGGCGGCCCTGTCTCAGGTGGTTGCTGCCTAAGACCCTGCGCAGGGGCGCCGAGCCCCTGCCGGACAAGAGGCAAGTCCTGTCAAACCTGCACTACCCTCATAATAATCATCTATCCGTATCTTTTGGCGCGCCAGACGGCGCGCTTTTTTTATTTCTTCAGCCACTGCCCGTTGATGCCGCGCACATACTCGCCGCTCTGCGCCCGCGTCACCAGCTTCTGCCCGGCCATGCGCGCCACTTCGTCGACGGCGATATGGTTGCCGTTCGCCACTTCCTGATACTTCTCGGCGCGGCCGGCGTTGATGCGTTTCACCAGCGCCAGGGTTTCCGCGTCCTGCTTCACCGGCGCGATGTAGCCGCTCAGGGTTTCACCTACCCGCCCTTGCTGCTTCGCCTCATCCAGCGTCAACGCCATCGCCATGCCACTGAACAACCAGGCGGCGCCGGCCAGCCACAAATAACGTTTTTTCATGTCGGCTCCTAGAACAGACCGCTTTGGGTTTTCAGCAGGTTTTCGACGTCCTTATCCACCTTGATATGAATTTCATGCTCGATCTTGACGTTCATATTGATGGTGATCGGATCCTTCGGCGTCGCCACCTCGATGCGCGGCACGCAGCCGCTCAGCAGCGAAACGCACAGCACCGCTGCCAGCGTCGACACACTCATGATTTTCATTGTTGCTCCCCAGGTTGTGAGAGGGCCTGCTCCAGCCACTCCTGTAAATTGTCGCCGAAGCGCAAACTGCGCCACAGCTGAAACACGTTTTCCTGATGGCGATAGTTCAGGATCACCTCGCGCTTGGCGCTTTTCTGCGGGTTGATGCCGTCGATGCGCGCGCTCAGCGTCAACTCGCCCAGGTTGTCGAGATCGACCCGGGCATGCGAACGGTTGATTTCCATGTAGCGCAGCCAGTCGATCGCCGCGCCGGTCGCCAGGTTATTGCTGCCGATGGCGTCGGCCATGTCTTTGTCCAGGCGCAGCGTCAACGTGCCGGCGTTGGCGATCCAGCCGTTTTGCACCAACCACTTCGGATGGTTCAGGAACAGCGGCAGCTCGCCGTCGACCCGGCCGGACATGGCGAACTGCTTCGGTTTCAGGGCGGTAAACAGCGCGCTGAGATCGACCTTATCCAGCTTCAGTACCGCGGCGTCATGCTGCGGCAACCGCAGCGCCGACAGGCTGATATGCCCGTTGAGCATGTCCACGCCGACGTTGCTCAACGTCAGCGGCTGCCCTTCGCTATAAGGATAGGTGCCCTGCAGATCGGCGGAAATGTTCTGCATCTCGAACAGGTTGGTGAAAGACTTGATGCGCAGCGATACCGGCTGTTTAGCTCCCAATTGCCAGTGATGCTGCTTGAAACGGTACGACAGGATGAAATCCAGGCCGCTCATTTCGCCGTCTTTCAGCCACATGCCGCCGTTTTTCACCACCCAGTGGCCACCGGCCTCGAACCCTTGTTCACGGGCGGCGGAAAACGCCGACTGCGCGTAAAACTCGCCGTCGCGCAGCGTGAGATTGAGATCCGGTGCCAACAGCGGTTGGAAGACCTTCAGCGACTGTTTCGGCCACCAGCCTTCGCCGCGCAGACGTTCGCCGTCCCAACGGCCGCGCAGCGCGATCGGCCCGATCTGTTGCGCCTGCAGCTTGCCCTGCATCTGGAAACTGTCCGGCGAACGGCCGTTCACCTGCAGCGCCAGCACCGGCGCCGGCAGATAGCCACCGTCGCTGAAGCTGACCTTATCCGCCGCCAGCTGGAATTCGCCGTTGAACTGCGGGCTTTGTTCATCACGCTGCCAGCGCAGCGGCTGGTTGAGGCTCAAGCGCGGCGCGGCGACCGTCACCAGACCGTACTTCAATTTGTCGAAACCGGTGGAGAGCTTGTCGAGCACCAGCTCGCTGTCCTGCCAACGACCGCTGCCGGCGACGTCCCAGGCGGCCTGCAGCGGCGGCAACCGGCCGTTGCCCCAGTAACGCCACTGCCAGTCGCCCTTGTCCGGCCAGAAATCCTGCGCCTGGCCGTCCAGGTGGAGCTTGAAACGCCCCCAATAACTGTCGCTGGCGCTCAAAATCGCCTGCAGGCGGCCGGTGATGCCGGCGGCGGTCACCTTCACGCCGGCCAGCGGTAGACGCGCCTCTTCCAACGTCATTTCCGGCGTCGCTTTGCCCCACAGACGCAGCAGCGAACCTGGCTGCAGAACCAGCGTCGGGTTAAGAATGCTGCCGCCGATCACGCCCGGGATCGACGCGGTGGTGGAGAAATCGGCCAGATTGGCCTGCCCGGTCAGTTGGAAGCGCAGATCGCTGTCGGTCAACCCCACCTTGCCCGGCCCGAGGGTGAGCACCGCATTACCCTTGCCGTTGTGGCCGGCGGTGATCACGTTCAGCCGCGCGCTGATCTCCGTTTCATCCAATCCCTTGCTCCAGTCGTGCAGCGCGATGCTGAGGCCGCCGTTCAACGGCTGTCCGCTGTAGGGCCAACGCCACTCGCCCTGCTTGATGCTGACCCGCTGCGGGGTCACTTCCCACGGCAGCACCGCCAGCGGCCGATCGTCGCCTTTCTCGCTCACCGTCAACACGCCCTGCTGCTGTTGCCAGCGCATATCCAGCAAAACCGGTTTTTCCAGATAGGCCGTCTGCATTTCACCCTGCAACGCGCCCTGCTTCGGCAGGCTGGCCAGATCCAGCGGGAGAGTTATCTTACCGGCTAGGTGCAGCGGTTGCGCGCTGTTGGGCGGGACGACGGTCAGACTCTGCAACGTCAGCTGCTGTTTTTCATCCAGCTGCGCCTCGGCGCTGAGATTCGGTCCCCGATAATGCAGACGTTGCCCGTCGGGGCCGGAGGAAATCTGCAGCTTGCCGGCATAGCGCTGCCAGGGAATAAGCGTCAGATCATTAATGGTGAGATCCAGCGCCGGCAGTTGCCGCTGCAATTGATCGAGCGCCAGCGGCGCGCTGTTGGCGTCGCCGCCCGGCAGTTTTGACAAACAGGCGCTATCGACGCTGACCTTATCGCTCGACAGCTGCCAGCGGCCTTGGCGGTAAGCCAGCCGCGTCGGACCGACGTTGGCCAGCAGGCAATCTTGCGCGGTGAAACGTGCCCCCGGCAACGCCAGGCCGCCCTGGCGCCAATGCAACTTGCCCTGTAACTCAAGTCGGCTTCCCGCCGGCAACCAATGCGATAACACCCCCGGCAGCCAGCGCGGCAAAGTTTGCCATAACGCCAGCACCAGAATTGCACAGCCCGCCACGGTCCCTATGAATACTTTCAATCGCCTGGTCATTAAATGATTGCTTCGTTCCTGAGTTAGGCATTGGTTAAGTCTATGCCTGAATTGACAATAATGATGGCACGAATTTGACATAGGGTGAAGCTGAGCGGGGTCGCAAAGGCGATTTGCACCTTTTTAGCGCAAACGTGTGCGAAGTTGTAGATTTTCGTTACATATACATCACATAAATAGGACGGTTTTCAGACTTTTGTTATTGTCGTTACCGTTGATGATTAATAGTCTTGCAACCATTCTAATAAAAGTTTAGCTGCTAGCTAACTGTGTACTAGAGAAGCCATTCCCCACACCCCCGTGGGGATTTTTTTGCCGCTAATTTCAAATCACGGCCTCAATAAAAGCCTGTACTATGCGGCTGTCGCTCGCTTTACGCCAGATAGCATAAATATCGCTGCGCATTTCATTCCCGCACTCGGTATACGCAACCTCCCGCTGTCGCGCCAGGCTCTCAGGGACAAACGCATACCCCAACCCCGCGCTTACGCAGGCGAATATCACGTCATAGCATTCCACCTCCAGCAGCGCGGCGGGGATCACTTGCTGCTTTTGCAGCCAGGCGTCCACCAGATGGCGATAGTGGCATTGACGCGAATAAACATAGAGATCGCTTTTTGCCAACAACGCTGGCTGATACGCCCCGCCAATGAAGACCAAACGCTCCTGAAAAGCACGCCGGCTCTGCAGCTGCGGATGTTCTATCGGCCCATCTGAAAACACCACGTCCAGAGTTCCTTTTTGCAATTGAAACTCCAGATCCAGCGAATAGCCCTGCACCACACTCAACTGAACGCGGCGGTTCTGCGCACGGTAATGCGCCAACTTTTGCGGCAGATGATGACTCAAGGCGATATCCAGCGCGCCAAGCTTCAGTTCACCCTGCACCGGATCCTGTTCAAGCTGCGCTCGCGCCCGCTCTTCGATAGCCAAAAAGCGCTTGGCTTTATGATAAAGCGCCCGACCTTCCGGTGTGAGCGACAGTCGATTGCGCTCACGATCAAATAGCGTAACGCCACACGCCATTTCCAACTCTTTTAATTTCTTGGTCACGTTAGAGGGCACGCAAAACAGCCTCTCAGCCGCTGCCGTGAGACTCTCTGACTCAACCACCATGCAAAAGGTCACCAACTGAGCACGTTTCAACATCACAAACCTTCACCAAAAATGAATAGCAACGGAACTTTATTTCACTTTTAGTCAACCATCAAGTCCGTAGAATCCTCGCAGTCAGCACATTGCTGCCACCTGGAAATTCCAGTTTCATTATCGACTGAGGAAATAAACCATGATCACGCTCAATGTCTTTTTTCAGGTCAATCCGGCCAAACGCCCCGCGTTTCTCAGCCTGCTCAACACCATGGTGCAGGAATCCAATAAAGAAACCGGCTGCTCTTTTTACCAGCTTTGGCAATGCCAGAACGATGAAAACAGCTACGCGCTGATCGAAAACTGGGACGATAAGGCGGCGCTTTCGGCACACCAGAAAACCCCGCATTGGGTCGCCTTTAACGATGCCGTCAACGGGTACTTGACCCATGACTACGATGAGCATCATTACACGGAAATCGCTCGCTAACATCGCGTGAACCGGCCCAATGCGGGCCGGTTTCATCCTCTTGGTTGACCGAACAAACCCCACGCTGGCCAAACCGCTAACCAATTGTCGAATTTACTAAAATCTGTTAAATTGATCACAAAATCACGGTGGAGAAACCACGATGAAATTGGCGATATACAGTACCAAACAGTATGACCGTAAATATCTCGAACTGGTGAATCAGCAGTTTGGCTATGAGCTGGAATTCTTCGACTTTTTACTCAGCAAAAAAACCGCCAAAACGGCCGCCGGTTGCAAGGCGGTGTGTATCTTCGTCAACGACGACGGCAGCCGTGAAGTGCTCGAAGAACTGGCGGCACTGGGCGTCGAGATCCTCGCCCTGCGCTGCGCCGGTTTTAATAACGTCGATCTGGACGCCGCCAAAGAACTGGGCATCAAGGTAGTGCGCGTGCCGGCCTACTCGCCGGAGGCCGTGGCAGAACACGCGGTAGGCATGATGATGTGCCTGAACCGCCGTATTCACCGCGCTTATCAACGCACTCGCGACGCCAATTTCTCGCTGGAAGGGCTGATCGGTTTTAACATGCACAACCGCACCGCCGGCGTGATCGGCACCGGTAAAATCGGCGTGGCGACGATGCGCATTTTGAAAGGCTTCGGCATGAAGCTGCTGGCCTACGATCCGTTCCCGAGCGAACAGGCGCTGGCGCTGGGCGCGGAGTATGTCGACCTGAAAACGCTGTACGCGCAATCCGACGTGATTACCCTGCACTGCCCGTTGACGCCGGAAAACCACCATCTGCTGAATGCCGACGCCTTCGCGATGATGAAAAACGGCGTAATGGTGATCAACACCAGCCGCGGCGCGCTGATCGACTCTACCGCCGCCATCGACGCGTTGAAGCAGCAAAAAATCGGCGCGCTCGGGATGGACGTCTACGAGAACGAACGCGATCTGTTCTTTGAAGACAAGTCTAACGACGTGATTCAGGATGACGTGTTCCGCCGCCTGTCGGCCTGCCACAACGTGCTGTTCACCGGCCATCAGGCTTTCCTGACCGAAGAGGCGCTGACCAGCATTTCGCAAACCACGCTGCAGAACATCAGCCTGTTGGATCGCGGCGAAGCCTGCCCGAACCAGCTGAACGCCTGAGCGTAACTTCGGGGCGCCCTTGCGGCGCCCTGTTTATTTGAGAGAACGCAATGAGAAAAACCACGGTGGCCGCCCTTGCGACGCTGGTCCTAGGGGGATGCAGCATGAAACCACAGTCTACCGTCACACCCGGCGATCTGTTGCATCACAACTTCGTGTTGCAGAGCGTAGACGGTGAAGCGGCACAATCACGAACGGATGGCGGCCTGCTCAATTTGGAATTTGGCGAGAACCTGCATGTCTCCGGCGCGATGTGCAACCGCTTCTTCGGCCAGGGGCTGTTACGCGACGGCGTGCTGAAGGTAAAACCGTTGGCCTCGACGCGCAAGCTGTGCCCTGATGAGCAGCGCAACCGCTGGGATCGGGTGATCGGCACCGTGCTCGAAAACGGCGCCGACGTGATGCTGAACGCGCAGCAACTGACGCTCAACGGCAGCGGCCACACGCTGGTTTATACCCTGCGCGACTGGGTGTATTGATCCGGGCCTGTCGCTGCGGGCTTACCCGGCGCAGCTGCCCAGGCCCAGCGTGCGTTCTTCGCACTGCTTGCCATTCGGCATTTGGCACATGCGCAGCGCTTCACCGTTCAGGTTATGCGCGATGGTAGTAACGCCACCGACCGCCGCGCAACCGGCGCTGGTCTGCAACGTATTGATTCTGGCACTGTTGCCCTGCTGTACTGGCTCTTCGTTATTGCTGCTGCAGGCGGCTAAAAGCAGCACGGCGCTGGCAAGCAACCATTTTGATGTCGTCATTATCCCACTCCTGAACCCGGAACTGCGCTGTGTAAAATCGCCATTGCTGATAACGCGCGTCACTTAGCGGACACGTTTCGCTATCTTTGATGCAAACTTGTTTAATCTAGCTCGATATATAAATAATGAAAATATATTCCAGCCATTATTTGTCATTTTTTTGCACCGGCCGGACATTTATTTTGTTTGCAGAATATTTCCGCCCCGGCGCGATACGCCAAACGTGACAGCGCCACCCTGTGCCTGGCCCCGGCCGCACGCAGAAAGTGATAACGTCACCGCTGCTGACGAAGAGATTTCTCCCGCGATATCGGTATTCATTATCTTCACGTGCTTTCAGTGAGACGACGCATTTTTTGCTACCGGAGAGGACGATATTTACGTCTATGCTGGCGGCGCTAAGTAATTAGCATTCCACTATTTTCAGTGAATGATGGCTGAATTCTTCAACCGGCGCGACTTACTGTCACGCCGGCCTTTTTTCACATTAAAATAACACTCAGTGCACCGAGGCTTTAGACAGTAAATTAATCACCAGCACGCCGGCAATAATTAATCCCATGCCGACAATCGCTGGCCAATCCAATTTTTGCTGGTAAACGAATACCGCGGCGATCGACACCAGCACGATGCCCATACCCGACCAAATCGCATACACGATGCCCAGCGGCATGCTCTTGACCACCATCGACAGCCCCCAAAAGGCCACGCCGTAACCCAGCACCACCAGCAGCGACGGCCACAGGCGGGTAAAGCCCTCGGAGGCTTTCAACATGGTGGTGGCGATCACTTCCGCGACTATCGCCATCGTCAAATACATAAATGCGCTCATGATTTTCTTCTGTCAGTTTGCCGATGCGCAATTATGACGCGCCGGAAATAAATTGTCTTTAAACGGTCAAAACAATTTATTGCCACTGCATCTCATTCGGCGAGGAAATACGCCATTGACGATTTATCACCCGCCACACAAACGCGATAAAGCCACGTTCAAACCCTCTGTTAGACTTTTTCCCATTACTGCGAAAGTGTGCTTTCGCGGCTTTGTGAGCAATGAAAAGGTAATGTCGATGATAACTACAGATGGTAATAACGCAGTCGCTTCCGTGGCCTATCGCACCAACGAAGTGATTGCCATCTACCCTATCACGCCAAGTTCCACCATGGCGGAGCAAGCAGACGCTTGGTCCGGCGATGGCCGGCAAAACATCTGGGGCGATACTCCGCGGGTGGTGGAAATGCAGTCTGAGGGCGGCGCGATCGCCACCGTGCACGGCGCCTTGCAAACCGGCGCACTGTCGACTTCGTTCACTTCATCGCAGGGTCTGCTGCTGATGATCCCGACGCTGTACAAACTGGCCGGAGAGCTGACGCCGTTCGTGCTGCACGTCGCCGCCCGCACCGTAGCCACACACGCGCTGTCGATCTTCGGCGACCATTCGGACGTGATGGCGGTGCGCCAAACCGGCTGCGCCATGCTGTGCGCCAGCAACGTGCAGGAGGCGCAGGACTTCGCGCTGATCTCACAGACCGCCACTCTCAACGCGCGCGTGCCGTTTATCCACTTCTTCGACGGGTTCCGCACCTCGCACGAAATCAACAAGATCGTGCCGCTCAGCGACGATACGCTGCGGCAAATGCTGCCGCAGGCGGCGATCGACGCTCACCGCCGCCGGGCGCTGTCGCCCGATCATCCGGTGGTGCGCGGCACTTCCGCCAACCCGGACACCTATTTCCAGTCGCGCGAAGCCACCAACCCGTGGTATGACGCCACCGGCCAACACGTGATCGACGCCATGGCGGCCTTCGCCGCCCTCACTGGCCGCCACTATCGGCCGTTCGACTATTACGGCCACCCGCAGGCCGAGCGCGTGGTGGTGGTGATGGGATCCGCCGCCGGCACCTGCGAAGAGGTGATTGACACCCTGCTGGCCCGCGGCGAGAAAGTCGGCGTGCTGAAAGTCCGGTTGTTCCGGCCGTTCTCCGCCAAATACCTGCTCGGCGCGCTGCCGGACAGCGTGCGCAACGTCGCGGTGCTCGATCGCACCAAAGAACCGGGCGCGCTGGCCGAACCGCTGTATCTGGACGTGATGACCGCGCTGGCGGAGGCCTACAGCCGGGGTGAGCGCGCCACGCTGCCGCGGGTGATCGGCGGCCGTTACGGCCTGTCGTCGAAAGAGTTCGGCCCGGACTGTGCGCTGGCGGTGTTTCGCGAGCTGGCCCAGCCGCAGCCGCGCCCGCGCTTTACCGTCGGCATCTTCGATGATGTCACCGGGCTTTCACTGCCGCTGAGCGACGAAATCCTGCCGCAGCGCGCCTCGCTGGAAGCGCTGTTCTACGGTTTGGGCAGCGACGGTTCGGTCTCGGCCACCAAGAACAACATCAAAATCATCGGCAACGCCACGCCGCTGTATGCGCAGGGCTATTTCGTCTACGACTCCAAAAAGGCCGGCGGCCTGACGGTGTCGCATCTGCGCGTCAGCGAGCAGCCGATCAATTCGGCCTATCTGGTCAGCCAGGCGGATTTCGTCGGCTGCCACCAGCTGCAGTTTATCGATAAGTATCAGATGGTTGAACGTCTCAAACCCGGCGGTACCTTCCTGCTCAATACCCCTTACGGCGCCGACGAGGTCTGGTCACGCTTGCCGCAGGAGGTACAGGCGCTGCTGCATCAACGCCAGGCGCGTTTCTATATCATCAACGCCGCCAAGCTGGCGCGCGAATGCCGGCTCGGCGCGCGCATCAACACCGTAATGCAGATGGCGTTCTTCCACCTGACGCAGATCCTGCCGAGCGACGTGGCGCTGCAACAGCTGCAGGATGCCATCGCGCGCAGCTACAGCAACAAGGGCCAGGAGATCGTCGAGCGCAACTGGCAGGCGCTGGGCGCCACCCGTGGCGCACTGATTGAAATTCCACTGCAGCCGGTCGACGACAGCAGCCCGATGCGCCCACCGGTGGTCTCGGACGCCGCGCCGGACTTCGTCAAAACCGTTACCGCCGCGATGCTGGCCGGGCTGGGCGATGCGCTGCCGGTTTCCGCCTTCCCGCCGGACGGCACCTGGCCGGTGGGCACCACCCAGTGGGAAAAGCGCAACATCGCCGAAGAGATCCCGGTCTGGCAGCCCGATCTGTGCACCCAGTGCAACCACTGCGTCGCCGCCTGCCCGCACTCAGCCATTCGCGCCAAAGTGGTTCAGCCGTCGGAGATGGAACACGCCCCCGCTTCCCTGCAGTCTCTGGATGTCAAATCACGCGATATGCGCGGCCAGAAATACGTACTGCAAGTGGCGCCGGAAGATTGCACCGGCTGTAACCTGTGCGTCGAGGTCTGCCCGGCGAAAGATCGCCAGAACCCAGAGATCAAGGCCATCAACATGGCTTCGCGCCTCGATAATCTGACGGCGGAAAAAGACAACTACGACTTCTTCCTGCAGCTGCCGGAAATCGATCCAGCGCAGCTGGAGCGCATCGACATTCGCACCTCGCAGCTGATCACGCCGCTGTTCGAATACTCCGGCGCCTGCTCCGGCTGCGGCGAAACGCCGTACATCAAGCTGCTGACCCAGCTCTATGGCGACCGTTTGCTGATCGCCAACGCCACCGGCTGTTCCTCGATCTACGGCGGCAATCTGCCGACCACGCCGTACACCACCAACGCCGAAGGGCGCGGGCCGGCGTGGGCCAACTCGCTGTTCGAAGACAACGCCGAATTCGGCCTGGGCTTCCGTCTGACGGTCGATCAACATCGCGCACGGGTGCTGCGCCTGCTGAATTCGCTGGCGCCGCAGCTGCCGGAGCAGTTGGTCAATGCCCTGCAGATGGAAGATGTGGCGCCGGAGCCGCGCCGTAAGCAAATCGCCGAATTGCGCACGCTGCTGGCGAGTATTGAAGGTGAAGACGCACGCCAGCTGGCGGCCGACGCCGATTACCTGGTCGATAAATCCATCTGGCTGATCGGCGGGGACGGCTGGGCCTACGACATCGGCTTCGGCGGGTTGGATCACGTCCTCAGCCTGACGGAGAACGTCAACGTGCTGGTGCTCGACACCCAATGCTACTCCAACACCGGCGGCCAGCAGTCGAAAGCCACGCCGCTCGGCGCGGTGACCAAGTTCGGCGAGCACGGCAAGCGCAAGGCGCGCAAGGATCTGGGCGTCAGCATGATGATGTACGGCCATGTCTACGTCGCGCAGATCTCGCTGGGGGCGCAGCTTAACCAAACGGTGAAAGCGATTCAGGAGGCCGAGGCCTATCCGGGCCCGTCGCTGATCATCGCCTACAGCCCGTGCGAAGAACACGGCTACGATCTGGCGCTCAGCCACGATCAGATGAAACAGCTGACCGCCACCGGCTTCTGGCCGCTGTACCGCTTCGATCCGCGCCGTAGCGCCGAGGGCAAGGCCGCGTTAGCGTTGGATTCGCGGCCGCCAAACAGCAACCTGTCGGAAACGCTGCTGAAAGAACAGCGTTTCCGCCGCCTGAACGCGCAGCAGCCGGAGGTGGCCAGCGCGCTGTATCAGGCCGCCGAGAAAGAGCTGAAGGAGAAATACGATTTCCTCAGCCTGCTGGCCGGTAAGGCGGAAAAGTCCGCTGCTGAGTAACCTCCCTCAGGGCGCGAGCGATTCGCGCCCTGTTTTCACATACCGTTTGAATCAGCGGTGGGCCTCAATGCTCAGGGGTTTCACACTTAGCGAGCCGCACTTTTTTCTTTTATCCATTGGGCCATGACGCGTGCCGAGAACGGCTTATCCGTTTTAATCTCCGCTAAAGCGCAAACCTTGTCTTTGAACGTGGCGCCCAGCGAGAATAATTTCCCGTCATAATAACAATAAAGTGCATCTCCCTTATCCTTGCCATCAAGACGCTCTTTTTGCTCGCGCGGTACCAGTACCACGGTTTCGGTCGGTTCGCTCAGACCAACAGGTATCGTGTCAAACGCCAGTGCGTTTTCTGCGTAGGCAAAAAACGATGCGTAAAATCCAACAACAGCGATTCCTTTCATGCTCTCAGTGCCTCTCGAAGTAAGTTCTGTCTGAGATGAGACCTGCACCGCGAAACAACGTTCCCTCAAGGCCTTCGTTCAAATGACGGCGAAGGCTTTTAAGGGAAACCGATAAAGCGGCGAGCTGAAAAACCTGCTGGTATTCATCGCTACAATCCGTACCATACAGACCTCGCGTCGGGTGCGTGGCGGCTGGATGATGAATAATGATCAAAATCGGCCGGTTGAATGGTAAACTCGCGGTCTACAACGCCATGCCCCTAGTGCCCCCTATTGAGAATGAGCACGATTTAAATGTCAGAAAAGCAATCCGTTAGCCAAAAAGAGCAGTACAACCTGAACAAATTGCAAAAGCGCCTGCGCCGCAACGTGGGCGAAGCGATCGCCGATTTCAATATGATTGAAGAAGGCGACCGCATCATGGTCTGCCTGTCCGGCGGTAAAGACAGCTACACCATGCTGGAGATCCTGCGTAACCTGCAGCAGAGCGCGCCGATCAACTTCTCGCTGATCGCGGTGAATCTCGATCAGAAACAGCCCGGCTTCCCTGAGCATATTTTGCCTGCCTACCTGGAAAGCCTGGGGGTGGAATACAAGATCGTCGAAGAGAACACCTACAGCATCGTCAAAGACAAGATCCCGGAAGGCAAAACCACCTGTTCACTGTGCTCGCGCCTGCGCCGCGGCATTCTGTACCGCACCGCCACCGAACTGGGTGCCACCAAGATCGCGCTGGGCCATCACCGTGACGACATTCTGCAGACGCTGTTCCTCAACATGTTCTACGGCGGCAAGATGAAAGGCATGCCGCCCAAACTGATGAGCGACGACGGCAAGCACGTGGTCATTCGCCCGCTGGCCTATTGCCGCGAGAAAGACATCGAGCGTTTCTCGATCGCCAAAGCGTTCCCGATCATTCCATGCAACCTGTGCGGCTCGCAGCCTAACCTGCAGCGCCAGGTGATCGGCGATATGCTGCGTGACTGGGACAAACGTTATCCTGGCCGGCTGGAAACCATGTTCAGCGCCATGCAAAACGTGGTGCCTTCGCACCTGAGCGATATCAATCTGTTCGATTTCAAGGGCATTCACCACGGGAGCGCCGTGGTAGACGGCGGCGATTTGGCCTTCGATCGCGAAGACATCCCGATGCAGCCGGTCGGCTGGCAGCCGGAAGACTCGGACGACGCGATACCTGCGCCAGAACGTTTGAACGTGCTGGAAATCAAATAAGCCCCCTCGCCGCTTGCCATCCTGCGAGCGGCGACATTTCCCTTTCTCGACGATCTCGATCCTGTTCACAGTTTGCGCAAAATTTACTGGGCAGTGCCGTTTTTACCCTATACTGTTTATTTATACAGTTACATGGAGATCGCGCAATGAATATTACCCCCTGCCTGTCCCACATCTCGCTGGGCTCCAACGATTTCGAGGCCGCCGCCGCCTTTTACGATCGTGCGCTGGCCGCCTTGGGATGCCGACGGGTGCTGGAGCATCCCGGCGCCATCGGTTACGGCCGCGACTACCCGGAGTTTTGGCTGCAGGTGCCGATCAACGGCCGCCCGGCCTCACCCGGCAACGGTACGCACGTCGGTTTTTTCGCCACCAGTAAGCAACAGGTGGATGAATTCCATCGCCAGGCGCTGCTGGCCGGTGCCGTCGATGAAGGCGCGCCCGGTTCGCGGCCGCATTACGGTGAGGCTTACTACGGCTGCTTTGTCCGGGATTTGGATGGGCACAAGATTGAAGCCAGCTTCTGGGATGAAAGCGCGGCCTGAAGAAGAAGGGAAGCCGAATAAAAAAATGCCGGTGATTAAACCGGCATTGTACGAATCAAATGTGCTATGCAGTAATTCAAAAATAAGAAAGTAAGACAATTATGGAGCGCAACGCCCATCGCTTGACGTTGCATTCACCTGCGCGAGAGATCATGCCCCATTTCCCCCGGCTAAATGTTGATTTTGCTCAATGTTAACCGGGTTTTCGTCATTTTCACCTACAGCCAGCGGCTGCGCTTCAGCCACCAGGCGACGCCAAGCACCAACCCGACCAACATCAGGCAAAATGCCGCGAAACCGAAGGGGTTACCGCCGCCCGGTATGCCGCCAAGGTTGACGCCAAACAGCCCGGTCAGGAAGGTGGTAGGTAAAAAGACCATCGCTAACAATGACATGGTGTAAGTGCGGCGGTTCATCGCGTCGGCCATCACCGTGGTGATTTCGTCGGACAAGATAGCGGTGCGCGCGATGCTGCCGTCCAGATCGTCCAACCCGCGCCCCAGGCGATCGGCGATGTCCTGCATGCGGCGGCGATCGTCGTCGCTCATCCACGGCAGGCGGTCGCTGGCCAGCCGTGCGAAAACGTCACGCTGCGGCGCCATGTAACGGCGCAGCACGATAAGCTGTTTACGGATCAACGCCAGCTGACCACGCTCCGGCACCTGCTGTTCCAGCAAGGCGTCCTCCAGATCGATAATCTTGTCGTGCAGATCCTCAATGAATTCGCTGGTGTGATCGGTCAACGCATCGGAAATCTCCACCAGCCAGTTGCCGCTGTTGGTCGGCCCGGCGCCGCTTTGCAAATCGTTCACCACCTGATCGATGGAATACACCTTGCGGTGCCGCGTGGAGATAATCAGTTTATCGGTGATGTACACACGGATGGTGACCAACTGGTCCGGCCGTGAGTTGGCATTGAAGTTGATGCTGCGCAGGGTGATCATGGTGCCTTCGCCCTGGCGGCTGACGCGTGGCCGAGAGCTTTCGCCGGAGAGCGCTTCGCGCACCGAGTCCGGCAGCAGCGGCGTGGTGCTCAGCCATTCGGCGCTGGCCGGGTGCGCGTAATCAAGATGCAGCCAGCACGGCGCGTCGCAGGTGATCTTGTCATCTTGCTCGATCGGCGTGACGCCGCCCTTGCCGTCCAGCTGGTAGGCGTAAACCGCATCGGCGATCTGCAGCTCGCTCCCCTCAATCACATCCATTCATTTATCCCCTCAGTCTTACTTATGTTGCTGAGTCTAGCCTTAACGCCTTGGAGATCAAAGGCCAAGCTGTAACGCCAGTTTTCACGCCAGGTGAAAAACGTGCTCTATACTTCTGGCCTTAGGGAACACATCGCAACGACAGGAAGCCCCCATGTTTGAGATCAGCGCCGCAGATATTCTCAAAGTCAGTTTGACCGTTATCACCCTGTTTATCGCCGTTGTTAAAACGCCATTTCGTATTCGGCGGGAAAACCATGACAAGCTGCTCAAGCTACTCGAATCCGTCGAGAAGCCCCACAGTGAGCGCATGCAGCTCTTACTGTTTAGGGATTACATCGGTAGCAAAACCGTCGGGCTGGCGGAGTTGCAGCAATTGCTGGCACTGCCGGACGGCGTAACGGCGCTGGAGCGCTACAGACCTACTGGCGGCCGACAGCAGATCCTGCGCACCACGTCCGAGGGTTTCGTTTTGCAACGACGCGCCAACAGTGCGTTAAAACGCTCGCTGCTTTCCTGTCGCTATCTGTTGAAATACCTGCTATTCGTCACTCTGTTGGTGCTAATGCCTGTGCTGGCGCAATGGGGCTTGCGGCAGCTTGGCGTGCTGGTTATCGCGCCGTCGCTGGTGTTTATGTCCGGTGCGCGCATCACCGACGGCTGGCAGCTGCTGTTCCCCGGCTTTATATTTATTATCATCATGCTCAGTCTGACATACTTAATCTTCAGGCAACTGGCGCTGGCGGGTAACCTCAGTTCGGAACGCGCCTTTTATCGCTACTATCAACGAGCGCGTGAGGAACAACGATGCCGGGAAGTCCTGAGACAACTGCGCACTGCGCTGCGCCGAACCTGACGAGGATGCGCCGCCTGCGCTACATCGCAATGGCCGCCCTGCTGCTGTTCGGCCAATCGGTTCGTGCAGAGCCGGTATTAGAACGCCTCGCCACGCCCTATCACGCGCCGACGGCGGCGGGTTCACTGCCTTATTTTGTCGCTCACGCTCACTCCCGCCAGCCGCGCACCGCACTGGTGGTGATGCACGGCCGCCCGCGCGATGTCGCCAAGACGTTGCAAGCGGCGATCGATGCCGCGCAGGGAGCGGGAGACAATGGCTTATTGGTCGCCCCGCTGTTCCAGGTGCCGGAGAAACTTGCCGTTCATTGCCATTCCGCCGGGCTCCCGTCACCGCAAGACGGCGATGCCCTGTGGCGCTGCGGCTCCTGGATCGCAGGCGATTTGGATAATAGCGGGAAAACCGGTTCGTTCAACGCCCTGGATAACCTGCTGGCCGATCTGAAACGGCGCTGGCCATCGCTGCAGTCGATCACCGTGGCCGGTTTTTCCGCCGGCGCCCAGTTCGTGCAGCACTATGTCGGCTTTGCCCATCCGCCAAACGGAGTGCGTTTGCGCTATGTGGTGGCAGACCCCGGCAGCTGGCTCTACTTTGATCGCCAGCGCCCTCAGCCCACAAGCTGGGGAGGCTGCGGCGGTGAAACAACCTGCCGCTTCCGCTGGCAAACGCTGGACGCCGGCCAGTGTCCACGGGCCAACCAGTGGAAATACGGCCTGGAAGCGCTTCCCGTTCATCTACAGCGCCCCGCAGACACGGCGCGCCGGCGTTACGCCGCCGCCGATATCACCTATCTGGCTGCCGCCGAGGATACCGGCACCGCGCCGGGCGCCTACTATCGGATACTCGACAAATCCTGCGCCGCCCAGCTGCAGGGCCCCTACCGGTTGCAGCGCGCCCTGGCCTATGCCGACTATGACCGGCGTTACCTGGCGCCGAAGAAGCCGCATCGGTTAACGATCGTTCCCGGCTGCGGGCACAACGTCGCCTGCGTCTTTCCCGCCCCGGCGGCCAGGCAGGCGCTTTTCCCGATTAATGCAGACTAATAATAACGGTAATGAAATAAACCATTGCCGATAAATCGGGCAATATCGCCGATAAAGCACTGGTAATGCCGTTATTATTATGACTTAACATATTGCTATCACTTTTAATTCAAAATGATAATAATAAATCAACATAAAGCTGTTTCAGCGCAAATTTTAGGGGCATATACTTTTCTCACTACGAGGAGGTAGTTATGTTACGCGACCATTTAAAAATAAACGCCAGCGATACGCTGGAAAAAATCAGCAATATCCATTTGCAAAACCAGGGGCAGGAAGAGATCAGTGAATTCGTGGTAAAAAACGCCGCCGGCCTGCAGATTGGCAAGGTCTCCGTCCACGATCGTTTCAGCACTCGCCGCTCTTACCCCACCAGCTATCGCATCACCCAAACCGACATGAGCGGCCGTGTGGTGGTGGATGCCATGCGGGACTGTCTATAAGCGTAACCGCTCTCTGAAATAGCAAAAAATAATGTGATGATGGCAACCCTGTTTATTATTAAACGGGGTTTATCGCGTGGATAAATTAATTACCTTCTTCATTTAACCGTCAATAAAAATAAATCCCCCGCGTTACGCGGGGGTGAAAAATAAGCCCAATCAGTGTTTGATAATATACATCGTTTGGCTATAGGCCACGTCTTCCGGATTGGTGATCGGGTAGCCTTTTACCCACGGTTTGATCAGGCGGCCGTTGGTGTACTGGTAAATCGGCGCGATCGGTGCCTGATCGGCAATGATTTGCTCCATCTTGTTGTAATCGGCGGTCACCGCCGCCGGGTTGGTTTCCCGCCCCGCCTGCGCCAGCAGCTTGTCGTAGTCCGCGTTCTTGAACTTGGCAATGTTGCCGCTGTGGGTAGAGGTCAACAGCGACAGGAAGGTCGACGCCTCGTTATAGTCACCTACCCAGGAGGCGCGGATCACGTCGAAATTACCGGTATTACGGCTGTCGATATAGGTTTTCCACTCCTGGTTTTGCAGCTTGACGTCAATGCCGAGCTTTTTCTTCCACATTGAGGCCACGGCGATGGCGATCTTCTGGTGGCTTTCCGAGGTGTTATACAACAGCGTCAGCTTCAACGGGTTGTTCGGGCCGTAACCGGCCGCCTGCAGCAACGCCTTGGCCTGCGCATCCAGCTCCGCCTGCGATTGCTGTTGCAGCAAACTCGCCTCCGGTTTGAACCCGGCAGTCACGTCCGGCGTGAAGTGATAGGCCGGTTTTTCGCCGGTGCCCAGCACTTTTTCCGCGATAATCTTGCGATCGATGGCGTAGGACAAGGCCTGGCGCACCCGCACGTCGTTGGTCGGCGCGCGCTGGGTGTTGAACGCGTAGTAATAGGTGCCGAGCTGATCCGGCGTGTACACCTGCCCCGGAATATCTTTCAGCAGCTTCTGATACATGTTTTTCGGGAAGGATTCGGTGATGTCGATATCGCCCGCCAGGTAACGCTTGGTGGCGTTGGATTCCTGATTGATCGGCACGAAGGTCACTTTGGTCAGCACGGTTTGCGCATGATCCCAGTAATGATCGTTAGGCGTCAGCACCAGCTTCTCGTTCACCACCCGCTCTTGCAGTTTGAACGCGCCGTTGCCCACCAGATTGCCGACCTTGGTCCAGTCGTTGCCGTATTTTTCCACCACCGCCTTATTCACCGGGAACAGGCTGAAGTTAGCCGTCAGGCTGACGAAGTACGGCACCGGCTTGTCCAGCTGTACTTTAAGCGTATAGTCGTCCGGCGCCGACACGCCCAAGCGATCGGCCGGCAGTTTGCCGCTGATGATCTGCTCGGCGTTCTGGATCCCCGCTAACTGCGCGAACCAGGCAAACGGCGACAGGTTCTTCGGTTCGACCAGCCGCTGCCAGCTGTAGACGAAGTCTTTTGCCGTGACAGGGTCACCGTTTGACCACCGCGCATCTTTGCGCAGATGGAAAATATAAGTCTGGTTATCGCTGGTCTGCCAGCGCGTGGCGACGCCGGGGATCACTTTCCCATTGGCGTCCTGATTGATCAGCCCTTCGAACAGGTCGCGCGCCAGCTGGGCCTCCGGCAGGCCTACCGCTTTAATCGGATCGAGCGAGGCCGGTTCGTCTTTAATGTGGCGCACGATTTCCTGTTTGGCCGCCAACGCGGTGCCCGGGGGAACCTGCGCCGCCATAGCGCTGCTCATACAGGCGCCGATCGCCGCCGCGCAAAGCGCCAAACGAAAACCCCGTTGCATTTTTCTTCCCGTCATTATGATTTACCCCCGTTAACCATCTGAATTTTTTATCATATAGCACAAGATCCGTCCGGCCTAGCGCTCACGGCCGAGAAGTTGCAAAAAGTGCGATTCAGGCAATAAAAAACCCGTGCGGCGCGGAGCGGCACGGGCGGTGTTTACAGCGGCGACCGTCAGTCGTACAGGTGGATGCTGTTGATGCGGTAGCTGAACTCTTCACCCTCTTCTTCATCGAACACGGTGAAAAAGCCTTTCTCGGCCAGCGGACGGGCCGAGATATCGGTTTTTTGCAGCTGGCGCGCGTCGGCGTCGTCGTAACCGTAGTCGAGGTAGAAGACATCTTTTTGGTAATCGATATGCAGGGTGAACGGATAGTTCGATTCGTCCCCGCGCCCGTCGTCATTTTTCACCACGCCGAACCATTCCCCCTGACGGATCTGGTTTTCAGCATCCACGCCGCACAGCAGCGTGATGGTGTCATTTTCATTTTCGCTATAGCTGGCGATGATTCTGGCTACTGGCATGTTAAATCCTCTTGCGGGTGATTGGCTTAGCTCTGCCGTTAGTATAACAACAGCGCCAGGCCAGGTGCGGTTTAATTGGCATTTTCACCGCCGCGGCGTCACAGATTGCGCAAACGTCGCACAATTGCGATGGGAAAGATGCCTCAAAGCGTAATACACTGAATAAAATGACAATGACTCTCGACCTTTAATCCAGGGACAACACCATGACCGAACATCGACCACGCAGTGAACGTGGCCAGTTGGCCATCGCAGGAGAGAACTACGGCAGCTCGCTGCTGGGCGCGCCGCTGCTCTATTTCCCGGCGGCGATCAGCGGCCCGGAGACCGGGCTTATCATCGCCGGCACCCACGGCGATGAGAGCGCCGCCATCGTGACCCTGTCTTGCGCGCTGCGCAGCATCGCCCCCGAACGACTGCGTCACCACGTGGTGCTGGCGGTCAACCCCGACGGCTGTCAGCTGGGGCTGCGCGCCAATGCCAACGGCGTCGATCTGAATCGCAACTTCCCGGCCGCCAACTGGCGCTCCGGCGATACCGTCTACCGCTGGAACAGCGCGGCGCCGGTGCGCGACGTCAAGCTCTCCACCGGTGGGCGCCCCGGTTCCGAACCGGAAACCCAGGCGCTGTGTCATCTGATCCATCGTCTGAAGCCGCACTGGGTGGTGTCGTTCCACGAACCGCTGGCCTGCATCGAAGATTCCGCCAGCTCGCGGCTCGGCGTTTGGCTGTCGCACAAGTTCGAACTGCCGCTGGTGACCAGCGTCGGCTATGAAACGCCCGGTTCGTTCGGCAGCTGGTGCGCAGATCTGTCGCTACCGTGCATCACCGCCGAATTCCCGCCGATCTCCGCCGATGCCGCCAGCGAGCGCTACATCGACGCGATGACCGAGCTGCTGACCTACCCGAATTAATCCCTACGGGGCGATATCGACGATCGCCCCGCATTCGAACGCCAGACCCGGTTCGACGTCCCGCGCCAGCCAGGTCGGGCCGTCCAGATCGACGAAGCGCGCCGCCGGCGCCAGCGGCAAGGCGGCGGATATCGCCCGTGACGTGCACAACATGCAGCCGAGCATGATGGCGAACCCTTGTTCGCGCGCGGCCTGCGCCAGCGCCAGCGCCTCGGTCAAGCCGCCGGTTTTGTCCAGTTTGATATTGACCATCTGATAGCGTTGCGCCAGCCGCGGCAGATCGGCACGGGTGTGGCAGCTCTCATCGGCGCAGATCGGCAGCGGATGGATAAAGTGCTCCAACGCAGCGTCGTCACCGGCCGGCAGCGGCTGCTCCAGCATCGCCACGCCGAGATCGGCCAGCAGCTGGCAGCGCGCCACCAGCCCTTCCGCCTGCCAGGACTCATTGGCGTCGACGATCAGCGTCGCCTGCGGTACCGCGGCGCGGATCGCTACCAATCGTTCGCTGATATAGTGATCGTCGAGTTTGATCTTCAGCAGCGTGGCGCCCTGCTGCTCCAGTTCACGCGCGGCGAAGGCCATCGCTTCCGGCGTGCCGATGCTGACGGTCTGCGCCATGCGGATCTGCGCCGGCGCCGTCACGCCGCTGCGCTGCCACAGGCTCTGCCCGTGCAAACGACACTCCAAATCCCACAGCGCCGAGTCCAGCGCGTTGCGGGCCGCGCCCGCCGGCATCTGCGTCAGTAGCTGCTCGCGGGTGATTCCCTGCGCGATCGCCGGCGCCATCTCAGCCAGCTGCGTCATCACCGATTCTTCGCTCTCGCCATAGCGCGGATACGGCGTACATTCACCGGTGCCGCGCACGCCCTGCTGTTCGATTTCGACCACCACCACCCGGGCTTCGGTGCGGCTACCGCGCGCAATCACGAAGGCAGTATGCAGCGGCCAGGCTTCCGGGTAAAAACGCATGTCTCTCATAACGGCTCCTGAGCGAAAACTGCGCATTCAGCCAGGCTGATGCGCCGGTGATGTTTTATAGAACAGCCTAATATATACAACTATTTAGCAAACTTTGATATCCAATCCGCCCCGGTTGTCATAAACTGGCGCCAGGGTGTGAACCTGATGTTAAATGCCGTTGCCGGCGCGCCGTTTCATCAGGTTCATACCCTTTGTATAAACACCTGTAAAAGGAATCTAGCAATGACTCAGACAGTACATTTTCAAGGCAATCCGGTCAGCGTAGCAGGCAAACTGCCACAGCAGGGCGAACAGGCCAAGGCCTTCTCGCTGGTTGCCAAAGACCTGTCAGACGTGGCGCTGAGCAGCTTCGCGGGTAAACGCAAAGTCCTGAACATCTTCCCAAGCATCGATACCGGCGTCTGCGCGACGTCGGTGCGTAAATTCAACCAGCTGGCCAGCGGCCTGGATAACACCGTGGTGCTGTGCATCTCCGCCGATCTGCCGTTCGCGCAGTCTCGCTTCTGCGGCGCGGAAGGCCTGAGCAACGTGGTTACCCTGTCTACCCTGCGCGGCGCCGAGTTCAAGCAGGCGTACGGCGTCGAAATCGCCGAAGGCCCGTTGGCAGGCCTGACCGCGCGTGCGGTAGTGGTGCTGGATGGCCAGGACAACGTGCTGTACAGCGAGCTGGTGAACGAAATCACCACCGAGCCTGACTACGACGCGGCGCTGGCTGCGCTGAAATAACAAAGCCGGCGAACGCCGGCTTTGGATACCCATTAAAGGCGCCGCAAGGCGCCTTTCTTATTCTTCGCCCTCAGCGCCGCCTTTGCGGCTGCTCAGGCCATACTCGCGCAGCTTGTTGGCGATGGCGGTATGGGAAACGCCCAGCCGCTTCGCCAGCTTGCGGGTGCTGGGATAGGTGCGATACAGGCGCGTCAGCACCGAGCGTTCGAAACGCTTGCTGATGTCGTCCAGCGAACCGTCCAGCACCTCGTCGCCCAGCGACATCTCCACCTCAAACTCCGGCAACACGATATCCTGTGGCCGCAGTTCGTAGCCTTCGGTTTGCGTCAGCGCGCGGTAGATAGCGTTTTTCAGCTGACGCACGTTGCCCGGCCAGCCGTACTTGCTGAGGAAGCCGCCCAGATCGTTCGCCAGCTTGGGCCGCGCCACGCCCTGCTCATCGGCGAAGCGCGCCACGAACAGCTCGGTCAACGGCATGATGTCCTGCGGACGTTCGCGCAGCGGCGGGATGGTGATGGTCAGTACGTTGAGGCGATAATAGAGATCTTCGCGGAATTCGCCGCGCTGCACCAGCTCGGTAAGGTTTTTCTGGGTGGCGCAGATCACGCGCACGTCGACGTGCACCTCATGCTCTTCGCCAACGCGGCGGAACGTGCCGTCGTTGAGGAAACGCAGCAGCTTGGTCTGCATACGCGGCGACATTTCGCCGATCTCATCCAGCAGCACCGAACCGCCGTTGGCCTGCTCGAAGAAGCCCTTCTTGCCTTCCAGCGCGTTGGGATAAGCGCCCGGCGCATGGCCGAACAGTTCGCTCTCCACCACGTCATCCGGCAGCGCGGCGCAGTTCAGCGCCAGGAACGGCTGTTTGCCACGCGGGCTGCGCAAATGGCAGGCGCGGGCCAGAATATCCTTGCCGGTACCGGTATCGCCGACGATCAGCAGCGGCGCATCGAGCATCGCCAGCTTGCGCGCCTGCTCCAGCACGTGACGCATCTTGGCGCTCACCGCCACGATGTGGTCGAATTCGGTATCGTCGTTCACCGATAGATTTTGCAACTGGCGGCCCATGCGCGCGGTGGACTTCAGCATCACCACCGCGCCGACCGCGGCCGCCTGCTGCTGTTCGTCTTCCAGATAGATGGGCGTGATGTCCATCAGGAAGTCCTGGCTGCGGATCACCACCCGCTCGGCGTGCGGCGCCGTATGCTCGCTCTCCAGCCAACGGCTGAAGTTATAGCCGCCGATCAGCGCCCCGGCGGTCTGGTTGCGGATCTTGTCTTCGTTCAGGCTGAACAGCGCCTGCGCCGCCGGGTTGGCCAGCTCGACCTTGCCCTTCATGTCGATAGAGAACACCGGTTCCGGCATCGATTCCAGCAGCGCACGCAGCGCGCGATGTTCGCGTTCGGAAGGCATAAAGCTGACGGTGCGCACGTCTGTCACGCCGGCGATGCGGCGGATCTCCGCCATCAGCGCGCGGAAAGTATCGAAATCCAGCTGGGAGAAATTGAGGTAAATGCGGCCGATGGGATCGATTTCGATGCCACGTAAGTCAATGCTGCGCGATACCAAAAGATCGAGTAATTCTCGAGTGAGACCGAGGCGGTCTTCGCAAAATACTTCCAAACGCATCAGTGTTGGCCTTATCTCTGCAGGTGCGGGGATCGTTGACGATGATGATACTCCCTCGCACCGGGCGGTAGAAGCGATCTGTCAGCAAAAGTTGACAGAACTCTGATTTATTGCCGTTGTTGCTGATTTTAAACGCAAGCGGATAACAGCATCGGCGTCATTTTAGCCTACAAACAGAGAGTTATCACAACCAGAATTAATTTTGCAGAGATTTATCACGCAATCACAGGGGGATCGACTGTCGTCAAGTCTCGATTACGTCCGGCGTCGGTGCCGTTGAGAAAACGGCGCTCCTGGGAGCGCCGTCGCGGGGTTATTTGGCCTTGCCGTCGCTCTTTTTCAGCGTGTCTTTCAACTGGCCGATCAGCTGGCTGCGGAAATCGCCTAGCTTCGGTTTTTCCCCTTCCAGCCACGGCAGCGGGCGACACAGCTCCATCGCCTTGATGCCCAACCGCGCGGTCAACAACCCCGCGCCGATGCCCTGCGCCGCGCGCGCCGATAGCCGCGCCGCCAGATCCTGCGACATCCAGTCCATGCCCACTTCACGCACCAGTTCAGAGGCGCCGGCGAAGGCGATGTTGAGCAGCACCAGGCGGAACAGACGAATGCGGCTGAAGTAACCCAGTTCGATGCCGTACAGCGCCGCGATGCGGTTAATCAAACGGATGTTGCGCCAGGCGATAAACGCCATGTCCACCAGCGCCAACGGGCTGACGGCAATCATCAGCGTCGATTCGGCGGCGGAGCGGCTGATTTCGCGCCGCGCCTGGTTGTCGAGCACTGGCTGTACCAGCTTGGCGTACAGCTCCACCACTTCACGGTCATTTTGGGTTTCATGCAGCGAGGCCTGCCAGCGCTGCAACGCCGGATGCCCCTGATCCAGCCCGGCCTGACGCGCCAGCTTCTCGCAGAATTCGCGCCCTTGCCCCAGCCCGTGGCTGTGCAACAGCTCGCGCGCCACGTCGCGCTCTTCCGCGCGCTGGCGCAGCCGATACAAACGCCGCCATTCGGTGACCACCGAACCGACGCCGGCGAACACGATCAGGCCGCCGGCCACGCCGCCGCCCATGGCGATCCAGTCCTGTTGCACCCAGGCGGTATGCACCCACTGCACGCCCTGCGCCACCACGCTGACGCCGAACAGCGCCAGCCCGGCAGCGACCATTTTGCGCCACAGGCTGCGTTTAGGTTTCAGCGCGGCGTTGATGATGCCTTCGGCGCGCCCTTCTTCCTCTTCCTGCTGCAGTTCCGGCGCCGCCGGGAAAAAGCTTTCTGCCTGTTCGGCATCGAAAGCGACGCCGGCGCGCAACGCCGGCTCCTGCGGCGGCTGCAGCGGCTCGTCAAAATCGATACGCGGTTTGATCGGCTCGCTCATCGCAATTTGTCTCCCAATAAAAACTCCATCACCGCATCCAGGCGGATGTGCGGCAACGGGCTGTCCACGCTCATGGCGCGCGGACGAAACTCATCGAAGTGGAACCCCTGGTTCTGCCAGAACGCCGGTCCCGGCAGGCGGGCGGGCACTTCGCCGGGGAACACCGTCAGCGGTGCGCCGTCGCTCAGGCGGTTGCCCTTCAATGCCGGAATGCGTTGCCCCTGGTGATCGACGATGCCGCTCTCGGTCGCCTGCACCGAGGCCAGGCCGACGCAATCCATGCTAATGCCCTCGAACGCCGCGTTCTGCCACGCCTCTTGCACCAGCTGCTGCAGCAATGACACCAGATTGGCGTGCTGATCGGCGGTGATATGGTCCGCCTTGGTGGCGGCGAACATCAGTTTGTCGATGGTCGGCGAGAACAAGCGGCGAAACAGCGTGCGCTTGCCGTAATGGAAGCTCTGCATCAGTTGGGTCAGCGCCAGGCGCATGTCGTTGAACGCCTGCGGGCCGCTGTTGAGCGGCTGCAGGCAGTCAACCAGCACGATTTGCCGATCGAAACGAACGAAGTGTTCTTTGTAGAAGTTTTTGACGATCGACTGGCAGTAATAGTTGAAGCGAGCGCGCAACATGCCGATGTTGGTGTGTTTGTCGGCCTGCGCCAGCTTCGATTCGCCGATCGCGGCCACGTCGGGCCACGGGAAAAACTGCAGCGCCGGCGCGCCGGCCATGTCGCCCGGCAGCACGAAACGCCCCGGCTGAATGAAGTGCAGCCCTTCGCTTTTGCAGCGCAACAGATAATCGGTGTAGGCCTGGGCGATCGCCGCCAGCCGGTTTTCGTCGGCCGGGGCCAGCGGATCGCAGGCCTTGCACAGCTCAAGCCAGGGCTTGGCCCATTCGGCGCGTTCGCCCTGCAGCAGCCCGGTCATCTGGCGCGACCAGGCCAGGTAATCCTGTTCGAGCATCGGCAGATCCAGCAACCATTCGCCCGGATAATCGACGATCTCCAGGTACAGCGTGGAGGTGTCTTTGAAGTGCCGCAGCAGCGAATCGTTGGAGCGGTAACGCAGCGCCAGCCGGATTTCGCTGACGCCGCGCGTCGGCGTCGGCCAGGCCGGCGGCGTGCCGTACAGCTGCGCCAGCCCTTCGTCATAGGTGAAACGCTGGATGCCGAGATCGCGTTGCGGGATGCGTTTGACGCCCAGCAGGCGCTCTTCGCGCACCGGTGAAAACAGCGGCATGCGCGCGCCGCTGTGCACATGCAGCAGTTGGTTGACGAAGGCGGTGATAAAGGCGGTTTTGCCGCTGCGGCTCAGGCCGGTCACTGCCAGGCGCAGATGGCGATCCATTCCGCGGTTGACCAGCGAGGTTAACTCATTTTGCAGTCGTTTCATTGCTCTCCTTGACGTAACGCCCGAATGCCTTGTTCAGGCCTTTACGGAACAGCGGTTCCAGCACCAGCGCCAGCACGACGCGCACCGGTTTACGGCCGACGGTTTTCAGCAGCCAGCCGGCGGCGCCCGCCGGGCCATAGTTCAATAACGCTATGATGATGACTTTAGCCAATGTCTTCAACATTGCCGCCGCTCCTCGTTTAAATCCACCCGTTCTGGCGGTGTTTGCAACATCGATTTTATTCATGACAATGCCCTCCGGCACAAGAGATTAAGATTACATTCAACGGGATAACGGCGGCGAAGATGCCCGGCCTGCGCAGGCCGGGTATCGCAAGAAGGGTTACAGCTTGCGGAAACGGCTCTGTACGCCGAAGGTATCGGACGTCACGTAGCGCTCGACCTGACGCAGCTGCTGCTCGCCGCTGCCCAACTCATACTCCAGCTGATCGAGCAGTTGGCGCGGCGTCTTCTGATGCTCGCCTTCGAAACGGCTGGCCGGCGCTTCATCCAACACGAACACCAGCGCGATATAGGCCACCAGCGTGAAGAAGAACAGCCCGAAGAACAGCGACAGCACCACCATCACGCGGATCAGTCGCACCGGTACGTCGAAATAGTGCGCCAAACCGGCGCAGACGCCTTTCACCATGCCTTCTTCGGGAACGCGATAAAGCTTTTTACTGCCCAGCGTCGTGCTCATCAGGACTGTCTCCAGTTCGGGTGTTCCGCATCGAGGATCTCTTCCAGCGCCTGAATGCGTTCACGCATGCGTTTGGCATCTTCCGCCAGCTGCGCCAGGCGCTGCATTTCTTGCTGACTCAGCTGTATGCCGGTCTGTTGCCGATTGCTGTAATGCAGCCAAAGCCAAATCGGCGCGACAAACAGCACGAAAATTGTCAGCGGAATGGCAAGTAATAAAGCACTCATTGTTGTTCCTTCTTATCGGATCCTGGATAGGCGGCCACCTCCGGCGTGTGGCCGCGGCTCGCCTTACTCGGAGCGGTTCATTTTGGCTTTCAGCGCCGCCAGCTGCTCACTGATGGCGTCGTCGGCTTTCAGCTCGGCAAACTCCTGGTCCAGCGACTTCTTTTTACCAATGCTGATGCTTTCCGCTTCGGCTTCCATATGGTCGATGCGACGTTCGAACTGTTCGAAACGCGCCATCGCCTCATCCAGCTTGCCGCTGTCGAGCTGGCGGCGCACGTCACGAGAAGAAGATGCGGCCTGATGACGCAGCGCCAACGCCTGCTGCCGCGCACGGGTTTCGGTCAGCTTGTTTTCCAGCTCGCCGATTTCGCTCTTCATGCGCGCCAGCGTTTCTTCTACGGTCGCCACTTCCTGCGTCAGCGTAGCGATCAGATCGGCCACTTTTTGTTTTTCGATCAGCGCCGCACGGGCCAAGTCTTCTTTATCTTTGCGCAGCGCCAGTTCGGCTTTTTCCTGCCAGTCACTGACCTGGTTTTCACCCTGCTCGATGCGACGCAGCAGCTGCTTTTTCTCCGCCAGCGCGCGCGCCGACGTAGAACGGACTTCAACCAGCGTGTCTTCCATCTCTTGGATCATCAACCGCACCAGCTTCTGCGGATCTTCCGCCTTGTCCAGCAGGGTGTTGATGTTGGCGTTCACGATGTCGGCAAAACGAGAAAAAATACCCATAATTCACTTCCTCTTGGTTCTGATGGCGTCTGAAGCGCCGCGTTAAGTCGTACAGCTTGCCCAAAGAGATAATCAAAACCCGTGCCAACTTTTAAATCATTGAAAAACAACAACTCTTTATTTTTGACTCTCTGCGCGCTTGCTGTAGAGTGATTATTTTCACCAAACATTGGCGAATTTCATCATGAACGAACAGCCAGAGAATTTGTTGGGCGAGGCAAACGCCTTTGTCGAAGTCTTGGAGCAAGTCTCCCAGGTCGCCAAGCTGAACAAGCCGGTGCTGGTGATCGGCGAACGCGGCACCGGCAAGGAGTTGATCGCCCACCGTCTGCACTACCTCTCCAACCGTTGGCAAGGGCCGTTCATCTCGCTTAACTGCGCGGCGCTGAATGAAAACCTGCTGGATTCCGAACTGTTCGGCCACGAGGCCGGCGCGTTTACCGGCGCCCAAAGGCGCCATCTGGGCCGCTTCGAACGCGCCGACGGCGGTACGCTGTTCCTCGATGAGCTGGCAACCGCACCGATGCTGGTGCAGGAGAAATTGCTGCGGGTGATCGAATACGGCCAGCTGGAACGCGTGGGCGGCAGCCAGCCGCTGCGGGTGGATGTGCGCCTGGTGTGCGCCACCAACGACGATCTGCCGGCGCTGGCGGCGGCGGGCAAATTCCGCGCCGATCTGCTGGATCGGCTGGCGTTCGACGTGGTGCAACTGCCGCCACTGCGCCAACGGCGGCCCGATATCATGCTGTTGGCCGAGCATTTCGCCATTCAAATGTGCCGCGAGCTGGCGCTGCCGCTGTTTCCCGGCTTTACCGAACGTGCCAGGCAAACGTTGCTCGAGTATGGCTGGCCGGGCAACGTGCGCGAACTGAAAAACGTGGTGGAGCGTTCGGTCTATCGCCACGGCGACAGCGACAGCCCGCTGGATGAGATCGTCATCAACCCGTTTGCGCCACGCGAGGCCACGCCGGTCGCGCCCATTCCTGAAGACGCCGGCGCGTTACCGCCGCTGCCGTTGGATTTGAAACTCTGGCAGCTGGAGCAGGAGAAGGCATTGATCGAAGCGGCGCTGCAGCAGGGGCGGTTCAATCAGCGCAAGGCGGCGCAGCTGCTGGGGCTCACCTATCATCAGCTGCGCGGTATGCTGAAAAAGCATGCGCTGCTGCAAAACGGCGAAGCGGACGAGGAATAACAGGCAAAAAAAAAGCCAGCACCCGAGCTGGCTTAAAAAACACTGGAAGCAATGTGAGCAATGTCGTGCCTTCCACATCAGAGCCGCAAACTGTGGCCTTCCGTGAACTGCCAGGCGATGATAATAGTTATCAGTATCGTCTGTAAAGCACTTTGTTGAGAATTTTTCTCATTTCCACACGAAGATTGCGCAATTACCACTCAGGGAACGGGTCTGCCATGTCCAGCCAATAGTCCACGCCGGCGGCCATTTCATCGTCGCTCAACAAGCAGTCGTCCAGCAGACGCACGATCGTCGCCTGCTGCAAATGCTGGCCGATAAACACCAGCTCCTGGCGCATGTCGCCGAACGGTTCCACCCATTTCTCCTGAATATGCGCCCGCGTTTCGGGATCCTGTGGCCAGTTGTCTTGCGGGATGGCGCGCCAAAAGGTGCCCGCGAGGCCATAATGGGCGATGCCGCCCGCCTGGCTCCACTGCCCGGCCTGCCGCGGCCGCGTCGCCAGCCAGAAGAAGCCCTTCGACCGCAGCAGCTTGCCGCCTCCCCAGTCGCCGTTGATCACGCGGTAGAACTTGTCCGGCGCAAACGGCCGCCGAGCCTGATAGACAAAGCTGCTGATGCCGTAGCTTTCCGTTTCCGGCACGTGTTCGCCGCGCAGCTCTTTCAGCCAGCCGGGTGCCTGCTGAGCCTTTTCAAAGCTGAAGCTGCCGGTATTCAGCACTACCTCCAGCGGCAGTTTGCCCGGCGCGATCGGCACAATGCGGGCGTCCGGGTTCAGGCTGGCCAGCAGCGCCATCACTTCGCCCTGCTGGGTTGGCGTCAACAGATCGGTTTTGCTGACCAGGATCACGTCGCAGAATTCGATCTGCTCAATCAACAGGTCCGCCACGCTGCGCAGATCGTCCTCGCCCAGGCTTTGACCGGCCTCCTGAAGGCTTTGCGCCTGCTGATATTGCTGGATGAAATTCACCCCGTCGACCACCGTCACCAGGGTATCCAGCCGGGCGAACTGCGACAGGCTTTCCCCTTCTTCATCCTCGAAAGTAAAGGTTTCCGCCACCGGCAGCGGTTCGGAGATGCCGCTCGATTCGATCAGCAGATAATCGAAGCGCCCGTCCTGCGCCAGCTCGCGCACCGACACCAGCAGGTCTTCGCGCAGCGTACAGCAGATGCAGCCGTTGCTCATCTCCACCAGCTTTTCCTGCTGGCGATCGAGGTGCACTTCATTCTCCACCAGCGCGGCGTCGATATTCACCTCGCTCATGTCGTTGACGATCACCGCCACGCGCATGCCCTGCCGGTTGTTCAGGATGTGGTTCAGCACCGTGGTCTTGCCGGCGCCGAGAAAGCCGGAAAGCACGGTCACGGGAAGTTGTTTCATGAGAGCCTCACTAAAATTCATTGCGTAATGCCTGGTAACCGCGCACCAGCTCGACGTTGGTGGCGGCCACTTCTTCCGAAAACTGCAGCGCGCCGCGGTCGACCTGGCGATAGCGCGACAGGTCGCTGTCCGGCCCCACGCGCTCGGTCGAGGGGATATAGCGGTTTTCCGGCAGCGTCACGCCATCCACCACCGCGTTATAACGCACCACGCAGCCGGACTGGATGTGGCAGTTGAACAGCACGCTGTTGAAACCGATAAACACCCGATCGTCGATGCGACACGGGCCGTGAACGATGGCGCGGTGGGCGATAGAGCTGTAACGGCCAATGGTGACCGCCGCCCCGCTCTTGGAATGGATCACCACACCGTCCTGAATATTGGAGTGCGAGCCGATGACGATCGGTTCCATGTCGCCGGCGGCGTTCAACTCGTCGGCGCGAATTACCGCATACGGCCCGACGTAGACGAAATCTTCGACGATCACCCGGCCGCAAATAATGGCGGTGGGATCGATGTAGGCCAGCGGCGAGACCTGCGGCAGATGGCCGCTGGGATTTTTACGCAGCATGGTGTTCTCCCCGCCAGCTCAGCTCCGCCACCGCATTGTGGGCATGCAGGCTCTCCTGATGCTCGACGCGCAGCGAAAAAGCGCGGTAGTCGCACTGGCTGCGCAGCATGCCATACAGACGGCGCGCCGCGTCCTCGCAAAACATCAGGTTCTGACCGTTGGCTAATGCGAAGGCCTGCTCGTCGCGGCGTTTCACCAGCGTTTGTACCGGCGTGCCCAGCGCGTGTTCGATGCGGTCAATCAGTTTCACCGGTTCGAACGCCCGTTCATTCTCGGGCGTCACGGTGATCCAGGCCCAGCTGCGTTGGCTGTGGGGCGTGGCCGGCATCCCCTGTTCCAGCAGCCACTCGCTCACCTGACGTTGGCTGATCTGCTCCGCCGCCTGTTCAAAATCAAACTGGAACTGTTGCTGCGCCAGCTGGCGGCTGAGCGCCGCCGAACTCGGGCAGGTGGAGGAATAAGGCACGCCGACGGTCAACGCCAGCGTCAGCGTATCCGTCAGGGTGGCCTCGATGCGCAGCGGATAGGCTTTCCAGCCGCGCTGCGGCGACAGCAGCGCCGGGCGCGACAGCAACAGCTCACCACTGATCGACAAGCTGGCGCGATCGCTGTGTTCTGGCTGCGAATCCAGAAAGGCCTGCAGCGTCCGGCCGATGCGCTGCGCCGTCAGCTCGCCCTGCGTCAATTCGTCCAGCGCCAGATACAGCCGCGACATGTGAATACCGCGTTCGCCCGCCGCTTCGGCGCGCAGGTTGATGCCGGCGTCGACCTTCGCCATCAATGGCTTGCCAGCCAGTTCCAGCGGCAGCGCGATCCCTTGCATCCCGACCCAATCGAGCCCGACATCACTCATTTCGCCGCGCCATGCCTGAGCGTCCGGCAGCGAACGGCGTGGTGGAAGTGCAACTTCGTTCATACATCCCCTTGCGTTATTGTGACTTTGCCGGGGAACGGTAACACGGTTTTGTTATATTATAACATAACATGAAAAACTTTTTTCTTGCCGCTGAACGGCCTGATTAATCAAGTCGCAGAAAACTCAGCGATTTTGTTCAATGGATTGGGCTGCTGGTCAGAGTACGATACACTAACGCTATTGCTGATTAACCCATGAGCCTCTATGCGTGGTTTACCCTTTTGGATACTGTCGTTGTGCCTGACGGGCTCTGCCCTGGCCGCGACAACACCGCCCGCGCCCAGCGCGGCGCCGCTGCCGGACATTCGCCAGAGCGGCTTTGTTTATTGCGTCAGCGGCATACTGAATACCTTCAACCCGCAAATGGCCAGCAGCGGCCTGACGGTGGATACCCTGGCCGCCCAGCTGTACGATCGCCTGCTGGACGTCGACCCGTACACCTACCGGCTGATCCCCGAACTGGCGCAAAGCTGGGAGGTGCTGGACAACGGCGCCACCTACCGCTTCCATCTGCGCAAGGACGTGCCGTTCCAGACCACCGCCTGGTTTACGCCCACCCGCAAGATGAACGCCGACGACGTGGTGTTCAGCTTCGCGCGCGTATTTGACCAAAAACACCCGTATCACGACGTCAACGGTGGCGAATACCCCTATTTCGACAGCCTGCAGTTCGGCGATTCGGTGCAGAGCGTGAGAAAGCTCGACGACTACACGGTGGAGATTCGCCTGCAGTCACCGGACGCCTCGTTCCTGTGGCACCTGGCGACCCACTACGCGCCGGTGCTGTCCGCCGAATACGCCGACACGCTGACGCGCCAAGGCCATCAGGAGCTGATCGACCGCGAGCCGGTCGGCAGCGGCCCGTTCCTGCTCAACGAATACCGCTCGGGGCAATATATTCGCCTGGCGCGCAACGCCGCCTACTGGAAAGGCCTGCCGCGCATGCCGCAGGTGGTGATCGATCTGGGCGCCGGCGGCACCGGCCGCCTCTCCAAGCTGCTGACCGGCGAGTGCGACGTCCTCGCCTATCCGGCGGCCAGCCAGCTGTCTATCCTGCGCGACGATCCGCGCCTGCGCCTGACGCTGCGCCCTGGGATGAACATCGCCTATCTGGCGTTCAACACCCGCAAACCGCCGCTCGACAACCTCAATGTGCGCCAGGCGATTTCGCTGGCGATCAACAACCAACGATTGATGCAGTCGATCTATTACGGCACGGCGGAAACCGCCGCCTCAATCTTGCCGCGCGCCTCCTGGGCCTATGACAACGACGCGCACGTCACCGAGTACGATCCGGCCAAATCGCGCGAGATGCTGCGGCAGGCCGGCGTCGGCCAGCTGAACCTGAAGCTGTGGGTGCCGACCGCCTCGCAGTCTTACAACCCGAGCCCGCTGAAAACCGCCGAGCTGATCCAGGCCGATCTCGGCCAGGTGGGCATCAACGTCACCATCGTGCCGGTAGAAGGCCGTTTCCAAGAGGCGCGCCTGATGGAAATGAACCACGATCTGACCCTGACCGGCTGGGCCACCGACAGCAACGACCCGGACAGCTTCTTCCGGCCGCTGCTGAGCTGCGCGGCAATCCGTTCGCAAACCAACTATGCTCACTGGTGTGACCCAGGCTTCGACGAGGTGCTGCAGAACGCGCTGTTGTCACAGCAGCTGTCTCAGCGCATCGACAACTACCGCAAGGCGCAGAAAATCCTCGAGCAGCAACTGCCGGTGCTGCCGCTGGCCTCTTCTTTGCGTCTGCAGGCCTACCGCTACGACATCAAGGGATTGGTGCTGAGCCCGTTCGGCAACGCCTCGTTCGCCGGGGTGTACCGTGAATCCGCGCCGGAGGTGAACAAGTGATTATCTTTACCCTGCGCCGCATTCTGCTGCTGCTGATCACGCTGTTCTTCCTGACGCTGGTCAGCTTCAGCCTGAGCTATTTCACGCCGCGCGCGCCGCTGAACGGCGCCGCCCTGCTGGACGCCTATCAGTTCTACTTCGTTAGCCTGCTGCACTGGGACTTCGGCGTCTCCAGCATCAACGGCCAGGCGATCAGCGAACAGCTGCGCGAAGTATTCCCGGCCACCATGGAACTGTGCCTGCTGGCGTTCGCCCTGGCGCTGTTTATCGGCATTCCGCTGGGCATCATCGCCGGTGTGCTGCGCGGCAAGTGGCAGGACACCGCCATCAGCACCTTCGCGCTGCTGGGCTTTTCAATGCCGGTGTTCTGGCTGGCGCTGCTGCTGATGCTGTTCTTCTCGCTGCATCTCGGCTGGCTGCCGGTTTCCGGCCGTTTCGATCTGCTGTATCAGGTGAAGCCTATCACCGGTTTCGCGCTGATCGACGCCTGGCTGTCGGACTCGCCGTACCGCGCCGAGATGATCGGCAGCGCACTGCGTCACATGATCCTGCCGATCGCCGCGCTGGCGGTGGCGCCCACCACCGAAGTGGTGCGCCTGATGCGCATCAGCACCGACGATGTGCTGAGCCAAAACTACATCAAGGCCGCCGCTACCCGCGGCCTGTCGCGCTTCACCATCATTCGCCGCCACGTGTTGCACAATGCGCTGCCGCCAATTGTGCCCAAGCTGGGGCTGCAGTTCTCCACCATGCTCACGCTGGCAATGATCACCGAAGTGGTGTTCAGTTGGCCGGGCCTCGGCCGGTGGCTGATCAACGCCATTCGCCAGCAGGACTATGCGGCAATTTCCGCCGGCGTCATGGTGGTCGGCACGCTGGTGATCACCATTAACGTTCTGGCCGACATTCTGGGTGCGGCAACCAACCCGCTGAAACATAAGGAATGGTATGCCCTTCGATAACGTATACCGCGAGAAAAAGATGCCGAGCCCGCTGCGCTACACCTGGCGGATTTTCTATGGCGACGCGCTGGCGATGATCGGTTTTTACGGGGTGATCGCCCTGCTGCTACTGTCGCTGTTCGGCAGCCTGCTGGCGCCCTACGCGCTGGATCAGCAGTTCCTTGGTTATCAGCTGCTGCCGCCGTCGTGGTCGCGCTATGGCAACGTGTCGTTTTTCCTCGGCACCGACGATCTCGGGCGCGACATCCTTAGTCGCCTGTTGACCGGCACCGCCGCCACCTTCGGCTCCGCGCTGGCGGTGACGCTGGCCGCGGCGTTCTGCGGGGTGATCCTCGGCGTGTTCGCCGGCGTCACCCACGGGCTGCGCTCGGCGGTGCTCAACCACATCCTCGATACCCTGCTGTCGATTCCCTCGCTGCTGCTGGCGATCGTGGTGGTGGCGTTTATCGGCCCCAAACTTGAACACGCCATGCTGGCGGTGTGGCTCGCCTTGTTGCCGCGCATGGTGCGCACTATCTACAGCGCGGTGCACGACGAACTGGAGAAAGAGTACGTGGTGGCGGCCCGGCTTGACGGCGCTTCCACGCTGCAGATCTTGTGGTACGCGGTCATGCCGAACATCGCGGCGGTGTTGGTGACCGAGTTCACCCGCGCGCTGTCGATGGCCATTTTGGATATCGCCGCACTCGGCTTCCTCGATCTCGGCGCGCAGCTGCCTTCGCCGGAATGGGGAGCGATGCTCGGCGATTCGCTCGAGCTGGTGTACGTTGCGCCCTGGACGGTGATGCTGCCCGGCGCGGCCATCCTCGTCAGCGTGCTGCTGGTTAACCTGTTAGGCGACGGTATGCGCCGCGCAATCAATGCCGGGGTGGAATAATGCCGTTACTCGATATCCGCAATCTGACGATTGAATTTATGACCGCCGAAGGGCCGGTCAAGGCGGTCGATCGCGTCAGCATGACGCTGACCGAGGGCGAGGTGCGCGGCCTGGTGGGTGAATCGGGCTCCGGCAAGAGCCTGATCGCCAAGGCCATCTGCGGCGTGACCAAAGACAACTGGCGCGTCACCGCCGATCGCTTTCGCTTCGACGACATCGACCTGCTGCAGCTAAGCCCGCGCGAGCGGCGCAGGCTGGTGGGCCACAACGTCTCGATGATCTTCCAGGAGCCGCAGTCCTGTCTCGATCCTTCCGAAAGCATCGGCCGCCAGCTGGCGCAGGCCATACCGGGCTGGACCTACAAGGGCCGCTGGTGGCAACGCTTCAACTGGCGCAAACGCCGCGCCATCGAACTGCTGCACCGCGTCGGCATCAAGGATCACGACGACATCATGGGCAGCTTCCCGTACGAGCTGACCGAGGGCGAGTGCCAGAAAGTGATGATCGCCATCGCGCTGGCCAACCAGCCGCGCCTGCTGATCGCCGATGAGCCGACCAATGCCATGGAGCCGACCACTCAGGCGCAGATTTTCCGCCTGTTGGCGCGCCTCAACCAGAACAACAACACCACCATTCTGCTGATCAGCCACGACCTGCAGATGATGAGCAAGTGGGCCGACCGGGTGAACGTCTTGTACTGCGGGCAAACGGTGGAAAGCGCCCAGTGCGAAGAGTTGCTGGCGGCGCCGCACCACCCTTATACCCAGGCGCTGATCCGCGCCATGCCGGACTTCGGCCGCTCGCTGCCGCACAAAAGCCGGTTGAACACGCTACCGGGCGCCATTCCTTCGCTGGAACACCTGCCGATCGGCTGCCGCCTGGGGCCGCGCTGCCCTTACGCGCAGAAGAAGTGCATCGAAACGCCGCGCCTGCGCCCGGTCAAAAACCACTTCTTCGCCTGCCACTTCCCGCTGAACATGGAGGAGCAATAACATGGAAACGCTGTTGGAAGTGCGCAACCTGAGCAAAACCTACCGCTACCGCACCGGGCTGTTCCGCCGTCAGCACGTCGAGGCGGTGAAGTCCGTCAGCTTTACCCTGCGTGAAGGTCAGACGCTGGCGGTGATCGGTGAGAACGGCTCTGGCAAATCCACGCTGGCGAAAATGCTCTCCGGCATGGTGGAACCGACCGCCGGCGAACTGCTGATCGACGATCATCCGCTGGCGTTCGGTGATTATCGCTACCGCAGCCAGCGCATTCGTATGATTTTTCAGGATCCGAGCACCTCGCTCAACCCGCGTCAGCGCATCGGCCAGCTGCTGGATGCGCCGCTGCGGTTGAACACCGATCTGGAGCCCGCCGAGCGCGAGCAGCGTATCAACCAAACGCTGCGCCAGGTCGGCATGCTGCCGGATCACGCTTACTACTATCCGCACATGCTGGCTTCTGGGCAAAAACAGCGCGTCGCGCTGGCCCGTGCGCTGATCCTGCAGCCGAAGGTGATCGTCGCCGATGAGGCGCTGGCCTCGCTGGACATGTCGATGCGCTCGCAAATCATCAACCTGATGCTGGAACTGCAGGAAAAACACGGCATTTCCTATATCTACGTCACCCAGCATCTCGGCATGATGAAGCATATCAGCGACCAGGTGCTGGTGATGCACGAAGGGGAAATCGTCGAACGCGGCAGCACCGCCGAGGTGTTGGCGGCGCCGCTGCACGAATTGACCAAGCGTCTTATCGCCAGCCACTTCGGCGAGGCGCTGACCGCCGACGCCTGGCGACGCGACGGCGGCCGTTTCTGAGCCCCGTCCTGGCCTGCAACAAACCCGCTGCGGCGGGTTTTTTATTGCTGCGCGCCTCGGTCGCTTAGCGAGAAAATGCACATACAAATTACATTCTTGTTATATATCCTTATATTTTATTCCTTTCAGTTATTGATTAGTCCGTAACATTATTTTATCTCGCCAGGGCGATCGGTGAGGATATCCCCTACGTTGAGCCTCTCATACGACAGGATATCGCACTGATGAACAGCCTTCGCCATCGCCGCCTCGCGCAGTTTCTGCTCACGCTGGCCACCGGTTTCTCTGTTTACGGCCACGCGCTGTACTGCGATGAGCTGCGCTAAATCCGCCTTTCGCCCCGCCTGCGGGCATGTTGCCTCTTTGTCCAGCCACCGCTGCCGTACGCAGCGGTGGCTGTTGATCATGATTAAGGATTGACCCTATGGAACGACTCCGTCGACAACATAATGCCCAGTGGTATCACGAAACCCAAAGCAGCGTGCGGGGCGATACGCCGTTGGAGCCGCAGGCGGCTACCCTGCGCGATCGTTTTCTGCTGGGGCTGGGTGCCTTCGCCGATGAAGCGTTAAACAGCGCGCTCGGCGCCCGCGCCGGGGTATTCAACGCCTCACTGGCCGGTTACCACGCCCTGTTTCCCGACCAGGTGTCGCTATCACGATACGTGACATTGTCACCCTACGATCGCCTCAGCACCGCACTGACCGTCGCGCAGGTGACCGGCGTGCAGTCCCTCTGTAGCCACTATGCCGCCCGCCTCGCCCCGCTGCACAGCCCGGACGCCTCCCGGGAAAGCAATATCCGGCTCGCCCAGATCACCCAATATGCCCGCCAGCTTGCCAGCCAACCCACGCTGATTTGCCGCAAGGCGCTGCAACAGCTTGTCGACGTCGGGCTGAGCCCTGCGGATATCGTCACCTTTTCGCAAATCATCGGTTTTGTCAGCTATCAGGCGCGTGTGGTAGCTGGCATCGCGGCGTTAGCCGGCCGACCGGCGGTAGTGGTGCCCGGCTTCCCGAATGTCGAAGACGCCGATGGCGTCGCTTTCAGTACCGAAGAACTGAGCTGGACTGCGCGGCTGCCGCCGATCGACACGGAAACCGCCGCCGCCGAACAGCTTGACGTGTTGGATCAGAGCCACCCGCAGGCGCGCGCCGAATCTTATTATCTGCTGTTAGCGCACGATGCCGCCGCACTGCGCGAACGCAACGGCGTGTTCAATGGCATCAATGCCGAAGGGTATGGGTTATCGAGCCGCCTGAAGGCGCTGGCGACGCTGGTGGTCTCGCGCATCAACGGCAGCCGTTACTGCGCGGCCACGGTGGCGCATGAAATGCAGGATGACGGATTGGTACAGGCGCTGTTCACCGGGCTGCCTCAGGGATTGGCCTCTACCGAGGATACGGTCAAACGCGCGGTGGTCCACACCGCCGCCGAGCTGACGCGCGCACCGGAGAAATTTACCCCGCAGAGCGTGCAGCCGTTGTTCAACAGCGGTCTGAATCAGGCGCAGGCGCTGGAAGTGATCCTCACCGCCGCACTCTACGCCTGGGAAAATCGCCTGCGCCAAACGTTGGGCGATGCAACATCTTCCATCACCGCCGACTGAATACCGCTATGCGGCCTTATTACCGGCCGCAATACGGCGCGTTTTAGACATTCTGCTGACGCAGCCACTCGCTGGCGGCATCGAAGAACTTTTGCGCCAACGGCGTAGCGCGCTCCGCCATATCGACGACCACCGCCGCATGACGCGGCATGGCGCCGATGGCCACCGGACGCCGCTGCAACGCCGGCATCAACGGCGATTGCAGCTGGCCGCGCGGGAACAGTCCGCAGCCCAAACCGACGAAAATACCTTCGAGCAGTTGGAAGATCGACGCGGTCTCAAGCCGCGTGTGCAGCGTCAACCCGGCGTCGCGAAAGTGTTGATCGAGATAGCGGCGGAAATAACGCGTCGGCTCGGCGAGACACAACGGCAAGGCGGCCACCGCCTCCAGCGGCAACGGCGTATCGCCCACCAGCTTCGGGAAATGTTGCGGATGAAATACCAGCTCGACGCCGGTTTCCACCAGCGGTTGCGATTGGAAATGCAGCTCCTTCAAGGTCGACAGCTCGAAAAAGCCGATGCCGATGTCGACGGTGTGCGCCGTCAGCGCCTCCAACAGCTGATCAGCGCTCAGCACCGCCAGCCGGTAATCGAGATGCGGGTAACGTTCGCTGACCGCCTTGAGCATTTCCGATACCGAGATACTGCACTGCGGCACCACGCCGAGGCGCAGCGTGCCGTGCAAACCGTGCTTGAGCGACTCCACTTCCAGCTTCAGCCCCTGATAAACCGAGACGATCTCACGCGCCCACGCCAACACCCGCTCGCCTTCGGCGGTAAAACCGCCGAAATGGTTGCCGCGGTTAATCAGCGACACGCCCAGCTCTTTTTCCAGATTTTTCAATCGCATGGATAGCGTCGGCTGGCTGACGAAGCTGGCCTCCGCCGCCCGGCCGAAGTGGCGCTCTCGTTCCAGATTGCACAAATAAATCAGTTGTTTAATATCCATAGCGCAGCTCAATGATCGGCATTCGCACCAGTATACCACCGGGGGCCGCCGCCCGCCCGACGAGTCAGAGCCTCAGCTTCACGTAATCCACCAGGCGCGAGAACACGCCGCCCTGCGGTACCGCCTGCAGCGCCACCAGCGGTAGGGTTTTCACTACCTGGCCATTGTCGCTGATGCGGATCTCGCCGACGGTTTGCCCTTTACCAATCGGCGCTTCCAGCCGCGCGGTATTGATCACGTACTGCGCCTTCAGCTTGTCCGCTTCGTTTTTTGGCAGGCTGAGCGACTGCTCTTGCACGCTGCCGACCGGTAACCGGTGATTCTCGCCGTACCAGACTGGCTCTTCCCCCAGGCTCTGGCCGGCGCTGAACAGGTGTACCGTGGTAAAGTCGCGCAGCCCCCAGCTCAGCAGCTTGCGCGCCTGTTCCTCGCGGCCTTTGGAACTTTTGCCGCCCATCACCACGGCAATCAGGCGGCGATCCCCTTCGGTGGCGGAGGCGATGATGTTGAAGCCGGCCGAGGCGGTGTGCCCAGTTTTCAACCCATCGACGTGCAGCGTCTTATCCCACAGCAGGCCGTTGCGGTTCTGCTGCGTGATACCGTTCCAGGTCAGCGATTTCTCGCTGTACATGTGGTATTCCGCCGGCTCACTCATGATGATGGCGCGCGCAATCACCGCCAGATCGCCGGCGGTGGTGAATTGCCCCGGCGCATCCAGCCCGTGTACCGTTTCGAAATGGGTGTTCTGCAGGCCCAGCTGCGCGCTCTTCTCGTTCATCAGCTTGACGAAGTTGGCCTGGCTGCCCGCCACATAGTCCGCCATCGCCACGCAGGCGTCGTTGCCGGAATCGATGATGATGCCGCGGCTGAGATCGCGAACCGTGACCCTGTCACCAGGCTTCAGGAACATCAACGAAGAGCCTTTGAACACCGGGTTGCCCTGCGCCCAGGCGTCTTTCCCCACGGTGACGACATCGTCGAGGCCAATCTTATGCTGATCGAGCGCGTGGTCGATCACCAACCCGGTCATGAGTTTGGTCAAGCTGGCCGGGTTGCGCCGTTCGTCGGCATTGCCGGCCGCCAGTACCTGGCCGGTGGTGTAATCCATCAAAACGTAAGAGGCGGCGTCTATCGCCGGTGGGGTCATGGTGGGAAAATGGGGCGTCGTTTCCGCCGCCTGCGCCGCTAAAGGCAGTAATATACCGCCGATCACCACTGATACTGAACGCTTCACGCTGTGTTCCTCAGGCCCGCAGGCTGAATAAAATGCCAATATAATCCGCGAGATAGACTGCATGAATTCACTTTCAGACGAAACCATTACTCTTTTGCAGCGGGTGTCTTTATGCAACCATTTGTTTAGGTCAGCGTCCGCCTGCGATAGATACGCTCTATGCCGCCATTGCCCCATTCGATTAGACGCCTGCCTGCCACGCCCCTAAACTTGTGACATAAATACGCAAGACGCATAAAAAAGCGTTTACTTTTTAGCTACAACCACCTGCGAAGTGTCACCATGAAATTCAAACCGTCAATCAAGCCTTATACCGGCCCAGCGGGCGGCTGGGGTTCGCTTGAAGCCACCACCCGCTTTGTCCTCGACAGTAAACAAACGCTAAAAAACATGCGCAACCTGATGCGCGTCAACAAGGCACGCGGCTTCGACTGCCCCGGTTGCGCCTGGGGCGACGACAACCACAGCACCTTCAGCTTCTGCGAAAACGGCGCCAAAGCGGTCAGTTGGGAAGCGACGCGCAGCGCCGTGGAGCCTGAGTTCTTCGCCGCCCACAGCGTCAGCACCCTGCAGCAGCAGAGCGACTATTTCCTCGAATACCAGGGTCGCCTCACCCATCCGATGCGCTACAACGCCGAAACCGACCACTATGAGCCTATCCATTGGCCGGACGCGCTGGCGCTGATCGCCAAGCACATCAACGGTATGGACAACCCGAACCAGATCGAGCTGTATACCTCGGGCCGCGCCAGCAACGAAGCGTCGTACCTTTATCAGCTGTTCGGCCGCATGCTCGGCACCAGCAATTTCCCCGACTGCTCCAACATGTGTCACGAAGCGAGCGGCGTCGGGCTGAAGCAGAGCATCGGCGTTGGCAAAGGCACCATCCGCATCGATGACTTCGAAAAGGCCGACGCCATCTTCGTGTTCGGTCAAAACCCCGGCACCAACCACCCGCGCATGTTGCACAGCCTGAAAAACGCCGCCCGACGCGGCGCGCGTATCGTCAGTTTCAACACCCTGCGCGAACGTGGGCTGGAAAGGTTCGCCGATCCGCAGGATCCGGTACAGATGCTGACGCCAAAATCCTCGCCGATCAGCTCTTCCTATTACCAGCCAAATCTGGGCGGCGATATGGCAGCGGTGCGCGGCATGGTGAAAGCGCTGCTGGAAACTCACCGCCAGCGTATGGCCGCCGGTGAACCCGCCCTGTTCGACCTGGCATTTATCGAACAGCACAGCGTCGGCGTGGAGGCTTACCTGGCGCAGGTGGACGCGACCGAGTGGCAGACCATTACCGCGCAATCGGGCCTGAGCGAAGCGCAATTGCGCCAGGCGGCGGCCACCTACCAGGGTGCCGAACGGGTGATCTGCACCTGGGCGATGGGCGTGACTCAGCATAAACACTCTATTGCGACGGTGCGTGAAATCACCAACCTGCAGTTGCTGTTCGGGCAACTGGGTAAACCGGGCGCCGGTCTGTGCCCGGTGCGCGGCCACAGCAACGTCCAGGGTAACCGCACCATGGGGATTGATGAGAAGTCGCCGAAGGCACTGCTCGACAGCCTGGAACGCCACTTTAACTTCACCGCCAATCGCGCGATGGGGCACAACACGGTGGAAGCGATCGAAGCGATGCTGCGCGGCGAAGTGAAAGTGCTGATCGCGCTGGGCGGCAACCTGGCCGCCGCAGCGCCGGACACCGAACGCACCGCCCGCGCCCTGCGCAACTGCGATTTGACGGTGCATATCAGCACCAAGCTTAACCGCAGCCACCTGGTGACCGGCAAAGACGCGCTGATCCTGCCGACGCTCGGCCGCACCGAACTGGACATGCAGGCCAGCGGCTCGCAGTACATCACGGTCGAGGATTCATTCAGCATGGTTCACGCTTCGGAAGGCATCGGCAAACCGCTGGCGGATACTCAACGTTCGGAGACGGCGATCGTCTGCGGCATCGCCGACGCCGTGCTAGGTACGCAACAGCTGGACTGGCTGGAACTGGCCGACGACTATTCGCTGATCCGCGATCATATCGCCGCCACCATTCCCGGCTTCGAGGATTTTAACCGGCGCTGCGACCAGCCCGGCGGTTTCTACCTGGGCAATGCTGCCGCCGAACTGCGCTTCGCCACGCCGAGCGGCAAGGCGGAATTCAGCGCCGCCGCGCTGCCGACCACCCTGTTCCCGCAGCTGGGCGACGAGCAAGCGCCGTTTACCCTGCAGACGCTGCGCTCGCACGATCAGTACAACACCACCATCTATGGTCTGGATGACCGCTATCGCGGCGTTTACGGCCAGCGCGAAGTGTTGTTCATCCATCCGGAGGATCTGGCGGCACTGGGCCTACAGGATGGCGAACGGGTAGAGATAGAAACCCTGTGGAACGATGGCGTGGTGCGTAAAGTGGACGGGTTCAAGCTGGTGAGTTACGACATTCCGCGTGGCAACCTGGCGGCCTACTACCCGGAAACCAACCCGCTGGTGCCGCTGGCCAGCTTCGGCGACGGTACCGGCACCCCGACCTCGAAGTCGATCCCGGTGGTGATTCGCCGCAGCGAGCAGCAACCCTCGCTGCGTATTGCCTGAACATGCGCGCCCGGTTCACGCCGGGCGCGCCAATATTTCCAGGATAGTCTGCAACTCGTCGGACAGCTGATGCCGTCGCCAGACGAAGTACAGATCGCTCACGCCCTCCTCACCCATTTCCACCACCTTCAACCCTGGTGCCGGCAAGATCAGCGGCAGCAACGAACCGGGCACGCAGGCCACGCCGCAACCGGCCTGCACGCATGCCGCCATCGCGGCATAAGACTCCATTTCCAGCGTCATGCGCGGTTTCAGCCCGCGCGAGGCCAGCCAGTGATCCACCTTCAGGCGAAACGAACATTCGCGGCTGAACGTGTAAAACTCCAGCGGCACCAGCGTAGCGGCGTCGGGTTCCCCGACATCGGCCGGCATCAGCAATACCAGCCGTTCATCGAATGCCTTTTGGCTGGCCAGTAACGGATGCTCAATCGGGCCGTCGGTGATCGCCAGGTCGAGATCGCTGTCGATCAGCATGCGTTCCAGCACCAGCGAGTCGCGGCTCAGTACGTTGATGTGCAGATGAGGCTGTAAACGGCGCAGCCTGGCAATACGCGCCGGTAAATGGCTGACCAGCGAGAAATCCAGCGCCCCGAGGTTCAGCAGCCCATGCTGATGCTCGCCGGCGAACAGCTGCTTGCTGCGCTCCGCCTGCGCCACGATGTCGCGCGCCTGCTGATAGAACAGCCGCCCTTTGGGATTGACGTACAGCCGGTTCTTGTCGCGGAAAAACAGCTCGCCGCCCAGCGACTCCTCTAGTTCACGCAGCCGCAGCGTGACGTTGGAAGGCACGCAGTGCAGCTCGCGGGCGGCGGCGGCGATGGTTTTGTGTTCCACCACGGTGCAGAAAAACTTCAGCTGGCTCAGCTTCATCTATCATTCACTTTTAGTTAGTGTTTTAGTTAAAAACAATTACTTTAGATTAGCATCGATTTCACCTACAGTCTGCCAACACCCTGAGGAGGATCACTGATGCCACTGAATGATTTACTGACGCTGCCCGGCGTGGCAGCCCAACCGGACGCGGTAACCGACGGTTACGTGTTCAACCACACCATGATCCGCGTGAAGGATCTGTCCAAAGCGCTGGATTTCTATACGCGCGTGCTGGGCTTTACCCCGGTCTATCTGGAAGAGTTCAAAGAAGCCGCTTTCACCATCTGCTACCTGACGCGCAGCCCGCGCGAGCAGATCCCGCAGGATGACGACGAACGCAAACGCTGGGCGCTGAGCCAGCCGGGTATTCTCGAGCTGACCCATAACCACGGCACCGAAAATCAGGCGGATTTCCACTACCACAACGGCAACAGCGAACCGCGCGGCTTTGGCCACCTGTGTGTCACGGTGCCGGACGTGCGCGCCGCCTGCGAGCGGTTTGAGCGCCTGGGCGTCACCTTCCAGAAACGCCTGCATGAAGGCCGCATGAACTACGTGGCGTTCATTCGCGATCCGGACGATTACTGGATTGAAATCCTGCAGCCGACGCCGCTGCGGGACTGATTGTCCCACGCCCTTCACCCCGGCCTGCGCGCCGGGGTTTTTCATCGTTCGCCCTTCGATTGACCATTCTTGCGCAAAATCGCGCGGCAACGCGGGGTTCCGTGACGTTAGGCTTGCTCGCAGCGGGTGATTCGCGTAAAACTGTCAGCCGCAAATCTTGCCACTCACAACCCATTCACTGGACGATATGTTTCAAGATAACCCGCTGCTGGCGCAGCTTAAACAGCAACTTCACTCTCAGACCCCGCGCGTTGAAGGCGTCGTGAAAGGGACCGAGAAAGGCTTTGGCTTTCTTGAAGTAGACGGTCAAAAAAGCTACTTCATTCCACCGCCGTACATGAAGAAAGTCATGCACGGGGATCGCATTATCGCCACCCTGCACACCGAGAAAGAGCGCGAAATCGCCGAGCCGGAAACCCTGGTCGAGCCGTTCCTGTCGCGCTTTGTCGGCCGCGTGCAAAAGCGCGACGATCGCCTGTCCATCGTGCCCGATCATCCGTTGCTGAAAGATGCGATTCCGTGCCGCCCGGTGCGTGAACTGACCCACAACTTCCAGGCCGGCGACTGGGCGGTGGCGGAAATGCGCCGCCATCCGCTGAAAGGCGATCGCGGCTTCAACGCCGACCTGACCCACTTTATCACCGAAGGCGAAGACCATTTCGCCCCGTGGTGGGTGACGCTGGCGCGTCACAACCTGGAAAAAGAGGCGCCGGAGATGCAGGCCCTCAGCGAGCCGGACGCTGCGCTGGTGCGTGAAGATCTGACCGCGCTCGAATTCGTCACCATCGACAGCGCCAGCACCGAGGACATGGACGATGCGCTGTACGTGACCGACAACGGTGACGGTTCGCTGCAGTTGACCATCGCCATCGCCGATCCGACTGCCTACGTCGAACAAGGCAGCAAGCTGGACGATATCGCCCGCGTGCGCGCCTTCACCAATTACCTGCCGGGCTTCAACATCCCGATGCTGCCGCGCGATCTGTCGGACAACCTGTGCTCGCTGCGCCCTAACGAGCGCCGCCAGGTGCTGGCTTGCCGCGTGACCATCGCCGCCGACGGCGCGCTAGGCGACGATATTCAGTTCTTCGCCGCCGAGATCGAATCCAAAGCCAAACTGGTGTACGACGAAGTCTCCGACTGGCTGGACGGCATTGCCGGCTGGCAACCGCCGAGCGACGCCATCGCGCAACAAATCACCCTGCTGAAGCGCGTTTGCGATGCGCGCAATGCCTGGCGCCACCAGCATGCGCTGGTGTTCAAAGATCGTCCGGACTACCGCTTCGTGCTGGGTGAAAAAGGCGACGTGCTGGAGATCGTTACCGAGCAGCGCCGCAGCGCCAACCGCATCGTTGAAGAGTGCATGATCGCCGCCAACGTCTGCGCCGCCATCGTGCTGCGCGATCGCCTGGGCTTCGGCGTGTACAACGTGCACACCGGTTTCGATCCTGCGCTGGTTGAACAAGCGGTCACCGTGCTGCAGGCCAACGGCGTGGAAGCCGAAGCCGAGAAGCTGCTGACCCTCGACGGTTTCTGCGAACTGCGCCGCCACCTGGATGCGCAGCCGACCCAATTCCTCGACAGCCGCATCCGTCGCTTCCAGACCTTCGCCGAGATCAGCACTACGCCGGGGCCACACTTCGGTCTGGGGCTGGAGGCTTACGCCACCTGGACATCGCCGATCCGTAAATACGGCGATATGGTCAACCATCGTCTGCTGAAGGCGATCATCAACCAGCAACCGGCGGAAAAGCCACAGGATGACGTCACGGTGCAGCTGGCGGAGCGCCGCCGCCTGAACCGCATGGCGGAGCGCGACGTCGGCGACTGGCTGTACGCCCGCTTCCTGCAGGACAAGGCCGGTACCGATACCCGCTTCAACGCCGAGATCATCGACGTGACCCGTGGCGGCCTGCGTGTACGCCTGCTGGACAACGGCGCGGTTGCCTTCATCCCGGCACCGTTCATTCACGCGGTGCGTGACGAGATGCAGTGCAGCCAGGAAACCGGCACCGTGCAGATTAAAGGCGAAGTGGTTTACCGCCAGAGCGATACCTTGCAGGTCACCATCGCCGAAGTGCGCATGGAAACCCGCAGCGTGATCGCCCGCCCGGCGGCCTGAACGCCAACCTGAAACGGTCGCAACGCAAAGCGCCGACGGTGAAAACCGCCGGCGTTTTTTTTCGGCTAGCGCAGCGGCTCTCCGCCGGTTTCACGCAGCAATGGCAGCACCGCCAGCGAAGCCAGCGTAGCCACCATCAGATAGACGGCGGGCGCCAGCAGCGAACCGCTCAGCGCGATCGACTGCGAAGCGATGTACTGGGCGAAGCCGCCGAAGATCGCCACCCCGAGGCTGTAGACCAACGCAAACCCCAGCGCACGAATGCGCTGCGGGAACAGCTCCGAAATCATCAGCATGGTCGGCACCGAACCGAGCGTGGTCAACCCGACCAGCACCGCGACGATCAGCAGCAGCACCGCAGGATGCGGCACCGCGCTCAGCCACCAAAACGCCGGCAGGGCCACGATCAGAATCGCGATCCGCGACCCGCGGATCAGCGGCAGACGGCCGTAACGATCGCACCAGCGCCCGACCAGCAGACTGCCGCCGAAGGTGATGAGCCCCGCCAATAGCATCGCGGCATAACCGTAGGCCTGCGCCATTCCCAGGTATTTCACCGCGTAGGTGCCGAGATAATACATCGAGATGTAAGTGGCGACGGTGGCGCCGATGGTCAGCATCACACCGAGCACTACCGCCCGCGAGTGCTGGCGCAGCTGAGCAGGCGGCTCGTGAGCCCGCGCCACCGACGGCCGATCGCTTTCCAGCCCGAGACGCAGCCAGCAACCGAGCGGCGCCAGCGCCACGCCGATAAAGAATGGAATGCGCCATCCCCACTCGGCCATGGCGTTCGGTTCGCCGGAAAGCACCGGCAAGGCCGCGCTGAGCGCCAGCGCGGTGACGCCGCCAACCACGGTGGCGATGCCCTGCGTCGCCAGTGACCAGCTGGAATAGAAACCGCGCCGATGGGGCGGCGCCGACTCCACCAGCAACGACATCGACGCCCCCACCTCGCCGCCCGCCGCTACGCCCTGGATCAGACGCGCGGCCACCAGCGTGGCGGTTCCCCAATAGCCGGCGCTGGCGTAGGTCGGCGCAAAGCCGATCATCGCCGTGCCCAGGCTCATCAAGGAAATCGTCAGGATCATCGCCGGCTTGCGGCCACAGCGATCGGCATAGGCGCCAATCAGAATGCCGCCCAGCGGCCGCATGAAAAAGCTGACGCCGAACGTGGCAAACGCCAACAGCAACGCCAGATGCGGATCGCTAGACGGGGGAAAAAACAATACGCTGATATAAATAACGAAGAAGTTATAAATACCGAAATCGAAAAACTCCAGCGCATTACCGAAGGAGGCGGCGAATATGACCTTTTTGCCACCGACCTTCGGGGCCGATATTATTTCCGTTTGGGTTTCAGCCGTATTTTCACTCATCATTATCTTCCCTGTTATTATTTTTCGCGTTTATTTTAAATACGCTTCCGCCAACGCTCCCCAATACTGGCTGCCGGCCGCCAGACAGCCGTCATTGAAGTCATATCCCGGGTTATGCACCATGCAGCTGCCTTCGCCATCGCCGTTGCCAACGATCAGGTAGCAGCCCTGCGGATGTGCATCGAGCATGAAGGCGAAATCTTCGCTGCCCATCAGCGGCCGGGCACCGTAGTGCGCGCGGGCGGCGCCGAACTGCTGCTCCGCCACACGGTGGGCAAAGCGGGTCATCGCTTCTTCGTTGACCAACACCGGCGTACCGTTAACGTGCTCCACCACCGCGTGGGCACCGAAGCTTGCCGCCTGCGCCTCGATCAGCGCCGGAATGCGCGCCAGCAGGGTTGCGCGCGCCTGACGATCCAGAGAGCGTACGCTGAGCTTCATTTCCGCGCTGTCCGGGATCACGTTGGCCGCCTCACCGGCCTTGATGCTGCCGACGGTGATCACGGCCGCCTCCAGCGGATCGATATTACGCGAAACGATGCTCTGTAGGGCGACCGTGATATGCGAGGCCACCAGCACGGGATCGACCGCCAGCTGCGGGATGGCGCCGTGGCCGCCACGCCCCTGCACCCGCACGTTGAACTGATCCATCGAGGCCATAAACGGACCGTGTTGGAAGAAGAACTCGCCGAGCGGCATCCCCGGCATGTTGTGCATGGCGAAGATGGCGTCGCAGGGGAAGCGCTCGAACAGCCCCTGTTCCACCATGCGCGCGCCGCCGTTCAGCATCTCTTCCGCCGGTTGGAAAATCAGGTGCAGCGTGCCGTTGAAGTTGCGCGTTTGCGCCAGATAGCGGGCGGCACCGAGCAACATAGTGGTGTGACCATCATGGCCGCAGGCGTGCATGCGGTTGGCCACGCTGCTGCTCCAGGGCTTGCCGTTGTTCTCTTCGATCGGCAGAGCGTCCATATCGGCACGCAATCCGAGGCGTTTAACGCCGTCGCCCACCCGCAACGTACCCACCACGCCGGTGCCCGCCAATCCGCGGTGCACCTCATAGCCCCACGAACTCAGATAATCCGCCACCAGATCGCTGGTGCGAAACTCTTCGAAACCCAATTCAGGGTGCTGATGAATATCGTGCCGAATGGCCGTGAGCTGCGGTAAATACCCTTCGATGATTTTATTTATCATAATTAAATTCCTTTCGTAGCTTTATTATTTATTTGATGAATGATTAAGCCTGCGGGTGAAAATAAAGGTATAACACGGCATGAATAATTTTATTTCGGCACGCCTCGACAGATAAAATAATAATCCGCCAGACACTGTGCCCAGATAAAAAACGACGATAATTCGCTGTGCGCGCCGTGAAAATGCAGAATGAATAACTGCTCAGGATGGTGTGGGCGACAGCCTGCGCCAACGCGGTTTCATCACGTTGTTTTTACACTAAAACCCCACCTGCTTCACATTTCTCATCCGACCTGCCGCGGTTCGGCGGCAAAACTTCTACTGTTAAAACGTCATTCCTAATAACAACGTTGATTTTTACCTCTGCACGCCAAGGAGTTGTTTCATGAAAAACATCAGGTCCGGATTTATCTGGCTGCTGGTGGCGTTGGTCGGCGCCTTCGCTTTCGCCATGCTGGCGCTCAGCCGTGGCGAGCACGTCAACGCCGTCTGGCTGGTGGTCGCCGCCGTCGCCTGCTACAGCATCGCCTACCGCTTCTACAGCCGGTTCATTGCCGACAAGGTCTTTGAACTGGATGACCGTCGTCTGACCCCGGCAGAACGTCACAACGACGGCCTGGACTACGTGCCCACCAACAAATGGGTGCTGTTCGGCCACCACTTCGCCGCCATCGCCGGTGCCGGGCCGCTGGTGGGGCCGATCCTGGCCGCGCAGATGGGCTTCCTGCCGGGAACCATCTGGATCCTGGTCGGCGTCATGCTGGCCGGCGCGGTGCAGGATTTCCTGGTGCTGTTCATCTCCACACGCCGCGACGGCCGTTCGCTGGGGGAAATGGCCAAGCAAGAGCTGGGCGCATTCGCCGGGGTGATCACCATGCTCGGCGCACTGGGGGTGATGATCATCATCCTGTCGGCGCTGGCGCTGGTGGTGGTAAAAGCGTTGGCCGACAGCCCGTGGGGGCTGTTCACCATCGCCGCCACCATCCCGATCGCCCTGTTCATGGGCATCTACATGCGCTTTATCCGGCCGGGCAAAATCGCTGAAATTTCGGTGATTGGCTTCGTGCTGATGCTGCTGGCGATCGTTTACGGCGGCAACGTGGCGCAAGATCCCTATTGGGGGCCGTTCTTCACGCTGCACGGTACCACCCTGACCTGGGTGCTGGTGATCTACGGCTTCGTCGCCTCGGTGCTGCCGGTGTGGCTGCTGCTGGCGCCGCGCGATTACCTTTCCACCTTTATGAAAATCGGCGTCATCATCGGCCTGGCTATCGGCATCGTCTTCGCCATGCCGGAGATGAAAATGCCGGCGGTCTCGCGCTTCATCGACGGCAGCGGCCCGGTGTTCGCCGGCGCCCTGTTCCCGTTCCTGTTCATCACCATCGCCTGCGGCGCCATTTCCGGCTTCCACGCGCTGGTCTCCAGCGGCACCACGCCCAAGCTGGTGGAACGCGAAAGCCACATTCGCTTTATTGGCTACGGTGCCATGCTGATGGAGTCTTTCGTCGCCATCATGGCGCTGATCTGCGCCTCGGTGCTGGATCCGGGCGTTTACTTCGCCATGAACTCGCCGGCGGCACTGATCGGCACCACGGTGGAAAATGCTTCGCAGGTGATCAACAGCTGGGGCTTTATCGTCACGCCGGAAACGCTGGCGCTGATCGCCAAAGAGGTGGGCGAGAACTCCATCCTGTCGCGCGCCGGCGGCGCCCCGACCTTCGCCGTGGGCATGGCGCACATCATCAGCGAGGTATTCAACAGCCGGGCGATGATGGCCTTCTGGTACCACTTCGCCATTCTGTTCGAAGCGCTGTTCATCCTGACCGCCGTCGACGCCGGTACCCGCGCCTGTCGCTTTATGGTGCAGGATTTGGTGGGCGTGGCGGTACCGCAGTTGGCCAACAACCGCTCCTGGTTCGGCAACCTGGCGGGCACCACGGTGGCGGTGGCCGGTTGGGGCTTCTTCGTGTATCAGGGCGTGGTCGATCCGCTCGGCGGCATCAATACCCTGTGGCCGCTGTTCGGTATCGGCAACCAGATGCTGGCGTCGATGGCGCTAATCCTCGGCACCGTGGTGCTGTTCAAGATGAAAAAACAGCGCTACGCTTGGGTCACCATTTTACCGACCGCCTGGCTGTTCGTGACCTCCATGACCGCCGGCTGGCAGAAGATCTTCCACGAAAAACCAAGCATCGGCTTCCTGGCGCAGGCGAAGAAGTTCTCCACCGGCATCGAGCAAGGCACGATCATTGCGCCGGCCAAGTCTTTGAAAGACATGGAAACCATCGTGTTCAGCAACCAGATCAACGCCGCGCTGTGCGGGTTCTTTATGCTGGTGGCGGTAACCATGCTGATTGCCGCCTTCTTCGCGATCCGCCGGGCGCTGCGTTCCGAACAGCCGACGACGCACGAGGTCGGCGCCGCGCTGCGAGAGGAGACCGGCCGCGGCTAAACGAACCGAGCATCAAGCAAGGGCGCCGCGGCGCCCTTTTTACTGGCTTTAGCCTAACAGCGTGGAGCCGAACGCCCCCTGCCAATCCTGCTCGAACTTCTCGACCGCGGCCTGCACCGCCGGCGCACTGAGGAACTGCTCCGCCACATCCACCGGCAGCGTGATGGCCTGGCAGCCCGCCAGCAGGCATTCCAGCGCCTGGCGCGGTGTTTTGAAGCTGGCGGCCAGCACCTGCGCCGACGGCGCGTGCAGGCTCAGCAGCTGCTGCAGCTCGTGCACCATTTCAATACCGTCGCCGCCCTGCGCGTCAACCCGATTGACGTAAGGCGCCACATATTCCGCCCCGGCCAAGGCGGCCAACAGCCCCTGCCCGGCACCGTACACCGCGGTGCCCAGCGTCGGGATGGACATCGTTTTAAGCTTCTTGATCGCCGCCAATCCCTCCGCGGTTGCCGGGATCTTCACCACCAGCCCCGGTACCCGCTGGCTGAGCAGCGACGCCTCCGCCACCATGCGCTCCGCATCGGCCGCCATCACCTGCGCGAATAGCTTGCCGGTGCCGCCAAGGGCGTCGCGCAGCGCAGGCAGCACTTCCCAGATCGGCTTGCCTTCCTTCGCCACGATGCTCGGGTTGGTGGTGACGCCGTGCAGCGGCAGAATGCGCGCCAGGCGTTTTACCGCGGTCACATCGGCGGTATCGAGATAAAGCTCCATCACGGACTCCTGTGTCATGTTCTGTGGGCGGATTCAAACTCTGATCATCATAGGGCAAAAACCCCGTCAACTTTTGATCAAAATCAATTCAACTTTCATTCGAAAGATCTTTAATGGCGAAAGATTCAGCAACGCCAAACGGGTGATTCATGTTCTTCAATCTGCAGCGCTACTCGACCCATGATGGCCCCGGCATCCGCAGCGTGGTCTTTTTAAAAGGGTGCCCGCTGAGCTGCCGCTGGTGTCAGAACCCGGAAAGCCGCTCGCGCCACGCGGATCTGCTGTTTGACGAGCGCCTGTGTCTGAGCGGCTGTACGCTGTGCACCGAGCGCTGCCCACAAGGCCTGCTACGTGACGAGGGCGCACTGACGCTGCGGCGCGACGTCATCAGCGCAGACGACTACGCGGCGCTGGCCGCCGCCTGCCCAACCGGCGCGCTCAGCCTGTGCGGCAGCGTGGTCAACCCCGACGATATCATGGCCGAGGTGATGCGGGATAAGCCTTTCTACCTGCGCAGCGGCGGCGGTTTAACGCTGTCCGGCGGCGAACCCTTTATGCAGCCGGAAGTCGCGGCGGAGCTGCTGCGGCGCGGTCGCGAAGCCGGCATCCACACCGCCGTCGAATCCTGTCTGCACGTGCCGTGGCATTACATCGCCCCTTCGTTGCCCTGGCTGGATCTGCTGTTGGCCGATCTCAAACACACCGATGAAGCGCGTTTCAAAACCTGGACCGGCGGCTCGGCCCGCCGGGTGATGAACAATTTTCGCCGGCTGGCGGCGCACGGCGTGCCAATGACCGTGCGCGTACCGCTGATCCCCGATTTCAATGCCGATCGCCACTCTGTCCGCGCGATTGTCGACTTCGCCGCCGACGAGATCGGCGTATCGGAGATCCACTTTCTGCCGTACCACACGCTGGGCATCAACAAGTATCACCTGCTCGGCGAACCCTACCGCGCCGCCCGCACACCGCTGGACGCGCCCGATCTGCTGGCCTTCGCCGAAACGTACGCCGGCGCCAAAGGCCTGACCGCCATTTTGCGAGGATAACGCCATGACCACATTGGATTTGACCACCCTCAGCGCCCGTATTCAGGCGCATAAGAACGCGCTGATCCACATCGTCAAACCGCCGGTGTGCACCGAACGCGCGCAGCACTATACCGAGGCCTATCAGCAGCATCAGGATCGGCCGCTGCCGGTGCGCCGTGCGCTGGCGCTGGCCAACCACCTGGCGAAGCGCAGCATCTGGATCGCCAACGACGAGCTGATCGTCGGCAACCAGGCCAGCGAGCTGCGCGCCGCGCCGATCTTCCCCGAATACACCGTCGGCTGGATAGAAAACGAGATAGACCAGTTGGCAGACCGGCCGGGTGCCGGCTTCTCGGTCAGCGAAGAGAATAAGGCGATTTTGCACCGTCTGTGCCCATGGTGGCGCGGCCAAACGGTGCAGGATCGCTGCTACGGCATGTTCACCGACGAACAAAAGGCGCTGCTGGCCACCGGCATCATCAAGGCCGAGGGCAACATGACCTCTGGCGACGCCCATCTGGCGGTCAACTTCCCGCTGCTACTGGAACAAGGCCTCGACGGCCTGCGCGAAAAAGTGAACGCGCGCCGCAGCCGCCTGCGCCTGACCGAGTGGGAAGATCTGCACAAAGCGCAGTTTCTCAACGCTATCGATATCGTGCTGACGGCGCTGAGTGAGCACATCCTACGCTTCGCACGCCTGGCGCGCGATATGGCGCAACGCGAAACCCGCGACTGGCGTCGCACCGAGCTGCTGGCTATCGCAGACAACTGCGACCTGATCGCCCATCGCCCGCCGCAAACCTTCTGGCAGGCGCTGCAACTGTGCTATTTCATCCAGCTGACGTTGCAGATCGAATCCAACGGCCATTCGGTTTCCTTCGGTCGCCTCGACCAATATCTTTATCCCTGGTATCGGCGCGACGTGGAGCTGGAGCAAAACCTGGCGCGGGAAGACGCCATCGAGCTGCTGCACAGCTGCTGGCTGAAGCTGCTGGAGATCAACAAGATCCGCTCCGGCTCGCACTCCAAGGCCTCCGCCGGCAGCCCGCTGTACCAAAACGTCACCATCGGCGGGCAAAAACGGGTCGATGGCCGGCCGTGTGACGCGGTCAATCCGCTGTCCTACGCCATTCTCGAATCCTGCGGCCGCCTGCGTTCCACCCAGCCCAACCTCAGCGTGCGTTACCACGCCGGGATGAGCGCCGATTTCCTCGACGCCTGCGTACAGGTGATCCGCTGCGGCTTCGGCATGCCGGCATTCAATAACGACGAAATCGTCATTCCCGAGTTCATCAAGCTGGGGGTCGAGCCGCAGGACGCTTACGACTACACCGCCATCGGCTGTATCGAGACCGCCGTCGGCGGCAAATGGGGTTATCGCTGCACCGGCATGAGCTTCATCAACTTCGCCCGCGTGCTGCTGGCGGCGCTGGAACAAGGCCGCGACGCCACCTCCGGGCAGATCTTCCTGCCGCAGGAACAGGCGCTGTCCAAAGGAAACTTCGCCGATTTCGAACAGGTCTTAACCGCCTGGGATCGGCAAATTCGCTACTACACGCGCAAGTCGATCGAGATCGAGTGCGTGGTGGACAGCGTGCTGGAGGAGAACGCCCACGATATCCTCTGCTCCGCGCTGGTGGATGACTGCATTGAACGCGGCAAAAGCATCAAGCAAGGCGGCGCCAAATACGACTGGGTTTCCGGCCTGCAGGTCGGCATCGCCAACCTGGGCAACAGCCTGGCGGCGGTGCGCAAACTGGTGTTCGACCAAGGGGCAATCGGCCAGCAGCAGCTGGCGGCCGCGCTGGCCGAAGACTTCGCCGGACTGGATGGCGAACAGCTGCGTCAGCGGCTGCTCAACGCCGCGCCCAAATACGGCAACGATGTGGACGAGGTCGATCGGCTGCTGGTGCGCGCCTACCAAACCTACATCGAAGAACTGAAACAGTACCGCAACACCCGCTTCGGCCGCGGGCCGATCGGCGGCGGCTACTACGCCGGCACCTCGTCGATTTCGGCCAACGTGCCCTTCGGCGCCGCCACCCTGGCCACGCCGGATGGGCGCAAGGCGCACCAGCCTCTGGCGGAAGGCGCCAGCCCGGCGTCCGGCACCGACCACCTGGGGCCAACGGCGGTGTTCAATTCGCTCGCCAAGTTGCCAACCGAGGCGATCCTTGGCGGCGTGCTGCTCAATCAAAAGCTGAATCCGGCGACGCTGGACAACCCGCGCGATCGGGAAAAGCTGATGCTGATGTTGCGCACCTTCTTCGAGAGCTATCGCGGTTGGCATGTGCAGTACAACATCGTGTCGCGCGAAACGCTGCTGGCGGCGAAGCAACACCCTGACCAATATCGTGATTTAGTGGTTCGCGTAGCTGGCTATTCCGCTTTCTTTACCGCATTATCCCCTGAGGCGCAGGATGATATTATTGCGCGCACAGAACATACTCTTTAAACCTTTGACTCTTAGCGGCCGCGCCTTGGCGGCCGCATCATCAGGCCGATATGAATTTACGACAACAGACCATATTGCAGTTGGTTAACGATCGCCGGCGGATCAGCGTCAATGAGCTGGCGCGGGCCTCGGGCGTATCGGAAGTCACCATCCGGCAGGATCTCAACCTGCTGGAAAAACGCAGTTATTTGAAGCGCGTACACGGTTCCGCCGTGGCGTTGGAAAGCGACGACGTCGACGCTCGCATGATGTCCAATTTCACCCTCAAACAACGATTGGCACAGTACGCTGCGGCGCAGGTCAACGACGGTGAGACGATCTTCATCGAGAGCGGCAGCGCCAACGCCCTGCTGGCGCGCTACATCGCCGAACGCAAGCGTATTACGCTGATCACCGTCAGCCACTATATCGCCAACCTGCTGAAAGAAACCGACTGCGACGTGATTGTCCTCGGCGGCATGTATCAGAAGAAAAGCGAGACCGTGGTCGGCCCGCTCACACGGCTGTGCATTCAGCAGGTGCATTTCAACAAGGCGTTTATCGGCATTGACGGCTTTCAGGCCGAAACCGGCTTTACCGGCCGCGACATGATGCGCGCCGACGTGGTCAGCGCGGTGCTGGCCAAGGGCGTGGAGAATATCGTGCTGACGGACTCCAGCAAATTCGGCCAGATCCAACCCAACCCGCTGGCGCAGCCGGGGCAAATCAGCCGAGTGATCACCGATTCACGCCTGGCGCTGGAGTATCAGCATCAGCTGAAACGCCAGGGCGTACAGGTGGAGCTGGTCAACGAATAACGCGGGCCGCCACCGCACCTCTCGCGTCGCGCGGGCCACGCCGCGCGCCGTTTCCCTTGTGCAACGGGATTTTAAGACTATTTACCTGTTTATCCTTTCAGAGAAACCTATACTCAGTTTCGGTCACTTTTGGGCCGTAACCTGCTAATTATTCGGCCGTTAACAAAAAGTGCCATTTTTTATATCGATACTGTACGGGAATCAACAGCAGGCCTGATTTATGGTTAGCGCCTATACTTAGAGGGCACTTCCATATAGCCAATGCTAAGGAGAAGTCATTATGATGATTATCAATAAACGTTTCGCCACCGCCGCTCTGGCTCTGACTCTGGCGTTTTCACTGAGCGCCTGTTCCAACATGTCCAAACGCGATCGCAACACCGCTATCGGCGCCGGCGCCGGTGCAGTCGGCGGCGCAGTGCTGACAGACGGCAGCGCGTTGGGCACGCTGGGTGGGGCTGCGGTAGGGGGCATCATCGGTCACCAGGTTGGCAAATAACCTTTCCGATGTTCCTCTGCCGACAGGCGGGCAAAAGCGCCGAGGCGCTTTGACGTATTAACCAGAATAACGATGATTTCAGGTCTGCTTTACTTTAAGTCTATGGTTCTTTCGCCGTTAACGGGCTAACCCCCGGCAGCAACAGCCTCAAGCCATGCCGCAGCATTGCACTGCGGCATGGCGATTCGCCTCAACCGCCCGCCAGTTTGACCTTCATGCCTTTGGCTTCCAGTAGCTGTTTGAGCAGATCGCGTTTATCGCCCTGGATCTCGATGATCCCGTCTTTCACCGAACCGCCGCAGCCGCATTTCTTTTTCAGTTCGGCCGCCAGTTTGTCGAGCGCAGCGTCATCCAGATCGACGCCGGTAATCAGGCACACGCCCTTCCCCTTGCGGCCGCTAGTCTGACGCTGGATGCGCACGATGCCGTCGCCCTTGGCGCGTTGCGGTTTAACGTCTTCCTGCTTGATGCGGCCGGTGTCCGTGGAATACACCAGGCGGCTGTTATCGTCATTCATCGGCGGTTCCTCAGGCCAAAGAGGCGCGGATCGCGCGCAGCGTCGCGGCCGGATCCGCAGATTGGGTGATCGGACGCCCAATCACCATGTAGTCCACGCCAGCGGCCTGCGCCTGCACTGGCGTCATAATGCGGCGCTGATCGCCCGCCGCGCTGCCTTCAGGGCGGATCCCCGGCGTCACCAGCTGGAAAGCCTGCCCGCAGGCGGCCTTCAGGCGCTGCGCTTCATGAGCCGAACACACCACGCCGTCCAGCCCGCAGTCGCGGGTCAGGCGCGCCAGGCGCTCGGCGTGTTCCGCCGGGCTGGCTTCGATACCAATGCCGCGCAGGTCTTCCGCTTCCATACTGGTGAGCACCGTCACGGCGATCAGCAGCGGCGCATCCGCCCCGAATGACGTCAGCGCTTCTTTAGCGGCGGTCATCATGCGCGCGCCGCCGCTGGCGTGGACGTTGACCATCCAAACGCCCAGCTCGGCCGCCGCCGCGACCGCATGCGCGGTGGTATTGGGAATATCGTGGAATTTCAGGTCAAGAAATACGTCGAAGCCACGCCCGTGCAGATCGCGCACCAGCTGCGGCCCGAACAGCGTGAACATTTCTTTGCCCACTTTCAGCCGGCAGTCTTGCGGATCGATACGGTCGGCGAACGCCAGCGCGGCATTCTTATCGGCGTAATCTAACGCCACAACGATTGGAGATGATTTTAAGTCATTGTTATTAGCGTTATTTTCAGACTTCATTTCTTCTACCTTCTGTAAAATAGACATAATCAGGGACTCACCCGCGAAACTGACCGCCGCATTCTACATGCCGGGGGCCAGAAATCCCAGCCGCAGCGCGCACCGGCGCTCTGTCATGTTACCTCTCACCTTTGTCATGGCGCGTCAACGAAAGCGCGCCAGCGATAAACCACGCAGCGTAAAACGCCGTAAAGATGCGTAAATTATCAATCAAATATTTTGAATAAATTACTCAGCATTATCAGATTTTCAATCGGCCAAGATGCTTTATTATTCACCACATCGGAAGCGAATGGCTTCCTTCCTAAATAAACAGACTGGAGTCACCTATGAAAACCATCAAATATTTTGCAGCCGCTGCCGCTATCGCACTGACCTCTTTCGCCACTTTCGCCGCTGAGCCGATCAGCAGCCAGCAGGCCGATAGCCTGACCGCCACCGGCGTCGTTTCCGCAGGTCATGCGACCACCCTCAGCAGCCTGGAGAAAAAACTGGCCGCTAAAGCGGATGCCCAGGGCGCCAGCAGCTACCGCATCATCTCCGCCGGTGGTAACAACATGCTGAGCGGCACCGCGGTCATCTACAAATAATGTTTCCGGTACAGGGCCCGCTCGCTCGGGCCCTGCCTCTGTTTCCCGCCTGAAAAAACCGCATCTTGCTCGCCTTACACTGTTACAAAAATATTAAATTTTTATTACACACTAGACACCCGATCGCCAGTGGCTTAGCTTGAAGGCATCTTCCTGCAGAAAGGCTTTCAAAATGAGCGAGATATCGACACTTACCATTAAAATTCCTCTGGCACTGAAGGAAAAAATCCGCGCCGCCGCCGCTGAAAACGAGTTTTCATTGAGCGTGGAAGTGTGCCAGCGCCTGGAAAGCAGCTTCAGCGCCCCCGCCGCCAAGGCAGAAAAACCGACCAAAAAGGCGGATGAGCTGCACCACGGCGAGATCGACAATCAAAGCACTGAAGAAGAGATTGAACAGCCGCTGAGCCAGAAAGAGCTGAAGAAACTGCGTCAGCTGTTGAAAACTGGCGCCAAAGGCGGCAAGAAAAAGTAAGCGATGAACGTAGAAAAACGGGGCGATGAATCGCCCCGTTTTATTTTGTCGCGCCGCCGCGTTATTGTCCGTCCAGACCGCGGATCGGTTTGACCGATGACCAGGCGCGGCACGACGGACAATGCCAATAGAGCGAGTGTGCGGTAAATCCGCACTTGTGGCAGCGGTAACGCGGCTTGGTGCGAATTTGCTCGCCGACCATATCGCGCAACAACAGCAGACTCTCTTTCGCACGGCCGTCTTCGGCGTCCGCCAGGTGATAATCCATCAACCGATAAAACACCCGCATAGTAGGATGACGCTGTAGCTGACGGTTGATATAGACCTGCACCACGTCGCGCCCTTCGTGCTGCTCGATGATCTCGGCCAACATCAGATCGGCGGTAGCGCCGGTGTTCTCTTCTACGCAGCGCTTAAGGAATTCAGCCCAGTTGTGCTGTTGTTCCGGCAGATGCGTGTAGCATTCCTGCAGCATCGGCAGCGTTTCGCTGACCAATTCTTTGTCCTGGCTCAGTACGCGCTGCAGCGACTCTGCCGCTTTGGCGTAGTCGTTTTGCGCCATGTAGATGCGCCCGAACATGATGGATACTCGTGCACACTGTTTATCGGCCGCGTCCGCACGCTTAAGTAAGCTCATCGCCCGATCGAGATCGTCGCTGCCCATCGCCTGCAATGCCAGCTCACAGTAGAAATGCGCAATCTCGACGCGCTGTTTCTCTTTGCCCAGCTTGACCAGCTTTTCCGCCACGTCGATGGCTTTCTGCCAATCGCTGGTGGCCTGATGGATCACCAGCAACTGCTGCAGCGCCGATACGCGGAAATCCGCTTCGTCAGTCAACTGGCTGAACATGTCTTCCGCGCGATCGTACAGCCCGGCCGCCATATAGTCGCGGCCCAGCTGCTGTACCGCCAGCAGGCGCTGTTCGAAGGTCAGGGAAGCGCTTTCCATCAAAGCCTGATGGATGCGGATGGCGCGGTCGACTTCACCGCGCGAACGGAACAGGTTACCCAGCGTCAGGTGGGCTTCAACGGTGTTGCTGTCCTCTTTCAACATATCGAGGAACAGATCGACCGCCTTGTCCTGCTGGTTGGAAAGCAGAAAGTTCACCCCTGCCACGTATTCGCGCGACAGGCGGTTGGCTTCTTGCTGTTTATCCTGCTGAGCGCTTCTGCGCCCCATGTACCAACCGTACGCGGCAGCCACGGGCAGCAACAGAAACAGCAGTTCTAACATAGAGGGTTATTCCTTGCTGACAACGGCCTGAGCCGCCGGTTCAGCGGGCTGCTCAAGCTGCAGCTCCAGCCTTTTGATCTTGCGCTCGGCGCGGCCCAGCGCAATGCGCGTGCGCAGGTAGAACAAGCCGCAAATGATCCAGCCGAGAACGAAGCCGGCGCCAAACAGCGTGGCCAACAGGGTCGATACGCGATAATCGCCCTGCGCAACCAGATAGTTAAAATTGACCACCTGATCGTTATGCGCACCCAAAGTGACGGAAATCACGAAGATCACCAGAACCAACAAAAAAATCAGCAAATATTTCACATTCTTTCCCGCGATGCCGAGTGAATCGGATGAACGATGCCAAAACGTGGCGTCCCTAACCCTTAAGTTAGCATTTCCCGCTGCGGCAGGGAAACCCTGCGGCACGATAAAACCACATATCTGCTGGCATATTCGGCAGTAAACGGCTTTAGCGAACAAATTGATGAGAAAGCTTCTCAAAACGTCGAATTTATAAGGATATGGGGGCAACCGCGTGGATTGCAATGGCGGGAAAATGTAAGCGATTGATGCGGCGCCGATCCGACGCCGCGGCGCTTTTTGTGACATCGTCACGTTAAGACATGATTAACCCGCCATCCACATTGATGGTTTGGCCGGTGATATAATCGGCATCATCTGAGGCAAGGAAGGCCACGAGACCCGCCACATCTTCGGGTTGCCCGGCACGCTTGAGCGGAATACCCGCCACCCACTCGGCCATCAACTCCCCTTTGCCGTAAGTTTTTTCCGGGCCGCTGAGAATTTCTCCCCAAACGCGGTCGTTATATTCCCACATCTCGCTTTCAATGATGCCGGGGCAGAATGCATTGACGGTGATGCCATGTGGCGCCAGCTCAAGCGCTAAACTCTGCGTAATGCCGATCACCCCCATTTTGCTGGCGGCGTAATGCGGTGTGTAAATAAACCCGTTACGCCCCTGGCCGGAAGAGGTGTTGATCAGGCGCCCCTTGCGCTGGCCGACCATATATTTAGCCGCCTCCCGGCAACAGAGCCAGACCGCCGTAGTATTTACCGCCAACACTTTCTCAAAATCGCTTTTGGGCATCTGGTCAAAACGATCGATAGTGATCACCCCGGCGTTCTGAATAGAAACGTCGATCGCGCCAAATCGCTCCCAGACCTGACGATAAAAATCAACTACCTGTGCTTCATCGGTAACGTCGAGGATGACCGGCAGCACCGCCACCCGATAACGCTGGCGCAGCGTTTCCGCCGCGGTCAGAATGCGCTCCGCATTCGATGCGATCGCCAGATTGGCACCCAAACTGGCGAAATGCTCGGCGATACCGGCGCCAATGCCGCGGCATGCGCCGGTAATCACCACGGTTTTCCCCGTGAAGTCACGATTCATGATTGTTCTCCTGTCATCAATGAGGCCGTCTGCGGCCGCCACAAGGTGCGCTGTACCGCCTGCCGCCACGCGCTGTAGTTTTCCTGCAGCTGCCGGTGGCGCTGCATATCGGGTTTAAACTCATCATGTTGAGGCAACAGTGCCGCCAGTTGCCGATCGGTAGCGCCCCACAGGCTGCGCATCGCCATCAACGCCGCCCCCAGGGCCGACAGTTCCGCCGTGTTGCTGCGCCACACCGGGCAACCCAGCAGATCGGCCTGAAACTGCATCAGCCAGTCATTGCGGCTGGGGCCGCCATCGGCCATCAGCCCCTGCAGCGCAAAACCCGGTTGTTGCCGCAGTACGCCGATCACATCGGCGATTTGATAAGCCACCGATTCAAAAGCGGCCCGCACCAAATGTTCTCGCCGCGTGCCGCGGCTGAGCCCGCAAATCACGCCGCGCGCCTGCTCATCCCACCAGGGTGCGCCGGCACCGGTCAGCGCAGGTACAAAATAGACGCCATCGCTGTCGGGCACGCGAACAGGCAGTTCACTCAACGGCGCTTTCCCCTCCGACGGCATGGCGGCGATATCCAGCATCCAGGCGATAGCGTCGCCGGTGTGGGGAATATTGCCCTCCAGTGCGTACTGCATGCGTCCACCGTCATGCCAAGCGATGGTCGTTGCCAGAGCGCTCGTATCGCATTGCGCGTCGGCGATTGGCGCCATCACCGATGATCCGGTGCCATAGGTGGCTTTGACCTGCCCAGCCTGACCCAGCGCATGGCCATAAAGCGCCGCATGCGAATCCCCTACCATCGCAGCAATTGGAATGCCGTCGGCAATGCCGTCCAATCCCAACGTCGTACCGAACAGATGGCTGGAGGGATGGATCGTCGGCAGCGCCTGACGGGGAATATTGAACAGCGCCAGCATCTGCTCGTCCCAATCGCCGGAAACAAGGTTCAGCAGCTGAGTGCGAGCGGCGTTGGAGATATCGCAACCGAATGCCTGTCCTCCGCTCAACTGCCACAGCAGCCAGGCATCGATGGTGCCCAGGCACAGCTCGCCGTTCTCCGCCAACCGCTGTCCCTCTTCGCAGTGATCGAGCAACCAACGCATTTTCGACGCCGAGAACAAGGGTGAAAGCGGCAAACCGGTGGCGCGACGCACTGCTTCCTCCTGCCGATCGCGCCGCAGCCGTTCGCAGAAATCGGCGGAACGCGCGCATTGCCAAGTTAAGGCAGGCCCGATAGGCTGGCCGTTGGAACGCCGCCAGCCGATGGCGGTTTCACGCTGGTTGCTGATGGCGATACCGGCAATGCGGGATGATCCGGCTAACGCAATAGCCTCCCGCAATACCGCCAGAGAGGCCGCCAGCAAGGTCTCGCCCCGTTGCTCCACCCAACCGGGCTGCGGCGTCTGCAACGTCAGTGGCCTGCTGGCCCTGGCGACGATCGTACCCTGCGCATCCACCACCACGGCCTTGGCGTTGCTGGTGCCCTCGTCCAACGCGACAATGCAATCCGCTTTAACCATGGCTCACCTCAGCCAGCGGCTGCACCGCTTTTTTTTCCTGGCGCTGCATCAAAATGACCTTGCTCTGCAAACGCTGCTGGAACTGGTCAATCACCACGGCGGTGACGATCACCAGCCCTTTAATCACCATTTGCCAGAATTCGCTGACGCCCATCATCACCAAGCCGTCCGCCAGAAAAACGATCACAAAGGCGCCGATGATCGAACCGAATACCCTGCCGCGGCCACCGCTGAGCGCCGTACCACCCAGCACCGTCGCGCCGATGGCGTCCATTTCGAACATATTGCCGGTCATCGGGTGCGCGGTTTGCAATTGAGAAGCGATGACCAGCCCCACCAGCGCCGCGCACAGCCCGGAAAACGCATAGACGAACATTTTCACTTTGACGATCGGCACCCCCGACAGCCGCGCTGCCGGCTCATTGCCGCCAATGGCATAGATATAACGGCCCAGCGGCGTTTTCTTAGTGAGATAGATCCCCAACAACACGATGGCCAACATCAGCCAAATCGGGTTGTAAATTCCCAGGAAGGTGCCGGACCCCAGGGCCGCGAAACCGGTGTTGCCCAGCGCTTCCATGCCCACCAGATTGGGATAGGTTTTGCCGTCCGCCGTCAGCAACGCGGCCCCACGCGCCACGTACATCGCCCCCAGGGTGCAGATGAATGGCGCAACGCCGAGCCGCGTGATCAGCGTGCCGTTGATCAAACCCAACAACACGCCCAACAGCGCCACCGCGCCGATCACTTCAAAAACGTTGAGAAACAGCCGATTGCCCTCCCACAGCGGGATACCGACGGTCAATAGCGCACCGGCAATCATCCCGCACAAACCTGCCACCGCGCCGACCGACAAGTCGATGCCACCGGTGAGGATCACCAGCGTCATGCCAACCGCCAGCAGCCCGGTAATCGCCACGTGCTGTGTCATGATCAGCAGATTAGAGACGGTCAGAAAATTCGGCACCATGCTGCTGAAGAACAGCACCACCAGCAACAGGGCGATGAAGGTGCGCGCCTGCAGCAAATACATATACAACCGATACTTGGTTTGCATTGCCTTATCCTTATGCATGAGGGGTTGAGGCGCGGATCAGCGTTTCGCGATCGGCCCGTTCACGCGGCAGATCGGCCGTCAGCTGCCCGTCCGCCATCACCATCACCCGGTCGGCCAGTGAGACCACCTCATCCAGCTCCGATGAAGAGAACATCACCGCCAACCCCTGGCGCGCCATCGCGCCAATCAGGTGGTAAACGTCCGTTTTGGCACCGACGTCAATTCCGCGCGTCGGCTCATCAAGAAACACCACCTGCGGCCCGGTCAGCAGCGCCTTGCCCAACACCACTTTCTGCTGATTGCCGCCGCTCAGGCTGGTAATTGGCAGCTCCCGGTCACTGACCTTGATCGCCAGTTTTTCGATCATGCCATCGACCAACGTACACTCCCCGGCCGACGCCAACGGCCGTAGCGCATTACGTCCCAGGCTGGCCAGGGTCATGTTGGCCTTGATCGACATCATCTGCACCAACCCCTCCGCCTGCCTGTCTTCCGGCACCAGCGCCATGCCCAACGCCATGCGTTGACGGAATCCCAGCCGCTCCACGCTTTTGCCGTTGAGCAAAATGCGACCTGCCGTCTGGCGCATCACGCCGTTGAGCACTTTGAACAGTTCGGTACGGCCGGCCCCCAGCAGGCCATAAATGCCGATCACTTCCCCTTTGCGCAGTGAAAAACTGACGTCGTTAAGGCAATAGCCGCCGTTTTCACGCGGCAGCGTCAGCTGTTCGACCTTCAACACTTCATCCCCTTGTTCTGCCGCGCAATAATCAAAGTGCTTGCTCTTTTCCCCCACCATCTTTTCGATGATCCACGGAATGCTGACGTTACTGACCGGTTCGGCGGCAACAAAACGCCCGTCGCGAAACACCGTGATGCGATCGCCAATCTCCATCAGCTCTTCCAGTCGGTGAGAAATGTAGATGATGGTGACGCCGCGTTTTTTCAGATCGGCGATCACCCGAAACAGCGTGCGCACTTCGGCCTGACTCAGCGCCGACGTCGGCTCATCCATGATCAGCACCCGGGTGTCCTTCGCCAGGGCACGGGCAATTTCAACCAGCTGCTGATGACCGATACCGAGGCTGCCCAACGGCGTATGCGGATCGATATCCAACTCCAGCCGCTGCAGCAAGGATTTGGCCAGCTGATACTGGTAGTCCACATTGATACGGCCGCGCTGGAAGAACTCGTTGGCCATAAAAATGTTGTCCATGACCGACATGTTGGGGAACAGGTTCAGCTCCTGAAAAATAATGCTGATCCCGAGCCGCTCCGCCTGCTGCGTGGAGGTTAACGTCACCGCTTTCCCCTCCAGCTCGATAGTGCCGGAGGACGGGGTTTCCACCCCCGCCAGCAGCTTCATCATGGTCGACTTGCCGGCGCCATTCTCGCCGATCAGCACGTTGACCTGGTTGCGAAACACTTGATAACACACGCTATCCAACGCGGTGACGCCCGGATAGAGACGCGAAACGTTGCGCGTTTGAATAATGATCGGATCGCTCATCACGCCCCCTTAAGGTTGAATGCGCACCGGCGTGATCAACAGCGGCTCGGCAGGTGCCTGCCAGCTGCTGAATACGCCATACACGGTAATGTGGTCACCCACCTTGGGCTGGGATCCGGCCAGTTCGTCGATCGAAGCCTGGTTAATCGCCCTGGCAAAATCGCCGAACAGCGCTTGGTCATTGAAATCGCTGTAGCTCAGGCCGCGATAGCTGTCGCGTAACGCCGTACCGCGGTAGACCGGCCCGATCTGCACCTCCACGCTGCTGAGCGGCGCATCGGTCAGTGCGAGCGTTAATTTTCCGCTGCGCGAGCGGGTGTTGACCGCCGCAACTTCACCGCTGACCTTAACGTTGAAGTAACAAGGAAACTCCGGTTGAGCACGGTACCCCAGCAGGCCGCAAGCGCTGTCAAAATCCTTGGCCTGGGCGATCCGGGCGATCAGCTCGCCCAGCGGCTGCGCCGTTTTGACCACTTGCGGGGCGATTTTGCTGCGGTAAATCTCCGCTGCCTGCGCCACATGTGGATTCACCGGGGAGCGAAGCTCCGCCAGCTTTTTCTCCGAGACGATACGGCAACCGCTCAACGCCAGGACGACGATGAGGGTCAACGCAATGCGCATCGACATAACAACACCTCCGATCGCACCCCGCCGCCAGGACGGGGTGGTGAAAGACGCCGCTCAGCGCGGGTTACGGTTTGAAGTTGAAGTCACTGACCCGTTGCGCATTGTCTTTGCCGATCAGGATGCCGCGGAACATCACGCGTTCCTTGCCGGTATAGCTGCCGGATTGGAAATAGCCGTCGAGGATTTCAACGCCCTGCGCAGCGATAGCCTGCGCCTGCAACATCACGCTGGCGTAGAGGTTGCCGTTGAGAATGGCGTCACGTTCATCGTTGCTGCCGTCGATGCCCACCACGGTGACATCCTGCCGGCCAGCGGCTTTCAGCGCCGCCACTGCGCCCAGCGCCACCGGTCCGTTGCCGCAGATCACACCTTTGATGTCCGGATGCGCCTGCAAAATGCTGTCCATGATGCGTTTCCCCTCCAGCAGATTACCCTTGGCATCCTGACGCGCCACGCTGACCATCTCAGGATATTGGTCGATCACGTTGTGGAACGACTGCGAACGCGTAACGCAGTTATTGTCCGCCAGGTTGCAGGTCAGCTCGGCGTATTTGCCGGTTTCCCCCATTTTTTCCACAAACTGGTTGGCGACGTCCGAGCCGGCCTGGAAGTTGTTATGGGTGATCTGCGCCAACGCCACGCCATCGACCGGGATCTCGCGGTTGATCAGCACCACTGGAATGCCGGCGTTTTTCGCCTGCTGTACGGCGGCGACGCTGGCCTGGGAATCGGCGTTATCCAAAATGATGCCCTGAACCTTACGGCCGATAACCAGGCTGATGAGCTCTCCCTGGCGCTTAACGTCTTCGCCGTGCGACAGCACCAGCGTCTGATAGCCGAGAGACTTGGCTTTGGCTTCGGCCCCCTTGGCTTCCGCGGAGTAATAAGGGTTGTCCAATGAGTTGACGAGGATGGCGATCGTGCCCTTTTCCGCCGCCATGGCAGAGGTGAAGGCAAAACCGGTGAGCAGGGTGAGGTAAGTGGCTATTTTTCTCATGATGGTGTTCTCTTATCGTTGTGTTGAACATCGTCTGGTGTTGGCGATCGCTGCGGTTGCCGCTTACCAAATGGTAAAACCGCCGTCGATCATCAGGTCCGCGCCGGTAATCATGTCGCTGCCGTTGCTGGCAAAAAACAGGATCGCCGCCGCGATTTCATCGGTATAAGCAAAACGCCCCAGTGGGATCAGCTTTTTCATCGCCTCGCCCTTTTCGCCTCGCCAGGCTTTCTCTCCCATAGGCGTCAGCACCACGGTGGGCGATAACGTATTGACGGTGATGCCGTGCGGCGCCCACTCTTTGGCCATCACCTTGGTCATGCCTAGCAGCCCCGCCTTGGCGGAGGTGTAAGCACAGTGATCGTCAATGGCGATGGAAGCCGCCTGCGACGCGATGTTGATGATTTTCCCGCCGTGACCGGCGGTTATCGCGCGGCGCGCCAGTTCTTGTGAGCATAGGAAAGGCCCGGTGAGATTGACCGCCAGATGGCGCTGCCACTCCTCGAGCGTGACTTCTGTCGCCGGCTGCAAATTAACGTAGCCGGCGCAGTTGACCAGGATATCGAGCCGGCCAAAGCGCCGCTCAGCCGCGTTGAAGGCGGCAGCCACCGAGTCGGGTTCGGTCACGTCGCACACCTGACAGAACACCTGTTCATCGCCCAACTCTCGCAGCGCTGCCGCGGCCTTGTCTTGTTCAAAGGCCGGATACATCAACACCAGGCGCGCGCCCTTTTCCAACAGCAGGCGATTGGCTGCCATCGCGATGCCGCCCAAACCGCCGGTGATTACCGCAACCTTCCCTGCCAGCGACATCCGGCTATCGACACCGTAGCGTAAATTAACGTCGTATTCGTTCCGCTCCATCGCATCCCCCTATTGCGTTAACTGTGCGTGCAATCCTGCCGTATCTATGGCGTATTGCCGCCGCAGCGCCGCCCGGCTGCTGCTGTGGGTAAATTCGTAAGCCGGCACGCCCAGCGCGGTAAACGGCCGCGGCAGTTGATGCCGCAGCAACAATTCACCGATGATGGTGCCTAAACCACCGCTGAGCGCATGCTCCTCCATAGTCAGCACCTGGCGGTGCGAGCGCATCAACGCCACCACCGCCTCCTCATTGAGCGGCCAGAGCGAAGGGAGAGAGACAATGGTCGGGTTATCGCCCAATGCCAGCACCTTCATCGCCTCATGAGCCACCGTGCCCAAACAGAACACCAGGTTATCTTCCCCCTGGTGCAACACCTCCGGCTCTCCCGGACGGAATTGGTAATCCGCGTTCAACACCGGCAGCTTGTCACTGTCCATACGGATATAGGCCGGACCGGGTTGCGCGATGACATGACGGACAATCTCTGCCGCTTGCCTTGCATCCGCCGGCGCATAGACGCTGAGATTGCCCAACGTACGGGCGATGGCGATATCGTTCATGCAGTGGTGCGTCGCGCCCAGTGGCCCGTAACCAAATCCGGCATTCAGGCCAAGCATTTTCACGTTGGTCTCCGTGTAGCAAACATCGTTTTTCATCTGTTCGTTTGAACGAGCGAACAGGAAAGGTGCCGCGTTGGCGGTAAAGACCGTACGGCCGCTGAGCGCCATGCCGGCAGCCATGCCAACCATGTTCTGTTCGGCGATACCGACGTTCACTACCCGCTCCGGATAAGCCTGCTCAAAGGGCGCGATTTTTGACGTGGACGTGGAATCCGCCACCATCACGCTCAGATCCGCACCCGCCCGTTGCTGTTCGATCAACACCGTCACAACGGCATCGCGTAAATCCTGCATGTTTACCCCTCCAGTTCCGCCAGCGCCTGCGCCAGCTGTTGTTCGTCCGGTACCGCGTGATGCCAGGCGGCAACGTTAGCCATAAACGACACACCGTGCCCCTTTTCGGTATTGGCCAAAATCACTCGCGGCTTGTCCTGGCTCGGGCGTTGGATCGCCGCCACCAGCGCCGCCGGATCGTGGCCGTCACATTCCAGAGTTTCAAAGCCGAAAGCGCGCCATTTTTCCGCCAACGGTTCCAGCGGCATGATGGCCTCTGTCTTTCCCGCCAGTTGCAGCCGGTTGCGATCGACGATGGCAATCAGGTTATCCAGCTTAAATTTGCTGGCCGCCATCACCGCCTCCCAATTGGAACCCTCTGCCAGTTCGCCGTCGCCCAGCAGTACGAAAGCGCGGCGATGCGCACGCCCCGCCAGCTTGTTGCCCAGCGCCAGCCCCACGGCGATCGGCAGCCCATGCCCCAAACCGCCAGAGTTGATCTCCACCAGCTCCGGCAGCTTCTGCCGCACCGGATGCCCGGCCAACAAGGTGTCGTCGCCCATGAACTGATCGAGCACCGCTGGATCCAGCAAGCCCATCGCCGCGCAACTGCAATAGAAACCGCCGGCGCCATGCCCTTTAGACAAAATGAACCGATCCTGATCGGGCCGGGCATTGCTGCGATCCATCACTGCCATATACAAAGTGCAGATGATGTCGATTTCCGACAGATCGGCGCCGGTATGACCCTTGCCTGCCTTATGGTTCATGGTCACCACATATCGGCGCGCCTGGCGTGCCGTGTTTTTAATCGCCTGAAAGTCCATCGTCACCTCTACTTAAGCGCCCTGATTATCGTTATCGCATCAAAAGCGATCCGTTAACCCATTATTGATTTTCGAATGGAAATCATATGCAGCAAAAACGATAATTAATGTGGGCAAGATCAAATTTCAAGCAAAAGCGCTTACCAGACAACACCCATGCCGATAAAAACCAATAAATAACAACATGATAAAAATCACCCAGCTGCTTTGATTTAGTTTTTACCGTTGATTTGATCGGACGCCAATGATTTTCGAATAAAAATCAATACTGCTTAGCCGGGTTTATCCGTGGCTTTATCAATAATCGCGAGCTAAAATTCAACGCATCAATAAGGAGTTGCCGTAGCAAACCGCGCGGCGGGAACTGACAGGTACTGATAGGTGCAGGAGTCTTTCGATTGAAAAGCAAAAGCGAACAGCTGGCGGAAATGCAGCAACGGCGCGAAAAGATCCTCGACATGATCCGCGAAGACGGCTCGGCGACGGTCAAAATGCTTACCGATACCTTCAAGCTGACCGAGGCGACCATTCGTACCGATCTGCGCGTCCTGCAGCAGCAAGGCTATGTGCAGCGCTTCCACGGTGGTGCAACTCTGGTTGATGGCAAGCAAAATACTCATGCCATGCTGCTGGAACGCCAGGTTAACCTGACCGCCAAAGATCGCATCGGCAAGCTCGCCGCCGGTTTTATCGAGCCCGGCGACACCATCATTCTTGATTCAGGCACCACCACCACGGCTATCGCCAATCACCTGAATCACATAAAGAAACTGTCCGTTATCACCACCGGCGTCAATATTGCACTGCAGCTGGGCGGCGAACCGGGTGTGAATATTTTGCTGACCGGGGGCTCATTCAAATTCCCCACGCTCTCCACCTCCGGGGACAAAGCCGCCAGCTTCTTCGAAAACGTGCTGGCGCAAAAGCTGTTCCTCGCGACGGCCTGCATCTCGCCCCGCCACGGGCTCAGTTTCCCAAGCGAAACCGACATCAAACTGAAAATGGCGATGATCAATGCAGCCAACACGGTGTATGTGGTGGCCGACTCAAGCAAGATCGATAAGGTTTCAATGTTTGCGCTGCCTTGTGACTGGCAGCATATCGACTATTTGATTACCGACAACGGAATTGGCGATTCCGCACTGCAGGCATTTGAAAAGGTAGGCGTTAAGGTCTTGGTGGCAGGCGCCTGAACGGCGCCTGTGAAAGAAGTGATTATTCCGGCTTGCGCGCCGCGATTTCCTGCTGCTCTTGCGGCGGCGGCGTCAGCGGACCGAACCAACGCTGCGCCAGCCAGCAGGTGATCACCACCAGCAACCAACTGATCAACGTGGCCATTGCCAGATCGCGCGGCCAGTGCATGCCCAGCAGCAGACGGCTGCCCATCACACCCGTTGCCCACACCATCAGCAGCGCGACAGTTTTATAATGGCGGCGCGGCCACAGCAGCCCTACGCCCAACAGTGCCCAGGTGGCGGCGAACATCGTATGCCCCGACGGGAAAGCGAAGCCGGTTTCAAACTGCCAGTGCTTGCGCAGCCAGTTCGGCACCAGCGTCTGGTCTTGCAACTGCTCGCGCACCAGCGCGCTGCGCTCTTTGCGGTGCAGCGAATAGAAATATTTTCCGTCCACACCGTGGGTTTGCTCGAGCCATACCACAAACGGTCGCGGTTCTTGCACCCGATCCTTGATCAACGATTTGACCCCCTGCCCAATCACCAACGCGGCGGAAAGCAGGATTGCCAGACCGATGGCCGCCTTCAACCGAAAGCGCAGGCACCACAAAAACCAGCCGCAAAGGATAGCGCTGGTCAGAATACCCCACGGCGAGGTCACGGTTTCGGTCACCCAGTACAGCGCTTTGAGCAGCCGATCATTGCCGCCAGGCTGCCAGTGCCAGCCGGATGCCCATACTATCAGCGGCATCAACAGCAGCAGCAGCGCGCCGCCCGCCGTACGTTTCGCTATCTCATACATTCCCGTTTTCCTCTGCGTGAATCAGTCTGCAGTGTAACAAGAGTGCAATATTGATAACACGCGAAAAATTAAACAGATAGGCAACCTATCGCAATAATAGGTGGTCAGAAAACGCCATCTGCTGGTTTGCTGAGCACCGCCCGGCAAGAAGTTGTGGCAAAATAGCCGATAATTAACGAAATAGAGATCGGCGTAGCACGTTTTAGTCTTGGTCAATTCACTGAACCGGACTTAGGATGCGCGACAATGATTGAATCGTAGGTTTTTGTGGAGAATGACATGCAGCTTAAACGGGTGGCAGAGGCTAAACTGCCGACACCTTGGGGCGATTTCCTGATGGTAGGATTCGAAGAACTAGCGACCGGGCATGACCATCTGGCACTGGTATTCGGTGATATTTCCGGCGAAGTGCCGGTACTCGCACGCGTGCATTCCGAATGTCTGACCGGTGACGCCTTATTCAGCCTGCGCTGCGACTGTGGTTTTCAACTCGAAGCCGCACTGGAACAGATCGCCGAAGAAGGCCGCGGCATCCTGCTTTATCATCGCCAGGAGGGCCGCAATATCGGCCTGTTGAACAAGATCCGCGCCTACGCCCTGCAGGATAAGGGCGCAGACACCGTGGAAGCCAACCATCAGCTCGGCTTCGCCGCCGACGAGCGCGACTTCACCCTGTGCGCCGATATGTTCAAACTGCTGGGCGTCGACGCGGTGCGATTGCTGACCAACAACCCGAAAAAGGTCGAGATCCTGACCGAAGCCGGTATCAATATCAGCGAGCGCGTGCCGCTGATCGTCGGCCGCAATCCGAAGAACGAACGCTATCTGGCCACCAAGGCCGCCAAAATGGGCCATTTGCTCGACCAGAAGTGATCGCTACCGCGGTGGAAACAATCAGGGCGCCTCGCGGCGCCCTTTTTATTGCTTAATTACAGCATTTTCCTGATCACATAGTGCAGGATACCGTCGTTTTCGTAGTAGGTCAGCTCATTGCCGGTATCGATGCGGCAACGGGTGTCGACCACTTCCTTGCGCCCGTCGGCATAGGTGATATGCACCGGCACCGTCTGGCCCGGCTGCAGCTGTTGCAGGCCGCCAACGCTGATCTGCTCATCCCCGGTCAGCCCCAGCGTTTTGCGCGTCACCCCCTGCGGGAACTCCAGCGGTAAAATCCCCATGCCAATCAGGTTGGAGCGGTGAATGCGCTCGAAGGATTCGGCTATCACCACCCGCACGCCCAGCAGACGCGGCCCCTTCGCCGCCCAGTCGCGGCTGGAGCCGGAACCGTACTCTTTACCGGCGATCACCGCCAGCGGCACTTTCTCCTGCTGGTACTGCATGGCGGCGTCGTAGATAGACAGCTGCTGTTGCGACGGAATATGGCGGGTATAGCCGCCTTCGACGCCCGGCACCATTTCGTTGCGAATGCGGATGTTGGCGAAGGTGCCGCGCATCATCACTTCGTGGTTGCCGCGGCGTGAACCGTAGGAGTTAAAATCCTGCGGCGCCACGCCGTGCTCGCTCAGATAACGCCCCGCCGGGCTGTCGCGCTTGATGTTACCCGCCGGCGAGATGTGGTCGGTGGTCACCGAGTCGGCCAGAATCGCCAGAATGCGCGCGTCCTTGATGTCCTGCACCGGATCCGGCTTCACCTTCATGGTGCTGAAGAACGGAGGATGGCGGATATAGGTAGAATCCTCCTGCCATTGATAGGTCGCCGAACCGGTCACCTGGATCGCCTGCCAGTTGGCGTCGCCGTCGAACACTTCACCATATTCCTTGTGGAACATCTCGGTGCGCACTTCTTCCACCGCCTGAGCGATGTCCTGGCTGCTCGGCCAGATGTCCTTTAAATAGACCGGCTGACCGTCATTACCCTCGCCCAGCGGCTCTTTGGTCAGATCGATCTTCATGCTGCCCGCCAGCGCATAAGCCACTACCAGCGGCGGCGAGGCCAGCCAGTTGGTTTTCACCAGCGGGTGGATGCGCCCTTCGAAGTTACGGTTGCCCGACAGCACCGCGCCCACGGTCAGATCGCCCTCTTTGATCGCCTGCTCGATGGGATCCGGCAGCGGCCCGGAGTTGCCGATACAGGTGGTACAGCCATATCCCACCAGGTTGAACCCCAGCTCTTCCAGATAGGCGGTGAGTTTGGCACTGTCAAAGTAGTCGGTCACCACTTTGGAACCCGGCGCCAGCGAGGTTTTTACCCAGGGTTTGCTGCGTAGCCCTTTCTTGACGGCGTTTTTCGCCAGCAGGCCGGCCGCCATCATGACGCTCGGGTTGGAGGTGTTGGTGCAGGAGGTGATCGCCGCAATCACTACCGCGCCGTCGCGCAGTTCGTGCTGCTGCCCGTCCAGCGTAAAGGTTTTGCTGTCTGTCTTGGCCTTGTGGCCGCCGATATCCAGCTCGGTCGCGGCCGTGAACGCCTGCGGCACATTCGGCAGCGCGACGCGGTCCTGCGGGCGCTTTGGCCCGGCGAGGCTGGCTTCCACGGTTGACATGTCCAGCGCCAGTGAGCTGGTGAAGACCGGTTCATCACCCGGGTTGCGCCACATGCCCTGCGCTTTGGCGTAGGCTTCCACCAGCGCGATTTGTTCGGCGCTGCGGCCGCTGAGCTTCATATAGCCGAGCGTAACGTCATCCACCGGGAAGAAACCGCAGGTGGCGCCGAACTCCGGCGACATATTGGCGATGGTTGCCCGGTCCGCCAGCGGCAGATCGGCCAGCCCATCGCCGTAAAACTCGACGAACTTGCCGACCACGCCATGCTTACGCAGCATTTGAGTCACCGTCAGCACCAGGTCAGTGGCGGTAATGCCCTCGCGGAGCTTGCCGGTCAGCTTGAAGCCGACCACGTCCGGGATCAGCATCGACACCGGCTGGCCCAGCATCGCCGCTTCCGCTTCGATGCCGCCGACGCCCCAGCCGAGAATGCCCAGGCCGTTGATCATGGTGGTGTGGGAATCGGTGCCCACCAGCGTATCCGGATAAGCCACGCGGCGGCCGCTTTCGTCGCTGTGCCAGACCGTTTGGCCGAGGTATTCGAGGTTGACCTGGTGACAGATGCCGGTGCCCGGCGGCACCACGCGGAAGCGGTTGAAGGCTTTCTGCCCCCAGCGCAGGAAGGTGTAGCGCTCGTGGTTGCGCTGCATTTCGATACGCACGTTGTCTTCGAAGGCGTTATCGTCGCCAAATTCATCGACGGTAACCGAGTGGTCAATCACCAGATCCACCGGCGACAGCGGATTCACCTGGTCGACGTTGCCGCCCAGTCGCCGTACCGCTTCGCGCATCGCGGCCAGATCCACCACCGCCGGAACGCCGGTAAAATCCTGCATCAGCACGCGCGCCGGACGATAGGCGATCTCACGGTCAGCATGGCCGGTTTGCAGCCAGGCGACGATGGCCTTGAGGTCGTCAACCTGCACGGTATCGCCATCCACATGGCGCAGCAGGTTCTCCAACAGCACTTTCATTGATTTCGGCAACCGATCGATATCACCCAGCTGCTTCGCCGCCAGCGGCAGACTGTAGTAGTAATATTCGCTATTCAGCGCAACCAGCTTATCCAGACTTGTTTCACGAAGATCGGACGACATAGCTCCTCCATTTCTTATTGTGACTAAAACAGGGTAATCAGTGAGGTCTTGTTTAAAGATACCACAAAGATAAGTTAACGTTTTGATAACAACACGATTTGATCACAACGATAGGCGGGAACAATCAGCGGGAAGGAAGTGCGAGCCCAGCCAAGGGGTTAGGCAATACGCCAACAAAAACGCCGCAACGATGCGGCGCTTTGGCAGGGAAAGGTTAGCTACAACAGCTCAGCGGGGAAATCCATCTCCACAACCGCCAGCTGATTCTTACGCCCCTTCTTTACCTTGATGTCCATCCCTTTGCGCAGTAGATGCATCTGGCCTGGTTGAACCAGGGCCTTGGCAGTGTGGAGTCGGGTGTCGCCCGGGAGATAAAAATCAACGTCAAAGAAAAAGTCATTGCCATATCGAGTGTTGGTTTGCCGACAGGATTCGAGGTGTGAGGCGATAATTTCACCTTGCCAGCTGTCCTTGTTGAGATAGTTTTTAACTGCAGACATCTCGGTCGAGTTACCGCCGTTGTTTTTAAAAATACAGTAAAAGAAAATGCCCATCACGACAGGGGTGGCGATCCCCGCATACAGGAAGTACTTCGACATATCAGCCAGAGACATAAGCGTGCTGCTCCATTTTATGTAATTATAAACAACGAGTTATTCGTTACATTCAGCGTTCTGTTGCTGATATTGGTCACCTCGACATTCACCACCACCCCGTTCGTTTCCGTTTTGAACGCCGTCTTTGAAAACTCTTTCAGCTTATAAGAATTGGATAGCCCCGTCAGGCCGTTGGACACGCCAACGATGCTGCTGGCTATCGCCGATGCCGATACGCTATTACCGGTAATGCTTTCACTGAAGGCAGTCACGGTCAGGCTGTGCAGCTTGGGATTGAACACGGACTCCGGCGCTTCGAGGCTGATCTTTTCGCCGCTGACAATTTTGATCTGATGCGGGCTGTAAATCGTAATGGTTCCCGCGTTGACGTTTTGCGTCCAGTCGCCGCTATTGATATTGGTGGTAACGCCGTCTTTGATCGTTTCGTTGACGCCGCCCTTGATCTCGCTGGTAACGCCCCCCGTGATGTTCTCTTTATGGCCGCCAGCGCCGATCGTAACGTCCCGCCCTTTATCCAGGGTCTCAGTCAGTTTGCCGGAGACATGGTGGCTTTCATTCCCGTCGATATCGCTGGTACGGTCGCCTTTGATCGTTACCTTGTCACCGCCGTCCTTAATGTCGAACGTCCGCCCTGCCTTGATCTCCGTAGCGACACCGCCATTAAAATAGCCGGTTTCTTTTCTATCCACCGTGGTGGTGCGCTGGCTCTTGTAATGGAAGGTGGCATTGCCCGTCACTTCGTCTTGCTGTTGCTTGAGGATAGTTGTCGACCGGTTACCGTCAATATTGACCTGCTGGTCATTTTCCACCGAAACCTTCATATCCTTTTCGGAGTGCAGTTCCACGGCCTCGCTGCCCACCTTATCTTCGAAAAACAGATAGCTGGCATTGTCCCGGCTTCCGTCCTTACTGCGAGTCATAAAGCCCATTTGCGTAGCCGCCGCCGGCAACACCCACGGTGGCATGCTCGCTTCATTGTAGACGCGCCCGGTGACAATCGGCCGATCCGGATCGCCATTGATAAAGTCCACCACCACTTCATCACCGACGCGCGGTATCTGTACCGAACCGAACCCTTGCCCCGCCCAGGCACTCGAGACCCTCACCCAGCACGAACTGGTATCATCCCCTTTGGCGCGGCGATCCCAGTGAAACTTCACTTTTATCCGGCCGTATTTGTCCGTCCAGATATTCTCGCCGACGGGCCCCACCACCTTGGCCGTTTGCGGGCCATAGGTGCGCGGCCACGGCGTCACCGTCAGCGGACGAAAGACGGTAGCAGCCGGGATAACCGTAAAGTCGATGCGATGAATCGTCTCTCCTTCTTCGCCGCTGGCGTAGCGGTTCTCGGAGAGCGTATAATCGGCGGCCGTCGTCAGGTATTCGCCGTTATCGCTGAAAAACGGGGCGTTGATCAGGGTAAAGGTATAGCCCGGCGCGATTCCGATCGCCGTTGCTGTGCCATGTACCTGCTGATGTTCCACCTGCCAGCGTTCCTGGCGCACGCGTGCGTAGAATTCTCCATCGGCGTGCTCGACATAGCGGCCCGGCCAATCGTAGACGTCGATGCTGCCCGGCATCGGCGAGGCCGGGTTTTGGCGAGCCTGGAACAGCCAGGCGTTCGGTTTGCGAAAGTCATAGTCGTCCAAACCGTAAATGCCCGGCGTTACGCTGTCTTCCGGTGCCCATTGGCCGATGCCCTGCTCGAGGGTGCTGCCGCCAGACGGAGTCTGATGGTAAGGAATCGTCTCGTAGCCGCTAAACGGCTGATACTGCCCTGCCGCATCCGTCAGCACCAGCGTGTGGCGGCCCGCCTCATGGCGAAAATGGTAAACAATACCCTCCAGCTCCATGAGGCGGCTGATAAAATCGAGACTGCTCTCCTGATACTGAACACAGTAATCCCACACCCGATAGCGACCGGTGAGTTTATCCTCTACGTTAACCTGATATTCGCTGAGCAAAGCATGCACCGTTTGCGGCACCGTCTGGCCCTGGAAGATGCGCAGATTGCGATCCCGCTTCATCGGCCATAGATCCGATTCCACCGTCAGCGTATACACAGCATAACGCGTGCCACTTAATTCGACGGCACTGACGGCAACGCGGGTCACTTTGCCATTGATATGGCGATCCGCTGACAGCAGTCCCGTCGGTAGATTCACCGTGACCGGTTGCCCCAACAGCTCGCTGCGATTAATGCGGGCATCCCGTCCCAGCAAGGTCAGCGTAAGCGCAAACGGCTCGGACAAGGCCTCACGGCCCGCCAGCTTCCAAAAAAGCAGGCCCTCAACGGGCAATTGAACAGAGATACGGCTGGTCATGAGATAAGCGGCTCCGCTGGCAATTGGTTAGCATTACTTTAACTTCCGAGAGAAAAAAAACTCTTTGCCAGAACAAAAACACTTTGTTTTCAGATGATTCCTAACAAGGAAGACATAAGCTGTCTTAAGCCAGAATGGGCATTATTCAGAAACTTAGTGGAAATGACAGAGGGAGTCGGTCTGACGTTAAAGCGCCATAACGCGTTCCCCCAACCAAGATTGGATTAGCGCAGCTTGCGAATGGGGTGTGTTATGGCGCAGGGTTTTACGCATAAAAAACCCGGAGAGGCGCAGGCCTGTCCGGGTGTTGTTTGATGTCGTCAACGCTGGCGGCTATTTAATCGGCAGCTTGATGTCCTTGAACATCGCTTCAATCTCTTCGTTGGAACGCAACGCCACCGCGCTGTCGACCACGTCGCGCGTCAGGTGCGGCGCGAAGCGCTGAATAAAGTCGTACATGTAGCTGCGCAGGAAGGTGCTGCGGCGGAAGCCGATCTTGGTGGTGCTGTAGGTGAAGATATCGCGCGCATCCACCGTCACCAGATCCGGATCCTGCACCGGATCCACCGCCATGCTGGCGATCACCCCCACCCCCAGTCCCAGACGCACATAGGTTTTGATCACGTCGGCGTCGGTGGCGGTAAAGACGATGCGCGGCGTCAGGCCGGCGCGGTTGAAGGCGGTGTCCAGCTCCGAGCGGCCGGTAAAGCCGAAGGTGTAAGTGACGATCGGGTAAGCCGCCAGTTCTTCAATGCTGATGCTGCTTTTGCCCGCCAAAGGATGATCGGGCTTCACCACCACCGCACGGTTCCAGTGGTAGCACGGCAGCATGATGAGATCGTCGTACAGGTGCAGCGCTTCGGTGGCGATGGCGAAATCGGCGGTGCCCTTGGAGACCGCTTCGGCGATCTGCGTCGGCGACCCCTGGTGCATGTGCAGCGAGACGCGCGGGTAACGCTCGATAAAGCCCTTAATCACGTTGGGCAAGGCGTAGCGAGCCTGCGTATGCGTGGTGGCGACGTACAGCGAGCCTTTGTCCGGGTAGGTGTGTTCACCGGCAACGGCTTTGATGGCGTCCACTTTGGACAATACTTCACGCGCGATGCGAATGATTTCCTGGCCGGCGGGGGTGACCTGGGTCAGGTGCTTGCCGCTACGGGCGAAAATCTGGATGCCCAGCTCATCTTCGAGCATGCGCACCTGTTTACTGATGCCGGGTTGCGAGGTATAGAGCCCTTCTGCCGTCGAGGAGACATTCAGGTTGTGGTTAACCACTTCCACAATGTAACGAAGCTGCTGCAATTTCATATCTTATACCATCCTAGGTTAAACACTGCGGCTTACCCGCAGCCAGGTATATCGGTGTCGCCCCGGTATGCTGAAACTCACAAGCCATAAACACCGTGTTCTACCCTGATGGTGAAGAAAGCGCCGTTGTTAATAAGCTTTAATAATAAAAAAACTTTTTATATAACCACTATACCACGTTGCAGCTTCAAGTATAGATCCGCGTCACACTATGATAACGATTATTTTGCATTGGTATCAACGTGAAACGACGGTAACGGAGGGATAAAAACAGCAAAGGATAGATCCGTTTGCCCCTTTTCACCAATAAAAAACCAGCCGCCAGGGCTGGTTTTTCATCTTACAGGCAGGACATCAGCCTTACTTCTTGCCTTCAACCCACTTGCCGTCCACGTAGAACGCAGACCAACCGGTCGCCTTGCCGTCTTTTTCAGAAGAGACGTACTGCTGCTTGGTTTTACGGCTGAAACGCACCAGCGTTTTATTGCCTTCGGCATCCGCGACCGGCGCATCGGCCAGATAACGCAGTTTCTCCGGCAGACGATCCTTGAAGCGAGCCAGCTCTTCCACCAGCGGCGCACGGGTTTCGCGCGATTTAGGGAAGGTATTGGCCGCCAGGAACACGCCGGCAGCGCCGTCACGCAGCACGAAATAGGCGTCGGACTTCTCGCACGGCAGCTCTGGCAACGGTACCGGATCTTCCTTCGGCGGCGCGACATCGCCGTTACGCAGGATCTTACGGGTGTTTTTGCAGTTCTCGTTGGTGCAGCCCATGTACTTGCCGAAGCGCCCCATTTTCAGGTGCATTTCCGAGCCGCATTTGTCGCACTCCACCACCGGGCCGTCATAGCCTTTCAGACGGAACTCGCCCTCTTCGATCTCATAACCGTCACACGCCGGGTTGTTACCGCAGACGTGCAGCTTACGCTGGTTGTCGATCAGATAGCTGTCCATCGCCGTACCGCATTTCTGGCAGCGGCGGCGTGCGCGCAGCGCGTTGGTTTCCGCGTCGTCGCCTTCGAGGATGTTGAGCACTTCCGCTTCAGGCACCAGGTTGATGGTGGTTTTGCAACGCTCCTTCGGCGGCAGCGCGTAGCCGGAACAGCCGAGGAACACACCGGTGCTGGCGGTACGGATGCCCATCTTGCGGCCGCAGGTCGGGCAGTCAATACTGGTCATCACCATCTGGTTAGGCCGCATGCCGCCTTCTTCCGGATCCTTCTCCGCCGTTTCCAGCTGCTCGCTGAAGTCGACGAAGAATTCGTCCAACACCGCTTTCCACTCGGCCTGGTTGTTGGCGACCTCATCAAGGCCGTCTTCCATACGCGCGGTGAAGTCATAGTTCATCAGCTCGCGGAAGTTCTCTTCCAGGCGATCGGTGACGATCTCGCCCATTTTCTCGGCATAGAAGCGGCGGCTTTCCACCCGCACATAACCGCGATCCTGAATGGTCGAGATGATGGAGGCGTAGGTGGACGGACGGCCGATACCGCGTTTTTCCAGCTCTTTCACCAGTGAGGCTTCGCTGTAGCGCGCCGGCGGCTTGGTGAAGTGCTGGCTTGGGATCAGTTTCTGCAGATCAAGTTCGCTGCCGATTTCGACGTATGGCAGAGTGCGATCTTCATCGCCCTTGCGCAGCGCCGGCATCACCTTGGTCCAGCCGTCAAAGCGCAGCGTACGGCCCTTGGCGCGCAGTTGATAATCGCCGGCTTTCACCGTCAGCGTGGTGGAATCGTATTGCGCCGGTGTCATCTGGCAGGCAACGAACTGGCGCCAGATCAGCTGATACAGCTTCTGCGCGTCCGCCTCCATGTCTTTCAACTGCTCGGCGAGCACGTTCACGTCCGAAGGACGGATCGCTTCGTGCGCTTCCTGCGAATTCTCTTTGCTGCTGTACTGATTCGGCGCCTTCGGCAGGTATTTGTCGCCGAAGTTGTCGCCGATGTAGCCACGCACCATGTTGAGCGCATCCTGGCTCAGGTTGGTGGAATCGGTACGCATATAGGTGATGTGGCCGGCTTCATACAGCCGTTGCGCCATCATCATGGTTTTCTTCACGCCGAAGCTCAGGCGAGTGCTGGCGGCCTGTTGCAGCGTGGAGGTAATGAAAGGCGCGCCCGGCTTGCTGCTGGTCGGTTTATCTTCGCGATCCAGCACCGTATAACGGGCTTTTTCCAGCAGCTTGACCGCGGCGTGAGTCTGCTCGCGGTTGACCGGCTTGAACGGTTTGTCGTGCGCATGGGTCACTTCCATCTGCAGCGCGGTTTCACCCTTCGCCAGCAGATCGGCATGCAGCTCCCAATACTCTTCCGGCACGAACGCCTTGATGTCTCGTTCGCGCTCAACCACCAGACGCACCGCCACCGACTGCACACGGCCGGCGGACAGGCCGCGGGCGATTTTCTTCCACAGCAGCGGCGAGACCATATAGCCCACCACGCGGTCCATAAACCGGCGTGCCTGCTGCGCGTTGACGCGGTCAATGTTCAGCTCGCCCGGCTGTTTGAACGCCTGTTGGATTGCGTTTTTGGTGATTTCGTTAAACACCACGCGGCTAAAGCGTTTGTCATCCCCACCGATCACTTCCCGCAGGTGCCAGGCGATGGCTTCCCCTTCGCGGTCAAGGTCGGTTGCGAGATAAATGTGGTCGGCGTTTTCCGCCAACGATTTTAACTCGGCGACCACTTTTTCTTTACCCGGCAGGATTTCATAATGCGCTTTCCAGCCGTGGTAAGGGTCGACGCCCATGCGATTTACCAGCGCCGCCTTCTCATCTTTTTTAACTTTTTTCTTGGCTTTGTCTTCGGTTGAGTCAGCGCTCTTTTTGCTGGCTGAGCCACTGGTCGGCAAATCACGGATATGACCGACGCTGGACTTCACCACGTAGTCACTTCCTAAATATTTATTAATAGTTTTGGCTTTTGCCGGGGACTCAACTATTACGAGAGCTTTACCCATATTTACCTTTACCTAATTTATTTCTTCTAAAAAGAAGTCTTTTATCTCGCCGTGCCGCGGCAATTCGTGTCTCTTTTTTTATATTGCGGCAGTCTGGCAAGAGATCAACAGATTTTTTTCTTTTGGTTGCCCAATTGCTCAACCTGAACGCAAGTTGTTGATCCTGCCTGCTATTCACCCATGCCCCAGAAGTATGGCTGTGTGAGTTTTATTCATGGCGTAAACAAAACCTTCCACCCGACGCCGCAAAATCCCACACTGTACCTGATAAAAAGCGTCACGCAACCTAATTAGCACGGAAAGGCAGATTTCGCCAACCGGCGGCCGCCCATGGCCATCCAGACGGCAAATAAACCTTAGTCGGTTTGCGGATAAAAGCGAACCGGCGTTAGAATATGCGCAGCGTTTTTTGTTTGGAGTCTAATAAATGCACAAGAATACTGCACCTATCGGCCGCGAGGCCCTACTGGCGGAAGCAAATAACATCATCCGCCAACACGAAGATTATCTGCACGGCATGATCGCCACCGACGTTGAACAAAAAAGCGGCGTTTTAGTTTTTCGCGGCGAATACTTTTTGGATGCCGACGGATTGCCCACCGCCAAAACCACCGCGGTATTTAATATGTTTAAACATTTGGCCCATCTGCTTTCGGAAAAATACCACCTGGTCGATTGAGTAAAGAAAACGGGGGCACCTGGCCCCCGTTGATTCCTGCTCTCATCGCCGTTACAACAACGGCTTTTCCCCACGCTGCCACCAGCGCAACAGCAAACGATCGACGCTTTCCGCCGCGCTGCCGGTGAAGCGATCCATCAGGCGTTTGCGGCGCGCGTAGCGCACGGCGATCACTTCGTGGTTATCCAACTCGGCGATCAGCAAATCGTCGCTGGTGCCGATGGCGTCGATAAGCCCCTTTTCTTTGGCCTGAGAACCGAACCAGTGTTCACCGGTGGCGACGCTGTCGATGTCCAGCGACGGGCGCTGCTCATGCACGAAGCGTTTGAACAGCTCGTGGGTTTCGTTCAGATCTTCGCGGAACTTCTCGCGCCCCTGCTCGGTGTTTTCGCCAAACAGCGTCAGCGTCCGTTTGAACTGCCCGGCGGTGTGCAGCTCCACATCGATGTCGTTCTTTTTCAGCAGGCGGTGGAAGTTCGGGATCTGCGCCACCACGCCGATGGAGCCGATGATGGCGAACGGCGCCGCCACGATGCGATCCGCGACGCAGGCCATCATGTAGCCGCCGCTGGCCGCCACTTTATCCACCGCTACCGTCAGGCGAATGCCGCCTTTGCGCAGGCGCTCCAGCTGCGAGGCCGCCAGGCCGTAGCCGTGCACCACCCCGCCAGGGCTTTCCAGGCGCAGCAGAACTTCATCCTGCGCCGACGCTACCGCCAGCACCGCCGAGATCTCTTCGCGCAGCGAGGTGACTTCGTGCGCGTCCATGCTGCCCTTGAAGTCCAGCACATACAGGCACGGCTTAGTCACTTCCACCGCGCCGGACTTGGCGCGCTGCTTCTTCAGCTTGTCGTCGGCCTTGGTCTGCTTTTTGAACTGTTTCAGCCAGACCTTCTGCTCGGCGGTATCCATACGCGCCAGGCGCATATCACGCTGCATCTCGCGATACTGTTCACCGAGATCGGTCAGCTGCAGCTCCCCTTTCTGGCGGTTCTTACGTTGCCCCAAACTGACCGCCAGGATGGCCAACGCGGCGATGGCGAGCACCACCGTGGCGACCTTGGCCAGAAACAGGCCATAAACAGATATAAACTCCACAGATTCCGCCTTTATTTACAGGTTGTTAGTATGCTTCTTTCCATTTTAGCCAACCGCAGCGGCTGCTGTCGCGGCTAAATGAAAATTCATTGCACACGGATCATCACTATGGGGACGATTCAAGGCCGAACCAAGGCGCCACCGCCGTGCTTTTGTTACAAAAGAATGCCATTTCAGCCTGCTACGCATTGAAAATGCCCACGGATTAAGGCATATAACACCCATTATTCATCAATACGATGAGACGAATTCGCTGCGCGGCCCGCAGACGGTCGAGCCTTTGCTCCCGCCCCGGCCGCGCGTTTCACCCTTGCTCCCCGATATTCGCGGGAGAACAGCCACCCAGGCGAGGATTTATCGTGCATTACCAACCCAAACAAGATCTGCTCGAACAACGTATCATTTTGGTCACCGGCGCCGGTGACGGCATCGGCCGCGAAGCGGCGCTGACCTACGCGCGCTTCGGCGCTCAGCTGGTGCTGCTGGGGCGCACCGAGAGCAAACTGCTGGCGGTACAACAAGAGATCGCGGCCCAGGGCGGCGCCCCGGCCCGGGTGGTGACGCTGGACTTGCTGCACGCCACTCAGGAGCAATGCCGGCAGATAGCCGACGATCTGGCTAGCCAGATCCCCCGCCTTGACGGCGTGCTGCACAACGCCGGCCTGCTCGGCGACATCGCGCCGATGGCCGAGCTGTCGATGACCATGTGGCAAGAAGTGATGCAGGTTAACGTCAACGCCACCTTTATGCTGACCCAGGCACTGTTGCCACTGCTGCTGAAATCCCACGCCGGTTCGCTGGTGTTCACCAGCTCCAGCGTCGGGCGTACCGGCCGCGCAAACTGGGGTGCCTATGCGGTGTCGAAGTTCGCCACCGAGGGCATGATGCAGGTATTGGCCGACGAGTACAAAACTCGCAATTTGCGGGTGAACTGCATCAATCCGGGTGGCACCCGCACCAAAATGCGCGCATCCGCCTTCCCACACGAAGACAAGAACAAACTGAAGACCCCCGCCGATATTATGCCGTTGTACCTGTATCTGATGGGCGAGGACAGCCGCCGCAAAACTGGCATGAGCTTCGACGCGCAGCCGAACCGTAAACCCGGCGCGGCCGAATAATAAGGAGCGTTTCATGGCGGAAGATCGTCATCAACAGCGCCAGCAGCGCCTGAAAGAACAGGTCGATGCGCGCATCGCCGCGGCGCAGGATACCCGCGGCCTGCTGCTGGTGTTTACCGGTAACGGCAAGGGTAAAACCACCGCCGCCTTCGGCACCGTCACCCGGGCGGTTGGCCACGGCATGCGCGCCGGGGTGATCCAGTTCATCAAGGGCGAATGGCCCAATGGCGAAAAGAATCTGCTACAGCAACACGGCGTTGAATTTCAGGTAATGGCCACCGGTTTCACCTGGGAGACGCAGAACAAGGCCGGCGACACCGCCGCCTGCCAGGCGGTGTGGCAGCACGGTAAACGCATGCTGGCCGACAGCAGCCTGGACCTGGTGCTGTTGGACGAAGTGACCTACATGCTGACCTACGGCTATCTGGAACTGGACGAGTTGAAGGAAGCGCTCCTACGGCGCCCTGTGCACCAAACGGTGATCCTGACCGGGCGCGGTTGCCATCGCGATCTATTGGAACTGGCTGATACGGTCACGGAGATGCGACCGGTGAAACACGCGTTCGACGCAGGCGTGAAGGCGCAACAAGGGATCGATTGGTAACAAAAAGTTCTGGCCCCGAACGGGGCCAGAATGAGGGATTAGCTGCGTTTGCTTGGCTTGCCCGGTTTACCCGGTTTGCTGCCAGGCGCGCTGCGGCGGCCGCTGCCGGCTACCTGCGAGTGGCGCTTGACCGCACGGCGGATCTGGTTAGCCTTCACGCGGCGGCGCTCACGCTCCACCGGCATTTTGCTGACCGTTTCCGGTTTCAATTCAACCAGCTCGCGCAGGTAGTTGATCGCCGGCAGATCCAGTTCCGCCCAGCCGCCACGCGGCAGGCCTTTCGGCAGATCGATGTCGCCGTAGCGCACGCGGATCAGGCGGCTCACCTGCACGCCCACGGCTTCCCACAGGCGACGCACTTCACGGTTGCGGCCTTCGGTCAGGGTCACGTTGTACCACTGGTTGAGGCCTTCACCGCCCTGGAAGCTGATGGTGCGGAACGCGGCCGGGCCGTCTTCCAATTGCACGCCCTTGCTCAGCTGCTTCACTTTCGCATCGTCAACCTGGCCGAACACGCGTACCGCGTACTCACGTTCCACTTCACGGCTTGGATGCATCAGACGGTTGGCCAGTTCGCCATCGGTGGTGAACAGCAGCAGACCGGAGGTGTTGACGTCCAGTCGCCCTACCGCCACCCAGCGTGAACCGCGCAGCTTCGGCAAGCGATCGAACACCGTCGGGCGGCCTTCAGGATCGCTGCGGGTACACAGCTCGCCTTCCGGTTTGTAGTAAGCCAGCACCCGGCAAACCACCTCTTCGGATTCTTTGATCGACAGGACATGGCCATCCAGACGAATTTTCATCGCCGGGGTCACTTCAACGCGGTCGCCCAGCTTGGCGACCTTGCCGTCGACGCTGACGCGCCCGGCTTCAATCATGGTTTCGATTTCACGACGCGAGCCATGCCCGGCGCGCGCTAATACTTTCTGTAACTTTTCGCTCATTGAGCAACCTCTAATGTCGCCTTCACAGGCGTCGGGGGGATACCGTCGTGGCCAACAGCCACAACGGTCATAATACGTTTATCAGGATCGAACCGTGTATTATACAGGCTTTCTAAGGTGTTGAAACCCACTTTATCGGCGGTGCCCCCCTTCAGACGGCGTTCACGGCGCCAAAAAATCCTCCACAGCCCACAGCACCGAGTCAGGCCGTTCCAGAATGCCGAGGTGAGTGCGGGCCTCCCCGAGACGCACCACGGAGAAAAACGGCTGCTCGGCGGCAAAGGCCTGCTGTTGCCGCAGATAGTCGTCACGGCGATCCAACGAGTAGATGTGCCGGCACGGCGGCGGTGCGCTCATTCCCGCCAGGCGTTGCAGCGGTGAGCCGAATTGCCGATAGGCCTGTTCGATGGCCACGCCGGCGGCACGCCAGAGCCGGTAATCTTCCTGCGCCATCTCAACCTCCAGATGGCGTTTGACCCGATCGTGGCGGATGCCGCCCTGCCAGAAGTCGAACAAGGCGTCGCGCGCCGCCAGCCACTGCTGCGGCTCCTGCATGCGCCTCACCGCCGTAAAGAACGCCGGTTCCGGCTGCGTCATGATCCAGTCGAGAAACACCATGCCCTGCACCCGCTGCGGCAACGCTTCAGCCAACGCTACCGCCAGCCAGCTGGCGTGCGCCACCGACAGGGTGACCACGTTATCCAAACGCAGCGCCGTCAGCAGTTGGCGCACATCCTCCAGCAAATCGTCCGCCGTCAGCGACATCTCCGCGGCTTTCGACGACAGGCCATGGCCCCGCCAGTCGATGTTGATCACCCGATAACGTTCGGCCGCCAAAACAATGAACGGCTCGAACACGGTTTTCGGTTCGCACCAGCCGGGCAACAGCACCAGCGTGAGCGGCCCTGAGCCGATATCCTGATAGTCGAGCATCATGTTGGCACTGTGAAATGCGGTCATATTACCTCCTGCGCGTCTCTCCCCGACCCGTTCGGGAAATACCGACGGGAATAAGGTGACAGCGCAGCAGGCATTGATCTATTGAAGTTCGTGCGGAATGCGCCCCGAGCGCATCTTATGAAAAAATGCGCACTAATTGGAACGGGAACTTAATGGCGCACGCAGGGATAGGCAGCGCTTAATGCCAGCATGATCACCGACGGAGCGGAATAATGCAGTTGCTCTGGGTGCTCGTTCAAATACTTCATCACCGCGTCGGCGGCGACGCCGATGCTCATCCCGGCAGCCGGACAGATATTGCGATTGCCCTGCATAGAATAGGTATCGAATACGCCGGCGACGTATCCCATAAACATGCCACCATTCAGCGCTTCGGCCACGGTGGCTTCACCGCTTTTATTTTTTACGTAACCGCCGGATTCCGCCAGCAAACCGCTGCCTGAATAAAAACCCGCATTTGCCATTGAGGAAAATAATAAGGCCGCTAAAAAAGAAACCTGTTTAATCATTGCTGCGCATCCTGCCCATTATCAATTCTGAAGTAATCAAGAATAGCGGCTTTCACGCGAAATAGCCTCGCTTCAGCCGATTTTCAGACAATGGGCAAGGTGGCAACCTTTTACATCAGCGGAAAGGCGCCGCGTCGCCCGCCCCTTCGCGCACCACTTCCGGCGTGGATTCGGTCAGATCGATAACCGTAGTCGGCTGTTGGCCGAGGAAGCCGCCGTGGATCACCAGATCGACCACCTTGCCCAAATGATCGCTGATCTCTTCCGGATCGGACTCAGCAAAATCATTGCCCGGCAGCATCAGGGTGGTGGACATCATCGGTTCGTTCAACGCCTCCAATAGCGCCAGCGCGATCGGGTTTGAGGGCACGCGCAGGCCGATAGTTTTACGCTTTTCATTCATCAGGCGGCGCGGCACTTCTTTGGTCGCCTTCAGAATGAACGTGTAGTGGCCCGGCGTATTGTTTTTGATCAGGCGGAAGGCCGTGTTATCGACGTGCGCATAGGTCGATAATTCGGACAGATCGCGGCACATCAGGGTAAAGTTGTGGTTGCCGTCCAGTTGACGGATGCGGCAAATGCGCTCCATCGCCGCCTTCTCTTCCAGCATGCAACCCAACGCATAGCCGGAATCGGTGGGATAAACGATCACGCCGCCCTTGCGTAGCACGTCGACCGCCTGGTTAATCAAACGCGGTTGCGGGTTGTCCGGATGAATATAAAAAAGCTGACTCATGACTTGCTCCTAAAATGATGCCCGCGCGCGTTGCCACGCGCGTAAAATCAGACCGCCTGGCCCGGTTGCGGCCAATCGCGCCACACTGGCTCGACACCGCCCGGCAGCCACAGCTTGCGCCCCAGTTCGATCCACGAACAAGGTTGATGGAAATCAGAGCCTTGCGAGGCCAACAGGTGGTAGTCCTGCGCGTATTTCGCCAGCTGCGCGCGCTCATGCGGCGCCTGCTGACACTGCGCCACTTCCATGGCGTCGCCGCCGTGTTCGGCGAAATGCGCCAGTAAACGTTTCAACCACTTCGCGGTCAGATCGTAACGGCCGGGATGCGCCATCACCGCCTGACCGCCCGATTGATGAATCGCATCAATGGCTTGTTCTATTGTACACCACTGCGGCGGCACGTAGCCGGTTTTGCCCTTGGCCAAGTATTTCTTGAACACCTGCGCCATGTTGTTCGCCACGCCAAGCTCCACCAGGTAACGGGCGAAATGGCCGCGGGTGACCGCGCCGGCGCCCGCCAGCCGTTGCGCGCCGGCATAAGCGTCAGGGATCCGCGCTTTACCCAGGCGCACGCCAATCTCCTGCGCCCGCCAGTTGCGGCGTTCGGTTTGTTCCGCCAACAGTGCCACCAGCGCCGGATGCGTGACGTCCATGCCCAACCCAACGATATGAATTTCATGATTTTCCCACAGCGTCGAGATTTCCACCCCGTTGACCAACCGCAGCGGCAACGCCTGCTCCGCAATGGCCGCGGCGGCCTCGGCCAATCCGGCGGTGGTATCGTGATCGGTGATCGCCAGCACGCCTACACGCATCTCGACCGCCCGCAGTACCAGCTGCGTCGGCGTCAGATAACCGTCGGAGGCGGTCGTGTGGCTGTGGAGATCGTACAGAGTAAAAGCGGTGGATGGGGGGTTACTGTCTGTCAAAACGGCTATCCGGCAATGGCTTGGTTTTCTATCATACCCGCGATCGACGGCCGGACGGAAATCTATTCTGCCCTGGCCGCAGGCGCCAGGCGGATGATGAATAGAATTCACCCTGGCCGCTAAAACATTGTGCAAAAAGAGGGTTGACTTTGCCGCCACGAACCAGTTAACTAGTACACAAGTTCACGGCAACGGCCGTGTCAGATGAGTGTTAACAGAGAGAGTCGGCAAATGAACAACTATATTTCTCTTCACGGTTGGTGGCGTACCTCCCTCTTGCGGGCGGTGTAATCGCGCATAGCTGTCATCTGACAATGCAGATTTCCTGAGCCCGCACTTGATGCGGGCTTTTTTATGGACAGAATTCACTGGAACCACCGATGATGAACACCAAACCACAACTGACATTGCTGAAGGCGCAAGCCAGCTACCGGGGCGACCCCACCACCCTTTTCCACCAGCTGTGCGGCGCCCGTCCGGCCACCCTGCTGCTGGAATCGGCGGAAATCAACAGCAAACAGAATCTGCAGAGCCTGCTGGTGATCGACAGCGCGCTGCGCATTACCGCACTGGGCCACACCGTCAGCGTGCAGGCACTGACCGCCAACGGCGCGGCGCTGTTGCCGCTGCTGGACGAAGCGCTGCCGTCCGAGGTGCGCAATCAGGCGCGCCCCAACGGCCGCGAACTGACCTTCCCGGCGATCGACGCGGTGCAGGACGAAGACGCTCGCCTGCGCTCACTGTCGGTGTTCGACGCGCTGCGCACGCTGCTGACCCTGGTGGACTCTCCGGCGGACGAGCGCGAAGCCGTGATGCTGGGCGGCCTGTTCGCCTACGATTTGGTCGCCGGTTTCGAAGATCTGCCGGCACTGCGCCAGGATCAGCGCTGCCCGGACTTCTGCTTCTATCTGGCTGAAACGCTGTTGGTGCTTGATCACCAACGCGGTACGGCCCGTCTGCAGGCCAGCGTCTTCAGTGAACAAGCGAGTGAAGCGCAGCGTTTGCAGCAACGTCTGGAACAACTTCAGGCCGAGTTGCAACAAACCCCGCAGCCGATCCCGCACCAAACGCTGGAAAACATGCAGCTGAGCTGTAACCAGAGCGACGAAGAGTACGGCGCGGTGGTCAGCGAGCTGCAGGAAGCGATCCGCCAGGGCGAGATTTTCCAGGTGGTGCCGTCGCGCCGCTTCACCCTGCCGTGCCCGGCGCCGCTGGCGGCCTACCAGACGTTGAAAGACAACAACCCCAGCCCGTACATGTTCTTCATGCAGGATGATGACTTCACCCTGTTCGGCGCTTCGCCGGAGAGCGCGCTGAAATACGACGCGGGCAATCGCCAGATCGAAATCTACCCGATCGCCGGCACCCGCCCGCGCGGACGCCGTGCCGATGGTTCGCTGGATCTGGATCTCGACAGCCGCATTGAGCTGGAAATGCGCACCGACCACAAAGAGCTGGCCGAGCACCTGATGCTGGTCGATCTGGCGCGCAACGATCTGGCACGCATCTGCCAGGCCGGCAGCCGCTACGTGGCCGACCTGACCAAAGTGGATCGCTATTCGTTCGTCATGCACCTGGTTTCCCGGGTGGTGGGCACCCTGCGCGCCGATCTCGACGTGCTGCACGCCTATCAGGCCTGCATGAACATGGGCACCCTCAGCGGCGCGCCGAAAGTGCGGGCGATGCAGCTGATCGCCGCCTCAGAAGGCACGCGCCGCGGCAGCTACGGCGGCGCGGTGGGCTACTTCACCGCCACCGGCGATCTGGATACCTGCATCGTCATTCGCTCTGCCTACGTTGAAGACGGCATCGCCACCGTGCAGGCCGGCGCCGGCGTGGTACTGGATTCCATCCCGCAGGCGGAAGCCGACGAAACCCGCAACAAAGCCCGTGCCGTGCTGCGTGCCATCGCCACTGCGCACCATGCCAAGGAGGTGTTCTGATGGCCGATATCCTGCTGCTCGACAACGTCGACTCCTTTACCTACAACCTGGTCGATCAGCTGCGCGCCAGCGGCCACCAGGTGGTGATTTACCGTAACCAGATCGCCGCCGAGGTGATCATCGAACGCCTGGAGCACATGACTCAGCCGGTACTGATGCTGTCGCCCGGCCCCGGCACGCCGTCCGAAGCGGGCTGCATGCCGGAACTGCTGCAGCGTCTGCGCGGTCGGCTGCCGATTATCGGCATCTGCCTCGGCCACCAGGCGATCGTCGAAGCCTACGGCGGCCAGGTCGGCCAGGCGGGTGAGATCCTGCACGGCAAAGCCTCGGCGATCGCTCACGATGGCGAAGGCATGTTCGCCGGCATGGCCAACCCGCTGCCGGTGGCGCGCTACCACTCGCTGGTCGGCAGCAACATCCCGGCCGATCTCACCGTCAACGCCCATTTCGGCGAGATGGTGATGGCGGTGCGCGACGACCACCGCCGCGTGTGCGGCTTCCAGTTCCACCCGGAATCGATTCTGACCACCCATGGCGCGCGCCTGCTTGAGCAGACCCTCGCCTGGGCGCTGGCGAAGTAATATAAGGAACACGACGATGCAACCTATTCTTGAGAAACTGTACCGCGCCGAGTCGATGAGCCAGCAGGAAAGCCAACAGCTGTTCAGCGCTATCGTGCGCGGCGAACTGGAACCTAGCCAACTGGCGGCGGCGTTGATCAGCATGAAAGTCCGCGGCGAGCGCCCGGAAGAGATCGCCGGCGCCGCCAAAGCGCTGCTGGACGACGCTCAGCCGTTTCCGCGCCCTGACTACCCGTTCGCCGATATCGTCGGCACCGGCGGCGACGGCACCAACAGCATCAATATTTCCACCGCCAGCGCCTTTGTGGCGGCGGCGTGCGGCGCGAAAATCGCCAAACACGGCAACCGCAGCGTCTCCAGCCGTTCCGGCTCTTCGGATCTGCTGGCGGCGTTCGGCATCCGTCTGGATCTGCCGGCGGAAGAAGCGCGCAAGGCGCTGGACGACCTCGGCGTGTGCTTCCTGTTCGCGCCGCAGTACCACACCGGTTTTCGCCACGCCATGCCGGTGCGCCAGCAGCTGAAGACCCGCACGCTGTTCAACGTGCTGGGCCCGCTGATTAACCCGGCGCGTCCGCCGCTGGCGCTGATCGGCGTATACAGCCCGGAACTGGTGCTGCCGATTGCCGAAACCCTGCGCGTGCTGGGTTATCAACGTGCGGCGGTGGTTCACGGCGGCGGCATGGACGAGGTGGCGATCCACGCCCCGACGCACGTAGCGGAATTGAACAACGGCGAAATCAGCAGCTACCAGCTCACGCCGCAGTCCTTCGGATTGGTAACCTATCCGCTGGAAGCCTTGCTGGGCGGCACGCCGGAAGAAAACCGTGACATTTTGGCGCGGCTGTTACAAGGTAAAGGCGAGCCGGCGCACGCCGCGGCGGTCGCGGCCAACGTCGCGTTGCTTCTGAAGTTATTCGGACATGAAGACCTGCGCCAAAATGCGCGGCAGGCACTGGATATGATCAACAGCGGGCAGGCCTATGAGCGTGTCATCGCACTGGCGGCAAGAGGATAAATGATGCAGGAAACCGTGCTACACAAGATTGTCCGCGACAAAGCGCAATGGATCGCGGCGCGACAACAGCAACAGCCCCTGGCCGGCTTTCAGAATGACATCGTACCGAGCGAACGCAGCTTCTACCACGCGCTGCAGGGCACCCGTACGGCTTTCATTCTCGAATGCAAGAAGGCCTCGCCTTCCAAGGGGCTGATTCGCGAGAGCTTTGATCCGGTGGAGATCGCCACGGTCTATAAAGATTTCGCCTCGGCGATCTCGGTGCTGACCGACGAGAAATACTTCCAGGGCAGCTTCGATTTCCTGCCGCTGGTCAGTAAGACCGTCAGCCAGCCGGTATTGTGCAAAGACTTTATCGTCGACCCGTATCAGATTTACCTGGCGCGCTACTATCAGGCCGACGCCATTCTGCTGATGCTGTCGGTGTTGACCGACGAGCAGTACCGCCAGCTGGCCGCGGTGGCCCACAGCCTCAATATGGGCGTGCTGACCGAAGTGATCAGTGAAGAAGAGCTGCAGCGGGCGATCGCGCTGGAAGCGCGCGTGGTCGGCATCAATAACCGCGATCTGCGCGATCTGAGCATCGACCTGAACCGCACCCGTGAGCTGGCGCCGCGCGTGCCGCATGGCGTAACGGTGATCAGCGAGTCGGGCATCAACAACTACGGGCAGATCCGCGAGCTGAGCCATTACGCCAACGGCTTTCTGATCGGCAGCGCGCTGATGTCTGAACCCGATCTGCGCGCCGCCGTGCGCCGCGTGATCCTGGGCGACAACAAAGTGTGCGGCCTGACCCGCCCACAGGACGCCGCCGCCGCGTATCAGGCGGGCGCCATCTACGGCGGGCTGATTTTCGTCGGCCGCTCCCCGCGCTACGTGGATATCACCCGCGCCCGCGAAGTGATTTCCGGCGCGCCGCTGAAGTACGTCGGCGTATTCTGCGACGCCCAGGTCGAGACCGTGGCGTTGACCGTTGAGCGCCTCGGTCTGCACGCGGTGCAATTACACGGCGCGGAAGACCAGGCTTATATCAGCGCCCTGCGCGCCCGCTTGCCGGCCGATTGCCGCATCTGGAAAGCGCTTAGCGTGAAAGATCGGGTGCCGGCGCGCGATTTGCAGTATGTCGATCGCTACCTGCTCGACAACGGTGCCGGTGGCACCGGCCAACGCTTCGACTGGTCGGTATTGCAAGACGAAGATCTGACTAACGTGATGCTGGCGGGCGGCCTGCGCGCCGACAACTGCGTCGAAGCGGCCAAGCTCGGCTGCGCCGGGCTGGACTTCAACTCCGGCGTGGAAAGCGAACCGGGCATCAAAGATCCCGCGCGCCTGGCCTCGGTCTTCCAGACCCTGCGCGCCTACTGAATACGGCTCAACATTAATAACGGATAATAACGGGAACTCTCATGACGCTGCTTAACCCCTACTTCGGCGAATTTGGTGGCCAGTATGTGCCGCAAATTCTGATGCCGGCCCTGAAACAACTGGAAGAAGCCTTTGTCAGCGCTCAGCGCGATCCGGCGTTTCAGGCCGAATTCATCGATCTGCTAAAGAACTACGCAGGCCGCCCGACGGCGCTGACGCTGTGCAAAAACCTCACCGCCGGCAGCAACACCAAGCTTTATCTGAAGCGTGAAGACCTGCTGCACGGCGGCGCACACAAGACCAACCAGGTGCTGGGCCAGGCGTTGCTGGCCAAGCGCATGGGCAAAACCGAGATCATCGCGGAAACCGGCGCAGGCCAACACGGCGTCGCGTCGGCGCTGGCCTGCGCGCTGCTCGGCCTGAAATGCCGCATCTATATGGGCGCCAAAGACGTCGAGCGCCAGTCGCCGAACGTGTTCCGCATGCGGCTGATGGGCGCGGAAGTGATCCCGGTGCACAGCGGCTCCGCCACCCTGAAAGACGCCTGCAACGAAGCGTTGCGCGACTGGTCCGGCAGCTATGAAACCGCGCACTATATGCTCGGCACCGCCGCCGGCCCGCACCCGTACCCCACCATCGTGCGTGAATTCCAGCGCATGATCGGCGAAGAGACCAAAGCGCAGGTGCTGGAGCGCGAAGGCCGCCTGCCGGATGCGGTCATCGCCTGCGTCGGCGGCGGCTCCAACGCCATCGGTATGTTCGCCGATTTTATCGATGACGCCGACGTTGGGCTGATCGGCGTGGAACCTGCCGGCCTGGGTATCGAAACCGGTCAGCACGGCGCGCCGCTCAAGCACGGCCACGTCGGCATCTACTTCGGCATGAAGGCGCCGATGATGCAGACCGACGAAGGCCAGATTGAAGAGTCCTATTCGATTTCCGCCGGGCTGGACTTCCCATCCGTCGGGCCGCAGCACGCCTACTTGAACAGCACTGGCCGCGCCGAATACGTGTCGATCACCGACGACGAAGCGCTGGAAGCGTTCAAGGCGCTGTCGCGCCATGAAGGCATTATCCCGGCGCTGGAATCCTCACACGCCCTGGCGCACGCGCTGAGAATGATCCGTGAAACGCCGCAGAAAGAGCAAATCTTGGTGGTCAACCTGTCCGGCCGCGGCGACAAAGACATATTTACCGTTCACGACATTTTGAAAGCTCGGGGAGAAATCTGATGGAACGTTATCAGCAACTGTTCACGCGTCTGGAAAGCAGCAAGGAAGGCGCCTTCGTCCCGTTCGTGACGTTAGGCGATCCCAATCCGACGCTATCGCTGCAGATTATCGACACCCTGATCGAAGCCGGTGCGGACGCGCTGGAGTTGGGCATCCCCTTCTCCGATCCGCTGGCGGATGGCCCCACTATCCAGAGCGCGACGCTGCGCGCTTTCGCCGCCGGCGTCACGCCGACCCAGTGCTTCGAGATGCTGGCGGCCATCCGCCAGAAGCACCCGACCATTCCCATTGGGCTGCTGATGTACGCCAATCTGGTGTTCCATAAAGGCATCGATGCGTTTTACCAACGCTGCGCCGAAGTGGGCGTGGATTCGGTGCTGGTCGCCGACGTGCCGTTTGAAGAGTCTGCGCCGTTCCGCGCCGCGGCCATTCGCCACGGTATCGCACCGATCTTCATCTGCCCGCCGAACGCCGATGACGATCTGCTGCGTGAAATCGCGTCGCACGGCCGCGGCTACACTTACCTGCTGTCGCGCGCCGGGGTGACCGGCACCGAAAGCCGAGCGCAGCTGCCGTTGCATCACCTGGTGAACAAGCTGCGCGAGTATCACGCCGCGCCGCCGCTGCAGGGCTTCGGCATCTCCGAACCCGAGCAGGTGAAGGCGGCGCTGCAGGCCGGGGCCGCCGGCGCGATCTCCGGCTCGGCAATCGTCAAAATCATCGAACAGCACCATGCCAACCCGGCGGAGATGCTGACTAAGCTGGCGGCCTTTGTCAGCAATATGAAGCGCGCCACCCGGGCGTGATCCTCTTTAGCGAGCGCCCTGCCGGCGCTCGCTTTAACAGCTTGTTTCCCCTCAAAGTTTGTTCCATTTATTTACAGCAAAAATTTGAACAAAACCCAGTCTTGTCTCACAATGAACTTTGTTCGCTATGCATTTCTTCGTTTGATTTGGGGAATGCGCTCGCTGCGGCGAAAAACCGTAGCGAATTTCAACCATAACATTGCATGGAGAGTAATTTATGAAGCTGTTTAAAACCCTTTCGGCCTTGTGCATGGCAGCCGTTGTGGCGGTCGCGGTGAGCGCTTGCGCGCCGACGGCAAAATCAGAGGGAACAGGCGGTTATATCGATGACACCGTGGTCACCACCAAAGTGAAATCGGCGTTGCTGGCGGATAAAAACATCAAGTCACGCGAGATTAGCGTGGAAACCTTTAAAGGGCGCGTACAGCTGAGCGGCTTCGTGACGTCCAGCGATGACGCCAACCGTGCGGTGCAGGTCACACGCGGCGTAGCCGGCGTGAAATCTGTTGAAAACGTGATGCAGATTAAATAATACCGACACAGGGAGGCGCAACGCCTCCCTGCTTGGAAGCCTTCATCAGAAGCGGTAACCCGCCCCGAACATGAACACCCACGGATCCAGACGCGTATCGAAGCTATGGTGCCCACCATTCGCATCGTTGAAGCGAGTTTTGGTTTCGATGTTCATCCACCACACCGACATGTTCAGCATCCAGTGCTCATCCAGGTTGTAATCCAGGCCGGCCTGCGCCGCCACGCCCCAGGAATCTTTCAGATCGAGGTCGCTCAACCCGGCGCTTTTGCCGTAGTCGTTGAACTTCTCGTCGAAGAAAGTGGTGTAGTTAACGCCGACGCCCAGGTAAGGACGCAGTTTGTCCTGCTTGTCGCCGAAGTAGTATTGCGCCATCAGCGTAGGCGGCAGTTGGTGAACGGTCGCCAGATCGGTACCGCCCAGCGTCACCTTGTGGCGGAATGGCGTTGCGGCCAACAACTCAACGCCGATGTTGTCCGTCACCATGTAACCGAAGGTCAGACCGAGCTGGGTGTTGTTTTTCGCATCCAGCGAGCCCAACCCCAGTACGTTGTCTGAACCCGCATTTGGACGCACGGTCGCGGTTCCCGCGCGGAACAGGAAATCACCGGCCTGATGCGCACTTGCCAACATAGGCGCCATCATCGTCGCCAATACCATCAGAGTTGTCTTTTTCATTATCCATTCCATTTGTGTGGTTAATCGCTCGAGGGGGAATATACCTACTTTCGGGTATTTGTGATCCCATCGAGATCACATCTTATGTGTAAAAATTTAAAATCCCACTAAAAACAAGGTTACCTAACCGTCTAATAAATCAAGGATTGATCTGCATCAAAAAAACGATTTTGTTGCAAATTATCTACATGTTCAAATTTCAGTTGCGGAGAAAAATGCGGCTGAGGTAATTTCATTTTCCGTGTTGGTTTTGGTTGGTGCCGTGAGGAGTCGGCGGGCAATCAAGATGAGCGAAATCCTTAATCCCTGTGTCAGCTGCGGCGCATGCTGCGGTTATTTTCGAGTGTCATTCTATTGGGCCGAAGCCGAAGACGGCGGCGGCACCGTCCCCCTTTCCCTGACGGAGCCTTTGAGCCCGTTCCTGCGCTGCATGCAGGGGACCAACAGCAAGTCCCCCCGCTGCACCGCGCTGGACGGCGAGATCGGCAAAGCCGTGTCCTGCTCGATCTACCTCAATCGACCCAGCCCGTGCAGAGAGTTCGATCAGTCCGGTGAAAACGGCCTGCGTAACGAAGCCTGCGATCGCGCCCGGGAACGCTACGGCCTGCCCCCCTTGCCGGTGCCCTTGCCGCTATCGCTGCCTGAGACGACGATCGTTGAAGAAATAGGCGTAGTGCAATTCGCGGGGTGCCACTGCGGCGTGGAACAGGGTACAATCACCCACTGATTTATCTCTGTTTTCCCGACGCCAAGGAGTCTGCATGCCTATCACGGCCAACGCTTTGTACCGTGACAGTTTTAACTTTTTACGCAATCAACTGGCCAGCATCCTGATGCTGGCGCTGTTGACGGCGTTTATCTCCGTGCTGCTGAATCAGGCCTTCAGCCCCGATGCCGAACAGTTGGCGACGCTCGCTGCCACCACCAGCGATTTCGCTTCCTCTACCGGCATGGGCATTCAGGAAGTGATCCAGCAGATGACGCCGGAACAGCAGATGGTGTTGCTGAAAGTGTCGGCGGCCGCCACCTTCTCCGCGCTGGTCGGCAACGTGCTGCTGGTCGGCGGGATGCTGACGCTGATCCGTCTGGTGTCGCAAGGGCAACGCACCAGCGCCCTGCGCGCGCTCGGCGCTTCGGCGCCCGATCTGCCGCGCCTGTTGTTGCTGCTGTTTATCTGCACCCTGCTGATCCAACTTGGCCTGACGCTGTTTGTGGTGCCGGGCGTGCTGATGGCTATCGCCTTCGCACTGGCGCCGGTGATCGCCTCCGTCGACAAAAAAGGCGTCTTCGCTTCGCTCAAGCTGAGCAGCAAATTAGCCTTCGCCAATGCGCGCGTGCTGGTGCCGGCGATGATGCTGTGGCTGGCGGCCAAGCTGCTGGTGCTGTTTTTGGTGAGCCATCTGTCGGTGCTGACGCCGAACGTCGCCAGCGTGGTACTGACCGCGTTGAGCAACCTGGTGTCTGCCCTGCTGCTGATCTACCTGTTCCGTCTGTACATGCTGCTGCGCGGCTAACGCCGGCGCAAGCAAAAACCAAGGGGCACGCTTCGGCGCGCCCCTTTTTTTTACCCCACCACGGCGGCTTCCGCCTGCTCCTTACTCTGAATCAGCTTCAGCGCCAGATACAGGTCCGGCACCAAAATCAACTCCTTGTCGCGCCCTAAGCGGTTGATGCGGAACCAACGCGTCAGCTCGGTGCGGCGCCCCGCCAGCACCAGCCTTACGTTACGCTGTAACAGGTCGCGTTTCAGTTCGTCGATGGCCGCCAGCACGCTGATATCGGCGTGGGTGAAACTGGCCACCGCATCCACCACCACCCAACGTGGCTGGAACGGCGTGCCGTCGACCAAATTGAGAATACGGCGTTTGAAATACGCCACGTTGAAATAGGTCAGCGGCGAATTGAAGCGATACATCATGACGCCAGGCACCGCCTTCACCCCATTGTTATTGCCCATGGAATGGATCATGCCTTCGTCGTTGACGCCCAGCAGCTGTTCCGTCGGCCGGAAGACGGTGCGCAGAAACTGCATCAGCCCCAGCAACACCGCCAGCCCAATGCCGCTGATCACTCCCACCAGCAGCACGCTGAGGAAGGTAAACAGCGCCAGGCGGAACGCCTGCGCGTTGCGACGGCGCAAGATCCAGATGCCGCGGATGTCCAGCAGCGACCAGGCCGCATACATCAGCACCACGCCCAACCCGGCCACCGGAATAAACTGCAGCGGCGCCATCAGGAACAGCAAGACAAAGGCAATGACCGCGGCGGCGATGATCGACACCAGTTGGCTCTTGCCGCCGTTGGCATCATTCACCGCGGTGCGCGAATCCGCGCCGCTGATGGCGAAACCTTGCGACAGCGCAGAGACGATATTCACCAGCCCCAGCGCGCGAAACTCGGCGTCGGCGTTCACCTCATAACCGTTTTTGGCGGCGAAGCTGCGGGCGGTGAGCATCATGCTGACAAAACTCACCACCGCCAGGTTAAGCGCCGGGATCACCATGTCGCGCAGCAAACCGGGCTGGAAGTCCGGCCACTGGACGATCGGCAGCACGCCGCTGAAACCGCCCACCGTCACCACGCCATGCTGCTGCAGGCCGCCCGCCCAGGTCACGAACGCCGCCAGCACGATAGCGAACAGCGGCGCCGGCCAGTTAGGCCGCCATTTTTTAAATCCGAGCAGCGTCACCAGCGTCAGCAACGACACCGCCATCGTCAGCCAGTCGCTGTGCAGCAGGTTACCGGGCAGCGCGTAGATGCGCTCGATCAGCTGTGCCGGGCGCATCGTAAACCCCAACACCTTGCCGATCTGATCGACAATAATGGTGATCGCCACCCCGTTCAGCAGCCCACTGAGGATCGGCCGCGACAGCAAATCCGCCAGCGCCCCCAGCTTGAACCGGCTGGCCAGCAGGCACCAGCCGCCCATCATGGCGGTCATCATAATGGTCAGTTGCCAATGGCGTTCCATATTGCCCGCTGCCAGCGGCGTCACCACTGCGGCGATCACCGCGCAGGTGGCAGCGTCGGGCCCGACGATCAGCTGGCGCGACGAGCCGAACAGCGCGTAGGCCATCATCGGCAAGATACAGGAGTAGAGCCCCACCACCGGGCTGACCCCGGCCAGTTCGGCGTAGGCGATGGCCACCGGGAGGGCGACGGCGGCGACGGAAAGGCCGGCGCGAATATCCGGCTTGAGCCAACTGCGTTGATAGCCCAATAAATGCGTCAAACCAGGCGTCAGGGCCTGGAGAGATTTCCACTGCATGCTTGTTTTCCGCGGTAAATTATCTGGTTATTATGACACTTACTATGCGGCCTGCGGCCCGCGCTGGCAATGTACCGGCACTTTCTTGCGTAAGTTTATGCAAATTCCTGCTTTCGCGGCAGAAATCCGCCGGCCAAACGCCGATAATCGGCAACGCCCGGCGGTACACAGAGCTCGCCGAATCCGGTATAGTCGGCCGATGAACAGATGATGGATTGATTTATGAAGCAGTTTCTTGATTTCCTCCCGTTAATTGTCTTTTTCGCGTTTTACAAGCTGTACGACATTTACGTTGCTTCCGGCGCGTTAATTGTCGCCACCGCGCTGGCGCTGGTGTTCACCTGGGTGAAATACCGCAAGGTCGAGAAGATGACGTTGATCACCTTCCTGATGGTGCTGGTATTCGGCACCCTGACGCTGGTGTTCCATAACGATTTGTTCATCAAATGGAAGGTCACGGTGATTTACGCGCTGTTCGCGCTGGCGCTGCTGATCAGCCAATGGGTGCTCAAAAAACCGCTGGTTCAGCGCATGCTGGGCAAAGAGCTGACGCTGCCGGACAAAGTGTGGAGCAACCTCAACCTGGCCTGGGCGATCTTCTTCCTGGCCTGCGGCCTGGCGAACATCTATGTCGCCTTCTGGCTGCCGCAAAGCGTCTGGGTCAATTTCAAAGTCTTTGGCCTGACGGTACTGACGCTGGTCTTCACCCTCCTCAGCGGTATCTATATTTACCGGCACATGCCGGAAGAACAGAAAAAATAGTTACAAATACCGGCACGTACCGGCAGAAGAAACAAAATAGTTACAAAATTGTTAATGCCTGCGGCATTTGCCGCGGGCAGTATGATGTTATCCCTTCCTTTTAAAAGCAGACTGCTATGACACAACAACGACCTTTACCCAGCGGCGAGCTGGTGCTGCGCACGCTGGCGATGCCGGCCGATACCAATGCCAACGGCGATATTTTCGGCGGCTGGCTGATGTCGCAAATGGATATCGGCGGCGCCATTCAGGCCAAAGAGATCGCCGAAGGGCGCGTGGTGACGGTACGCGTAGACGGCATGACCTTCCTGAAACCGGTGGCGGTAGGCGACGTGGTTTGCTGCTATGCGCACTGTATCCGCACCGGGCGCAGCTCGATCACCATTAATATCGAAGTGTGGGTAAAGAAAGTTTCTTCCGCCCCGATCGGCCAGCGTTACCGGGCGACCGAAGCGGTGTTCACCTATGTGGCGGTCGATGCGGAAGGCAACTCGCGCGCGCTGCCTGAGGGCAAAATGAATTTCCGCGTCGGTTTCGAAGAATAAGATGATTGAAGCCAACAGCATACTGCTGTTGGCTTGCCGCTTTATCCGTGGGCATATTTAAATGCCGCATCAAATAACCTGATAATAGTTCTCATCATCCATAGTCATTACGTCTTTCAGCAATGACGCGCCCTCTTCCTCGTCTGTCAGTGATTGGCGCACTTTTTGTGTTTTCAGACCCAACTTCCGTATCAATTTCATATCCTGATCCTCATCGGGATTCGTTGCCGTTAACAATTTGCATCCATAGAAAATTGAATTGGCCCCCGCCATAAAACACATGGCCTGCATTTGCTCATTCATTTTCTCGCGCCCTGCCGCGATGCGCACATAGGAGGTCGGCATCATGATTCTGGCAACGGCAATGACGCGGATATAGTCAAAGGCATCCACCGGCTCACTGTCTTCCAGGGGGGTGCCCGCCACCTTGACCAGCATGTTAATGGGCACACTTTCCGGCGCTTTAGAAAGGTTTGCCAATTGCAAAAGCAGACCTATCCGGTCTAGGTTACTTTCACCTAGACCCAATATTCCACCGGAGCAGACCTTGATGCCGGCCGCCCTGACTTTATCGATCGTCGTTAATCTATCCTGATAAGTGCGGGTTGTGATGATGCTGCCATAATATTCGGGAGAGGTATCCAGATTGTGGCTATAGTAGTCTAAGCCAACGTTAGCCAATCGCTCGACCTGAGAATCAGTCAGTTTTCCCAGCGTCATGCAGGTTTCCAACCCCAACGCCTTAACCCCTCTGACCATCTCCTCCAAATAAGGCATATCGCGTTCGTGAGGATTACTCCAGGCCGCTCCCATGCAAAATCTCGAGGAGCCAGCCTCTTTCGCTGTACGGGCTGACTGTAAGACTTTTTCTACCTGCAACAACTTTTCTGCCCGCAATCCTGTTTTATACCTTGCGCTTTGCGAACAATATTTGCAGTCCTCTGGGCACCCTCCTGTTTTAACAGACAGCAAAGTGCTCATTTGTATTTCCAGCGGATCAAAATGTTGACGATGCACCTTTTGCGCATCATAGCGCAAATCCAACAAAGGCTTATTAAACAGCACTTTCACTTTATCAATCGTCCAGCTCATATTTTCATCCTGATGTTATTCGCAGTGACAGCCCCATCAGACAGCCCCCGTTCTGTCACACAGATTAACGGAGACTTCACTGATCTGAGTGGCTGTTTGAGACCGCACCTTCCCTCGCTCACCGACGAACAATGCAGTGGTCGTCGGCTTAGCGGGCGTAGTGACAAATCTCGCTCCGCATTCAAGCAAATCACCCCTCTATTGTAAACCTGAATTAAATATTACACGTTTACCATTGATTATTTTTTACACAGACTTGGCGCATAATCACGACAGGAATAAATTTAAAACCTGCGTATCCATGTCAAAAAAACTCATAACCTGATGAAAATGAATGTTTTTCAACAGGCATGTAAAAGTATTGCTATGAGAACGGTGAAGTTTGCCGGCAGATTGCGAATATTTATGAGGATAAATTTGGCATTGCGGTAGGAAAAAAGAGGACGTCCACGTAAAACAATCAACGTGAATTATCAGGTCTGGATAGCTTCCTCGCCCAGGCATCGGGCGAGGAAGTCAAGGACGGTAGTCAGATGAAGCGACAAACGATCAACACGCTTGATATCTGTCGCCAGATCTACCTCAGTTCAATTCGGTCGAGCCATCCAGCTTGAAGCGAATGTTGACGATGAGGTCTTTCGCTTCTTTGGCTTCATAGCGCCATTTGCGTAGCGCCTGCTTCACTTCGCGCTCGAACATATTGCGCGGTTCGGCCGACAAGATACGCACGTTACTCAAGCGACCATCGCTGTCGACATCAAACTGGACCCTAACACTGCCTTCAATCTGTAAGGCCAGCGCGCGCGGCGGATACATCGGTTTGGACTGCACCAACGCCTTCGGCACGACCTCGCGCGAATTGCCCTGCACCGGCGCGGCAGGCGCCTGTTTCACCGGCGCTTTGTCGATCGGCTTGGCCGGCGAATCGTTGTTGAACGGTGACGGTTCGCGCGGCTCGACTTTTTTCGGCTCCGGTTTGACCTGTTTTTCGACCTTTGGCTTCGGCTTAGGTTTTGGTTTCGGCTTGACCGGCTCCGGCTTCACGATCGCCTTTGGCGGCGGCTCCACGATAGGTTCCGGTTCTGGCTCCGGCTCAGGTTCGACCTGCGGCGGCTCCGGCTCGGCCGGCGCAGGTGGCGGCGGTTCGGCCATCGCGGCGGTATTGACCATCATGACGCTGATCGGCGCGTCCTCTGGCTTCGGCAGCTCCACTACTTCGTTTACCGAAGCGTAAAGCAATCCCGCCACCAGGGCGCTGTGCAGGCCTACGGACAAGACGAAAGGCACGGATATACGGCGATTAAGGAACATCTTTTTTAGCGGCATAATGATTCTGTTTCCTCTGGTTCGCCAAGTTTAAATGCAAATAGCAATCATATTCAATAACGAAAGGCAAACTATCGCTTTAATCGTCAGTATGCGCGGCTAAAACCAGCAAACTCATAAGGATATTAACCTTGCCGTTGCTTTTTTACCGCCGGGGCGACACGCTTCATTAACGTTTGGCCAGGCGTCAAAAAGTAAAAAACCCGCCGGAGCGGGTTAATTGCGGTGAGTCAGCGCTATTCTTCATCACCATAGTAAAGCACGCCCAGTTTGATCAGCGGTCGCCCTTGCGCCTTACGGTGCAGGTTGGTGTCGCGCAGCGAATAGACGCAGCCGCAGTATTCCTGCTGATAGAAGCGTTCGCGCTTGCTGATCTCTATCATGCGCGACGAACCGCCCTTCTTGCGCCAGTTGTAATCCCAGTACACCAGATCGGGATACTTTTCCGCCGCCCGGATGCCGCAGTCGGTGATCTGCTGCATATTCTTCCAGCGCGAAATGCCCAGCGAGCTGGAGATGGTGTCGTAACCGTGCTCATGCGCATACAGCGCCGTGCGCTCGAAACGCATGTCGAAACACATGGTGCAGCGGATACCGCGCTCCGGCTCATTCTCCATCCCCTTGGCGCGGGCGAACCAGTTGTCGGTGTCGTAATCGGCATCGATAATCGGCACCCCGTGCTGCTCGGCGAAACGGATGTTCTCTTCCTTGCGCAGCAGATACTCTTTTTGCGGGTGAATGTTGGGGTTATAGAAGAAAATGGCGTACTCGATCCCGGACGCCTGGATCGCTTCCATCACTTCGCCGGAACAGGGCGCGCAGCAAGAGTGCAGCAGCAGTTTACTTTTGCCCGCCGGCAAATCGAGTTTTTCCCTTACCAGTTCCGTCATGTCCTCACCTCAATGGCATATCAGTTTAAGCGCGCCGCACTATACGAATAAAAAGTAGCGGCTTCAAGGCATAAGCGCCAATCCGCGGGGAAATTCGCCGCGTACCGTTCCCCTGCCGTGCCTTTTGCGCTACCTTGGTAGCACCGTTTTATAGCCATGATTTTAAAGGTGAAACATGCTTTATCTGATCTACGCGCAAGACGTCCCCAACTCGCTGGAAAACCGTCTGGCGGTGCGCCCGGCACACCTGGCGCGCCTGCAGGCGCTGCGCGACGCCGGCCGCCTGGTGGTCGCCGGCCCTAACCCGGCCATCGACAGCAACGATCCCGGCGCCGCCGGCTTTACCGGTTCAACGGTGATCGCCGAATTCGCCTCGCTGGCGGAAGCCCAGGCCTGGGCGCAGCAGGATCCTTATATCGCCGCCGGCGTCTATGCCGACGTGACGGTGAAGCCGTTCAAACAGGTGTTCTGATCTCCAGCCCTCGAATACCGGGAACGCCCCGCGATACAGCGTTCCCGGCGCTAGCCACATCTCTCCGTCACCGTCATGCTCGATTCGTCTTCCCCACGCGGCCGATATTCATGTTCTCCCCCGTAAATACTCACCGATGACGCTTTCCAGCATCGCCACCGCCGGTTGGCTGGCGGCCGTGGCAGAACGGAGCAGTTGCACTTCATGTGGTGCGACCGAAGGCAATTCGTCGAGTATCCGCATCGCCGCCGAAACCCGTGCGCGGTCAAGCAGCGTGACGGCCAATCCTGCCTCGATGGCAGCCGCCACCACGCTGGCCGAAGGGCTGCTCACAACCACTCGCCAATGCCTTCCCGCCCTGGTCAATGCATCGATCATAGCCTCACGATAAGGGCAATCGGCGGCATGCAATGCCAGCGGCAGCGGCCGGTTAGCCTGCAGCGCCAGCGAACGGCCTCCAACCCACACTGGTACTGTCACCGCGAGCGGTGTCGGACACTGTCTCTTCGAGGGTTGAACCACCAGCGCAAGATGCAGCCGATTACGGCCAATTTGTTCCACCAGCGCCTGACTGGCAGCGGTAGAGACCTCCAGCTCCACCGCGGGGAAACTGTCGGCAAACCGCGGCAAAATATGGCGTATCACATGAGAAGCGTACTCATCAGGCAATCCCAATTTGATATGGCCGCTTAGCGGCGCGACCTGCAGTTCCCGCAGAATATCGTCATGGGCGCTCAGCAGCCCGAGCGTCGATGCCAGCAGCTTGCTTCCCAGCGGCGTCAGCACCACGGCCTGATTGTCACGCTCCAGCAGGCGGCCGCCCACCACCTGTTCCAGGCGCTGGATATGCACGCTCACGGCGGCGGGGCTGCGATTGACAAATGCCGCCGCCGCGCGAAATTGCCCCAAACGTGCAATGGCGTGAAAAGTGCGCAAGAGATCGATATCCAATATCGGCCGCATGATTTAACTCCATTAAACAACTGAACGAAAATTATTCGATTTATTAAATTATAGCCACACACTACCATCGGGCGGAAAGGAGGTGACCATCATGTCCCTGCCATCATTTCGCCCCTCGTCCCACGGCGGCAAACATCGCGGCAAAGCCGCCCTCTGGCTGGCTGCGGCCGAGGTTCTGCTGATCGTGGCCTGGAGCTCCGGTTTCGTCGGCATCCGCTTCGCCGCCGATTACGCGCCGGTGTTGCTGGTGGCGTTCTGGCGCTGCGTGGTCGTCGCTCTCGCGTTGCTGCCGTTTAGTCTGAACGCCATCAGGCGTGCATCTCCTCTGACAATAGCGGTTCACGCCGGGATTGGGTTGCTCGCCATGACCGGTTACCTGGCCGGCGTCAGCAAAGGCATCGAATATGGCGTGCCGGCCGGGTTGGCCGCACTCATCGCCGATTTGCTCCCTCTCGGCACCGCGCTGCTGAGCATGCTGTTGCAACGCCGTCTGCCCGATGGTCGCGTTTGGTCCGGCTTAACCTTGGGGGTTAGCGGGGTAACGCTGGCGACCGGCAGCGCCATTTCATGGGGAGAAGCCCCATTGTGGAGTTACCTGTTGCCGCTGGCGGGGATGCTATCGCTAGCGCTGGCAACCCTGTGGCAGGAACGGCTGCCGCGGGCGCACGCAATGAGTTTGCCGGCCTCGCTGGGGATACAAAGCGCGGTTTCGGCGCTGGCTTTCGCCGCGCTGGCCGGCAATGAAGGCCCGTTGCTGCCCACGGTAACGACGGGGTTTGCGATCGGCGTGCTTTGGAACGCGCTACTGGCGACGCTGGCCGGTTACGGCCTGTACTGGTTGTGTCTAAAGCTCACTTCTGCGCTGCGCGTGACGAGCCTGCTGTTTCTCAGTCCCTTCGTTACCTTCTGCTGGGCCGGGTTAATGTTCAATGAACCCCTTTCCTGGCCCATGCTGCTAGGCGCGGCGACGGCAGGAAGCGGTTTGTGGCTGCTCATCCGTCCCGCCGGGCGGGATGAGCCAAAAACAGCGCAACACGCTGAAAAATGAAGGATAAGGAGAACGGGTGCGCCGTTACGCGACGAGTTTTCCTCGCACCACCACCTTGCCCGGTTTGATCTCGGGGTCGGCAATACGACGGATCGCCAGATTCAAGGCTTGCCAGGCGATCTCTTGCAAATCATGCGACACGCAAGGGAAATGGAAACCGTAGATCTCGGCATGCGAAACCTCATCGATGCTGAACAGCGACACGTCCTGCATCAACGGCAGCCGATGTTCGATACAGGCCTTGATAATGCCCAGGGAGATCTGGTTATTGCAGCCGACGAAAAAGTCCGGCGCGCGGTGATTGGCCAGCCAGCGGCTCGTCTCTTGCCAGGCGACGTCCATAAAGAAATCGGCATACAGCACTTCAAACGACGCCACTTTCCCTTGCAACGCCGCCTGCAGCCCTGTGACCCTGTCCCGTGCAACGTTGGAGTTCTCCGGTCCAGACACCACCACCACCCGCTGCGCTTTCTGTTCCAAAAGCCAGCGCCCCGCCTGGAGACCGCAGTCCAGGTTATCGATATACACGCCGCTGCAGTGGCGATTGTCCAGTTCCCGGTCGATCAGCACCACCGGGATATTCAATGTTTCCAACCGTTTTAGATAGGAGGGCTGGTACAGATGATCGTTGGAAATGACCGAGAGAATGATCGCATCGACGTTGTAGCCAATCAGTTTGTCGATGATTCTGTCTTCGCTTTCCTGAGACTCATAGGAGTCGAACACCAGGGTGTCGTACCCCATTTTTTGCGCTTCGAGCGTCATCAGGCGTGTCAGGCCGCCAAAGAACGGGTTGGCCATATCCGGGTTGACGATGCCAATGGTTCTGCTGCTTTTCGCCCGCAGGTTGCGCGCCGCGGCATTGACCACATAGCCGAGTTCGGCAGCCGTCTCCCGAATGCGGCGCAGCGTTTCCGGATGAACCTTGTCCGGCTGTGAAAATGCCCGCGACGCGGTGATTTTACTGACGTTTGCCTGTGCGGCCACGCTAGCCAGCGTCGCTTTCCGTCCTCGACCCACTGCCAAATGCAGCTCCTTAGCTTAAAGTATCATTTTGTACCATTGGCAACATCATGACAGAACTTTCATCGTGGCGCTAATGGTTTACGCCTGCCAGGCGGTTAATCCGGGGATCGGTAAAGATATCCAGCTCGTCACGGCTCTCGGAAGAGAACTCGGACACCACTGCGCCCCGCTTCCCAGCCTGAAACCAGTGCCGGGTATTGGGGGCGATGGTGTATTGTTCGCCAGGCCGCAAGAGAATATAGCGATTGCAGGTGTACCAAGGTTCTGCGCCCTCTGGCACCCGACATACCGGTTCGCCGCCGGCATCATTAAGCGTCAGGTTTTCATCATCGACAAACAAAAACACCTCTCCCCAACGGCAACGGAACGTCTCTTGCTTGCCGGGTGTGCCGGCAAAGGGAGGATGTAAATGTTCCGGGCAAGTCTGACCAGGAAACAGCACCAGCTCTTTCGCGCAATACCGAGGTGAGTTGACATAGGTCAGCAGCTGCAGCCCTGAGACGGGATAGTCAGCCAAGCCAAACGTCGCAATTTCAATACGTTGCTGTTCTTCCTCAGTCAAAACAATGTCCGCCTCACGCAAGTATTCCAGCGTAGCGGCTATGGCACGTTGTTGTTTGTTCATCATTTCCCCTGCAAAGTAACGGTATCGATATCAGCATGCTGATATTAAAACCGTCATTGCATCGCCGATTTTGTGATCTTCATCCCTATATTGAATAACAACCCACCAGCAAAATTAACTCCCGTCGAGTAATTCCAACATCGATCACAGTTTAACCCCCCGCTTTAGCCCACTATCGCCGCATTGAAATGATATCGTTACCATAAAAATGATTCACCAGGAGGCAATATGAAAGCATTAGTGTTGGCCAAAGCGGGGGAAATCGCTATCGAGGACGTCCAGCTTGCCGAAACGCTGGGGCCCGATGATGTGCAGATAAAAATTCATTCCGTGGGCATCTGCGGCAGCGATGTGCACTATTACCAACATGGCCGCATTGGCCCGTTCGTGGTTAACGCCCCGATGGTGCTCGGCCATGAAGCCGCCGGCGTGGTGCTCGCGACCGGTAAAAACGTCACTCACCTCAGCATCGGCGATCGCGTTTGCATGGAACCCGGCATTCCCGATCTCAACTCGGCGCAGACGCGCGCCGGGATTTACAACCTGGACCCGGCCGTTCGCTTCTGGGCGACGCCACCGGTGCACGGCTGCCTGCGCGAAACCGTCATCCACCCCGCCGCCTTCACGTTCAAATTGCCGGACAACGTCAGTTTCGCTGAGGGCGCCATGGTGGAACCCTTAGCCATCGGCATGCAAGCGGCCACCAAAGCCGGGATCAAACCCGGCGATATCGCACTGGTGATCGGCGCCGGGCCGATCGGCGTGGTCACCGCCCTCGCGGCGCTGGCGGGCGGCTGTTCGGACGTCATTATCTGCGACCTGTTTGACGAAAAACTCGCCGTGGCGGCCAGTTATGAGGGGCTGCACGCCGTCAATATCAAAACCGGCGACCTGGCGGGGAAAGTGGCCGCGCTCACCAGCGGCAATGGCGCCGATGTCGTGTTTGAATGCAGCGGCGCCAAACCGGCTATCGCTACGCTGGCCGAGCATGCGGCGCCCGGGGCGACCGCCGTGCTGGTCGGCATGCCGATCGATGCCGCGCCGATGGATATCGTCGCCGCGCAGGCCAAGGAAATCACCTTCAAGACCATTTTCCGCTACGCCAACATGTACCCGCGCACGCTGCGGCTGTTGAGCAGCGGCAAATTGCGCGTCCAGCCGTTGATAAGCCAAACCTACAAGTTTTCCGACAGCGTAGCCGCTTTCGAGCGCGCGGCGGCAGGACATGCCTCGGACATCAAAATCATGCTGGAAATGGAGTGATCCTATGGCGCTCTATGCTGGCATAGACTGCGGTACGCAAGGCACGAAAGTCGTGATTGTCGACAGCACACAGGGCGTGATCCTCGGTGAGGGCAACGCCCCTCACCGTCTCATCAGCCAAGCCAATGGCCGGCGCGAACAAGAGGCCGACTGGTGGATTGAGGCGTTAGTCATCGCTTTTCGCCAAGCCGTGACTAACGCCGGCGTTGATGCACGGGAGATTCATGCTCTGGGGGTCTCGGGCCAACAACATGGGTTTGTGCCACTGGACGCAGACGGCAACGTGCTGCACAGCGTCAAGCTGTGGTGCGATACCGAAACCGCAGAGGAAAACGAACGGCTCCTGCAACAGCTCGGCGGAGCCAACGGCTCGCTGGAAACACTCGGCCTGCGGATCGCCACCGGTTATACCGCGTCAAAAATCCTTTGGTTCAAAACACACCATCCGGCGCTCTGGGCAAAACTGCACACCGTGTTGTTGCCTCATGACTACTTGAACTTTTGGCTGACCGGGGAGCGCGTAGCGGAATATGGCGACGCTTCCGGCACCGGGTTGTTCGATGTACGCACCCGTCGCTGGAGCAAAACCGCGGTCGATCTCATCGACGACAGCGGCCGCCTGTGGCAAGCCCTGCCGCCGCTCAAAAGCGCGGAATGCTGCATCGGCACGGTGCGCCCCGCCGCCGCGGAAAAACTCGGCCTCGGCCCGGCAGTTCGGGTATCGACCGGCGGCGGCGACAACATGATGGCGGCCATCGGTTCCGGCAACATCGAGGCCGGCACCCTCACCCTGAGTCTGGGCACCTCCGGCACGCTATTCGCCTGGTCTGCCGCCCCCGTCACGGCGGAGTCGGACATGATTGCCGGCTTCTGCTCCAGCACCAATGGGTGGCTGCCATTGATTTGCACCATGAATGTCACCTCGGCCACCACTGCGGTACAAACGCTGCTGGACGAAGACCTTGCCGGCTTTAACGCTTTGTTGACGCAGGCCCCGCCCGGCGCAGGCGGTGTCGAGATGCTGCCGTTCTTCAATGGCGAACGTGTTCCGCCGTTGCCCCACGCGCGCGCCAGTCTGCATAACCTCGATAGCGACAATTTTACCCGTGCCAATCTCTGCCTGGCGGTAGTCGAAAGCGCTACGTATGGGTTGCGCTATGGCATCGAGCTGTTTCGCCGTCAGGGCATTGAAGCGCGCGAGATCCGCCTCACCGGCGGCGGCGCCCGCAGCGCCGCCTGGCGACAAATCGTCGCGGACGTGATGGGGTGCCCGGTAGTCTGTCTGAAAGCCAAAGAGACCGCCGCGCTGGGCGGCGCCATTCAGGCGATGTGGGCGACGACGTTGGCCGACGATCCGCAGCGGAACGCCGGCGCGTTGCTGGCCGAACTGTGCCAGCGTTTCGTTGCGCTGGATGAGGCCACGCGCACACGGCCACATGCTGGCAGACAGGCGCAATACGAGACGCTTTATCAACGGTACCTGCAACGCTTGCTGCAGACCTATCCGGAGGTGCAACTGTGACGCGAGATCCCCAGACGCAAGCGCCCGCCTACCTGCTGGAGGTCAGCGGCGTCAGGAAAGCTTTTGGCCCGGTCGTGGCGCTCAAGAATGCGGAGTTTTGCCTGCGGCGTGGATCCATCCATGCCCTGTGCGGCGGCAACGGCGCGGGTAAATCCACCTTTCTCAGCATTCTGATGGGCTTTATTCAACCCGATGGCGGCGACATTTTTATCAATGGCCAACGCTGTGAGTTTCATCATCCCCGGGAAGCCCTCAACGCCGGCATCGCCATCGTGCAGCAGGAGCTGAGCGCGATCCCGGATCTGACGGTGGCCGAAAACATTTGGCTGGGCCGCGAGCCGAGACGCCTGGGATTCGTCGACTTCGCGACGCTCAACCAGCGCACGACCCGCCTGCTCAAAGAACTCGATTTCAAGATCGACGCCCGAGAAAAAATGCGCAACCTGAGCGTCGCCGAGCAGCAGTTGGTCGAGATCGCCAAAGCGCTGTCGCATGCCAATGCCGACATCATCATCATGGATGAACCCACCTCGGCGATTGGCGAGGAGGATGCGCAAAAAATCTTTCAGACGCTTCAGCAACTGGCGGCGAAAGGTAAAGGCATTATCTACGTATCCCACCGTTTGTCAGAGATATTCCAAATCGCGGACAGCTACACCATTTTCCGCGACGGCGCCTATATCCATGAAGGCTATATCGCTGACATTACCCGTGAGCAGCTGATCGAACACATTATTGGCGGCGAGTACGACAGCGAGTTCGCCAAATTCAATCAGCCCGGTGAAGAGGTCTTGTTGGAGGTCAACGGCCTGTGTTGGCGCAGCAAGATAAAGGATATCAGCCTGCAGCTTAAGCACGGTGAGATCCTGGGCATCTACGGCCTGGTGGGATCGGGCCGCAGCGAGTTTCTCGATCTTATCTTCGGCATTCAGCATGCCGACAGCGGCACGATCCGCTTGGGTGACAAGACGCTGAACCGCCATTCTCCGCGCAAGGCCATCGACAGCGGTATTGCCTACGTAACGGAAGATCGCAAGGAAACCGGCCTGGTGCTGTGCCGTTCCGTCAGTGAAAACATCAATATCGCCTCTTTTGCCGCCATCAGCCGGATGGGGTTTGTCAGCGAGAAACGGGAGCAGGCGCGAACCCGCGACATGATCCAGCGCTTCAACGTTAAAACCCACGATGGCGAACAGCCCGTGGGTAACCTGAGCGGCGGCAACCAGCAAAAAGTGGTGCTGGGCCGTTGGGCGCTGCTGGATCCGGAGGTTTTGCTGCTCGACGAGCCGACGCGCGGCATCGACGTCGGCGCCAAGAAAGAGATCTACCGATTTATGTCGGAGTTCGCCTTGCAAAACAAAGGGATCATCATGGTTTCCTCCGAGCTTTCGGAAATTATCGGCATGAGCGATCGCATATTGGTGTTTCGCGACGGGCAGTTGGCCGGCGAGCTTTCGGCGGCCGATGCGACTCAGGCAGCACTGATGAAACTTGCGGTTTAACAGAGAGAGAAAAAAAATGAGCAGCGCCCACTCCTTATCACCAGGAATTTCATTTTTCACCCGCAATAAGCGCCGTATGCACAAGTACGGCATTATCATCGCCTTTTTCGCCCTGTGCCTGATCGTGGCGCTGATTGGCGAATATCAGGTCGCTCAGGGCGCCTGGAGCAGCAATTATTTTCTCAGCAATGAAAACACCCTGATCGTCCTGCGCCAGGTCTCGATCAACGGCATTCTGGCGATCGGCATGACCTTTGTCATTATTACGGCCGGCGTCGATCTCTCCGTGGGCTCGGTGCTGGCGTTAAGCGGGATCGTCGCCGCTCGCTTCGCCACCAACAACAGCGGATTAGCTATCGGCGACACCGCGACCGCCGTCATGGCGCCGCTGATTGTGGCGCTGGGCATCGGCATCGTTTGCGGCCTGGTGAACGGCACCGTGTTAGCCCGTTATCGGCTGCAGCCGTTTATCGTCACCATGGGCATGCTCTCCGCGGCGCGCGGGTTAACCATGTTGACCACCAACGGCAATCCAGTATCGCAATTGAACAGCGATTTCCGCTGGTTAGGCAATGGCTATGTCGGCGGCGTTCCGGTGCCCGTCATCATCTTCATCGTGCTGTTCGCCCTCGCCTGGCTGGTGCTGAATAAAACCCTCTTCGGGCGTTACATCTACGCCGTCGGCGGCAACCCGAAAAGCGCGCGCACCTCGGGGATTAACGTCACCCGCATCAAAATACTGGTGTATACGCTGTGCGGCGCACTGGCCGGCATCGCCGGCCTGATCCTCACCGCACGCACCGGTTCGGCGCAGACCAACGCCGGCGCAGGGTATGAGCTGGACGCCATCGCGGCGGTGGTGATCGGTGGCACCAGCATGGCCGGCGGTGTCGGTACGCTGGTCGGCACCTTCTTCGGCGTGCTGATTATCGGGGTGATGAATAACGGCCTCGATCTGCTCGGCGTGCAATCGTATTACCAACAAATTATCAAAGGCGCATTGATCGTTCTTGCCGTATTGCTCGACCCATCGCGTAAGCAACAGCGCGATTAATAACATCAGACCCAACTCTACCAGGAGAAAACCATGAATAAGACCAAGATAGCGTTGTTTGCCTCTGCCATGATGCTCGGTAGCCTGTCGGCAGCTCAGGCCGCCCCGGTAAAAATCGCGGTATTGATGTACGGCAACAAAGCCGAGTTCGTGCAATTGATGGAAAGGTTCGGGAAGGAACACCCGGCGGTGAAAAGCGGCGAAGCCGTGCTGACCTTCTACGATGGGCGTTATGATGCATCGGTGCAAAACGATCAGGCCGCCACCGCTATCCAAACGCGCGCCGATGCCATTATCGTCAACCCGATGGATTTTGAGGCCAATATCGATATCGTCACTAATGCCAACGAAGCCAAAATCCCGGTGGTGGTCACCAACGCGCGCCTGAACACGGACGCGATGACGTCTGAAGTGGTGTCTAATGACGAGTTGGGGGGGTATCTGGAAGCCAAAGCCGTCCTGGACAAACTCGACTGCAAGAACCAGAAGGTGAATGTGGTGATTATCGAAGGCCCGAAAGGCGGCAGCGGCGAGATCCAGCGCGGTAAGGGTAACGATAAAGCGATTGCCGAGTGCGGCGCCGGCCAGGTCACGGTACTTGAGCGCAAAACGGCCAACTGGTCACGCGCGGAAGCGCAGCCGCTGATGGAAAACTGGCTGCAGAAACACCGGGGTAAAATCAACGGCGTGATTGGCCAAAACGACGAGATGGCGCTGGGCGCTATCGAAGCGATCAAAGGCGCCGGCCTGAATGTGAAGGACTTCGCGATTGCCGGCGTTGACGGCGTCTCCGACGCGATTCATGCGGTGCAGGCCGGTGAAATGGTCTCTATCCTGCAAGATGCCAAAGGCCAGATGCAGGGTTCCATCGACGTCGCGCTGCGCGCCGTGAAAGGTGAAAGCTATCAACCACAGTCGGACATCTGGAAACAGTACGCCAAGGATCTGAAATGGGAGGGTGGCACGCAGAAGCATTACTACATTCCGTGGACCGTCGTTACCACAGAGAATGCCCAGCAACTGTTGGACGCGCGCAAGTAATGCCCGGAGCCCCCTGCACGCAGGGGGCCTTTGCTCCGAAGCTTGCCGCAGGCAAAAAAAAAGCCAGCACGGAGTGGCTGGCTAAAAAGTTCTTCGAGGGAATATCTTGTGCGATAAACATACGCCTTTCACTGCGGGCTTTACTAGCTATCAGTGCGATAGGCACCCTCAGTTAAAATCAACGCCTGCATATCGGTGAACATCGTTTCCCATTCCGCCTGGTCGATATCCATCAAACCAAAGTAACGCAGCATAAAGGCGCCTTCGGTGGCGAGAAACGCCAGGCGCGCGCGCTTGCCTTCTTCCGTCGTCAAATCCAAACCGGCGATGCGGCTGCGATACCATTCACGCGTGCTCGCCAGATGCTCCGGCGTTTGAATCAGCGTCGCCATTAGCCCGGCGGCCTTGGCGCTGGCGGTCTGATCCGAGCTTTGCGTCGCCAACATATGCGCCCGCACGCCGGTCTGCGGCGAAGGATCGTCACCGGCGATAGCGGCGAACAGCGTCTCGTAGGCACTGCCCCAGCGATCGAACATGGCATCAATCAGGGCGTCTTTGCTGCCGAAACAGTACTGCACCCCGCCCTTGGAGATCCCCATCGCTTTGGCGACGGCGTCAATGGTCAAGCCGGCGGCGCCCTGGGTGGCGACGATCTCTTCGGCGGTGTCCAAAACCTTGTCGCGATCGATGCTGCGTTGACGTCCCATTAAGAAACCCTTCTTTTCAATACGAACGTATGGATATATATTATTGCCAGTATACCACCCGGCATCGCCGGAGGGTTACCACAATGGCGGCGCCTTCGCGCCGCCCACGTTAACTGGATTATGACTTATGTACGCCAAGAACCGCTGGTTAATCCTGACAATGGTCGCCAGCGCCCTGTTCCTGATTGTTATCGACATGACGGTGCTCTATACCGCTCTGCCACGCTTAACCCAGGCGCTGGACGCCAGCGCCTCGCAAAAACTCTGGATCGTCAACGCCTACCCGCTGGTGGTCGCCGGGCTACTGCCCGGCGCCGGCATGCTGAGCGATCGCATCGGCCATAAGCGGCTGTTTCTCGCCGGGCTGCCGGTGTTTGCCGTCGCTTCGCTGTGCGCCGCTTTCTCGCCCACCGCCGAGTGGCTGATCGCCGCGCGGGTATTCCTCGCCGTTGGCGCGGCAATGATGATGCCCGCCACGCTGTCCATCGTGCGCCACGTCTTTACCGACGAACGCGAACGCGCGCTGGCGATCGGCATCTGGGCCTCGGTGGCCTCCGGCGGCGCGGCCATCGGCCCGGTGGTCGGCGGCCTGCTGCTGGAGTATTTCTGGTGGGGATCGGTGTTCCTGATCAACGTACCGGTGGTGTTGCTGGTCTGGCCGCTGGCGTGGAAACTGATCCCGCGCTGCGGCGGCGATAACCCGCGCCCCGCCGATATCGTCGGCTCGGTGCAGATCATGATCGGTCTGGTCGGCGCTATCTATGCGCTGAAGGAACTGAGCAAGCCGGCGCCTGACCTCAGCGCGTTGCTCGCAGCGGCCCTGATCGGCATCCTGTTCCTGGTGCTGTTTGTGCGTCGTCAGCAGCGCAGCGCTCACCCGATGATCGATTTCTCCCTGTTCCGCAACCGGCTGTTCGCCGGCGGCATCGGCGTGGCGTTGCTGTCGATGGTGGCCCTGATCGGCGTCGAGCTGGTGCTCAGCCAACGCTTGCAGCTGGTGCTCGGCCTCAGCCCGCTGCAGGCAGCGCTGTTCATCTTGCCGATCCCGCTGGCCTCGGCGCTGGCGGGGCCAATGGCCGGTTTACTGTTGCCGCGCTACGGTGAGCGCAGCATCATCCTCGGCGGTTTCGTCCTGACCGCCTTCGGCATCGCCGGCCTCGCCCTGTGGTATCAAAGCAGCATGGCACCGCAGCTGGTGAGCCTGGCGTTGGTGGGCTTTGGCCTCGGCGGCGTGATCACCGCCGCGTCCACCGCCATCATGCTGAACGCGCCGGAGGAGAAATCCGGCATGGCGGCCTCTATCGAAGACGTCTCCTACGAGCTGGGTGGCGTGCTGGGCGTGACGCTGCTCGGTGGGTTGATGACGGCGGTCTACAGTCACAGCCTGGCGCTGCCGGCGGCGCTGCCGGTCAGCGATCTGGCCTACGACAGTATCGACGAAGCCCTGCGTCTGGCCGCCGGAATGGCGGCCGATCGCGCGCAGCAGCTGACGCAGCTGGCGCGTTTGGCCTTCGATCGCGCCTTTATTACGGTGCTGATCGCCGCCGCGCTGTTAATGGCGCTGGGCGCCGGCGTGGTAAAACTGGCGCTGCGCAAGTAACCGATAAAAGCGGCTTTTTTCGCCGGCGGATCCTGCGTAAACTGATTCGGCAATTTGCTCGACGGATTTATCGTCATCGGTTTAAGCGATGGTAATGATGCCTGTTATCGTGTTTAACCCTGCGATAAATCCGGTTACTGTAACAGCTATGGAAATTGATTCTGTCTACCCTTGGAACGAATAATCAGGAGAAGATTATTATGGCAACGGCGAAGAAAGCAGCGAAAACCCATATCGGCCTCGACAGTAAACAATCGGCAAAACTCGCCGAAGCGCTGAATGCGCTGTTGGCGAATTATCAGGTGCTGTATATGAACGTGCGCGGCTATCACTGGAATATTACCGGCCCGCAGTTCTTTGAGCTGCACGCGAAATTCGAAGAAACTTACAACGATCTGCTGACCAAGGTGGATGAGCTGGCGGAACGTATCCTGACGCTGGGCTCACAGCCGCGTCACGCTTTCAGCGACTATCTGAAAACCGCCGACATCAAGGAACACACCAACGTGACCGATGATAAGGGCACGCTGCGCGGCCTGTTGGAAGGGTATTCAATCTTGCTGCAGCAGCAGCGTGAACTGCTGACGGTAGCGGCAGACGCCGGCGACGAAGGCACCGCGTCATTGATGAGCGATTATATCAAAGAGCAGGAAAAACAGGTCTGGATGCTCAACGCCTATCTGGGCAAATAACCCTGACGCCATAACAAAACAGTCCCTCTCGGGACTGTTTTCGTTTTACCACTCGCAGGATACCGCAAACAGCAGCGCACGCCGATGCTGATCGTCCAGGCGGCGCCGCACCCGGATAATATGGCGATTGCTGCACGACTGGCGTTCCAGCCAGCGATGCCGGCGACGTTGGCTCTGTCGCAACATGCGCCAACGGCCCACTTCATTTCTACTGCGTCTCATAATTCCGTCACTCGTTCGTCTAATGCCAACCGCGGGCATTATAGCCCTTTCCGCCCGTGATCCAAGCCGCCGTTATCGGCAACATACCGGACGTCGCACCGGCAAAAGCCCCCCTTTCAATTTCGGCAAGTGCCTTAACTTCATCATATTTATGTAACATAAGCGCCGATAAAAGGTTTCGCCTTGCCCGATCTGTGCGTACACTCATCATTGGTGGTTTGCGAACGGGATTTTTCGCCTTTATGACAACATTTTATACCGTAATCAGTTGGCTCATGGTGTTCGGCTACTGGCTGCTGATCGCCGGCGTGACGATGCGCATTTTGATGAAACGCCGTGCGGTTCCCTCTGCCATGGCCTGGCTGCTGGTTATCTATATTCTGCCGCTGTTCGGCATCGTGGCCTATTTATCGTTCGGCGAGCTGCATCTGGGCAAGCGCCGGGCCGAGCGCGCCAAGGCCATGTGGCCGTCGACCGCGCGCTGGCTGAAGGAACTGAAAGAGAGCCGTCGCATCTTCGCCACCGAATACAGTAAAGTCGCCGAACCGCTGTTCCAGCTGTGCAACCGCCGCCAGGGCATCGACGGCGTCAAGGGCAACCAGCTGCAGCTGCTCACCACCACCGACGACACGCTGAAAGCGCTGATCCGCGACATCGAGCTGGCGCGCCACAACATCGAAATGGTGTTCTATATCTGGCAGCCCGGCGGCCTGGTCGATCAGGTGGCCGAATCGCTGATGGCCGCCGCCCGGCGCGGCGTACACTGCCGCCTGATGCTGGACTCCGCCGGCAGCCTGCAATTTTTCCGCAGCCCCTACCCGGCGATGATGCGCAACGCCGGCATCGAAGTGGTCGAAGCGTTGAAGGTCAACCTCTTGCGCGTGTTCCTGCGCCGCATGGATCTGCGTCAGCACCGCAAGGTGGTGCTGATCGACAACTACATCGCCTATACCGGCAGCATGAACATGGTCGATCCGCGCTACTTCAAACAGGATGCGGGCGTCGGCCAATGGATCGATCTGATGGCGCGCATGGAAGGCCCGGTGGCCACCACCATGGGCATCGTCTATGCCTGCGACTGGGAAATTGAAACCGGCAAGCGCATTCTGCCGCCGCCGCCGGACGTCAACATCATGCCGTTCGAGCAGGAAAGCGGCCACACCATTCAGGTGATCGCCTCCGGCCCCGGCTTCCCCGAGGAAATGATCCACCAGGCGCTGCTGACCGCGGTTTATTCCGCGCGCGAGCAGCTGATCATGACCACGCCGTACTTCGTGCCGAGCGACGATCTGCTGCACGCCATCTGCACCGCCGCTCTGCGCGGCGTCGAGGTCAGCATCATCGTGCCGCGCGACAACGATTCGATGATGGTGCGCTGGGCCAGCCGCGCGTTCTTCTCCGAGCTGCTGGAAGCCGGAGTGAAAATTTATCAGTTCGAAGGCGGTCTGCTGCACACCAAGAGCGTGCTGGTTGACGGCCAGCTTAGCCTGGTCGGCACCGTCAATCTGGATATGCGCAGCCTGTGGCTGAATTTCGAAATCACCCTGGTGATCGACGACGACGGCTTCGGCAGCGATCTGGCCTGCGTGCAGGAAGATTACATCGCCCGTTCCCAGTTGCTGAACGCCAAAGAGTGGCTGAAGCGGCCGTTCTGGCATCGCCTGGTTGAGCGCCTGTTCTACTTTTTCAGTCCGCTGCTGTAAAAGCCGCAACGAGCGTGCTTTAATAGCGCCAAATCATTTGTTATCAGGATTTTTTTATGGATTTGAATAACCGCCTTACCGAAGACGAAACGCTGGAACAGGCCTACGACATTTTCCTCGAATTGGCCGGCGACAATCTGGATCCGGCGGATATTCTGCTGTTCAATCTGCAGTTTGAAGAGCGCGGCGGCGCAGAACTGTACGATCCCTCCGAAGACTGGAGCGAGCACGTGGACTACGATCTGAACCCAGACTTCTTCGCCGAAGTGGTGATCGGTCTGGCGGACAGCGACGGCGAGCCAATCAACGACGTGTTCGCCCGCGTGCTGATCTGCCGCGAGAAAGACCACAAGCTGTGCCACATTCTGTGGAAAGAGTGATTCGCCGCTAGCGCATCGGATAAAAAAAGCCCCGCTTATTCAGCGGGGCTTTTTGTTGCCGGCTAGCGGCGCATTACAGCGGATCGACCTTCAGGCAGGATACCGCGTGGCGGAAGCTGCCCTCCAGCAGCGGACGCGTCTTGGCGCACTCCGGCCCGGCGATCGGGCAGCGGGTGCGGAACACGCAGCCGGTTGGCGGGTTGATCGGCGAAGGCAGCTCCCCTTCCAACAGCTGGATCTGTTTTTCCTTCTCCTTGTCCGGATCCGGGATCGGCACCGCCGACATCAGCGCTTTGGTGTAAGGGTGCTGCGGGTTGTGGTACACCTCATCATAGGTGCCCAGCTCCACCGCATGGCCCAGGTACATCACCAGCACGCGATCGGAAATGTGCTTCACCACCGCCAAATCGTGGGCGATAAAGATCAATGACAGCCCCATCTCGCGCTGCAGCTGCTGCAACAGGTTCACCACCTGCGCCTGAATCGACACGTCCAACGCGGAGACCGGCTCGTCGCAGATCACCAGCTTCGGTTCGAGGATCAGCGCGCGCGCGATGCCGATACGCTGGCACTGACCGCCGGAGAACTCGTGCGGGTAGCGGTTGATCAGGTTAGGCAACAGGCCGACCTTCAGCATCATCGCCTTGACCTTGTCCTTCACTTCCTGACGCGGCATTTTCGGGTAGTAGGTGCGCAGCGGCTCGGCGATGATCTCGCCGATGGTCATGCGCGGGTTGAGCGAAGCCAGCGGATCCTGGAAGATCATCTGGATATCGCTGCGGGTTTTACGCCAGTCGGCGTCGCTCATGCCCAGCAGATCTTTGCCCAGCCAGGCGACGCGCCCGCTGGTGGCCTTCACCAGGCCGATGATGGCGCGCGCGAAGGTGGATTTGCCGCAGCCGGATTCGCCAACCACGCCCAGAGTTTCCCCCTCGAACAGCCGCAGCGTGACGCCATCGACCGCCTTCAGGGTTTTCGGCGGCTGCCAGAACCACTGTTTGTCATCATGAATGTCGAAGTGCACTTTCAGATCGGCGACTTCGAGCAGCACTTTCTTGTCGGTTACCGCTGTCATACCAACGCCTCCACCGGTTTAAAGCAGGCGCGCAGGCGCCCTTCCCCAAATTGCTCCAACGGCGGAGCGCTCGCGCACTGTTCCATGGCGTACGGGCAGCGCGGCTGGAACGGGCAGCCTTTCGGCAACCGCAGTAGGTTCGGCGGGTTGCCGGGAATGGTCAACAACGCTTCGCCTTCGGCGTCGAGACGCGGCACCGCATTCAACAGACCAATGGAGTACGGATGGCTCGGCTGGTAGAACACCTCGCGTGCGCTGCCGTATTCCATGGTGCGGCCGGCGTACATCACCAGCACCTTGTTGCAGATGCCGGCCACCACGCCCAGGTCGTGGGTGATCATGATGATGGCGGTGTTGAACTCGCGCTTCAGCTCGTTGAGCAGCGTCATGATCTGCGCCTGGACGGTCACGTCCAGCGCGGTGGTCGGCTCGTCGGCGATCAGCAGCTTCGGCCGGCACAGCAACGCCATGGCGATCATCACGCGCTGGCGCATACCGCCGGAAAACTCGTGCGGGTACATGCGCATGCGCTTGCGCGCCTCCGGCATTTTCACCGCGTCGAGCATGCGGACCGACTCTTCGAAGGCTTCGCTTTTGCTCAGTTTCTTATGCAGCATCAGCACTTCCATCAGCTGTTCGCCAACGCGCATATAAGGGTTGAGCGAGGTCATCGGGTCCTGGAAGATCATCGAGATCTCCTCGGCCCGCAGCTTGTTAAGCTGATTTTCCGGCAGGTTGAGGATCTCGCGGCCGTTGAATTTGGCCGAGCCGCCGATGCGGCCATTGCTCGCCAGCAGCCCCATCAGGGCGAACGCGGTCTGCGATTTGCCTGAGCCGGATTCACCGACGATGCCCAGCGTTTCGCCGGCGCGCAGATCGAAGTTCAGATCGTTTACCGCCGTCACGTCGCCGTCCGGCGTGGAAAACGTGACGCGCAGGTCTTTCACGTCCAGCAGCGGCGACGTTTTGACGCCGGCGCCGGTTTGCAGTTGAGGATGTTCAATGGTGCTCATGGTTGCACTCCTTAACGATCTTTCGGGTCGAGGGCGTCACGCAGGCCATCGCCGATAAAGTTGAAACAGAACAGAGTGACTACCAGGAAACCCGCCGGGAACAGCAGCAACCACGGTGAAACTTCCATTGAGTTAGCGCCGTCGCTGAGCAATGCGCCCCAGCTGCTGAGCGGCTCCTGCGTGCCCAACCCCAGGAAGCTGAGGAAGGACTCGAACAGGATCATGCTCGGCACCAGCAGCGACGCGTACACCACTACCACGCCGAGCACGTTAGGCACGATATGCCGCAGCACGATGTTGCGCGTGGAGACACCGCACACCAGCGCCGCTTCGATGAACTCCTTACGCTTGAGACCGAGCGTTTGGCCGCGCACGATACGCGCCATATCCAGCCACGACACCATACCGATCGCCACGAAGATCAACAGGATATTCTGGCCGAAGAAGGTCACCAGCAGGATCACGAAGAACATGAACGGGAAGGAGTTGAGGATCTCCAGCAGACGCATCATCACCGAGTCGATCTTGCCGCCCAGATAACCGGACATCGCGCCGTACAGGGTGCCGACGATCACCGCCACCAGCGCCGCCGCCACGCCGACCATCAGCGAGATACGCCCGCCAATCGCCACGCGCACCAGCAGGTCGCGCCCGGAGGAATCGGTGCCGAAATAGTGCCCCGATTCCAGGCTTGGCGCGGCGGACATCATCGCCCAATCGGTATCGTCGTAGGCAAATTGCGACAGCATCGGCGCCAGCACCACAAACAGCGTGATCAACACCAGGATGAACAGGCTGCTGACCGCCGCACGGTTATGCATAAAGCGCCGGCGCGCGTCTTGCCACAGGCTGCGTCCTTCCACTTCCAGCTTCTCGCTGAAGTGTTCCAGAGCTTCGCTGTTCTTTTTAGTCAACATCATTCGCGTGCTCCAGATTAATAACGGATTTTCGGATCGATGACCGCATACAGCACATCGACGATCGCGTTGAACAGAATGGTCAGAGCGCCCACCAGAATGGTCAGGCTCAACACCAGGGAGTAGTCGCGGTTCAGCGCGCCGTTAACGAACAGCTGGCCGATCCCCGGCAGGCCGTAGATGGTTTCGATCACCATCGAACCGGTGATGATCCCGACGAACGCCGGGCCCATATAGGACAGCACCGGCAACAGCGCCGGCTTCAGCGCGTGGCGGAAAATGATGCGGCGCATCGGCAAGCCTTTAGCGCGCGCGGTGCGAATGAAGTTGGAGTGCAGCACTTCAATCATCGAGCCGCGCGTGATACGGGCGATGCTGGCGATATAGGCCAGAGACAGCGCCACCATCGGCAAGATGATGAACTTAGGCGCGCCGCCGTTCCAGCCGCCGCCCGGCAGCCATTTCAACGTGATGGCGAAGATCAGCACCAACAGCGGCGCCACCACGAAACTGGGTATCACCACCCCGGTCATGGCGAACCCCATCACCGTGTAGTCCCATTTGGTGTTCTGATTCAACGCGGCGATCACGCCGGCGCTCACGCCCAGCACCACCGCCAGCAGAAACGCGGCCAGGCCGAGTTTGGCGGAAACCGGGAAAGAGCTGGCGACCAGATCGTTGACCGAATAGTCCTTGTATTTAAAGGACGGGCCGAAGTCTCCCTGCGCAAGCTGCGCCAGATAATGACCGTACTGTTTCCAGATCGGGTCGTTCAAATGGTATTTGGCTTCGATATTCGCCATAACTTCCGGCGGCAATGCGCGTTCCCCGGTAAATGGACTGCCGGGCGCCAGGCGCATCATGAAGAATGAGATGGTGATAAGGATAAATAGTGTCGGGATCGCTTCCAATAAGCGACGAAGTATAAATTTAAGCATTGCCCTAACCCTGTGCGACAGCCTGATGACGGCTTATTATTCTCAACATGGGCCGGCGGCCTGCGCCGCCGGCTCTTACCGTATCAATGCTTGATGATGTACAGGTTTTTGTCGTACACGTTATCAAGCGGGTCTTTGCCGGTGTAGCCACCGACGTAAGGTTTCACCAAACGGGCGTTCACATAGTAATACAGCGGAACGATGGCGGAATCTTTATCCAGCTGAACTTCCGCTTTCTGATACAGATCGGCGCGCTCGTCTTTGCTCTTCGCGGTCAACACGTTGGCCATCAGCTTGTCGAACTCGGCGCTCTTATAGTGCGGGGTGTTACTGCTGCTGTCGGACAGCATCATGTTCAGGAACGAACTCGGCTCGTTATAGTCGGCGCACCAGCCGGCGCGCGCCACGTCATAGGTCCCCTGATGACGGGTATCCAGGAAGGTTTTCCACTCCTGGTTCACCAGCTTCACGTCCACGCCCAGGTTTTTCTTCCAGATGGACGCGGCGGCGATCGCCAGCTTCTTGTGCAGATCGGAGGTGTTGTACAGCAGGGAGAAGGTCAGCGGTTTGCCCGGGCCGTAGCCGGCTTCCGCCAGCAGTTTCTTCGCCACTTCGTTGCGTTTTTCCTGCGTCCAGCCGAACCACTCCGGCGCGGTCAGCTTGGCGCCGTCGGTGTATGGCGGCGTAAAGCTGTAGGCCGGCAGATCGCCCTGGTTTTTCACCTTGTTGACGATGATGTCGCGGTCCATGCCCAGCTTCAGCGCTTCACGCACGCGCGCATCGGTGAACGGCGCCTTCTGGTTGTTGATTTCGTAGTAGTAGGTGCACAGGTAAGGATCGACATGCACCTCTTTCGGGATCTCTTTCTTCAGCTTCTGGAACAGTTCGATCGGCATGTTGTTGTAGGTCATGTCGATTTCGCCGGTGCGGTAGCGGTTAACGTCGGTCACTTCCGATGAAATAGGCAGGAACGTCACTTTATTGATGATGGTTTTGGCGTTATCCCAATATTCCGGGTTGCGTTCCAGTACGATGCGTTCGTTGACAATCCAGTCTTTCAGTTTGTAAGCGCCGTTGCTGACGTAGTTGGCTGGCAGCGTCCACTTCTCGCCAAACTTCTCCACCGCGTCTTTGTAAACCGGCTTCATGGCGTAGTGTGGGGTCATTTCAACCAGATAAGGCACCGGCTCGCTCAGGGTCACCTGGAAGGTGTGGTCGTCGATGGCCTTCACGCCCAGCGTCGACTTGTCTTTTTTACCGGCGATGATGTCATCGACGTTTTCCACATGGGCGTACTGCAGGTAGCTGGCGTAAGGCGATGCAGTTTTCGGATCCACTACGCGCTGCCAGCTGTAGACGAAATCTTGCGCCGTCACCGGCTTGCCGTTGGACCATTTGGCGTCTTTACGCAGGTGGAAGGTCCAGACTTTGAAATCTTTGTTATCCCAGCTTTCCGCGACGCCCGGCACGATGGAACCGTCCGGGCTGTTGTTCGCCAAGCCTTCCATCAGATCGCGGGTGACGTTGTTTTCCGGCACGCCCTCGATTTTATGCGGGTCAAGCGACTGCACTTCGGAACCGTTATTTTTGACAATTTCTTGCTTGTCGGCCAGTTGCACGCCGGCAGGAACGTCGGCGGCAAAGGCGGAGGTGGTTGCTGTGATGCCCAGCGCGGCGATGACGCCGGCGGCAATGAGCGTTTTCTTCGTGATGTTGGTCATACTTATCGACTCCAGTTTTTATTATCACAGGCTCTTCGTGGAACCTGCGTTGCCCGTAAGCGGACTCTGTTTTCCCGCCGCCGCGGAACGAATGCGGCGGCCGGCCTTCCCTATATTCCTCCGCGAGTTAGCGCAAGGAATACCCCTTTACTGCTTGATAATGTACAGATTTTTAACGTCGGTATAGTCCAGCGGGTCTTTGCCGGTGAACCCGCCTACCGTCGGCTTGATCAACCGTGCGCTGACGCGGTAATAAACCGGGATCAACGCGGAGTCTTTGTCCAGCTGAGCTTCCGCCTGCTGATAGAGCGCGGCGCGCGCGGCATCATCCGGCGCCTTCAGCGTAGCGGCCATGATGGCGTCGAACGCCGGGCTCTTATAGAACACGGTATTGATACTGCTGTTGGACAGCACCAGGTTCAGGAACGCACTGGGTTCGTTGTAATCGCCGCACCAGGTGGCGCGCGCCACATCGTATTGCCCCTGATGGCGGCTCTCCAATGAAGTCTTCCACTCCTGATTGCGCAGCGTGACCTCCGCACCGAGGTTCTTCTTCCACATCGATGCGGCGGCGATCGCCTGCTGTTTGTTTTGATCGGAGGTGTTGTAGAGCAACGAGAACTTCAGCGGTTTGGCATCGCTGTAGCCCGCCTCCGCCAGCAGCTTCCTGGCCTCGGCGTTGCGCTGTTCCTGGCTCCAGCCGGCCCATGCGGGCTGCGTAAAGTTCGCGCCCTCCGTAAAGGTCGGCGTGAAACTGTAGGCCGGGATCTGTCCCTGGCCCATGATCTTGTTGGCGATGATGTCGCGATCCAGCGTCATCTTCACCGCCGTACGCACGCGTGGATCGGTAAACGGCGCCCGCTGGTTATTGAGCTCGTAATAGAAGGTGCACAGATAAGGGTTAACGTGCAGCTGTTCGGGCATTTCGCGCTTCATCTTGACGTACAGGTACGGCGGGATCGCGCTGTTGGTGATGTCGATCTCGCCGCTGCGGAAGCGGTTGACGTCGCTGACTTCCGAAGTAATCGGCAGGAAGGTCGCCTGATTGATCACCGTCTGCTTGTTGTTCCAGTAGCTCGGGCTGCGCTCCAGCACGATGCGCTCGTTCACCACCCACTCTTTCAGGCGGTAAGCACCGTTGCCGACGTAGTTGGCGGGTAGCGTCCATTTATCGCCGAATTTCTCCACCACCGCCCGTTTGACCGGTTTGAGCGACGTGTGGCTCAGCATGCTGATGAAATACGGCACCGGTTCGCTGAGCGTCACCTGCAGCGTCTGGTCATCCAACGCCTTGACGCCGAGGGTCTGCGGAGGCTTCTTGCCGGTCAGGATGTCGTCGATATTGTCGACTTTGGTGTATTGCAGATAGCTGGCGTAAGGCGAGGCGATTTTCGGATCGGCCAGGCGCTGCCAGCTGTAGACGAAGTCCTGCGCGGTCACCGGAGTGCCGTCGCTCCACACCGCGCCGGGGCGCAGGTGGAAGGTCCATTGCTGATAATTCTGGTTTTCCCAGCTCGCCGCCGCCGCCGGCACCACATGCCCGTTGGCGTCGGTGCTCACCAGCCCTTCAAGTAGGTTAAGAATGATATTGCTTTCCGGTACCCCCTCGACCTTATGCGGATCCAATGAAGCCACTTCGCTGCCGTTGTTGATCACAATATTCTGTTGCTGCGCCAACTGAACGCCGGCCGGCACTTCCGCCGCCAAACTGTTATTTATGGCGCCGACGCTCAGCGCGCCGCTAATCAACAAGGTCAAAGAAGTACGCTTCAGGGTTTGCTGCATAATCGAGGCTCCTTTTCACCGACAAGCATCGCTTATCGAAGTTTGTGAAGTGTTTATAAGAATTCTAAATAAACGGATACCAGCAAAAATCATTCCCGTTTTTATGGCGCATTTCAGTTAATTGACCACGGGAAAGTTGCTCGGAAATTAGCAGAAGCCAAATTCCATAGCCAATAAATTTTACGAAAATGTTAAGCAATTCTCTTTTATCGCACGAAGCCCGATCCGCTCCCCGAGAGCGGGGCACCGAAAAAACAAAATCATCACTTTGATTTTAAAGATAAAAAAACCAAAATCATTTCGTTTGAAACCGTCAGCGTCATCTCACCGCCGCACAAAGAAACATTCAGTTAACAATCCAGCCATTCAAAGAACAAACACCTGCCTATGGTCGGTTAATCACTAATAACACCTGGATGAAAGTGAGACAAGCCCCACAGAATGATGTGATTAATTTAACAACAGCTTTACCGTTGAACGGGGACAAAACGCGCGGAAATGGAGGAAGAAAAGTGTCTGAAATAACGCTTAGCGTTTTTTTTGCACAGCAAGATGAGATTTATGCAACATAAGGGTGCAACCGAATAAATTTTATTCATCCTCTGCACTATAATAATGCGAACCAATAAATAATTTAAATTTTAAAATTAATTTTAGCCGCGCCAACGCGAAAGGTGCGCGGCTAAACAAAGGGTATTACAACAGGCCGGGGAATATCGCCTTAATGCCGGTAACGATAAACTCGATCCCGAGCGCCATCAGCAACAGGCCCATGATTCGGGTGATCACGTTGATGCCGGTCTGCCCAAGCAAACGCACCAACAGCGGCGCGGCGCGGAACAACAGCCAGCAGCAAAAGGCGAACAAGGCGATCGCCACCGTAAAACCGAGCAGGCTTTGCCAGTTGTGATAACGTGAACTCCAGACGATGGTAGAACTGATCGCCCCTGGCCCCGCCATCAGCGGCAGCGCTAACGGCACCACGCCGATACTTTCGCGGATCGCGCTCTCCGACTTCTCTTGTTTGTTCTGTTTGTCTTCCCCCAGCTTGCCGCTGATCATCGACATGGCGATGGTCACCACCAGAATACCGCCGGCGATGCGGAACGAATCGATAGAGATGCCGAACATCCGCAGGATCCCTTCGCCCAGGAACAGCGAGGTCCACAGAATGATGGCGACCGACAGATTGGCGGTCAGGTTGGTTTTGTTGCGCCCCGCTTCCGCCTGATAACTGGTCATACTGATAAACACCGGCAAGATGCCCACCGGGTTGACCAGCGCAAACAGACCGACAAAGAACTTGATAAAGCCGGAAAGATCCAACAGAGATTGGCCCACAGATGGCTCCGCATTAAGTACTATAAAAAGGTGTGCTGCCTATGCGCGCTAATGTAATGGAATTGCCGCGGGTAATCCATCCGGCCAGAGCAGCATTTTTGACTACCAGCAGGTTATGCAACAAAACAAATGCCCTTTGTTAAAGTGATGTATGGCCTTTTGATTTTTTATGTTGAAAAAAGAGTCACCGCTCACAGTTATCGAGAATAATTCCCAACACCAGCAAGCTGAAAGGTGTCAGCTTGCAGTTTTCATGATTTAGATCACAAATCAACTACCCAACAGTGGGTAAGCTCTTAGTCGTAGTCAGGGAGTAGAACAAAGTCGGCAGCAGCATCGCCGGTTCCCTTCTCCTCACTGCCTGCCCCTCCGGTTGGCGTAGGGTGAAGCTCTTTAAGCAAATCAGCAGCATGCGAAGAAATAACGCGGGAAGACCCCGGTATTCTCATCACCGCTTATCCCCGTTACGACTATACTAGTGGCTCGCACGGCTTATTTACTGAAAGAGTTTAACATTATCAGGAGAGCATTATGGCTGTAACGAATGTCGCTGAACTGAACGAGCTTGTCGCACGTGTCAAAAAAGCCCAGCGCGAATATGCCAACTTCACTCAAGAGCAAGTGGATAAAATCTTCCGCGCTGCCGCCCTCGCCGCTGCTGATGCCCGTATCCCATTGGCCAAAATGGCCGTGGAAGAATCCGGAATGGGTATCGTCGAAGACAAAGTGATCAAAAACCACTTCGCTTCCGAGTACATCTACAACGCCTATAAAGATGAAAAAACCTGTGGCATCCTGTCTGAAGATGACACTTTCGGTACCATCACCATCGCCGAACCTATCGGCCTGATTTGCGGTATCGTTCCTACCACCAACCCAACTTCTACCGCGATCTTCAAAGCGCTGATCAGCCTGAAAACCCGCAATGGCATCATCTTCTCGCCGCACCCGCGTGCGAAGAATGCCACCAACAAAGCCGCCGATATCGTGCTGCAAGCCGCTATCGCCGCCGGTGCGCCGAAAGACATCATCGGTTGGATCGACCAACCTACCGTCGAGCTGTCCAACCAGCTGATGCACCACCCTGACATCAACCTGATCCTCGCCACCGGTGGCCCGGGCATGGTGAAAGCCGCCTACAGTTCCGGCAAACCGGCAATCGGCGTCGGCGCCGGCAATACGCCGGTCGTGGTAGACGAAACCGCAGATATCAAACGCGTGGTCGCCTCTATCCTGATGTCCAAAACCTTCGACAGCGGCGTTATCTGCGCTTCCGAACAGTCGGTCATCGTCGTTGACGCTATCTATGATGCGGTACGCGAGCGCTTCGCTTCCCACGGCGGCTATCTGCTGCAGGGTAAAGAACTGAAAGCGGTGCAGGACATCATCCTGAAAAACGGCGGCCTGAACGCGGCCATCGTCGGGCAATCCGCACCGAAAATCGCCGAAATGGCAGGCATCAAAGTGCCGGCCAACACCAAAGTGCTGATCGGTGAAGTGAAGCTGGTCGACGAGTCTGAACCTTTCGCACATGAAAAACTGTCGCCTACCCTGGCGATGTACCGTGCCAAAGACTTCGAAGACGCCGTCGCCAAAGCCGAAAAACTGGTCGCCATGGGCGGTATCGGCCACACGTCCTGCCTGTACACCGACCAGGATAACCAAACGGCTCGCATCGCCTACTTCGGCGATAAAATGAAAACGGCTCGCATTCTGATCAACACCCCGGCTTCTCAGGGCGGTATCGGCGACCTGTACAACTTCAAACTTGCGCCTTCGCTGACGCTGGGTTGCGGTTCCTGGGGTGGTAACTCCATCTCTGAAAACGTCGGACCTAAACACCTGATCAACAAGAAAACTGTAGCGAAGCGAGCAGAAAACATGTTGTGGCATAAACTTCCGAAATCGATCTACTTCCGCCGTGGCTCACTGCCTATCGCGCTGGAAGAAGTGGCGACCGACGGGGCGAAACGCGCCTTCATCGTGACCGACCGTTTCCTGTTCAACAACGGCTATGCCGACCAGATCACCAAGGTTCTGAAGTCTCACGGTATCGAAACTGAAGTGTTCTTTGAAGTGGAAGCCGATCCGACGCTGAGCATCGTGCGCAAAGGCGCCGAGCAGATGAACTCCTTCAAACCGGACGTCATCATCGCGCTGGGCGGCGGTTCGCCGATGGACGCCGCGAAAATCATGTGGGTGCTGTACGAACATCCTGAAACCCACTTCGAGGATCTGGCGCTGCGCTTCATGGACATCCGCAAGCGTATCTACAAGTTCCCGAAAATGGGCGTGAAAGCGAAGATGATCGCCATCACCACCACCTCAGGCACCGGTTCGGAAGTCACGCCATTCGCCGTCGTGACCGACGACACCACCGGACAGAAATACCCCCTGGCCGACTATGCGCTGACCCCGGACATGGCGATTGTCGACGCCAACCTGGTGATGAACATGCCAAAATCCCTGTGCGCCTTCGGCGGTCTGGATGCGGTAACCCACGCGCTGGAAGCCTACGTGTCGGTGCTGGCGAACGAATACTCCGACGGCCAGGCGCTGCAGGCGCTGAAACTGTTGAAAGAGTATCTGCCGGCCAGCTATAAAGAAGGCGCGAAAAACCCGGTTGCCCGTGAACGCGTGCACAACGCCGCCACCATCGCCGGTATCGCTTTCGCCAACGCCTTCCTCGGGGTCTGTCACTCCATGGCGCACAAGCTGGGTTCGGAGTTCCACATTCCGCACGGCCTGGCCAACGCGATGCTGATTTCCAACGTCATTCGCTACAACGCGAACGACAACCCGACCAAGCAAACGGCCTTCAGCCAGTACGACCGCCCTCAGGCGCGCCGCCGCTACGCTGAAATCGCCGACCACCTCGGCCTGAGCGCACCGGGCGACCGCACTGCGCAGAAGATTGAGAAACTGCTGGCCTGGCTGGACGAGCTGAAAACCGAGTTGGGCATCCCAACCTCCATCCGTGAAGCGGGTGTGCAGGAGGCGGACTTCCTGGCGAAAGTCGACAAGCTGTCGGAAGACGCATTCGACGACCAATGCACCGGCGCCAACCCGCGCTACCCGCTGATTGCCGAACTGAAGCAAATCATGCTGGATACCTTCTACGGCCGCGAATTCAGCGAAGCGGTCGACGAGGAAGCGGCGGCTCCGGCTGCAGCCAAAACCGCGGTAAAGAAGCCCAAGAAATAACGGTTCCGTGAACCGATAAAAAAACCCGCCAAACGGCGGGTTTTTTATTGCGCCTGGCGCGCGGTTTTTCTTATCCCGCCGCCAAAACGCCTCAGCGGGCGCTGGCGGCATTTTCGCTCCTACTCCAGGGAGTGAATCGCCTCTTTATAATGCTTGCGACAGACGGAGACATAGCTCTCGTTACCGCCAATCACCACCTGTTCACCAGCATGCATCGCCTGGCCGTTTTCATCCAACCGTAACACCATGTTGGCTTTGCGCCCACAGTGACAGATGGTTTTCAATTCCACCAGCTTATCGGCCCAGGCCAGCAAATATTGGCTGCCGGTAAACAGCTCACCGAGAAAATCGGTACGCAGGCCGTAGCACAATACGGGAATGTCCAGTTGGTCCACCACATCGCACAATTGCTCAACCTGCGCCTTGGTCAGGAACTGGCTTTCATCCAGCAGCACACAATGCACCGGCTGCTGTTGATGCTCTTGCTGAATCATGGCGTACAGCATCGAGTCGTTGTTATAGAGCTGGGCCTGCGAGGATAAACCGATGCGCGAGCTGACTTTACCGACGCCAAAGCGGTGATCGATCTCCGCGGTGAACACCAGCGTGCGCATACCACGTTCTTGATAGTTATATGAAGACTGTAGCAGCGCGGTGGACTTGCCGGCATTCATCGCAGAGTAATAAAAATAAAGTTGAGCCATGGCCCCGCAACTCCGATGGTATAAGAAATATTCAAATGTTGATTAGGACGGTAAGTGTACCATAAGCCGCCCCCCGGCTCAGCCCAAAGCGAACGAATATTGCGTTCGCCGTAATAATGCGCTTTCAAGCGAAACATATCGTTCTGTCGGCCCGTTCTTTTTACAGCTATTTACAGGATAATGTATGCCTGTCATCACTATTAATTCTTGCTAATGGTTAACCCCGAACATTTGCCCATTAATGCATAATCCTCTTTCACTGCGGCAGGCACCGCAGCCGCGGGAGAGTGCTTGTCTATTATACGTGAGGCCAATACAGGGCATTTAATCACCTTCGCTATCCCCCCGACGTTTCCTGACGCAACCTTTACCTATATACCCCTATTGTTTACAATGTCTGCCTTACCATGGCGTGATTAAGCCCACAGAACTCATTGTAATATTGATATAAATTACGACGATAACTTATCGATGAAAGCCTTGCGACACGCGCCTTTTAAAGCATGCCTGCTGAAATTTTGACTTAAGTGCGGTGAGGATAATAGTTAACAGCCCTTCCTATATTAGTCGGACAGATCCGATTAACGGTTTTTTAAAAGGTAAATTTGAGTATTCAAGTCAATTTGGCTATTGCAGAAAAGAAAATAGCACTCTATTATTATCGAGACGCCCCCCACCAATATAATTTGAGACTAGGACAATGAGCGAAGCATTAAAGATTTTGAACAACATCCGCACTCTGCGCGCCCAGGCAAGAGAATGCACACTGGAAACGCTGGAAGAAATGCTCGAGAAACTGGAAGTTGTTGTGAACGAACGTCGCGAAGAAGACAGCCAGGCTCAAGCAGAAATCGAAGAACGCACTCGTAAACTGCAGCAATACCGCGAAATGCTGATTGCTGATGGTATCGATCCAAATGAGCTGCTGCAAACCATGGCTGCCAACAAGGCTGCCGGCAAAGCAAAGCGTGCAGCACGTCCTGCTAAATACCAATATAAAGATGAAAACGGCGAACTGAAAACCTGGACCGGCCAAGGCCGTACGCCTGCGGTGATTAAGAAAGCTATCGAAGAGCAAGGTAAATCTCTGGACGATTTCCTGCTGTAATAGCGATTCAGTCCGTATCTGAAAGGCTCCCTCCGGGGGGCCTTTTCATTTTAAAGCTTATCGACGTGATCCCACCTCACCCCTCTCCTTTTAGTAAATATCCTAATTCGCATTTTCTTCCCTGCATGGAGCCCCAATGAAAAAAAGGGGCCCTAAGGCCCCTTTATCGCATTTACCCTCGTTCAATTATTGAACCTGGTAGAATGCCTTATACCAATCAACAAAGCGCTTTACCCCCTCTTCAACGCTGGTTTCCGGTTTAAAACCAATGTCACGATAAAGCTCTGCGGTGTCCGCACTGGTATCCATCACGTCGCCAGGTTGCATCGGCAGCATATTCTTGCGGGCAGTTACCCCCAAAGCCTGCTCCAGCGCCGTGATATATTCCATCAGTTTAACGGGGGTGTTATTGCCGATATTATAAACATGATACGGTGCGGAACTGGTCGCTGGCGATCCCTGTTCAACGCTCCATGACGGATCTGCCTGCGGAATAACCGCCTGCAGCCGCACAATCGCCTCGGTGATATCATCGATGTAGGTAAAGTCACGGTGCATTTCACCGTGGTTATATACATCGATGCTCTCCCCCGCCAATATGGCCTTGGTAAACTTGAACAGCGCCATATCCGGACGCCCCCAGGGACCATATACGGTAAAGAAGCGTAACCCCGTCGTCGGGAGACTGTATAAATGAGAGTAGCTGTGTGACATCAGCTCATTGGCTTTTTTGGTGGCCGCATACAGTGACACAGGGTGATCGACAGAATCTTCGGTAGCAAACGGCAGCTTGCGATTGAGGCCATAAACAGAGCTGGAGGAAGCATAAAGTAAATGCTCGACCTTATTATGGCGGCAGCCTTCCAGAACGTTCAAATGGCCGATCAGGTTGGCGTCCGCATAAGCCAACGGGTTAACCAACGAATAACGCACGCCGGCTTGTGCCCCCAAATGAATGACTCGTTGGAACTGATGCTCGGCGAACAATGCCGCCATCCCTTCACGATCGGCCAAATCCAGCTTGATAAAGCGGAATCCCGGCTTATCCGCCAGTCTGTCCAGACGGGCCATTTTCAGGCCCACGTCATAATAGTCATTCAGGTTATCGATGCCGACAACCTGATGCCCGGCGGTCAACAAACGCTCTGCAACGTGATAACCAATAAACCCTGCGGCGCCTGTAACCAGGAATTTCATGCCCACTCCTTAAATAACCGGTTTAATCGAGGCGCCGCGGCCAATCGCGTAATAGGTAAAGCCGCGATTCTCCAAACGCTCCGGATCGTACAGGTTACGTCCATCGAAGATCACCGGCTGCTTCAACGCACTCTTGATCACATCGAAGTCCGGTGCGCGGAAATTCTGCCATTCGGTGCAGATCACCAGAGCATCGGCGCCGTGCAATGCAGCCTCTTTGGTCCCCATCAGCTTCAAGTCGTCGCGCTGGCCATAGATGCGCTGAACTTCGTTCATCGCTTCAGGATCGTAGGCTTGAACGGTGGCGCCGGCAGCCCACAATTGCTCCATCAGCACGCGGCTGGACGCTTCACGCATGTCATCGGTATTCGGCTTGAACGCCAGGCCCCACAGCGCAAAGGTTTTCCCCTTCAGATCGCTGCCGAAGTAATCTTTGATAAAGCTGTTCAACTTATCTTTCTGTTGGTAGTTGACCTGCTCTACCGCCTGCAGCAGCTTCGGTTGGTAACCGATCTGTTCCGCCGTGCGGATCAACGCCTGGACATCTTTCGGGAAGCAAGAACCACCGTAGCCGCAGCCAGGGTAGATGAAGTGATAACCGATGCGTGAGTCGGAACCGATGCCCTGACGCACTTTCTCGATGTCCGCACCCAGCATTTCCGCCAGATTGGACATCTCGTTCATAAAGCTGATTTTGGTCGCCAGCATGCAGTTGGCAGCGTATTTGGTCAGCTCTGCGCTGCGGATATCCATCATGATCATACGATCGTGATTGCGGTTAAATGGCTCGTACAGTTCGCGAATCGGTTCGATTACCTCTTTATTATCGGTACCGATCACGATGCGTTCAGGGCGCATGCAGTCAGCTACCGCAGCGCCTTCCTTCAGGAATTCAGGGTTGGATACCACGTCGAACGCCACGTTGCTGCCGCGTTTAGCCAGCGTTTCCGCCATCACCTGACGCACCTTGTCCGCCGTACCGACCGGCACGGTGGATTTATCGATCACCACTTTGCGATCGGTCATGTGTTCGGCGATGGTACGTGCAACCGCGGTGACATATTTCAGATCGGCGGAGCCGTCCTCATCCGGCGGCGTGCCGACGGCAATAAACTGGATATTCCCGTGCGCCACGCCCGCTTTGGCATCGGTGGTGAAATGCAGGCGCCCAGCCTCATAGTTTTGCTGTACCAGCGGCGTCAGGCCCGGTTCAAAAATCGGGATATTCCCTTTTTTCAGGTTTTCGACTTTTCGCTCATCAACATCAATGCACATAACGTCATGGCCAACTTCAGCCAGTACGGCGGCCTGTACCAGCCCCACATAACCAATACCAAAAACTGTTACTTTCATGTGAAAATCCTAGTTTTTCAAATTAATACGAAAGATCAAATTACTTCTTGTCAGCGGCAACAACCTGTTGCAGCCACTGAGAAAATTCTTTGCCCAGGCTGGCATGACGCATGCCGTACTCTACAAAAGCCTGCATGTACCCCAACTTGTTACCGCAGTCATGGCTTACGCCCTTCAGGTGATACGCTTCCACCGTTTCCTGCTGCATCAACATTTCGATACTGTCAGTCAGCTGAATTTCGTCGCCGGCGCCAGGGGGCGTTTTAGCCAACAGCGGCCAAATATCGGCGGATAACACGTAACGACCGACAATCGCCAGGTTGGAAGGGGCTTTATCCGGCGAAGGTTTCTCAACCACACTCACCATCGGCGCACTTTCGCCCGGTTGCAAAGCAACGCCCTTACAGTCGGCTACGCCGTAGTTTCCGACATCTTTATGCGGCACGGGTTCAACCATGATCTGGCTGACGCCGGTAGTTTCGAAGCGCTGCAGCATTTCGTGGAGGTTGTCTTTTTTCGGATCGGCGCTGTATTCGTCGAGGATCACGTCCGGCAACACCACCGCCACCGGTTCATCGCCCACCATCGGGTAGGCACACATAATCGCGTGCCCCAGGCCTTTGGCATTGCCCTGACGAACCTGCATCACGGTAACGCCTTTCGGGCAGATCGACTGCACTTCATCCAGCAATTGGCGCTTGACGCGTTTTTCCAGCATCGCTTCAAGTTCGAAACTGGTATCAAAATGGTTTTCGATCGAGTTCTTGGAGGAGTGGGTGACCAGCACAATCTCGTTAATCCCCGCCGCAATGCACTCATTAACGACGTATTGGATCAGCGGTTTATCAACCAGCGGCAGCATTTCTTTCGGAATGGCTTTGGTGGCCGGTAACATCCGCGTACCCAAGCCTGCAACCGGGATCACGGCTTTTCTGACTTTGCGATTTACAGCAGGCATTATTTCCTCTCTTGAAGCTAAAGCGCTCATTTTATGAGCTTGGGCTCAATATAAAAAACCTTCGGAGTATACCAGCTTATGCGCGCCTGGCATTAACCAGAACACAAATAGAAAACATTTAGGACTATTACCCGTTCGGATAATCGGGAGAATAAATAAACGGTTTAATTACCGATAAGTGAATAGCTTAAGATCTCGCCGTTCGTTGCCTGTTATTCAGCGCTGAGCATCAGCCGCAACCGACCACCGCTTCCCCATACCTGACACTGCCAGGCAGTGCAGCGCTGGCTGATCTGATTCATGTAGGTGGCCCCCAGCGTCCCCAGTGGCACGCCATTGCTCAGCTGGATTTGATTGTCACCGGTATTGACGTTGGCATGCAGCCCGGCAGAAACCAGAATCAGGTTTTTATTTTCGGCGTGATAATATCCCAGCAACAGCGGGAATTGACCGTCTAATTTCCCCTGCCGCAATAATTGATTAACCTGCTTTAACAATGCCGACATTTGCGGCAGACGATGCTGTTGATTAGCCAGATGGTCTTGCAGCAGCCCATTAAATAATGCACGCAACAGCAATGCCGCCAATACGCCATTATCGCCGGCGCGCGTGACGTCCAGGCAATAGAATGCCAGATCCTTTTCTGACAAAGCGGCGATATCCAGCACCAGGCCAGGATTTTCGCCGGTGGTTAACTGCCGATAGTTGATCCGGCAATGCGCAATAGTCTGCTGTACCGGCGGTTGCAATTGTTTAAGCAGTTTGACGGCTTCGGAGGGATTTTTGCTCAACGCATCCCAGTCCTGAAACAGTTCAACCTCCTCAATCGCCTGGGAAGTGAACATATTGGGGTATAAGCATGCCAACACCGCTTCACGCAGGCGATTGAGATCGGTCAGCGGCTTGAGCAGCACATCCTGCACGCCCAACCTCAGCACCTTGGCGATGTCAGCCATCTTGTCGGTGGCCGAGATCACCAGTACCGGGATTTGCAGCCCCTGCAAACGCAGGTGCTCAACGAATTCGATCCCCCCCATTTCAGGCATCGCGAGATCGCACAGGATCAGATCCGGCTTGAAGTCATCGACGGCACCCAGCGCCTGTATACCGTTGGTCGCCTCGCCGGTTTCAGCACCCAGTGAGGCCAAATAACCGACCAGCACTGAACGAAAAACCTGTTCGTCCTCAACGATCAAGATGCGCTTGTGAGTAAGTGGTAATGCCATCAGCCGAGCCTCGTCCCTTTCCATAGTGTAATAGTGGCTCAAAAAGGTCACTTATGCTCGTCTGAAACAGACTGACCGCGCATTGCCAACCGAGAACCGAGAATTATCTATTTTTTATCAACGGCAACAACCGATCCAGTTGTTTTTCCACCGCAAGCAACCCCGCTGCGATCGCTTCATCGGCGCGGTGGAAATCCAGCGTCGAGATTTGCGGACAAAAAGGTTGAATCAACACATCCGGCGGATCGCTCGCCATCCGATTACGCTTCAAACGATTTTCCAGCATTTGAATCGAGGTGCTCATAATCTCCATCGCCGTCGGCGCCGTCGCCGGTTTGCGCTTACGCATTCTGCCGACGCGTTCCCGCAGACGCCCGCGCCAGGTCGCCGCAGGCGCATCGTTCGGGCTTTCTTCCTCGATACGTATCGAGAACAGATCCTGCTGCATCAGATGCGCATCATGCTGCAGATCGACCGCGATGACGATATCGGCGCCCATGGCGCGGCAAAGCGACACCGGCACAGGATTGACCACCGCGCCATCCACCAGCCAATAGCCGTCGGCCCATACCGGCGCCAACAGGCCAGGCATACTGCAGGAGGCGCGTATCGCCTGATGAATATCGCCTTCGGTCAGCCACAGCTCGCGCCCGGTGCTGAGATTGGTGGTCACGGCACCGAACTTCAACGCACAATCGGCGATATCATTGACCTTCAGCAGCTGTCCGACGGCGTTAAACACCCGCTCGCCGCGCAACAGGCCGCCGCGCTGCCAGGAAAAATCCATCAGGCGAATGACGTCCCAATAGCTGAACGATCGCACCCACTGCTCCATCGCCGGCAGACGATGGCTGGCGAACGCCGCGCCCACCAACGCGCCGACAGAACAGCCGGCAACGACATCAACCTCAATCCCCAATTTCTTTATCGCATTGATCACGCCGATGTGCGCCCAGCCTTTGGCCGAGCCCGCTCCCAGCGCCAGTCCGATCTTGATTTGCCGCATCGCGCCATCCTCAGGGTGAAAGGTGTTCTCTGCTTTCAGGGTAGATTGTCACTGACGAATATTGTTAGGTAACATATGCGCTAAATTCATTTTCTGCCTCGTGTTCTCAGGAGTTATTTTGCCCGAATTATGCCCATGCGGCAGCGGACTGGCGTATAACGCGTGCTGCGCCCCTTTTATCAGCGGCAATCAGCCAGCGCCGACGCCCGGCCAGCTGATGCGTTCACGCTTCACCGCCTACGTGAGTCATAACGTCGACTATCTGATCGCCACCTGGCACCCCGACTGCGGTGCCGAAGCGTGGCGCAATGCAATCGTCGACAGTTTTAAGAATACCGAATGGCTGGGCCTGACGGTCGTGGAAGAGAAAGCCGGTCATGAGCCGGATGAAGGCTTCGTCGAATTCATCGCCCGTTTTACCGATGGCGAAAGCGGCGAACCGCAAGCGATGCATGAGCGCTCACGCTTCCTTCGTCGCGATCAACGTTGGTATTATATCGACGGTACCAAACCCCAGCCCGGCAGAAATGCGATGTGTCCCTGTGGCTCAGGGAAAAAATATAAGAAGTGCTGCGGGCGCTAACCGGCCGGCGCTTCACGTTTACGCCTGCGCAGACAGGCCGTTCAGTATCAGACAGGATCCTCAAACCCATGCCACACCAAAATGTACAACGAAAAGTGTTACGCACCATCTGCCCGGACGCCAAAGGGCTGATCGCCAAGATCACCAACATCTGTTACAAGCACGAACTCAATATCGTCCAGAATAATGAGTTCGTCGATCACCGCACCGGGCGTTTCTTTATGCGCACCGAGCTGGAAGGCATTTTCAACGACAACACGTTGCTGGCCGATCTGGACAGCGCGCTGCCGGAAGGTTCGCTGCGCGAGCTGCACAGCACTGGGCGCCGGCGCATCGTGGTGCTGGTCACCAAAGAGGCCCACTGCCTGGGCGATCTGTTGATGAAAAGCGCCTATGGTGGCCTCGACGTTGAAATTGCCGCCGTGATCGGCAACCACGACACGCTGCAAACGCTGGTGGAGCGTTTCGATATTCCTTTCCATCTGGTGAGCCACGAAGGCTTGACGCGGGAGCAGCATGACCGCGAAATGACGGCCAAGATCGATCAATATCAGCCGGATTACGTGGTGTTGGCCAAATATATGCGCGTGCTGACGCCGGCCTTCGTGCAACATTATCCGAACCAGGTGATCAACATTCACCATTCGTTCCTGCCGGCGTTTATCGGCGCACGCCCTTATCACCAGGCCTATGAGCGCGGGGTAAAAATCATCGGCGCCACCGCCCACTACGTTAACGACAATCTCGACGAAGGCCCGATCATCATGCAGGACGTGATCCACGTCGATCACACCTATTCCGCCGAGGATATGATGCGCGCCGGCCGCGACGTAGAGAAAAACGTGCTCAGCCGCGCGCTTTATCAGGTGTTGGCGCAGCGCGTCTTCGTCTACGGCAACCGCACCGTTATTCTGTAATCGCTCAATAAATCGGTGCATTTCGTTCAGGGATGCACCGCCAAGAATAAAAAAACGGCAAACGATTCATTTTCTGCATTTCAATGCTTTACACATCCGCTTCATTTGATATGATGCGCCCCGCTTACCGAGACAGCGCTCTCGCAAGCAGGCCAGTTAAATAGCCATGTATATGGTGGGGTTCCCGAGCGGCCAAAGGGAGCAGACTGTAAATCTGCCGTCACAGACTTCGAAGGTTCGAATCCTTCCCCCACCACCATCTTTTCGTTGCTGATACGCACTGAGTTTAAGCGAGTCAGAAAGGGAAGGATAACGCGCTTTAGCGCGGCCCAAAGGGTGAGGAACGAAGTGACGAATAATCCTTCCCCCACCACCATCTTCTCTCCGCCAGGAGCGAAGACGCAGTAAAGAAACCGGCCAGGTTTCTTCTGGATAAAACCAGAACAACAATTTGTAAATCCATGAATACCATGGTGGGGTTCCCGAGCGGCCAAAGGGAGCAGACTGTAAATCTGCCGTCACAGACTTCGAAGGTTCGAATCCTTCCCCCACCACCATCTCTTGCAAAAATCCCTGAACCAAGTTAAAACACATCGCATCCATATTGCTCCGCACCGGGGAAGGATGAGAAGCTTCGACCAAGACTCCCAAATCGACTTAAAGCACATCGCACCCAATGCCCTCGTATCAATAAACTCAATTTATCTCCCCTTATTCCCCGCTTTCACCTCGATGTTTTATTTCCTCACTCCCAGCAGTAACTTGAACTCCGGCCGACAATTCGCTATACCACTGGCTTCTTTAGTGCAGTAAGGAAAGGTGGATGCGAAACAATATTTGCGTTTTTTGTGGCGCCAGTGAGGGCGTCAATCCCGCTTATGCCGAGCAGGCTCGTCAACTGGGGCAGCTGCTGGCCGCTCAGGGGCGCCGTTTAATCTACGGCGGCGGCAAAAAAGGATTGATGGGGATCGTGGCAGACGCGGTGTTGGCAGCGGGCGGTGAAGCTGTCGGCATTATCCCCGAGCGCCTGGTGGAAGCGGAAACGGCGCATCGCGGCCTGACCGAACTGGAAGTGGTACCCGATATGCATACGCGCAAAGCCCGTATGGCGGCGCTGGCGGACAGTTTTATCGCCCTGCCCGGCGGCATCGGCACGCTGGAAGAGCTGTTTGAAATCTGGACCTGGGGGCAAATCGGCTATCACAACAAGCCGGTCGGCCTGCTGAACGTCAACGGATTCTACCGCCCACTGAGCCAGTTCCTCGAGCACGTCGCCGATCAGGGTTTCATGCGCCACGACTATCTCGGTACCCTGCACATCAGTGAATCGGCACAAACGCTGCTGCAACAGTTTGACGACTATCAACCTAAAAATTACGACCGCTGGGCGAAATAAACCCGCTGCGCAGTCAGCGGTCCCGCCGCTGTCTGCGTTACATTTCCCGCCAAACTCTGCTACTATCACAGCACATTTTTCTCGTGAAAACGGCACCGCTCATGAAGTTTGTCTCTTTTAATATCAATGGACTGCGCGCGCGTCCGCATCAGCTGGCGGCAATTATCGAACAGCACCAGCCCGACGTGATCGGTCTGCAGGAAACCAAAGTTCACGATGACATGTTCCCATTGGAAGACGTCAGCCAACACGGCTACCACGTATTCTATCACGGGCAAAAAGGCCATTACGGCGTGGCGCTGCTGACCAAAGCGGAGCCTCTGGCCGTGCGCCGCGGTTTCCCGACCGATGAAGAAGATGCGCAGCGTCGCATCATCATGGCCGATCTGGCTACGCCACAGGGCACGCTGACGGTGATCAACGGCTACTTCCCGCAAGGTGAAAGCCGCGACCATCCGATCAAATTCCCGGCTAAAACGCGGTTTTATCAGGACCTGCAAAATTACCTGGAGCAACAGCTGTCGGCAGAATCCCCGGTGCTGATCATGGGCGACATGAATATCAGCCCCAGCGATTACGATATCGGCATCGGCGAAGACAACCGCAAACGCTGGTTGCGCACCGGTAAATGCTCCTTCCTGCCGGAAGAACGTGAATGGATGGACCGCCTGCTGAACTGGGGCCTGGTGGATACCTACCGCCACGCCAACCCGGGGCGCAGCGACGAATTCTCGTGGTTCGACTACCGCTCCAAAGGGTTCGACGACAACCGCGGCCTGCGTATCGATCTGCTGCTCGCCAGCACCCCGCTGGCTTCGCGCTGCATCGCCACCGGCATCGATTACCAAACCCGTGGTATGGAGAAACCTTCCGACCATGCACCGGTCTGGGCGGAATTTACGCTGTAACCCCATCACCCCGGCGCTCGCCGGGGTTTTACTCTGTGAAGCCAATGAAAATTATCGACGTGGTAGCCGCCATTCTGGAAAAAAATGGCCGCATTTTGCTGGCCCAGCGCGGCGCAGGCAGCGACCAGGCCGGTCTGTGGGAATTCCCCGGCGGCAAGGTTGAAGCCGGCGAAAGCCAGCCAGAGGCGCTGGCGCGCGAGCTGGATGAAGAATTGGGAATTTGCGCCCGTATCGGCAACTATGTGGGCAGCAATCAGTGGCAGCAAGGCGAACGCCTCATCCGGCTGCACGCCTGGCAAGTCGCGGAGTTCTCCGGTGAACTGCAACAGCGCTGCCACTCGGCGCTGGTCTGGGTCACGCCGCAACAGGCGCAGGAATACGCTCTGGCACCCGCTGACGTTCCACTGCTGGCGGGCTATATCGCCGCGCAAGGCGATGTACGCTGAGCGCGGCGATAGGTTACATCGTCACTTCTTCAATCGCACCCAAATCAAGGGGTTGGTGCCAATGGTGTTAGGCTCACGCACGCACTGCAGCACTTCCCCTTCCACTTTAAGCACCGCGCCCTCGGAATAGTTCTGGTTCTGGTAGACGCAACAGCGGTTGCAGGGCTGCGCCGGCGGCGGGTTGACGCCGCTTTTGGCCGTGCCCCAGATCTCCGGCGAAACCGGCAACACCACGTCCACATCGCCCCGGTTGGCGGCCGCCAGGCCGCAGTACGCCAGGACAGCGGCAGCCAGCACCCCATTGAGTCCACGCTTCATTCACTTTTCTCCTGCGCCTTGCCGGCGCTTTTCCTGCGTTTTTTGCCCCCGCTGGAGGGCGGCGGCGGCAATCCACGAAACGCCATGCTCGCCCGGCTCTGCTTGGCCTGATAAATCAGCTCTTGCAGCGTGCCGACCAACGGCTGCATAAAGTCCTGATAGCGGCAGGATTTCTCGCTGATTTGCGTCAGCGTGGCTTCCCAGTTTGCCGTCATATCAGGGCGTGCAGCAAGATCCGGCAGCGAGTGAATCAACGCGCGCCCGGTTTCGCTGGAGTGAATATAGCGTCCCTTCTTGTACAGAAACGCCCGCTTGAACAGCAATTCGATGATCCCCGCTCGCGTCGCTTCCGTACCTAAACCATCGGTCGCTCGCAGGATTTTCTTTAGCGCTTTATCTTGTACGAACCGCGCGATGCCGGTCATGGCCGACAACAGGCTGGCGTCGGTAAACGGCCGCGGGGGCTGCGTCTGGCGCTCCACCACTTCACCGCGCTCACACAGCAGCTCATCATCTTTAGCCACCACCGGCAACGGTGCGCCCTCATTTTCCTCGTCGCGTTCCTTGCTGCCCAGCAGCGTACGCCAACCGGCCTCCGCCAGGAAACGCGCCTTGGCGATGAATTTGCCGCCGGCGATATCCAGCTCGATCACGCATTTGCGGAACACCGCATCCGGACAAAACTGCATCAGATACTGGCGCGCCACCAGCCCATACACGTTCCGTTCATCCTGCGTCAGGTTAATCTTGCCGGCACGGGCGGTAGGAATGATAGCGTGGTGCGCATCGACCTTTTTGTCGTCCCAGCAGCGGTTGCGGCGATCGCTGTCGATCACCGGCTGCGGGTACAGTTCAGGCTGGTGCACGCTGATGGCGTTCAGCACCGCATGGCGGCCAGCGAAATGTTCTTCCGGCAGGTAGCGACAGTCGGAACGCGGATAGGTGATCAATTTATGGGTTTCGTACAGCCGCTGGCAAACGTCCAGCACCTGTTGGGCGCTGAGGTTATAACGCCGGGCCGCTTCAATTTGCAGCGTGGAGAGCGAAAACGGCAGCGGCGCAGTATCTGATTCCCGTTTATCGTTATAGGACGTGACCAGCGCCGGCTGGCCCTCGATGCGCTTGACCACGTGCTCCGCCAACGGCCGGTGCAGCAAACGCCCCTCTTCATCCTGATAAGGTTCGCAGGAGTCGCTGGGTTGCCACAGCGCCACGAAGCGTTCTTCTTTCGGCGTAACGATGTGCGCCTTGACCTCAAAGAAATCTTTCGGCACGAAGTTTTCGATCTCTTCATCGCGCCGCACCACCAATCCCAGCACCGGCGTCTGCACCCTGCCCACCGACAGCACACCGTCGTAACCGGCGTTGCGGCCCAGCAGCGTATAAGCGCGGGTCATATTGATGCCGTACAGCCAGTCGGCGCGCGAACGTGCCAGCGCAGACACGCACAGCGGGATAAAGTCTCGGTTGTCGCGCAGACGCTCGACCGCGCGCTCCACCGCCTGCGGGTTGAGATCGTTGATCAGACAGCGGCGCACGTTCTGGCGCTTCTCCGCCGTCAAATCCAGGTAGTCCAGCACCTCATCCACCAGCAGTTGCCCTTCGCGATCCGGGTCGCCGGCGTGAACCACTTCATCGGCTTCAAGCAGCAACTTTTTAATGGCGTTGAGCTGTTTACTGACCGAAGGCCGCGGCTGCAACCGCCATTTTTCGGGAATGATCGGCAGATCCGCCAACGACCAGCGCGCATAGCGGCTGTCATAAGCGTCAGGCTGAGCCTGCTCCAACAGGTGGCCGACGCACCAGGTCACCACGTCGTTGTTGCCACAGGCGATATACCCGTCGCCGCGGCGATGCGGCTTGGGCAAGACGTCGGCAATGGCGCGCGCCAAACTCGGTTTCTCGGCTATGAACAGTCGCATTATTCACCGTTTTTCTGGCTGAACGTCATCAAGAATTCTCTTACTTCTGCATAGTTCCCACGGAAGACAATCCGCTGGGCTTTCTTTTCCAACTGATAGCAATACATCGGATCGTAGTACTGCTGCAACAGGGGCGCCAGCCACTCGCGGTGCGCCTCGCCCTGGCCGCTGAGCCGCTGTGCCCGCAGCGCCGCTTCCAGTCGTTGCGTCAGCTGCTGGAAGCGTTCCAGCCCCAGGCGGCGGCGTATGGCGAACAGGCCGTGGTGCAGATAGTCGTCGTACTGTCGCCAGCCGTCTTCCACACCATAGGCCTGTTCGAACTGTTCGCGCATGCCGTCGATATATTCCGCCTGCAGACGCGCCAGACGAATGTCGAACGGATCGTCGATCACCGCCACCGGCGCCTGCTGCATCCCATTGAACAGCGGCAGCGGCAGATTGTTGCTGCCGATGATCCGCCCTTCGTCTTCCAGCACCCAACGGCGGCTGCCACCATGCTGTTTTTTCAGCAATAACACAGCCAGACGATTCTCAAAATCGATCTGCGAGCTCTGGCCCGCCAGCGTTCGACCAAAAGATGAACCGCGATGGCGCGCCACGCCTTCCAGATCGACGCCGTCGGCCAGTTCGTTGACCAGCAACGTCTTGCCGCTGCCGGTATTGCCGCCCACCAGGGCCATCGGCAATGCCGCGCTTTGCGCCAGCACGCCGAGCAAATAATTGCGCAGCGCCTTATAACCGCCAATGATACGCGGGTACTCGACGCCGGCCTCATGCAGCCATTGCTGCACCAGCTGCGAGCGCAGCCCGCCGCGGAAGCAGTAAATATAGCCTTCGGGCCGCTCTGCGCAGGCCGCCAGCCAGGCGGCGGTGCGCTGTTCGCGCAGTTTGCCGTTCACCAGGCTGTGGCCGAGCGCGATCGCCGCTTGTTGCCCATGCTGCTTATAGCAGGTGCCGACCGCCTGGCGTTCGCTGTCGATCATCAGCGGCAGATTCAGTGCCTGAGCGAAGGCGCCCTGCTGAAACTCGATCGGTGCGCGCACGTCAATCAGCGGCACGTCCTGCAGGAAAATGCGTTGGTAATCGTCGCTGTCCGCCCTTCCTTGCATGTTGGACACTACGCGACCTCGATCAGCGGCTTATCGGCCGATGCCACATGCAATTCACCGATAGCGTTGAGCGTGATACCGTGCTGTTCGGCAATCGCCAGCACCTGCGCTTCCGCCTCCGGCAATACCGCCAACAGCAAGCCGCCGGAGGTTTGCGGATCGCACAGCAGCTGGCGCTGCAAATCGCTCATCTCGCCCACCAGATGGCCATAGCTGTCGAAATTGCGCCCGGTGCCGCCCGGCACACAGCCCTCGGCGATATACGCCTCAACGTCCGGCAGTTTCGGCACCCGATCAAACCAGACCGTCGCCTGCAGACCGGAGCCCTGGCATACCTCGCTCAGGTGGCCCAGCAGGCCAAAGCCGGTGATGTCGGTCATCGCTGTGACGCCCGCCACCTCGGCAAAATCAGCACCCGGTTTATTCAGGCGACACATCACTTCAGTCGCCAGGCCCTGATGCTCAGGGCGCAGCTTGCTTTGCTTCTCGGCGGTCGTCAGCACACCGATGCCCAACGGCTTGGTCAGATAAAGTTTTGATCCGGCCTGTGCCGCGCTGTTTTTCTTCACCCGCTCGGTATTGACCACGCCGGTCACCGCCAGGCCGAAAATAGGTTCCGGTGCATCGATGGAATGGCCACCGGCCAGCGCGATCCCCGCCTGCTGGCAGGCGAAACGGCCGCCGTCGATCACCTGCTGCGCCACCTCCGGCGGCAGCTTGGCGATCGGCCAGCCGAGAATGGCGATCGCCATGATCGGTTTGCCGCCCATGGCGTACACGTCGCTGATGGCGTTGGCAGCCGCAATGCGGCCGAAATCGAATGGATCGTCGACGATCGGCATGAAGAAGTCGGTGGTGCTGATGATACCGACGCCGTTGCCAATGTCGTACACCGCCGCATCGTCGCGGGTTTCATTGCCGACCAGCAGGCGCGGATCGACAAACTTTTCCCGCTCGCTATGCAGGATGGTTTCGAGAACTTTCGGTGAGATTTTGCAGCCGCAGCCAGCGCCATGGCTGTACTGGGTTAAACGGATCGCTGGCGATGTCATAGTCCACTCCCTTCGGTAACGGCACTCAAGATAACATAGGGTAGCGCTTGCCGAGGGGATTGATAAGAGCGGGCCGCCGATAAGCGAACGGCCTGCTCAGAAACCATGCAATTTTGCGGGGTTTGGCGCATTTTCACCGCGCCCCGTTGGAAAAAACTCAGAAATAGCTGACGAAAGGCGTGCTGTCCGGCGGCGTCACCTTGGTGGCAGCCTTCAGCTGCGGCGTCCCCAGATAGAGGAAGCCGACGATCTCGTCCTGCTCGCGGCAACCGAAGGCTTCACGCACCAGCGCATGCTCGGTCCAGGCGCCGGTGCGCCAGATGCCGTTAAAGCCCTGCGCCAGCGCCGCCATCTGCATCGCCTGCACGGCGCAACCGGCGGAAACCACCTGCTCCCAGCGCGGCACTTTGGTCTCTTCCGTGCAGTGCGCGATGACGGTGATGATCAGCGGTGCGCGGAACGGCGCCTTGGTGGCTTTTTCGATCGCCGCCTCGTCCAGCTGATCCTGCTTCGCCGCCGCCTGCAGCAGCTGACTGAAGCGTTCCAGGCCCTGATTCTCGATCATCACGAAACGCCACGGCTGCAGCGCGCCGTGATCGGGTGCACGCAGGCCCGCGTTGATGATATTTTGGCGCACTTCCCCCGCCGGCGCCGGTTCCGCCAGGCGCGAAGCCGAGCGACGATTCAATAAAAGATCCAGAGCATCCATCGTAAACTCCTGATAACAATTTTCATTCCGGCCACGTTAACATAGCTAAACGACGAGTTACAGCCTCGGCGATAGCGTCTGTGTGCCACGATTTAAAGCTGACATTTACCCGGCCGCTCATTAGGATAGCGGAACATTCTCGACTCTTGTTGGAGAGCACATGCGCACATTGTGGCAAATTATTGCCGGCATTTTCCGGTGGACATGGCGTCTGCTGAATTTTATCAGGGAACTGATCCTTAACCTGTTCCTGGTCTTGCTGATCCTGGTTGGGGTCGGCATCTATCTGTCCTTCCAAAGTTCCTCCACCTCGACGGCCCCGGCGCGCGGCGCGCTGCTGGTCGATTTAAGCGGCGTGGTGGTCGATCAGCCTTCGGTAAACAACCGAGTGCGGCAATGGGGCCGCGAACTGTTGGGCGCCTCCAGCAGCCGCCTGCAGGAAAACTCGCTGTTCGACGTAGTCGACAGCATCCGCAAGGCCAAAGACGACAAAAACATTACCGGCATGGTGTTGCAGCTGAATGATTTCGTCGGCGCCGATCAGCCGTCGCTGCGCTATATCGGCAAAGCGCTGCGCGAGTTCCGCGACAGCGGCAAACCGATCTTCGCCATCGGCGACAGCTACAACCAGACGCAATACTATCTGGCCAGCTACGCCAACAAGGTCTACCTGTCGCCGCAGGGCGCGGTCGATCTGCACGGTTTCGCCACCAACAACCTGTATTACAAGTCGTTGCTGGACATGCTCAAGGTCACCACCAATATCTTCCGCGTCGGCACCTATAAATCGGCGGTCGAACCGCTGATCCGCGACGATATGTCTCCGGCGGCGCGCGAAGCAGACAGCCGCTGGATTGGCGGCCTGTGGCAGAACTATCTGGAGACCGTCGCGGCCAACCGCCAGCTGACGCCGCAGCAGCTGTTCCCAGGCGCCGCCGGCGTGCTGAGCGGCCTGCAGGCGGCCGGTGGCGACACCGCTCGCTATGCGCTGGACAACAAGCTGGTGGACGAGTTGGCGTCGCGCACCGCGATCGAAAATCAGCTGGTCAAGACCTTCGGCTGGGACAAACAGGTAAACGATTTCAACGCCATCAGCATCTACGACTATCAGCCGAAACCGGACGCGAACCAGGGCGGCAAGATCGCCGTCGTCTTCGCCAACGGCGCCATCATGGACGGCCCGCAGACGCCGGGTAACGTCGGGGGCGACACCACCGCCGCCGAGCTGCGTCAGGCACGTCTGGATCCGGCCATCAAAGCCGTGGTGTTCCGTGTCAACAGCCCTGGCGGCAGCGTCAGCGCGTCCGAAGTGATCCGCTCCGAGCTGGCCGCCGTGCGCGCCGCCGGCAAACCGGTGGTGGTGTCGATGGGCGGCATGGCCGCGTCGGGCGGTTACTGGGTCTCGACGCCGGCCGACTACATCATCGCCAGCCCGAGTACGCTGACTGGCTCCATCGGCATTTTCGGCATCATCAATACCTACGAGAAAACCCTGGATACGCTGGGCGTGCACACCGACGGCGTGGCGACCTCGCCGCTGGCCGACATCGCGGTCACCAAGGCGTTGCCGCAGGAGTTCTCGCAGATGATGCAGCTGAACATCGAAAACGGGTATAAGAACTTCCTCGATCTGGTTGCCAAATCGCGCAAGATGACCCCGCAGCAGGTCGATCAAATCGCCCAAGGCCACGTCTGGCTCGGCAGCGACGCCAAGGCCAATGGCTTGGTCGATCAGTTGGGCGATTTTGACGACGCGGTGAAGAAAGCCGCTGAGCTGGCGAAGCTGCAGCAGTGGCAGCTTGACTGGTTCGTCGATACCCCGAGCCTGAGCGATATGGTGCTCAGCCAGTTCGGCGTTTCCATTCACGCCATGCTGCCGGCGGCGATTCAGGCCATGCTGCCTGCCCCGCTGGCCTCGGTCGCCAATGCGGTGAAAGAGCAGCCGGGTTTGTTCAATAACTTGAACGATCCGCAGAACCGTTACGCGATCTGTCTGACCTGCGGAGAAGTCCGCTAACAAATAATTCTGCAGCCCGGCCATCGCCGGGCTTTTTTTCTGCCGCCATGCCCCTATAATTCAGACCATCTTATCTTTGTTAAAATCATGACCATGCAAAAGAAATCCATTTACGTCGCCTACACCGGCGGCACCATCGGCATGCAGCGCTCCGATCACGGCTATATCCCGGTTTCCGGCCACCTGCAGCGCCAACTGGCGCTGATGCCGGAATTCCATCGGCCGGAAATGCCGGATTTCACCATTCATGAATACGCGCCATTGATTGACTCTTCGGACATGACGCCGGAAGACTGGCAGCACATCGCCGACGACATCAAGCAGAACTACGATCGCTACGACGGCTTCGTGATCCTGCACGGCACCGATACCATGGCGTTCACCGCATCGGCGCTCTCCTTCATGCTGGAAAACCTGGATAAACCGGTGATCGTCACCGGTTCGCAGATTCCGCTGGCGGAGCTGCGTTCCGATGGCCAGACCAACCTGCTCAACGCGCTGTATCTGGCGGCCAACCATCCGGTGAACGAAGTCAGCCTGTTCTTCAACAACAAGCTGTTCCGCGGCAACCGCACCACCAAAGCGCACGCCGACGGCTTCGACGCCTTCGCCTCCCCGAATCTGCCGCCGCTGCTGGAAGCCGGCATTCACATTCGTCGCCAGCACGGCATCGACAGCCCGGCTTGCAACGGCGCTCTGCGGGTGCACGACATCACGCCGCAGCCGATCGGCGTGGTCACTATCTATCCGGGCATTTCCGGCGCGGTGGTGCGTAACTTCCTGCTGCAGCCGGTCAAGGCGCTGATCCTGCGTTCCTACGGCGTCGGCAACGCGCCGCAGAAGGCCGAGCTGATCGACGAGTTGCGTGCGGCCTCCGAACGCGGCATCGTGGTGGTCAACCTGACGCAGTGCATCTCCGGGCGCGTCAATATGGAAGGCTACGCCACCGGCAACGCACTGGCGCACGCCGGGGTGATCAGCGGTTTCGACATGACGGTGGAAGCCGCCCTGACCAAGCTGCACTATCTGTTGAGCCAGCCGCTGACGCCGGAACAAATCCGCGCCCTGATGCAGCAAGATCTGCGCGGCGAGCTGAGCATCAACGGTTAATCGACTGAACTCTGGAGCGGCAATGAAAACGGCCCTGTTGTTGATCGATCTGCAAAACGACTTCTGCCCCGGCGGCGCGCTGGCGGTCACGGCGGGCGACGCCGTCATCCCGGTAGCCAATCAGGCGATCGCCGCCTGCCTGGCGCGGGGAGAGCCGGTGGTGGCCAGCCAGGACTGGCACCCCGCCAATCACCGCAGCTTTGCGGTGAACTCCGATGCGCAGGTCGGCACTCTCGGTGAGCTGGAAGGCCTGCCGCAGGTGTGGTGGCCGGTGCACTGCGTGCAAGGGAGCCACGGCGCCGATTTTCATCCCCAGTTACAGCGGCAACACATCAATGCCGTCTTTCGCAAAGGGCAAGATACGAACATCGACAGCTACAGCGCGTTCTTCGATAACGGCCACCGTGCGCAAACCGAACTCCACGGCTGGCTGCAATCGCAGGGCGTCCGGCGGTTGACTGTCATGGGCCTGGCGACCGACTACTGCGTGAAGTTCAGCGTGCTGGATGCGCTGGCTGCCGGCTATCCGACGCAAGTGATCGTCGACGGCTGCCGCGGCGTGAACCTGCAGCCGGACGACAGTGAGCAAGCGCTGCAGGACATGGCGCGCGCCGGCGCGCAGCTAGTTACCCTGTCACAGTTTCTCGCCAACTAAATCCGCTCGGGCGCCACCGGCGCCCTCTCTGCGCGGCGGCGAAATTATCGACGCTGCTCACAATACCGCCTTTCTTCTTCCCCAACGGCTTGTGACCGGCAGGCGCTTTTGCTGTTATGACTGCGACGCTTTTGGCGTCAATCGGTTATACGCATCCGGGGCCCGCTGAGCCCGGCTTTATTGTGCCCGCCCCTGGCGGTACGGTCGGCCTTGCCGACCACAAGGAGACTGACATGAAAATAACCCGAAAACTGCTGCCTTTGCTGGCGGCGGTGCAATTGGCTATGGCTGGCGCAAGCACGGCCCAGGCGGCCTATCTCTCCGTCGGCTACTTCAACGGCGGCGGCGACGTCACCGCCGGCCCCGGTGGCGATATCGATAAGCTGGACGTCACGCAAATCACCCACCTCAACTATTCGTTCGGCCTGATCTACAACGGCGAGAAAGACGAAACCAATGCGGCGCTGAAAGACCCCGCTCGCCGCCACCAGATCTACCTGTCGCCGAAAGTCACGGCCGATCTGCAACGGCTGCCGGTGCTGCGCAAACAGAACCCCGAGCTGAAAGTGCTGCTGTCGGTCGGTGGCTGGGGCGCACGCGGTTTCTCCGCCGCCGCCGCTACCGCGGAAAACCGGGCGATATTCATTCGCTCCGCGCAGCAGGTGATCGCACAGTACCGGCTGGATGGGATCGATCTGGACTGGGAATACCCGGTGAACGGCGCCTGGGGGCTGGTGGAAAGCCAACCGGCGGATCGCGATAACTTCACCCTGCTGCTGAAAGAGCTTCACCAAGCGCTGGGGCAAGGCAAGCTGTTAACCATCGCCGTCGGGGCCAACGTCAAAAGCCCACAGGAATGGGTCGATGTGAAAAGCATTGCCCCTTACCTCGACTACATCAATCTGATGACTTACGACATGGCTTACGGCACACAGTACTTCAATGCCAACCTGTACGATTCAACGCGTTGGCCAACCGTGGCGGCCGCCGACCGCTACAGCGCCGATTTCGTGGTAAAGCATTATCTGGCTGCCGGACTGAAACCGGCACAGATGAACCTGGGCATCGGTTTCTACGGCCGGGTGCCGAAACGGGCGACCGAGGCGGGCATCGACTGGGACAAACCGGACGCCGCCAAGCATCCGGTGACGCAACCTGACTTCAGCGCGCGCGAAACCGCCCTGTTCAACGCGCTGGGGCTGGATCTCAGCAAAGACACTTACTTTAAATACCGCGATATTGTCAGCAAATTGCTCAACGATCCGCAGCATCGTTTTCGCGAACACTGGGATGACGACGCCAAAGTGCCATACTTGACGCTGCAATCCGCCGAAGGCAAGCCGCTGTTTGCCATCTCCTACGAGAACCCGCGTTCGGTGGCCATCAAGGCCGAATACATCAAAAGCCAGGGATTAGGCGGTGCGATGTTCTGGGAATACGGCGCGGACGACAACAACCGGCTGGCACAGCAGCTGGCGGAATCGTTGGGGATTAAGGGCGAAAAACGGTGAGTCGACGGGGCGATGGCGACATCGCCCCGCTTTAGGGTCGCGTTACTGCGGTTTGAGTTTGGCCAGCGGCTCGGCAACGAACTGCTGTTTCAGCTCTTGCTTGCTCTTCATCACAATCTGCCCGTCGGTACCGATGCTCATGTGCTGCGGATCGACGTTGTGCATCGACTGCCACAGCATCACCGCCTGCAAGCTATTTTCTTTCTGTTCCGGCGTCAGCGCCACGCCGTCCGGCCATTTACCCAGCTCAACCGCCAGTACCAGGCGCTGGTATATCTCGGGCGTCATCGCCGCAATCAGATCTTTCACGTCCATCAGAGCCCTTCTCGCTTACGGATGAATAATTAGCTGAATCGATTTTGTTAGTTAAATTACCACTTAACCGGCCGTTTGGTCGCCATTTTCGCCATCGGTGAAACTCAGCGAAGCGGAGTTGACGCAGTAGCGGTCGCCTGTCGGCTGCGGGCCATCGGGGAAAACGTGCCCCAGGTGCGCGTCGCAGTGGCCGCAGCGGATTTCAACACGATGCATATTATGCGAATTATCATCAAGATAGCGGATTGCATCGGCGGAAACCGGCTCATAAAAACTCGGCCAACCGCAGCCGGAATCGTATTTGGTTTCGGAATAGAACAGCGGCTGGTTGCAGCACAGGCAATGGTACACGCCCTCGCGCTTGTTGTGCAGCAATTTGCCGCTGAACGGCGCTTCGGTACCACGCTGTTGCGTCACATAACGTTGGATTTCATTCAGTTCCGTGACCGGATGACCGGGGGTTGTCTCTTTAGCCATTTGTGCTTATCTCTGAATGTGGATAATGTCAACGAAAACAATGATTAATAATAACAAAAAATTAACACCGCTGCAGGGGTTTTTGGCCTAAACTGTAGCCCATAAAGGCTACGTCACGATGATATGTGATAGCGATCACACATCTTGCGTATGCTGACTTTATACTTGGCGGCTTGTCCCCATATAACGGATGAGGCCAAGCGCAAATGGACTGTGCAATAAGCGTGCAAAACCACCCTTCTGGTTTGACTTGCCGCAAGAATTGACACGATTCCGCTTGACGCTGGGTAAGGTTTTTGTAATTTTACAACCAACCTTTTATTCACTAACAAATAGCTGGTGGAATATATGACTATCAAAGTAGGTATCAACGGTTTTGGCCGTATCGGTCGCATTGTTTTCCGTGCTGCTCAAGAGCGTTCTGACATCGAGATCGTTGCAATCAACGACCTGTTGGACGCAGAGTACATGGCTTACATGCTGAAGTATGACTCTACTCACGGCCGTTTCAACGGTACGGTAGAAGTTAAAGACGGCCACCTGGTTGTTAACGGCAAAACCATCCGTGTTACCGCAGAGAAAGACCCGGCTAACCTGAAGTGGAACGAAGTAGGCGTTGACGTGGTTGCTGAAGCGACCGGTATCTTCCTGACCGACGAAACCGCGCGTAAACACATCACCGCCGGCGCTAAAAAAGTGGTTCTGACTGGCCCATCCAAAGATGCGACCCCAATGTTCGTGCGCGGCGCCAACTTTGACAAATATGCCGGCCAGGACATCGTGTCCAACGCCTCTTGCACCACCAACTGCCTGGCACCGCTGGCTAAAGTCATCAACGACAACTTCGGTATCGTTGAAGGTCTGATGACCACCGTTCACGCGACCACCGCTACTCAGAAAACCGTTGACGGCCCGTCCCACAAAGACTGGCGCGGCGGCCGCGGCGCATCCCAGAACATCATCCCTTCTTCTACCGGCGCAGCGAAAGCGGTTGGCGTGGTTCTGCCAGAGCTGAAAGGCAAACTGACCGGTATGGCGTTCCGCGTACCGACGCCTAACGTATCCGTTGTTGACCTGACCGTACGTCTGGAAAAAGCGGCTACCTACGAAGAAATCAAGAAAGCCATCAAAGACGCCGCTGAAGGTTCTATGAAAGGCGTTCTGGGCTACGTTGAAGACGACGTGGTTTCCACCGATTTCAACGGCGAAGTGCTGACTTCCGTGTTCGATGCCAAAGCCGGTATCGCACTGAACGACAACTTCGTGAAGCTGGTTTCCTGGTACGACAACGAAACCGGTTATTCCAACAAGGTTTTGGATCTGATCGCTCACATCTCCAAGTAATGGCATGATGTTAAGCTGATAATGAGGGCGACATTTTTGTCGCCCTTTTTTATTTGTCTCTCCGGCAAACAATAGGTCATGAAATGAACGAGAAAATTTTCACCCTGCCCGTTTCCGAACAGATTTCACCTTACATCAGCCAACGTCAGCTCGATGAGCTGGGCGTGGTGGTGGTCTCGCACCCGAAAGTGCGCGCGGCCGTCGCGCTGCAGGGCGCCCATTTGCTGGCCTGGCAGCCCAGCGGTGAGCAGCCGGTAATTTGGCTCAGCAACAATACCCCGTTTGCCAAAGGCAAGGCCATCCGCGGTGGGGTACCGATCTGCTGGCCGTGGTTCGGTCCAGTGGCGCAACCCTCCCACGGCTTTGCCCGTAACCAGCCCTGGAGCCTGACGGCGCACGATGAAGATGACAACGGCGTCATTCTGACCTTCACGCTGAAAGACAATGAGCAGACCCGAAAACTGTGGCCGCACGCCTTCACGCTGATTGCCCGCTTCAAACTGGGTGCAGAGTGCGAGATCGAACTGGAATCGCACGGCGATTATCAGGCCACGGCGGCGCTACATAGCTACTTCCAGGTCGGCGACATCGAACGGGTCAGCGTGGCGGGTCTGGGCGAGCCTTATATCGACAAGGTGGCGGGCGGTGCAGAGGCACGTCAGGCAGGTGAAGTGACCTTCGTCGGCCAAACCGACCGTGTCTATACTCGCCCGGAGGCCTTCAGCCAGATCCGCGATCCGGCGCTCGCACGCACCATCGAGGTTCACCACCATCATATGAGCGACGTCATCGCCTGGAACCCCGGCGCAGAACTCTCCTGCAGCATGGGGGATATGCCGAACGACGGTTACAAGACCATGGTTTGTATCGAGACCGGGCGCGTCAGCAAACCGCTGATCGCCGCCGGCGAGCAACCCGCCCGTTTGGGAGTCACCTTCCGCAGCCGTAAAAAAGCCTGAGGGGATCGTGCGCGGCAGCGCACTGCAGATGTGCAAAAGGGGCGCTTGCGCCCCTTTTTAATGCACGCCATGCACGATAATCGTGCAATGCGTGATTAGAAGGTGTAGCTCACACCCGTCATCAACAAACCGGTGTAGGATTTATCCACCATCGGACTGTCTTTTACTTCATCCGACAGCTTCACATAGCGGCCGACGAAGAAAGCGTTCCAGCTCTTGTTGATCTGGTAATTGGCGCTCAGCTCGAGATACGGTGCCCAGCTATCGCCTGGGGTGTAGCTATCCAGGCCGCTGCGGCGGGATTCATTGGCGCTGACGCCGTAGTAATATTTGTTTTGGTTCTTGCTGTTCCACATTACGCCCACGCCCGGGACCAGCGTCAATGCGTCCAGATCAAACTTGTACAGGTAAGCCACATCGCCCACCAGCCCGTTGCTGTTGTTCAGCGTGTCGCCGGTGAAAGTAGTACGGATAGTGCCCCACTCCGCGTTGTGCGAATAGGCCAGGCCGGCCATCAGCGTGCCGCGACGCTTGTCGAGGCGCTTCATGCGATCGTCGTCGCTGTCGCCCGGACGGTAGCCCCATGGCGTGTAGTAACCCATGATGCTCAGCTGGTTTTCTTGATCTTTCCACAGGTAGTAACCGGCGGTCAGAGTACGGAAGTAGAAGTCATCACCTTCATAGTCGATGACGGGCACCGGATAAACGCGGTCCTGATAACCGCGATACGCGTCCGGGCTAACCAGCGCGGCAGCGCCAAGTGACCAGGTCCCCGCCTGAGCACTTTGCGCACAAACCATTGCGGAAGCGATAATTGCTAGCGTTTTGAGTTTTGAAATCTTCACTGGTTCTTTTTCCATAAATTACAGGGTTAATAGCCGCAATAGTTTATGTGAAAATTTAGTTGCGCGCCTAATCTTTACAATAGAAAACGACCAAGATCGAATAACTTATAGCGGAATTATGAATTAATCATGGCGGAACGATGACGTTTTATCCCGCAGGCCGCGCCAGACAAGGCATTTGGCTAACACGGTAATAACTGAGTCATTGATATGACTTAAAAAAAGCTTTTTCTGCGGCAGGAAATTTTCCGGCAAGCAAACTAAGCTTAAATCAGAAGGCGAATTTATCCTGGGCCCAGTGGCATACAGCGCAACTCGCGATAATAAGCGCACCAAGTTGGCATACGGGTTGCTGTACTCAGGCGTATTCTCATCTTCTGGGGGCCAGAACACTATCACACGCTCTCTTTAACCTGTGCTAATAACGAAAGGACGGGCATCATGAACATATTTGACCACTATCGCCAGCGCTACGAAGCTGCCAAGGACGAAGAGTTCACACTGCAGGAATTTCTTACCATTTGCCGGCAAGATCGCAGTGCCTATGCCAACGCGGCCGAACGTCTGCTGATGGCTATCGGTGAACCTGTGATGGTCGACACTGCGCTAGAATCACGCCTGTCGCGCCTGTTCTCCAATCGCGTGATCGCACGCTATCCGGCCTTCGAGGAATTCTATGGCATGGAAGAGGCCATCGAACAGATCGTCTCTTACCTGAAACACGCCGCGCAGGGCCTGGAAGAGAAGAAACAGATCCTTTACCTGCTGGGCCCGGTGGGCGGCGGTAAGTCCTCGCTGGCAGAACGTCTTAAGGCGTTGATGCAGCGCGTGCCCATCTACACCCTCAGCGCCAATGGCGAGCGCAGCCCGGTCAACGATCATCCGCTGTGCCTGTTCAACCCGCAGGAAGATGCCTCGATCCTGGAGAAAGAGTTCAACATCCCGAGTCGCTACCTCGGCACTATCATGTCGCCGTGGGCGGCGAAACGCCTGCATGAGTTCGGCGGCGACATCACCAAATTTAAAGTCGTGAAGGTGCGCCCTTCCATTCTGGAACAGATCGCCATCGCCAAAACCGAACCGGGCGATGAAAACAACCAGGACATCTCGGCGCTGGTCGGTAAAGTGGATATCCGTAAACTGGAGAACCACGCGCAGAACGATCCGGACGCTTACGGTTACTCCGGCGCCCTGTGCCGCGCCAACCAGGGGATTATGGAGTTCGTCGAGATGTTCAAAGCGCCGATCAAGGTGCTGCATCCGCTGCTGACCGCGACCCAGGAAGGCAACTACAACGGCACTGAAGGCATCTCCGCCCTGCCGTTCAGCGGCATTATTCTGGCGCACTCCAACGAATCCGAGTGGGTGACCTTCCGCAACAACAAGAACAACGAAGCGTTCCTCGACCGCGTGTACATCGTCAAAGTACCTTACTGCCTGCGCGTGTCTGAAGAGATCAAAATTTACGACAAGCTGCTGGATCACAGTGAGCTGACCCACGCGCCCTGCGCACCGGGCACCCTCGAAACATTGGCGCGGTTCAGCGTGCTGTCGCGGTTGAAAGAGCCGGAAAACTCGAGCATTTACTCGAAAATGCGCGTGTATGACGGCGAAAGTCTCAAGGATACCGATCCGAAAGCCAAGTCCTATCAGGAGTACCGCGACTACGCTGGGGTTGACGAAGGCATGAACGGCCTCTCCACCCGTTTCGCCTTTAAAATCCTCTCGCGGGTATTCAACTTCGATCACGCCGAGGTGGCGGCCAACCCGGTACACCTGTTCTATGTGCTGGAGCAGCAGATCGAACGCGAACAGTTCCCGCAGGATTTGGCCGAGAAATACCTTGAACACCTGAAAGGCTATCTGATCCCGAAATACGCCGAGTTTATCGGCAAAGAGATCCAGACCGCCTATCTGGAATCCTACTCGGAATACGGACAGAACATTTTTGACCGTTATGTGACCTACGCGGACTTCTGGATCCAGGATCAGGAGTATCGCGATCCCGATACCGGTCAGCTGTTCGATCGTGAGTCTTTGAACGCCGAACTGGAAAAAATTGAAAAACCGGCCGGTATCAGCAACCCGAAAGATTTCCGTAACGAAATCGTGAACTTCGTGCTGCGCGCTCGTGCCAACAACAACGGCCGCAATCCGAACTGGACCAGCTACGAGAAGCTGCGCACCGTGATCGAGAAAAAAATGTTCTCCAATACCGAAGAGCTGTTGCCGGTGATTTCGTTCAACGCCAAAACGTCGACGGACGAGCAGAAAAAACACGACGACTTCGTTGACCGCATGATGGAGAAAGGCTATACCCGCAAGCAGGTGCGCCTGCTGTGTGAATGGTATCTGCGGGTCAGAAAATCCTCATAACGCCTCAGGTAAGCGGCATTATCAGGGCCATGTCCACAGTCATGGACGTTGCAGCGCAGCCCACGGAGGGGCTGGCACATTGCGCTGCCGCGGCCGGGACATGAAGAGTTGGCAACGTCGTTTGGGGGAAGTATGGCCTATTTCATTGACCGACGGCTGAACGGCAAAAACAAGAGCATGGTGAACCGCCAGCGCTTCTTGCGCCGTTACAAGTCGCAAATCAAACAGTCGATTGCCGAAGCCATCAACAAGCGTTCGGTCACCGACGTAGACAGCGGGGAGTCGGTCTCCATCCCCACTGACGATATCAACGAACCGATGTTTCATCAGGGGCGCGGCGGCACTCGCCATCGCGTTCACCCGGGCAATGACCACTTCGTGCAGAACGATCGCGTTGAGCGGCCTCAGGGCGGCGCAGGCGGTGGCGGCGGCCAAGGGAACGCCAGTCAGGACGGTGAGGGCCAGGATGAATTCGTCTTCCAGATATCCAAAGATGAGTATCTCGATCTTTTGTTCGAGGATCTCGCCCTGCCCAACTTGAAGAAGAATCAGTACAAGCAATTGACCGAGTTCAAAACCCATCGCGCCGGCTATACCGCCAACGGCGTGCCGGCCAACATCAGCGTCGTGCGTTCGCTGCAGAACTCGCTGGCGCGGCGTACCGCCATGACCGCCGGTAAAAGACGCGCGTTGCACGAGTTGGAAGACGCGCTGACCCAGTTGGAAAACACCGAACCCGTGCAATTGCTGGAAGAGGAGCGGCTGCGCAAAGAAATTGCCGAACTGCGCAAGAAAATCGAAAGCGTGCCGTTTATCGATACCTTCGACCTGCGCTACAAAAACTATGAGCGCCGGCCGGAGCCCTCGAGCCAGGCGGTGATGTTCTGCCTGATGGACGTGTCCGGTTCGATGGATCAGGCGACCAAAGACATGGCCAAGCGTTTTTACATTCTGCTTTATCTGTTCCTGAGCCGAACCTACAAAAACGTTGAGGTGGTCTATATTCGCCATCACACCCAGGCAAAAGAGGTGGATGAACAGGAGTTCTTCTATTCACAGGAAACCGGCGGCACCATCGTCTCCAGTGCGCTGAAATTGATGAACGACGTCGTCGAAGAACGTTATGACCCGGCGCAATGGAATATCTACGCCGCGCAAGCCTCGGACGGCGACAACTGGGCCGACGATTCACCGCTGTGCCATGAACTGTTGGCGAAGAAGATCCTGCCGATGGTGCGTTATTATAGCTACATAGAGATCACTCGCCGCGCTCACCAAACGCTGTGGCGTGAATATGAGGATCTGCAGGCGAAGTTCGACAACTTCGCCATGCAGCATATCCGCGAACCGGACGATATCTATCCGGTATTCCGCGAACTGTTTCGCAAGCAGACCGTGTGAATAACATCGCGTGAATGTCACCACAGCCGGAAAACGCCGTTTTCCGGCTGTTTCTTTTCCGCATTATATTTACATCATCCGTGTTTGTTTTTTACACAATAACAATGTCAATAATAAGTCGCGTTCCCCAGAACGGCCCTCTCTATTATTTGTTCTTCTGAGGTTATTCCTAAACATTCACTTCCACGTCCACACGGCTTGATAGGAATATTCCCATTCAGTTATCGTTATCCCATCGCTTGGGACCTTTCCTAAGCGAAATTTTCCTCATTTTATTTTTCTATGGCTTCTCAGCCCGCTGCGGCGGGCATTTACCTGTCAGCAGGTTAAACATCATGATCGACTACACCCTCTATGGCCTCAACAAACACGACGTTGATGAATACCATAAGCAAATATGCTGCCTGCTCGGCAAAAACGTGCTTCTGGTGCTGACCGCCAACAAGCCGATAACCAAACAGAACCTGCTCGCCAGCCTTATCCAGGAGATAGAAAAACAGCCCGATGATTATTTTCAGAGGCTGCATCGTGCGGCAATAGAAATGATCGGGGTTAACGGGCGTTAAGGCGATATGCGTAAGGCAGACATCTACGCCATTATTGCCACCGCCGTCGTGCTGATGATGCTGTTAATCATTAATATCGATAGCGATATCAGCGTTTATCCTTAATGGGCCCCTATTACGCCGGCTCTTTAGCCCGGCGTAATAGGCAGCGGAGGAATAGTCTGTCACCTTTTATTCCGAAGAACCTTTCGGCTCTTGCTTTATTGCGAACCGGCCGCTTCGTCAATCAAACTCGCCACCTCCTCGGCGTGAGAGACCAGCGAGGCGTGGCTGGCATTGAGTACCATCACTTTCTTAGGCTGCAGCCGCTGCGCCATACGTCGCTGATTCTCCGGGGCTATCATGCGATCGTCGCTGGAGAGTTGATACCATGACGGTTTATGTTTCCAGGCAGGTTCACCGAGGGTGTTACCAAAGGTATCAGCCAGCGGAGCCTTCTGCGCCACCGCCATCACCAGCGCCTCGTCGGCGGTCAGATCCTGGCAAAAGCTTTCGTGAAACTTGTCGGTTTTGATCCACAGATAACCGTCGCTGTCCGGGGTCAAATTCTCGACTGCCGCAGGAGGATGCGCTTGCGTAATACCGCCGGCACTTTCACCGGCATCCGGCGCAAACGCGGCGATGTAGACCAAGCCAACCACGTTAGGCTGGTTGCCCATTTCCGTGATCACGGCACCACCGTAAGAGTGCCCTACCAACACTACCGGTCCCGCTTGCTGCGCGACCATCTTACGCGTACGTTCCGCATCCTCAGCCAACGAGGTCAACGGCATTTCTACCGCATGAATCGCCGAATAGCCCCTGCGTGACAACTCGATGATAACCTTACTCCAGTGCGCGGCGCCGCCCCAGAATCCATGTACCAGCACGATAGTGGGTTTTGTGCTCATTGCCGACTCCTCATCTCATAGGAAAGCGCCGTAGACAGATGAACGGCCCCCCTTAAGAGACACGCCTGGCTGCCTTCGACGTCACACAGTCCCTATTTTATATAGTCAGCCCCACAGCGTTCAGCAATAGCTACGACGAGTTAACGTCCCCTGCTTTTCCGGCGTCGCCACGGCCTATCGACGCGGCTTACGCCGCAATGCCAGAGAAAAAAACGGGATTAAAACTAGGATTTTTACCCATGACGATCTAAAATTTCGCGCAAAAACAAAGAGAAGTAAATTTGACTCACGGGAAAAGGAATGAAGTTGTGAAGGAAATGATCTCCATCGTTTTTATGGCATGCCTGCTGGCGCTGCTGTTTTCGTGGCTGTTCGTCTACGGTCTTAACATTCATTAAACCTACAACGACAACAATCCCTCTTCCCGACTCGTCAGCGGCGCATCGTTACGATGCGCTAAAACCGACGCTTAAAGGGCTCGCGAACGGACAACGGCACTTCACCTCAGCCTTTTTGCCGCAAATACATCATTAATTTTTATGAATTATAGACTCATCGCGTTTCTCCCCCTCACAGGCCCTTTTACTGCTCAGCGGAGTTCCTCCAAAACGATGGCTTGCCTGACGCAGAATGTTACCGGTAACTATGCTGTTGATTTCTTTTGGTAATAAACGTAAAGCCGTTAATAACCCCACGTTCTTTATAGAAATGAATTATGCGTCCTTATGAATAAAGGTTTGAATAAACGGCCTTTGGTCATTGATTATCCCCCGCCAAGCTCCTAGAATTCGCGCGTAAAAATACAATTGGGATCGGGTTTCATGTCGCCGCTGTGGGTTGCAACGCAATACTGTTATTTTATTGGTCTTTTAGTTTCTATGGTTTTCACCTACCTGGTTAGCCGGGACACCGTCAAAATTCGCTGTATCAGCGCAGTGACCATCGGGTTAACCTGGCCGTTGAGCCTGCCGGTCGTGTTGCTGTTTTCGCTGTTCTAACGCCCCCCATGCCGCGCGGTGGCTTTTAAGCAATCGTGTTAATGAAATGAGGCTGACCACCGACGTCGTGGTTTTGGGCGAGGGATAAAAAAACGCCAGCGCAAGGCTGGCATGAAAACTGGAAGCAATGTGAGCAATGTCGTGCCGGATCGGGGGGCACAGAAGGAGACAACCCTTTTCCCCTCACCGGCGAAACAAATGATAATACGTCTCATTATTGAATGTAAAGTCATTTCCCCACGCAACTTTTTCCCTTTGGAAAACTATCAGCCGCGCGGCGCTCGCCAGCGCTGATACAGTCGCCCTCCCCCCCACACCAGCAGCCAGAGCAAAACATTGAACCCCAACCATAGCATCAGCAAATAGAAGAAAGTCTGATAGCTGGGTATGCCCCGATCGGCCAAAAACGGGTTAAAGTGAAAAAATTTGACGATCGCGAACGGATTAAGATTGAAACGGTTGAACACGGCCGTCGTCAACAACGGTGGCAACAGTGTGTAAAATGTCAGGCTGAACAGCAGCAGGATTTTTGTGCCAGAAGTGTTTTTATAATCTCTCATATCAATGTATTACGTCTTCCATTGTGGCGGGAAAACCGCCAGACATTCGCACGCTAATCGACCCCGCAAGCGCCAAAGAGTTCCAGGTCAACGCGGAAATAAAGCCGTTCATGCGTTTAATTGTCATTTAGCGCACGGGTGATATATACCCAGTGGATTTAAAATTACGATGTCGCCGCGTCGTCTTCAACCGCAGCGTTTGCATGGCATCATCAGGAGGCATTAATGAAACCGGACGCACTCTCCCTGCCGCCGAACCCGAAAAAGCTCAAAGTCATCTACGGCTGGTATATTTACGTGATCTATATCCTGCTGGTTTTCAACATTTACATGGCGGTCTACAACGTCTGCGTTCGGCATCCGATCGAGGCCCCGCTACTGTCGCTTTTTCACAGCCTGTTCATCGCGTTGATGCTGCAGCAGGTACTCAGGAAGAACGTCGTTTTCGCCTGGATCTTGCTGAGCTATTTTATTCTGATGCGCCTCTATTACGCCAATGTGCTGCATGTCGAGTTCACGCTGGTGAGCCGCGGCCTGGTGCTGCTGATTCTGACGCTGCTGCTGACCGGCGGCGTGGCCGTCGGGCAGTTGGCCACGCCGCCGCAGCGACATGACTGGCTGGCGCGGCTGGGCTGGCGGCAATGGGGAGCGCTCATGGCGCTGGCGGCCATCCTGACCCCGTTGATTACCACCGACTATCTGGGGTAAACAGACTGCTACTTAGGGATATGAGGTTCGGAAATGTCTACGACGCGGCATATTTTAGTGAAGTTGCCCGCCTTCTCACAGATCTTGTCCGTGACGAACATGCTAAGGTAGCCCAGCAACAGCAAGTAGCCGACCATGCACAGAATAAAGATAAGCGTTCTCACCGATAACGACCAACCTGATAAGAGTATCCCGAGCATCATAACCTGAACGCGGCGCTTTAAAAGGATTTCATGTGCGCATCGGCCCGCATCGGCGCACGTTCTGTAGTAATATTAAGCCACCACGCCTACCACCGGAAACGCCGATGCACCATCTGATGTTAGACATTGAAACCCTGGACACAAAACCCAGCGCCGTCATTCTGGTGGTTGCGGCGGTGTTTTTCGATCCCCGAACCGGGGAACTGGGCGCCGAATTCGAAGCCGCCGTCAGTTGCCAGAAAGAGCAACCGGGCCGCACCATCAGCCTGGATACGGTTGCCTGGTGGGCGAAACAGTCCGACGAAGCGCGCAAACAGGCCTTCGGCGGCACCGAGAGCCTGAAACGCGTGTTGAGCAGCCTCAGCCGCTTTATCCATATGAACAGCACCGATACGGTGAAAGTCTGGGGCAACGGCAAAGAGTTCGACTGTGCGATCCTCGAACACGCCTTCCAGCAGCTGGAAATGCCCTGCCCGTGGAAATTCTGGGATACTCAGGACGTGCGCACGGTGATCACGTTGGCAGAACTTCACGGCTTTAACCCCAAAAAGACACGCCCGTTCGAAGGCATGCCGCACCGTGCGTTGGATGATGCTCGCCACCAGGCCCGTTACGTGGCCGATGCCGTCTCGGCGCTCTATTACCGCCAGGGGGCGTAGCGCTGACCCGCTTTGCCCCTTTTCATTTGTCGCCGGAGTCTCTACTCTAGCCCTCTTTGTCACTCGGACGTGCCTTTCCTGTTATGCAAAAGTTTCTGTTTATGCTTCTCAGCCTGGTGCTGCTCGGCCCATTAGGCATCGATCTTTACCTGCCGACCATTCCCGCCATTGCCGTCGGCCTGGGCAGCAGCGAAGCGCTGATCCAATCCACCATTTCACTGTTTATTCTGGTGCTCGGCCTCGGCCAGGTCATCGCCGGCCCGCTGGTGGATAACTATGGCCGCAAGCCGGTGGCGCTGGCCGGCATTATCCTCTACATGATCGGCGCCGCGATGGCGGCGCTGGCTACCAGCCCGACGCTTTTCATCGCTTCGCGTCTGCTGCAAGGGGTGGCGGTTTGCTGCACCGCCGTCGTCGCCTTCAGCGGCGTGCGCGACCGCCTGAATGGTGACGACGCTGCCCGCGCCTTCGGCTTTCTCAATGGCACACTGAACATCATCCCCGCGCTGGCACCGCTGCTCGGCGGCCTGCTCGCCGAAGCCTTCGGCTGGCGAGCCCCTTTCTGGTTCCTGGTCGGTTATGCGCTGCTGGTGTTGGTGCTCATCGCGCTGCGCCTGCCGGAAACCCGCCCTGCCGACACCGTCCCGGTCAAGGGGCTGCCGGTACGCCAATATGCGCGCATCCTCAGCGAACGGCGTTTCCTTTCCTTTGCGGTAGTGAACTCCGGGGCGATGGGCATGGCGCTGACCTACGTTTCCCTGGCACCGAACGTGCTGATGGGCACCGCCGGCCTGACCCCGCTGCAATTTTCGCTGGTGTTCGGCGCCAACGGTTTCTGGATCATGCTGGTCAGCTTCTTCGCCAACCGCATCATCCACAAGGTAGGCCGTCCGGTTTGCCTGGCGACCGGCGGCATTTTGATGGGGCTGGGCTGTCTGGGGTTGCTGCTGGGCGTCATGCTGCTGCCCGCGGCGGCGCAAGCGCACTGGCTGGCGTATATGCTGCCGGTCGCCAGCGCCTGCGCCGGGTTGGCGTTCGTGATGGGTCCGGCCACCAGCTACGCGTTGGAGCCGTACTCCAATGAGGCAGGCGTCGCGTCCGCGCTGGTCGGTTTCGTACAGATGGCCGGCGGTGCCGCACTGGGGCTGGTGGCGATGGCGTTGCCGTTGCAGCCGAAGTTGTCGCTAGCATTGGTCATGCTGGCGGGCTGCCTGCTGGCGCTGCACGCACGGCGGCTCAGCAAGCAGATTAAAGGGCAGATAAAAAAAGTCGCCTGAGCCGCGGCTCAGGCTTCGGTGACGACCGGCACCCGCGCCGCTAACGCCGACAGCAGCTCATAACCCAACGTTCCTGCCGCCGTGGCCACCTCGTCCACCGGCAGGCGTTTCCCCCACAGCTCCACGTCGGCGCCCAATTCGACTTGTGGACAGGGCGTCAGATCCACCGCCAGCATATCCATCGACACCGTTCCCAGGGTGCGCGTCAGCACGCCGTCAACCCACACCGGCGTACCGGTCGGCGCATGACGCGGATAGCCGTCGGCGTAACCGCAGGCCACCACGCCGATACGCTGCGTGCCGGCGGCGCTGTAACGGCCGCCGTACCCCACGCGATCGCCAGACTTCAGTTGCTGAATGCCGATGATCTCGCTGCTCAGCGTCATCGCCGGCTGCAGCCCCGTCCCCGCAACATCATTCCAGCAACCGCTCGGCGAAGCGCCATAGAGAACAATCCCAGGGCGGACCCAACTGCCGTGGGTCGCAGGATGCCACAGCGTAGCGGCCGAGTTGGCCAGGCAACGCGGCAGCGGTACATCGGCAGCCACCGCCTCGATGGTGGCCATCTGTTGAGTTACGCCTTCCGGCCCGTCGGCGGTGGCGAAGTGACTCATCAGCGTAAGCTCGGCAATATTGGCGACAGTCTGCGCCCTGCACCACACCTCATGCAGGCGCTCGGGCGCAAACCCCAGCCGATTCATGCCGCTGTTCACTTTCAGATAGACATCAAGCGGCGCACTCAGCTTCGCGTCGGCGATCGCCGCCAGTTGCCAGTCGCTGTGCACCGCCGTCGTCAGGCGATAACGATCGAGCAAGGCCAGATCCTGCCGCTGGAAGAAGCCTTCCAACAACAGGATCGGCCCCTGCCAACCGGACTCGCGCAGCAGCACCGCTTCGGCCAGATCCAGCATGGCGAAGCCGTCGGTTTGCGCCATGCTGCGCCAAACGTGTTTGATGCCGTGGCCATAGGCGTTGGCCTTGACCACCGCCCAGACTTTGGCGCCGGGGGCGAAACGGCGCACCACCTGCAGGTTGTTTTCAATTGCACCGAGATGCATCGTGGCGGTTATCGGACGGGGCATCGGTTCTCCTTGGGGCAGCGTACAGCGGCCACGCGCGCCTGCGCGTGGCCGGAAAAGTCTATGACAACGTCGACGATTAACGTGCGGGATGCACGTCGTTCAGCGGAACCGCGTGTTGCTGGCGAAACCCGGCGCTGTAACGCGCCACCGCCAGGTCATCGGAAGGGATCGCCGGCGTAATGCCGGACATCAGATCGGACAACAACTGCCCGGAGCCGCAGGCCATCGTCCAGCCCAACGTGCCATGCCCGGTATTGAGATACAGGTTCTTCAGCGAAGTTCGGCCGACAATTGGCGTGCCGTCCGGCGTCATCGGCCGCAGGCCGGTCCAGAACGTCGCGTCTTCCACTCTGCCGCCGTTGGGGTAGAGATCGCGTACCACCATCTCCAGCGTTTCGCGCCGTTTTTGCTCCAGCTGCGTGTTGAAACCGACGATCTCCGCCATGCCGCCAACGCGAATACGCTGGTCGAAGCGCGTGATGGCGATTTTATACGTCTCATCCAATACCGTAGAGAACGGCGCCGCCGCTTCGTCGGTGATAGGAATGGTCAACGAATAGCCCTTCAGCGGGTAAACCGGTATCGACACCAGGCCGCGCAACAGCGCCGTGGAGTACGAACCGAACGCCACCACGTAGCTATCGGCCTTAAACACTTCCTCACCACACTGCACGCCGGCAATCTTGTCGCCCTCCACCAGCAGGCGATCGACGCTGCGGTTGAACAGAAAAGTCACGCCCGCCTGCTCTGCCATCTTCGCCAGCTGTTGCGTAAACAGCTGGCAATCGCCGGTCTCGTCGTTCGGCAACTGCAGGCCGCCGGTCAGCTTGTGCGCCACCTGGGCCAGCGCCGGCTCAACGCTGGCGAGCTGGCTGGCCTCCAGCAGTTTGTAAGGCACCCCGGCATCTTCCAATACCGCAATGTCTTTCGCTGCGTTTTCGAACTGTTGCTGGGTGCGGAACAGCTGCAGCGTGCCGCCCTGGCGGCCTTCGTATTGGATCCCGGTTTCCTGCCGCAGCGCCTTGATGCAGTCGCGGCTGTATTCCGCCAGGCGCACCATGCGGCCTTTGTTAGTCATGTAGTGTTCGGTGTTGCAGTTTTTCAGCATCTGCCACATCCAGTTGAGCTGGAAGCTGCTGCCGTCGAGGCGGATAGCCAACGGCGCATGGCGTTGGAACATCCACTTAATGGCCTTCAGCGGCACGCCCGGCGCCGCCCAGGGAGCGGCATAGCCCGGTGAAATCTGTCCGGCGTTCGCCGCGCTGGTTTCCAATGCCGGGCCAGGCTGGCGATCGATCACCGTCACCTCATGCCCCGCCTTCGCCAAATACCAGGCACTGGCTACGCCCACCACTCCACTACCTAAAATTACCACTCGCATCGCTGACTCCAGCCCAAGGCTTCACAAAGCATAATCTTCTGCTCACAGGAAATTAACTCAGTGAAAAAATCCGTCCAACAACTTCGTCATCAAACGTGACAATATTCACAATTAATTTATCGTCGATGGGTCATGCATTTGCAATAGCCACCTGAAAATAGCGATAAGATGCGGTTTAGAGGGGCCTATGGCGTCAAACCGCCGCTGAATAGATAGCAATGCTATCAATGATAGCAATCAAAAAAGGCGTAATAAGCAACATTGATTTAACAGAATATAAAAATACCAGCCAGTACATAATCAGAACAAAAAACCAATAAAATAAAAAATTCCAACATAACAAACAAAGAGAGCACCCTCCCTCCGCAGCAGAAAAATCGCGTAAAATTACAGCTACCGTTAACCTTGCTTTCAGTGCTGGAATAAAACACCCGAGCCCTTAGCCCGCCCGTTTACATTGAACGCTGCAGCACGATATGAACGTTAACGCCAGAAGCAACGCCTAAAGTTCACACTGTCGCTATCGTGGAGAACGCCTTATGTTCATCGCCATCTACCAATTTTCAGTCAAAACCGGGCACGAACACGCCTTTCGCCAGGCCTGGCTTGAATTGACCCAAGGTATCTATCTGCAGCGCGGCAGCCTGGGCTCGCGCCTGCATCAGGATGTGAGCGGGCAGTTTATCGGCTATGCGCAATGGCCAAGCCGAGTCGCATGGGAAAGCGCCGGTGATATTCAGTTGGATGAACGCTACCGGCAAGCCCGGGAACGAATGCGTGCGACCTTGCTGGCGGATAAAACGCTGTTTGAAATGGAAGTGACGGACGATTATCTGCAAGTCAGACCGTTTGACTGAGGACAAGCCCACCTAAGCGGGCTTGGGATCGCGGGAGCGGGGGAATCAATGATGCAGCATCTCGTCCACGACTTCTTTGGTCTGCAGTTGGAATGGGTAGTAAGTCGGCCAATTATCCATTTCTTTCAGCAACGCTTCCTGCGAGGTGTTGCCCATAAAGATATGGAAATGTGCCGATTTGCGCGGGCCGATAATGTGATCGCTGAACTGCACGAATTTCGGCGCCAGGCTGCCGGCTTCCTGGCATTCGAACAGATAACGCACGCCCTTTTTACCAGAGACATAGGTCAGGATCTTATGCCCGGCGTACTTATACTGACAAGCGCTGGCTTGGTCGCCGCGGTGAAACTCCATGACGCCGTTTTCAATGCCGATAGTATCCACATCGGTGGCGTACCCTTTACGGTAATACGCCTTCACTTCTGCGAAGGTCTTGCTCTTATCCTGCGCCGCTTTCTTCTTGAACACCGGATCGAGATCCCCATTGAGCAGGTAAGGGTACACGGATTGCCACACACCCTCCCAATCCGCCAGGTCGCGATCTTTGACGTCCTTATCGTCGAACACGCCCGCCTCGGCCTTTTTTTCCACTTCCGTCAGCGGCTTGCCATGTGAATGATGCCCGTGGGCAAACGCCTGCCCGCTGATAAACAGCGCTGCCAGCGCCACCGCCACTTTGCCAAAATGCCTCGCCAAAATGCGCTCCTTGTCCGTTATTGAGAAAATTAAAAGTTACAATATAACATAACAATTTTCAATCCCTGTCGTACAACAGGCATGTGTTGCACGCCCTTGCCGCAGGGCTATACTCGGAGAAGACGCGCGGTGCTGTGCCGCCTTCTGCCAGGACGGGCGTCGAATTGAGCGCCGTTCGCGCCTTTGCGTACCGGCATTTTTATTTCACTGATTTGCAATGATTAATTATGACTTGAACTATGCTTGTTACAGGGTCTGCCGTTTGAGCAAGACCCGTGAATAATGAGGGTGCGCTGATGACTACTTCAACACATGAAAAGGTTAAGGATGATAAACGTCTGAGCGATGGACCGGACTGGACGTTCGAACTGCTGCAGGTGTATTTGGAGCAGATCGACCGCGTCGCCAAGCATTACCGGCTCGACACCTACCCCCATCAGATCGAGGTGATCACCTCCGAGCAGATGATGGACGCCTATTCGAGCGTCGGCATGCCGATCAACTATACCCATTGGTCCTTCGGCAAGAAGTTCATCGAAACCGAACAGCGCTACAAACAGGGCCAGCAAGGGCTGGCGTATGAAATCGTCATCAACTCCAATCCCTGCATCGCCTACCTGATGGAGGAGAACACCATCACCATGCAGGCGCTGGTGATGGCACACGCCTGCTATGGCCACAACTCGTTCTTCAAGAATAACTATCTGTTCCGCAGCTGGACCGACGCCAGTTCCATCGTCGATTATCTGTTGTTCGCCCGTCACTACATCAGCCAGTGCGAAGAACGCTACGGCGTAGAAGAAGTGGAACGGTTGCTGGACTCCTGCCACGCACTGATGAGCTACGGCGTCGACAGGTACAAACGCCCGCAGAAAATCTCCTTGGTGGAAGAAAAAGCGCGCCAGAAAAGCCGCGAAGAATATCTGCAAAGCCAGGTGAACACGCTGTGGAAGACCCTGCCACGCGTCGAGCGCGAAGAGTCGCCGGAGCAGGCTCGTCGCTATCCAAGCGAACCGCAGGAAAATATCCTCTATTTTATCGAGAAGAACGCACCGCTACTGGAACCTTGGCAGCGTGAGGTGTTACGCATCGTGCGCAAAGTCAGCCAGTATTTCTACCCGCAAAAACAGACTCAGGTGATGAACGAGGGCTGGGCCACCTTCTGGCACTACACCATCCTCAACCATTTGTACGACGAGGGCCGTGTGACCGAGCGGTTTATGCTGGAGTTTTTACACAGCCACACCAACGTGGTGTATCAGCCGCCTTACAACAGCCCGTACTATAACGGCATCAACCCTTATGCACTGGGCTTCGCCATGTTCCAGGACATCAAGCGCATCTGCCAATCACCGACCGAGGAAGACCGCTACTGGTTCCCGGACATCGCCGGAAAAGACTGGTTGGAGACACTGCACTTCGCCATGCGCGACTTCAAGGACGAGAGCTTTATCAGCCAGTTCCTGTCGCCCAAAGTGATGCGCGACTTCCGCTTGTTCACCGTGCTGGACGACGATCGCAACAACTATCTGGAAATTGCCGCGATCCACAACGAGGCCGGCTACCGGGCGATCCGTCAGGAGCTGTCTGCACAATACAACCTGAGCAATCACGAGCCGAACATTCAGATCTGGAACGTGGACCTGCGCGGCGACCGCTCGCTAACATTGCGTTATATCCCACAGGAGCGTGCGCCGTTGGATAAAAGCCGTCGCGACGTGTTGAAGCACCTGCACCGCCTGTGGGGCTTCGACGTGATCCTAGAACAGCAAAACGAAGACGGCAGCGTGGAGCTGCTCGATCGGTGCCCGCCGCGACCAACGCCGCTGTAATCCGCCATAACGACAAAGGGCGCCAAAATGGCGCCCTTTCTTAATTTCATTAATACGCAATCAGCGACGCGCTTCGGTCAGATCGCTCGGCATGGTGCCCTGCATGCTCTGCCAAATAGCCCCGCTGTCTTTACCGTAGTTGCGCACGGTGTCCATCACCTGGTCGTACAGCTTCTCATGGCACAGCGTGGACAGCTTGCTGTAGAAGGTCAGCGCCAGCTTACGCGCTTCCGGGTTGGAGAAGTAGTAACGGCCCACGCGGGTGTACAGCCCTTTCAGGCCGTTGAAAATCAAGCCGTAGATCGGGTTGCCAGAAGCGAACGCCAAACCACGGAAGATCTCGTAATCGAGCAGATTGAACGCGTCTGCCTGATCTTCTACCTCGGCGGCTTTCGCCAGCACTTCCTGGGCCTGTTCCGGATGATTGCGCACCGCGGCGCGAATAAAGATCGACGCGATATTGGTGCGCACGGACAGCAGGTTATCGATCAGCTGCGGGACGCTTTTGTGATCGAGACGGGCTACGGTCTCAAGGATATTGAGGCCGGACGTTTCCCAAAAATTGTTCACTTTGGTCGGTTTGCCATGCTGAATGGTCAACCAACCATCGCGGGCCAGACGTTGCAACACTTCACGTAACGTAGTGCGCGTGACGCCAATCAACTCCGAAAGCTCACGCTCCGCGGGCAAAATAGAGCCAGGGGGGAAGCGATTATTCCAAATACTCTCAATAATGTACTCTTCCGCGAAACCGGCAGGACTCTGCGCCTTTATGACCATGTGTTTGACGTTCCGTTGCGACGATAAAATCAGTAAAAGTAATCAGCTCATCATACCAGATCGTGCTGACATGACATAGCGTGAGCGAAAAACAATAAACGAAAGTGTGCATAAAGTGGCAAAAAACGCGCAAAAACACCGGCCGAAGGAAATTTGCCGCCGTAAAACAAGCTCCGGTTGCGCACGCCCCCACCGCATTGTTAGGGTACGTGCTACGACTGATTAAGGATGCATAGAGGACAATGGAAACAACCCTGCGCAGCGCCCTGCTCAAAAATTTTCTGGGGCAATCTCCCGACTGGTACAAACTGACCATTCTCATTTTTCTGGCGATCAACCCCCTGGTGTTCTTTTTCGCCAGCCCGTTTATTGCGGGTTGGCTGCTGGTGGTCGAGTTCATCTTTACCCTGGCGATGGCGCTGAAATGCTACCCGTTGCTGCCGGGCGGCCTGCTGGCGCTAGAGGCCGTGGCCATCGGCATGACCAGCCCGGCGCAGGTTTCGCAGGAAATCGAACATAATCTGGAAGTGTTGCTGCTGCTGATCTTTATGGTGGCAGGCATCTACTTTATGAAGCAGCTGCTGCTGTTCGTGTTCACCAAGCTGCTGCTCAACATCCGTTCGAAAACGCTGCTGTCGCTGGCGTTTTGCCTGGCCGCCGCCTTCCTTTCTGCCTTCCTCGACGCGCTGACGGTCGTGGCGGTAGTGATCAGCGTGGCCACCGGTTTCTATTCCATCTATCACAACGTGACGTCAAACCGCCCTGACGGCGACATTGGCGATGACAGTGATTTTACCGGCGAAGAGCGCAAACAGACGCTGGAGCAATTCCGCGCCTTTCTGCGCAGCCTGCTGATGCACGCCGGCGTCGGCACCGCGCTCGGCGGGGTCATGACCATGGTGGGCGAGCCGCAAAACCTGATTATCGCCAAAAACGCGGGCTGGGGTTTTATCGATTTCTTCCTGCGTATGGCGCCGGTCACGCTGCCGGTGTTGGTGTGCGGCCTGCTGGTGTGTTGGCTGGTAGAACGTTTTCGCCTGTTTGGCTACGGCGCGCAATTGCCGGGAGCGGTGCGCGACGTGCTGAAAGAGTATGACCGCAAGGCCAGCGCAGGCCGTAGCAAACAAGAACGGCTTAAATTGGTGATGCAGGCGCTGATCGGCGTTTGGCTGGTGCTGGCGTTGGCCTTCCATCTGGCAGAAGTTGGGCTGATCGGCCTGTCGGTCATCGTTCTCGCCACCTCCCTGTGCGGCGTGAATGACGAGCACGCCATCGGCAAAGCGTTCCAGGAAGCGCTGCCATTCACCGCTCTGCTGACGGTGTTCTTCACCGTGGTCGCAGTGATCATCGAACAGCACCTGTTCAGCCCGGTGATCCAGTTTGTGCTGCGCGCCGAGCCCTCCTCTCAGCTTTCGCTGTTCTACCTGTTCAACGGCCTGCTGTCGTCGGTTTCCGACAACGTGTTCGTCGGCACCGTTTACATCAACGAGGCGCGCACCGCGCTGGAAACCGGCGCGATCGGGCTGAAGCAGTTCGAGCTGCTGGCGGTCGCCATCAATACCGGCACCAACCTGCCCTCGGTCGCCACCCCTAATGGGCAGGCGGCGTTTCTGTTCCTGCTGACGTCGGCATTGGCGCCGCTGGTGCGTCTGTCGTATGGCCGCATGGTCTGGATGGCCCTGCCTTATACGGTGGTGTTGACGGTAGTTGGCCTGCTGTGCGTCCAATTCACTTTGGAGCCGGCGACCGAGCTGTTGACGCAGTGGCATTGGCTGACGCTGCCGCCCATCGACACCGTCAGCCACTGAGACGGCGCCGGCAGGGTGAACCGATATTTTTACGCTGAAACCGGCCCAAGTGGCTGGCAGCGAGGGGGAATTGGTTTACACTGCCGGTTCAATTGCTTACTGCATGGAAGAATCTAGATATGTTGCAATTCTTTAACCGCTGTTCACAAGGACGCGGCGCCTGGCTGCTGATGGCCCTGACAGCGTTGGTGTTGGAACTGGTCGCGCTCTATTTCCAGCACGTTATGCTGCTGCAGCCGTGCGTGATGTGCATTTACGAGCGTTGCGCGCTATTCGGCATCCTCGGCGCCTCGTTGGTAGGCGCTATCGCGCCGAAAACCCCGCTGCGCTACGCGGCGATCTTGCTGTGGATCTACAGCGCCTGGGAAGGCGTACAGCTGGCGTGGAAGCACACCATGATCCAGTTGCATCCTTCGCCATTCAATACCTGCGATTTCTTCGTCAGCTTCCCGTCCTGGCTGCCGCTGGACAAATGGTTGCCGGCGGTGTTCCACGCTTCCGGTGACTGTTCCGTGCGTCAATGGCAGTTCCTGACGCTGGAAATGCCACAATGGCTGGTTGGTATCTTCGGCGCCTATCTGCTGGTGGCGCTGATTGTACTGATCGCACAGTTTGTCCGCCCACGCCGCCGCGATCTGTTCGGCCGCTGAACGGCAGACAAACAAAAAACGGCGCCACCTGGCGCCGTTTTTTTAGGGTATTACTGTCAAATTCAGAGATAACCCCATTTCAGGTATGTGTAAGGAAGTAAACGAGCACGATTAGCGCTCCAGCTACGGCAAACAGACGGACCATTTTCATTGTTATGCTCTCGAACTTGCGGGAGAGCGGCCAAATTACCCAACTTATCGTTTAAAAAGAAGCATCCCGGCTCAGTTCAGCACGTAATTTACATAACATTAAACTTCTGCAATACCGGCGGCTAAAACCGGCCCTTCCTTTCAACCTTCGAGCATCAATAAATTACCGTTACTTATGAACGACTGCGCCTTTGTCACATTCAGAGCACAATATTTTGGTGAAGTTTACCCATAAAATCCTTATAGTATCGGCAACGTGAGTACTACCGATTTCCCTGGTGTTGTTGTGTGTCTTGCCCCTCATCTTTGCAGGGGCTTTTTTCCCCCTATCCCCCATCACGCAACCCCTTACCCGCCTTAAATAAATTGTTGGAATTTCCCTCTATCCGGCACCAAGCATCAACGCCATTCGCGCATTAAAGATTAAAATCGTTCGCGATGCTTTCCCTATGCTGAATGACGTGTTGACTTTCACCCTTTCTTCCTGTGAGCCAGGCTTTGGCTGACTACTGCACATCATATGACATCAAGGACACGATACTATGCCGGATACCACATTGCCCCCTTCGTCTCAGCGCCCGTTCCTGCGGCGCATGCTGCTCAAAGCAGGGAAAAAATTCCTGCGCTGGAACGGCGATTTTCAGACTCGCCATTCGCTGATCTCCACCACACCGCGGATCGGTAATCATGAATTTAATTGGGTCACGGCGCTGGAAGCCCGTTGGCCTGCCATTCGCGAGGAGTTGGATCGGTTGCTGGAGCACCCGGAGGATATCCCCGCGTTCCACCAAATATCACCGGATCAGCAACGCATCTCCAAAGGGGATAATTGGAAAACCTTCGGGCTGTTTGTCTACGGGCAGCGGGTTGATGAGAACTGCGCCATTTGCCCGCAGACCGCACAGGCGGTCAGCGAGATCCCCGGCATGCGCACCGCCATGTTTTCGATCCTTAAGCCGCACTATCACATCGTCCCCCACAAAGGCCCGACTCGTGCCGTGGTGCGCGCGCATTTGGGATTAATCGTGCCAAAGGATCGGGAAAAGCTCTGGATCCGCGTTGACGACCAAATTCTGCACTGGGATGAAGGCAAGGTGATTTTGTTTGATGATTCCTACGAACACGAGGTTCGCAATGATACCGACGAACTGCGCGCTGTGCTGTTTCTCGATATCGACCGGCCAATGGACAAAGTAGGTACGGCGGTGAATAAACTGCTGTTCAGCCTGATCAAAGCCAGCCCGTATGTGAAGCAGCCGCTGAAAAATCTGGCTAACTGGCATCGCCGCGACAAAAAAGCGTGAAATGGCGGCTTATGCCATGAGCCCCACACCCGGTGGTTAGCTCAATAACGCAGAGGGCGGCATGTCTGAACACGCCGCCCTCTTGCATGAAAACGCGTATTGCTCTGCAGGCGCCCGCCTTTATCTGGCCCAGTCCGGCTTGTTAAGGATATGGTCCTGCCAGTCCACCACCTCGCTTTCACGCACCGCGATATGCCGCACCGTAATGCGCTCGCCATGCATTGCCGCCTTGGAACCGCTCAGCAGCGGATGCCAGGGGAACAGCGGCTTGCCTTCACCGATCAGGCGATAGGCGCAGGTCGGCGGCAACCACTCGAAGGTGGTGAGATTCTCGCGCGTCAATTTGATGCAGTCTTCTTCCAGCTCGAAGCGCCGCTCATAGTTACGGCATTGGCAGGATTTGATGTTGAGCTGGTTGCAGGCTACGTTGGTAAAATAAATCTCGTCGGTATCTTCGTCGATCAGCTTATTCAAACAGCATTGCCCGCACCCGTCGCACAGCGATTCCCACTCTTGTTCTGACATTTCCGCCAGCGTTTTCTGTTGCCAAAAAGCGAGTTGTGACATGTTAGCGTCCGGTTTCGGTAAATGGATAAGTCACCTGCGCACAGGTTCGAGGGGGGACTATATAGACATTTTAGCCACAAGATGCAAGCTTTGCCGCCGACACCGCCGGCGGCAAGGAGAAATCAGATCACCCGGGTGCTGAGCGTTTTGCCGTTCAGGCTGATTTTCAGCATATCGCCGGAAGCCATCGGGCCCACGCCCTGCGGCGTGCCGGTCAGGATAATGTCGCCGGCGCGCAGCGTGAAGAAACGGCTCATATAGCTGATTAGCGGCAGGATCGGCGTGATCATGTCGCGCGTATTGCCCTGCTGGCGCAGTTGATCGTTGACGGTCAACGACAGCTCGGCGTTTTGCGGATCGCCGAATTCCGCCACCGGAATAAACCCCGACATCGGGCAGGAACCGTCGAAGGCCTTGGCCTTTTCCCACGGTTGGCCGGCTTTTTTAAAGCCCGCCTGCAAATCGCGCAACGTCAGATCGAGCGCCACACCGTAGCCGGCGATCGCCCGCGCAACGCGGTCTTCGTTGGCCTGTTTCAACGGCGTGCCGATCAGTACCGCCAGCTCCACCTCATGATGCACCGCACCGAACTCTTTGGGGATGGCCACCGGCTGACGAATATCGCACAGCGCCGTTTCCGGTTTGATGAATACCACCGGCTCGACGGAAACCGCGCTGCCCATTTCCTTGATGTGATCGGCATAGTTACTGCCGACGCAAACCACCTTGTTCACCGGGAAATCGAGCAGCGAACCCTGCCAGTCTCTATGTTGATACATACCGCTTCTCCCAAACTGTAGAGGCTTGGCGCGCCAAGCCGATTATTGGTGTGCCGGATCAATGTCCGATCGCGTCCGCCATCATACCCACGGCGATAGCGAAATAGTAAGAGCGATTCCAGTGCATGAGGGTGCGGAAATTATCATAGACCAGGAACGTCCGGCCCTGCAGATCATCCGGCGCAATGATCCAACCGCGCTGAACGGCATGCGGCAACGCACTGCCATCCGCACGACGTACCCCGCGTTGTTGCCAGGCGTTGACGCTGCGCGCTTGCGCGTCTTTCAACCCCAGCTCGGCCCGATTGAAACCGGCGGGCAGTTTGACCTCACGCCCCCAGCCGATGCCGGGCTGCCAGCCCTCTTTGGACAAATAACTGGCCGTAGACGCGAAGACATCATCAATGTTGTTCCAGATATCGATGCGCCCGTCACCGTCACCGTCCGCCGCATAGCGCAGGAAAGAGCTCGGCATAAACTGGCATTGCCCCATCGCGCCGGCCCAGGAACCTTTCAGCGGTGTATCGCCGACGTGCCCCTGCTCGACTATCTGCAGTGCCGCCATCAGCTCCTGGCTGAAAAAGGCTTCGCGGCGCCCTTCAAACGCCAGCGTCGCCAGCGCGGACACCACATCTTCCCGCCCCTGAATCTTGCCGTAGGCGCTCTCCATGCCCCACAGCGCGATGATATAGCGCCCCGGCACCCGGTAGCGCTCGCCGGCGCGCGTCCATTGCGCGTGGCGCTGCCGGTACAGTTCGCGCCCCTGGCGCACTTTAACGGGCGTCATCACCCGCCGCAGATAGTCGTCCAGGGTTACCTTCTGCTCCGGCTGATTGCGATCGGCCTTGATCACCCGATCGACGAAATGGATTTGCGCAAAGGCGCGGTCGAGGGTGGCCTGACTGATGCCCTGCTCCCGCGCCCGGCGCTTGAGCTGTTCGACATACGCCGGGAACTGCGCCGGATCCCGGCCGCTCGTCGCCAGCGTCGTCTCCTGCGCCGCCTGCGCTGCGCCCGGCATCAGCACCCCGCCCAACGTCAGCCAGGCGGCCAATACAATTCTTCTTGCCGAAGGTGTCATCGCGCCTCCCCTGGCCGTGGCCACTGTCTCAGGCCTTGTCGCCCGCCAGATGCTGGTTGAGCAGGTTTTCTACCGGCGGCGGGAACTGCAGGTAATAGCCTTCGTCTTTCAACGCCTGCTTCACCTTTTCGATATCCGCCGAGGCCAATTTCTTGCGCTCATCGAGCGACAGCATCATGGCGAATTGCGGTACACCGAAACTTTTCAGCAGCGCTTCCGGCACACGAGAGAAATCGTCTTTTTTTTCGACATAAAGATAAGTTTGATCGCGTTTCGGGCTTCTATAGATCACACAAAGCATTTTTTTAACTCTATTTAATTGAGGGAGCGTCTTGCCTGGATATAACTCTGACTATAACATGCTTATAGTACATCGGAATATCGCACCCCGAGTGGTATTCCGGGGATTTAAAGTTGCTGAGACTGAGTCAGGATAGATGTCACAATCGCCAATTGAGCTAAAAGGCAGCAGTTTTACCCTATCGGTTGTTCATTTGCATAATTCACAGCCCGAGGTAATACGTCAGGCGTTACAGGAAAAAGTTGAGCAAGCGCCCGCTTTTCTGAAAAACGCCCCTGTTGTTATCAACGTCGCAACGCTGGAAGGCGATGCGAACTGGAAAGAACTTCAACAGGCTGTCGCGGCAGCAGGCCTGCGCGTTGTGGGTATCAGCGGTTGCAGAGATGAGCGTCAAAAGCGCGCGATAGCCCGTGCCGGGCTGCCGCTGCTGAGCGAAGGCAAAGGCCAGAAGATGGCTGCGCCGGAGCCTGCACCTGCGCCCGTGGTGGCGGATAACGCCCCCGCCAAAACGCGCATCATCAGTACGCCTGTCCGTTCCGGCCAACAGATTTACGCCCGCAACTGCGATCTTATCGTGACCAGCAGCGTCAGCGCCGGCGCCGAATTGATTGCCGATGGCAATATTCATGTCTACGGCATGATGCGCGGTCGCGCACTGGCAGGCGCGTCAGGCGACACGCAATGTCAGATTTTTTGCACCCACCTGGCGGCTGAGCTAGTCTCTATCGCAGGGCAGTACTGGTTGAGCGACCAAATCCCGTCCGATTACGTCGGGCAGGCCGTACGACTCAGCCTGTTGGATAACGCTTTAACCATACAACCTTTAAATTAAGCCCTTTTGACAAGGAATCCATTTCATGGCACGCATTATTGTTGTTACATCGGGTAAAGGGGGCGTTGGCAAGACCACTTCGAGCGCGGCCATCGCTACCGGCCTGGCCCAGAAAGGCAAGAAAACCGTCGTGATCGATTTCGATATCGGCCTGCGTAATCTTGACCTGATTATGGGCTGCGAACGTCGGGTAGTGTATGATTTCGTGAACGTGATTCAGGGCGATGCCACGCTGAATCAGGCGTTGATCAAAGACAAACGCACTGAAAACCTCTATATCCTGCCGGCTTCGCAGACGCGCGACAAAGACGCGTTGACCCGCGAAGGCGTTGAAAAAATCCTCAACGATCTCGGCGAGATGGATTTTGACTTCGTGGTGTGCGATTCACCGGCCGGTATCGAAACCGGTGCGCTGATGGCGCTGTATTTCGCCGACGAAGCTATCATCACCACCAACCCGGAAGTGTCTTCGGTACGCGACTCTGACCGTATCCTGGGTATCCTCTCTTCCAAGTCACGCCGCGCCGAGAAAGGCGAATCGCCAATCAAGGAACACCTGCTGCTGACCCGTTACAACCCGGGCCGCGTCAGCCGTGGCGACATGCTGAGCATGGAAGACGTGCTTGAAATTCTGCGCATTCCGCTGGTGGGTGTGATCCCGGAAGACCAGTCCGTGCTGCGCGCTTCCAACCAGGGTGAGCCTGTCATTCTGGATGCCGAGTCAGACGCCGGTAAGGCGTACGACGATACCGTTTGCCGCTTGTTGGGGGAAGAACGCCCATTCCGCTTCATTGAAGAAGAGAAGAAGGGTTTCCTGAAACGCCTTTTTGGGGGATAAACCATGGCCTTATTAGACTTCTTTCTGTCCCGCAAAAAACAGACAGCCAATATAGCCAAGGAACGGCTGCAGATTATCGTCGCAGAGCGTCGTCGCGGGGACAGTGAGCCCCCGTATCTGCCTGATCTGAAACGCGATATTCTGGCGGTTATTTGCAAATACATTCAGATCGATCCTGAAATGCTGCATGTGCAGTTCGAGCAGAAAGGGGACGATATTTCGGTACTTGAACTTAACGTGACATTACCGGAATCGGAAGAAGCAGCTAAATGATTGCGACGCATTAATTACCCCCTGTATATTTTATGCAGGGGGTAACTGTATGTGTATCCAGTTATTAAGCATTATCGGCAGCAAAAAATTGATTTTTCCCTTTGGGACAATTCCCAATTAACTTTGCCGCCACCTCGTTTAAAGTAAATTCTGGCCAGATTTACCTTCAACGCATTATTTCCTGCCTATATTCACCCGAGCAGAGTTTCCCTACCCTGCCCTGGTGATAACCAGCGATTAATAATCTTTCAGGATGTCCTGCAACGGCGCCATTAATAAATCGCCGCGCCAGCCGCTGATTAATTCAGGGCGACTCTCGCCGTCCTTCAGTTTCCAATGCCAGTTCAACAATTGGTTAATTTGGCGACGGGATGCCAGCAGCTCGCTGCTCAACCCGCTTTGCTCGCTGACGGTAGCGATAGCGGCCTTGATGTCCTTAAACACCTTCTTGTAGCCCGGCTGATCGATAAGGTTAGCCAACGGCGCGGGCAACTCGGACTCCTCCAGCGCTTCGGCTTCGGCCACCAGCGCCAGCAGCGTTTTGCCATGATAACGGATCTCCGGCCCGCTCAGCCCCAGAGAATCCAGTTCTCCCAGCGAAGACGGCATGTAGCGCGCCACCTGCCATAGGTTCTCCTCACGCACCACGAAGTTCACCGCCAGATCGCGCTCGCGCGCCTGGCGCAACCGCCATTCTGCCAACTTCTGCAAACAGCCGAGCTGACGCGGGCGCAGCTGCCAGGCATTGCTGATTTCGCGATAGGCCACTTCCGGCGCCAGCGTCTCGCTACGGCGTTGGCACAGCAGCAGGCACTCGTTATGGGCCGCAGCGGTCCAGCCGGCCTCTTCGGTCTCCTGCACCAGCTGTTTGGCCATCGGCAGCAGGTAGAACACGTCGGCGGCCGCATACACGCACTGTCTTTCGGTCAGCGGGCGCGCCAACCAGTCGGTGCGCGACTCGCTCTTGTCCAGTTCAACCTTCATGTACTCCGCCACCAGCGTCGCAAAACCGCAGGAGAGCGGCCGACCGGTAAAGGCCGCCAGGATCTGGGTGTCGATCATCGGCGTCGGCAGCGTTTTAAAGGCGTTGAGAAACACTTCAAGATCTTCACTGCCGGCATGCAGGAACTTCACCACGGCGGTGTCGGCCAGCAGGTCGACAAACGGCTGCCATTGCTTGATCGGCAGAGGATCGATGAGGGAGAGTTGTTCACCGTCGTAGAGCTGGATCAGGCCCAGCTGAGGATAGTAGGTGCGCGTTCTGACAAACTCGGTGTCCAGCGCAATCTGGGCATGCTTTCTCGCCTGCTCGCAGACCTGCTGCAATCCGGCATCGGTAGTGATCAACTGATAATTCAAAACATCATTCTCTTGTAGGATTCAAACACAACAACGCCGGCATTCACCGGCGTTGTTGATAGTCAGACGCGAAAGCGACACCTAGGCGGCATCGGCCGGCTTCGGCGTTTTTAGCTCATCGCGCAGTTCTCGCCGCAAAATCTTGCCGACGTTCGACTTCGGCAGTTCATCGCGGAACTCAACAATTTTAGGCACTTTATACCCGGTCAGGTGGCGACGGCAATGGGTCAACAGCTCTTCCTTGGTCAGCGAGGCGTCTTTCTTCACCACGCAGATCTTCACCGTTTCACCGGAGGCCTCGCTGGGCACGCCGATTGCCGCACATTCCAGCACTTTCGGGTGCTGGCTGACCACATCTTCAATCTCGTTCGGATACACGTTGAAACCCGAGACCAGGATCATGTCTTTCTTGCGGTCGACGATGCGCACAAATCCCTGATCGTCCACGGTCACCACATCGCCGGTCGCCAGCCAGCCATCTTTAAGCACTTCATCGGTGGCTTCCGGACGCTGCCAATAGCCTAACATAACTTGCGGCCCTTTGACCCACAGTTCGCCCGGTTCGCCCGGCGGCACGTCATGGCCGTTGTCGTCCACCAACCGAATGTCCGTCGACGGCACCGGCAGGCCGATGCTGCCGCTGTAGTGTTTCAGATCGTAAGGGTTACCGGCCACCAGCGGCGCGCACTCGGTCAGACCATAGCCTTCCAGCAGGTGTTTACCGGTGGTTTTCTCCCACTTCTCGGCCACCGCTTTTTGCACCGACATACCGCCGCCGACCGAGAAACGCAGCGTAGAGAAATCGAGTTTGTGGAACTCTTCGTTGTTCAGCAACGCGTTGAACAGCGTATTCACCCCGCTCATGGCGGTGAACGGATATTTACCCAGCTCCTTCACTAGCCCCGGAATATCGCGCGGGTTGGTGATCAGCAAATTGCGCCCGCCCAGATCGATAAACAGCAGGCAGTTCACCGTCAGCGCGAAAATGTGGTATAGCGGCAACGCCGTCACCACCAGTTCCTGCCCTTCACGGAACAGCGGGGAATAAGCGGCCTTGGCCTGCTCAAGGTTGGCCTGCATGTTACGGTGCGTCAGCATCGCGCCCTTCGCCACGCCGGTGGTACCGCCGGTGTATTGCAGGAAAGCCAAATCGCTATTAATGATGTCCGGTTTTACATATTGCAGACGGCGGCCGCGTTGCAGCGCGCTGCGGAATGAAATGGCGTCCGGCAGGTTGTATTTGGGCACCAGGCGCTTGACGTATTTGACCACGAAGTTAACCAGCGTGCCTTTGGCGGCCGAAAGCTGGTCACCCATGCGCGTCAGGATCACGTGTTTGACCTGGGTGTTGAACACCACTTTTTCCAGCGTATGGGCAAAGTTGGAAACGATAACGATGGCGCTGGCCCCGCTATCGTTCAACTGGTGCTCCAGCTCGCGCGGGGTATACAACGGGTTGACGTTGACCACCACCATGCCGGCACGCAGAATGCCGAACAGAGCGATGGGGTATTGCAACAGGTTAGGCATCATCAGCGCGACACGGTCGCCTTTCTTCAGGCCCAGTTCATTTTGCAGGTAAGCCGCGAAAGCCCGGCTGCGTTCTTCCAGTTTGCGGAAGGTCATCACCTCGCCCATGTTGATAAAGGCGGGCTGATCGGCATAACGCTGCACGGCATGCTCAAACATTTCGATCAACGACGAATAGCGATCGGCATCAATCTCTGCGGGCACATCTGCCGGATACCGTTTTAACCAGACCTTATCCAAGGTATTACTCCTGAAATCATTACTAATTATCATCGCAGCCCTCAAACTCGCAGCCTAACCATAACAATATTTTAACTCAGCAGACCAGTTCGGGTTTTAAACATTATTCAGGTTGCGATGTACGTCACTAATTGTCGGATATTCCCTATCCCAAAAAGCAAAAGGGCGGCCTGAGCCGCCCTGTCAAATATGTTCACATCAAGCGTATGCTACTCGGTTACGATGGTTTGCACCTGTGCCGGACCGGGGTTGTACCAGCCATAGCCTGCGGCCCAGCCGGGCCCCCACGGACCACCGCGCCAGCCCCAAGGGCCCATCGGCGCAGGCGGCATCACCACCTGCTGCACCAGATGCCAGCGCTTGAAACCGGTCACGTTCATCGTTACGAAACGATATGGCGTCATGCCGATCCGCCCCTCTTTCAGGCCGGTGATAGGGCCGACGACGGTCACCAGTTGGCCTTTGAAATCGACCGGTTCGAGGAAGCCGTTCACCGTGGCCAGCAAGCGGCCGTTCGACGGTTCACCCAGTATCGGCCGCGCACCGCTGTCGAGCGGCACCGCCGCGATCTCCAGCAGCGTACGCCCTTGTTCGTTGGCGACGTTCACCACAGTGCCGCCGAAGCGGGCTTCCGCGCCAGTAAACAGGTTCGGTGCATTTTGTACCGAGGAAAGCTGAGTCACCGGCGAAGGGCTGGAGCCTTTGATCGCATCCGGTACGGTGACGCACCCGGTCAGAACCAGCGCGCCGCAGGCGACGGCCAGCAGCGACAGCTTTTTACTTGCAGTGCGGATTAACATGGTCGCAATCTCCTGAAATGCCTGTAACTTTGACCGCGTTTCGTCGTTCAAGTTGCAGGCCTTCATCGCCCGGCATCAACAACAGCACAATACGCCGCGATTACTCGCGGCCCGGCAGTTTTTTCCAGGTGACTTCATTGCGCAGATAGGTCGGCTCGGCGTTTTCCACCGCCACCGCCAACCCCTGTTGCCAGGCGTGCAGCGCCAGCGGCAGCATGTCTTGCGCCTGCGGCAGCAGCATTTGGCCGTCACGCACGCTCAGCGTAGAACCGTTGACCAGGTCGGGATAGGTTTGCCAGCCGGTGCCGACGTGGGCCCATTCGCCCTGCAGGCGCTGTGCACGCTCGAGCGCCTGCGCCGGCGACAGCACCGCCTCGCCTTCGCTTTCCAACCAGCTGCCGTCCACTTGGCGTTCGAACTGCCCCCAGTAGACTTCCCCCATGCGCGCATCGATCGCTGCCAGCACGCGCGCCGCGCCGCTGACGCGCCAGGCGCCCTGCGCCATGGTTTGCAGCGTGGAAATGCCAATCATCGGCAAATCGGCGCCCAGCGCCAGGCCCTGAGCGATGCCGATGCCGATGCGCACCCCGGTAAAACTGCCGGGGCCGCGGCCGAAGGCCAGCGCATCGAGCTGGTTGAGCGCCAGACCGGATTCCGCCAGCACCTGCTGCACCATAGGTAAAATTCGTTGCGTATGCTCGCGTGGGCACAGCTCAAACAGGGCGTGGATTTCGCCTTGATTCCAGACGGCGACGGAACAGGCTTCCGTCGCGGTATCGATCGCTAAAATTCGCGTGGACATGCCAACCTCTGGCGGGAATAAAACTGGGTTTTTCATACAGGGCGCGCATTGTAGCACAGCCCCGTAAGCCCTTCATCTTTCACGTGGCCGACGTATCGGCGGCCTGCAGGAAGGCGATCGCCTGTTTCAGATCGCGGGTACGCGGCGTGGGCGGCAGGCTATTGAGGAACACCTCGCCATAAGGGCGCATCACCAGACGGTTATCGCAAATCACCAGCACGCCACGATCGTCGGTATCGCGGATCAAACGGCCCACCCCCTGTTTCAGGGTGATGACCGCATCCGGTAACTGTACGTCATTGAACGGATCGCCGCCGCGCAGGCGGCAATCTTCAATGCGCGCCTTCAGCAGCGGATCGTCCGGTGAAGTAAACGGCAGCTTATCGATGATGACACACGACAGCGCATCGCCACGCACGTCCACCCCTTCCCAGAAGCTGCTGGTCGCCACCAACAGCGCGTTACCGGCGGCGACGAACTGCGCCAACAGCTGCCCTTTGCTGGTTTCCCCTTGCAATAAGACCGGCAGCGTCATCGTGGCGCGGAACTCTTCCGCCAGCTCGCGCATCATCTGGTGCGATGTGCACAAGAAGAAGCAGCGGCCGTTGTTGGCTTCGATTAATGGGCGCAGCATGCGCGCCAGCTGGCGCGCCCCGCCGGGCTGATTCGGCGAAGGCAAAAAGCGCGGCACGCACAGCAACGCCTGTTTGGCATAGTCGAACGGGCTCGGCAACAGCAGCGTTTTGGCCTTGGTCAGCCCCAGCCGTTCGGTGAAGTGGCCCAACTGATCGTTGACCGACAGCGTGGCCGAGGTAAAGATCCAGCTGCCCGGCTTCTCGTCCAGCATTTCGCGGAAACGATCGGCTACCGTCAGCGGCGTCAGCGCCAGCACGAAGTGGCGCGAATTGCACTCATACCAATAGCTGTAGCCCGGTTCCGTTACCGCCTTGAGGCGTTTGAGACGCGCGCGGTACAGCGTGGCGCGCTCAAAGGCGGCGTCCAGCAGCGCCGAACGCCCCAGCGACAGCTTCATCACGTCATAACACAGCTCCAGCGCGTCATCGAGCAGCAACAGAGCACGCTGCACGTTGGGTTCGCCGAGCACGTCACGCAGATTACCGCGGAACCCCGGTTCTCCCAGATTCAGACGGAAATCTTGCGTGCTCAGGCTGAGACGATCGGCGCTCTTTTGCAGCTGAGCCGCATCGCGCACCTCGGTGCGGTAGGCGATGGTGATGTCCTTCGCCAGATCCAGCAGCTGGCGGCTGGTGAGCTGCTGGCCGAAATACTGGCTGGCGATGTCGGGGATTTGGTGCGCCTCGTCGAAAATCATCACCTCGGCTTCTGGGATCAGCTCGGCGAAACCGCCCTCTTTCACCACCATATCCGCCAGGAACAGGTGATGGTTTACCACCACCACATCTGCATCCATCGCGCGGCGGCGCGCCTTGACCACGAAGCAATCCTGATACAGCGGGCAGTCGCTGCCCAGACAGTTGTCATTGGTGCTGGTCACCAATGGCCAGACGAAGCTGTCCTCCGCCACTTCGCTACAGGTGCTGATATCACCCTCTTTGGTCTGCGACGACCACTTGCGCAGCTGCACCAAATCGATCAGCGTCTGCCCCGCCAGCTCCCCGCCGGCCATCGACTGTTGCTCAAGACGCTCCAGACACAGGTAGTTGGAGCGCCCCTTCAGCAGAGCCAGCTTGCCTTTGTACTTCAACGCCTTGGCGACGGTGGGCAGATCGCGCGCATACAGCTGATCCTGCAGCGCTTTCGAACCGGTGGAGATGATCACTTTGCGATCGGCACGCAGCGCCGGCGCCAGATAAGCGAAGGTTTTGCCGGTGCCGGTGCCGGCTTCCACCACCAGTTCCTGCTTGAAATTGATCGCTTCGGTAACGGCTTGCGCCATCTGCCGCTGCGGCTCACGCGGTTTGAATCCCTTGATAGCCTGCGCCAATGCGCCGTCTGTTGCAAAATCGTCTGTCACGCTGTCTCTCTGCCGGTGTCATTCAGCGGTGATTATGCCAAGCCTGCCGCCCGGCTACCACCCACTTTATCGCCGCGCTTTTTTATCACCGGCTGTGCTACCCTTAGCGCGACTATGATATGGAGATAAGCAAATGAATATCGAAAGAATTGATCCCGATCAGCGCTGGTCCGAAGCCGTAGTGCACAACGAGACCGTTTACTACACCAGCGTGCCAGAGAACCTGGACGACGACGCGACCGCGCAGACCGCCAACGCCCTCGCCGCCATCGACGTGCTGCTGGAACGCGTAGGGTCGGACAAAAGCCGTATTCTGGATGCCACCATTTTCCTGGCCAACAGCGCCGACTTCGCCGCGATGAACGCCGCCTGGGACGCCTGGGTGGTCGCCGGCAGCGCGCCGGTGCGCTGCACGGTGCAGGCGCAGCTGATGAATCCGAAGTACAAGGTGGAAATCAAAATCATCGCCGCGCTGTAAGCCTGAGCGCAGACGAAAAAAACCGCAGACGGCGACGCCTGCGGTTTTTTATTGCCCGCTATCAAGACAGTTTAAGGATCACCATCCCCGTCAGCAACAGCGCCAGGCCAATCCAGCCTTTGGCGTTCAACCGCTGGCCGAACATGATCCAGCCTGCGGCGATGGTGGCGGCGATACCGAAACCACCCCACAGCGCATAGGCGATCGACAGATCGATACCCTTAACCGCCTGCGCCAGGGCGCTGAACGCGCCGAGCACCGACAGCAGCGACAGCAATCCCAGCCAAATTTTACGGAAGCCGTCCGACATCTTCAGGAAGATGTTGGCGATAATTTCCAGCACGATGGCCAGCCCCAGGAACCCAATGTGGTACAACTCAAACTGTTGCATGGTTGTCACCTCGCGGGCTGACCTGTTTTCGCTCTTTGCGGGTACCGGATTTCACCAACATGATGCCGGCGATCAGCGTAGCCAAGCCCAGCACCTTCAGCGCCGAGATCGGCTCGTCGAACCACAGTACGCTGAACAGGGTAATGAACAGAATGCCGATGCCTTCCCACAGCGCATAGGCCACGCCGAGCGCCACGCGTTTTATCGCTACCGACAACAATACATAAGACGCGGTGATCATCACGTACATCACGATATGCCCGATCATGCCGCCATTGACGCTGGCGTATTTCATTGACAAGGTGCCGATGATTTCGGTCATGATGGCCAAACCTAAAAAGATCCAATAAATCATAATTTTTCTCCCAAACGGCGAATAACGCGCGCCAAGGCATATTTATCCCGATTTATCTCGTCGGACGGCCGCAATGCGGCGCGCAAGACGCAGAGATCCCTGGGGATAAACTGACCCAAACGCAAAAAGAATGTTTGCCCGGCTGAACGGTAATGCGAAGGCCTAAGCCCGCTACCAGCACCGGTTAAGGGAGAAAGACGCTATAGCTCGCTGCACCAGTGATGCTCACTGGCAAGGATCGCAGACAGGAAGAGTTGGCACGTAGAGGTTCTGAGGGTAGTTCCGTTAATAGTCATCATAATAGTTCTCTATTATCAGCCGCACACCGTGCGATTTGCCCAATATCCTCATAAAAGTAAAATTTTTAACTGAGATATTTTTACCACAGCCAAAATTAGAAAGCAAACTGCCGTTTTCATAAAAAAGCAGAAAAAAACGGGTTAAAAATAAGAAAGTTAATCGCGATAAAAATTAAAAAAGGCCCAACGGAGCGTTGAGCCTTGCGATATCCGCGGGTGAGCAAATAAGCGCCAATCCCAGGCCTGGCGCGGGTTACAACGCGGCGCCGCTGACCGCGCTGCGCGCCAGTTCAGTGATGCGCGCATAGTCGCCGCTTTCGAGCGCATCGGCCGGCACCAACCAGGAGCCGCCGATGCACAATACGCTTTTTAGCGCCAGATAATCGCGGTAATTGTTCGGCGTAATGCCGCCGGTCGGGCAAAAACGCACCTGGGGGAACGGGCCGCCGATCGCCTGCAGCGCCTTAACGCCGCCGTTGGCTTCCGCCGGGAAGAATTTGAATTCGCGCAGGCCGTAATCCATGCCCAGCATCAGTTCAGATACGGTGCTGATGCCCGGGATCAGCGGGATTGACCCCGCCGTCGCCGCCTGCAGCAAAGCGTCGGTCAGCCCCGGGCTGATGGCGAACTGCGCCCCCGCCTCGGTCACCTCCCGCAGCTGCTGCGGATTGATCACCGTACCGGCGCCGATGATCGCCTCCGGCACCTCTTTGGCGATAGCGCGGATAGCCTCCAGCCCGCAGGCGGTGCGCAGCGTCACCTCCAATACCCGCACGCCGCCGGCAACCAACGCTTTCGCCAGCGGCACCGCCTGCTCCAACTTGTTGATCACGATAACAGGCACCACCGGCCCTGCCGTCAGGATCTGCTCGGCGCTGGTTTTCCAGTTTTTCATCGTTATTTCTCCATGACTCGCGGTTAACAATGGCACGCCCCTGCCACAGGGCTCCGCGCAAGCGCGCGAACGTCCGGCCGTACCGTAAGTGATGTGGCCCACGCGCAGATCGCAGGCAAAAAAAAGCCGGCAGACAGGCTGCCGGCATTGCGCATTATTCGAACTCGTTCCAGGAACGGCCGTCGCGGGTGATCATTGCCACCGAGGCCACCGGCCCCCAGGTGCCCGCCTGATAAGGTTTAGGCGCCTCGTTGTCGGCTTTCCATGCATCCATGATGGAGTCGACCCACTTCCAGGCCTCTTCCACTTCATCGCGGCGCACGAACAGCGCCTGAATGCCTCGCATGGTCTCCAGCAGCAGGCGCTCGTAGGCGTCCGCCACGTGCTCCTGGTTGAAGGTTTCCGAGAAGCTCAGGTCCAGCTTGGTGGTCTGCAGACGGTGCTTGTGATCCAGCCCCGGCACCTTGTTCAGTACCTGAATTTCGATGCCTTCGTCCGGTTGCAGACGGATGGTCAGCTTGTTCTGCGGCAGCTGCTGGTACGAATCGCTGAACAGGTTAAGCGGCGGGTTTTTGAAGTACACCACCACTTCCGAACATTTGGTCGGCAGGCGTTTACCGGTACGCAGGTAGAACGGCACCCCGGCCCACTGCCAGTTGTCGATATCCACGCGGATGGAGACGAAGGTTTCGGTGCTGCTGCTCTTGTTCGCGCCTTCCTCTTCCAGATAACCCGGCACTTTCTTGCCCTGGACGAAACCGGCGGTGTACTGCCCGCGCACGGTGGTTTCCCGTACATTGGTCTGATCGATGCGGCGCAGCGAGCGCAGTACCTTCACCTTCTCGTCGCGGATACGGTCGGTCGTCAGGTCCGCCGGCGGCGACATGGCGATCATGGTCAGGATCTGCAGCAGGTGGTTCTGGATCATGTCGCGCATCTGGCCGGCCTGGTCGAAGTAACCCCAGCGCCCTTCGATGCCCACCTCTTCCGCCACGGTGATCTGCACCGAATCGATGGTGCGGTTATCCCAGTTGGATGCGAACAGCGAGTTGGCGAAACGCAGCGCCAACAGGTTCAGCACCGTCTCTTTGCCGAGATAGTGGTCGATACGGTAAACCTGGGATTCGTTGAAGTACTCCGCCACCTGATCGTTGATCACGCGGGAAGACGCCAGATCGGTACCCAGCGGCTTCTCCATCACCACGCGCGCCGGTTCATGGTTCAGCTTGGCTTCGCCCAACCCTTTGCAGATGGCGCCAAAGGTGCTTGGCGGCATGGCGAAGTAGTTGATGGTGGTGCGGTGTTTCTGATCCAGCATTTTACCCAGTTTGGTAAAGTTCTTGCTGTCGTTGACGTCCAGATTGCAGAAGTCCAGGCGTGCGCTCAGCGTGGCCCAGAGTTCGTCATCCAGTTTTTCCTTCATGAAGGTGCCAAGCGCTTCCTTGACCACTTCGGTATACGCTTTTTTATCCCACTCCGCGCGGCCGACGCCGATAATCCGCGTATCCGGGTGGATGTGTCCGGCTTTCTCTAACTGGTACAGGGAAGGCAGCAGCTTACGGCGCGCCAAATCACCTTTCGCGCCGAAAATAACCAGGTCACACGCCTGGGCTGTAGAGGTTACCGCCATGTTCATCTCCTCGTTGCAGGATATTTGTAATTTTCTTACATTACTAATGTACTCTGTTTGACTACGGCCAGCAAACCCGGTGCAGAAGCAGGAAAAAAGACCTCAAGATTCCAGTGATAGCGCCAATGCGCGCCAGAGCCCGCACAGGCGGGCAAAACTGTAATTTTTCGTCTTTTTTGACGCTCTGTTACCATTATGAAAGTTAGACACAGGTCATATTCTGGTGAAAAAAGCCTGCATACGCCCTGTCGAGACTGCCAACGGTTACCAGCACGTAGTATATTTTCACTAAACCGGCATTGATTTCTCCTTTGTTTGAAATCGACATACCCTATCGATTCCAGGTTACAGCCGCTCGTTTGGCGTCTGCGTGCACGGCGAACACGGGCGAAATTCGGCGCTGTTGCTTGAAAGCCACAGGGATAAAACCATGAGTGACTCTCGTTATATGAATACGCTGGACAAAATCCAGAACCATCTGGAACGCCTGAGCAAATCTGAAAGGAAAGTCGCCGAGGTGATCCTGGCCTCCCCACAGACCGCCATTCACTCCAGCATTGCCACGCTGGCGCGCATGGCCGACGTCAGCGAACCTACCGTCAACCGTTTTTGCCGCCGCCTTGATACCAAAGGCTTTCCCGATTTCAAACTGCACCTCGCCCAAAGCCTGGCTAACGGCACGCCCTACGTAAACCGTAACGTTGAGGAAGACGACAGCGTCGATTCCTATACCAGCAAGATCTTCGAATCGGTCATGGCCAGCCTGGATACAGTAAAGGCAAATTTGGATATTGCCGCAATCAATCGTGCGGTTGACCTGCTCACCCAGGCAAAAAAGATCTCTTTCTTCGGCCTGGGTGCCTCCGCGGCGGTGGCGCACGACGCGATGAACAAATTTTTCCGCTTCAACATTCCGGTGGTCTACTTCGATGACATCGTCATGCAACGCATGAGCTGCATGAACTCCGGCGAGGGCGACGTGGTGGTGCTGATCTCACACACCGGCCGCACCAAAAATCTGGTGGAGATGGCTCACCTGGCGCGGGAGAACGACGCCACGGTACTGGCTATCACCTCGCGCGACACCCCGCTCGCCCAAGCGGCGACCCTCGCGTTGCTGCTCGATGTGCCTGAAGACACCGACGTTTACATGCCGATGGTGTCGCGGATCGCGCAATTAACGCTCATTGACGTGCTTGCCACCGGATTTACCTTGCGCCGAGGGGCTAAATTCAGAGATAACTTGAAGCGGGTCAAAGAAGCGCTCAAAGAATCGCGCTTTGATAAAGGCGTGGTCATTCCCAACAGTTTTGATTCGTGACCCGACGAAGAAAAAAATCGCCGTTCAACAGACATTTGAATGACGGCATCAGAGGCGGTACCCTGTTAACATGCTCATGCGGGTAACCCGGGTGAAATATCAGTGTTGTAAAATTACATTTCACGCCTGGTTTCGTTATCCGACGTTATCGCAACACCAATATTTGCTTCACCAGTCAACGGAGTAATACATGTCCAGACGGCTCAGAAGAACCAAAATCGTTACCACCCTGGGTCCGGCTACAGACCGCGACAATAATCTGGAAAAGATCATTGCCGCCGGTGCCAACGTAGTTCGGCTTAACTTCTCCCACGGCAGCCCGGAAGATCACCAGGCTCGCGCAGACAAAGTGCGCGAAATCGCTGCCAAACTGGGACGTCACGTCGCTATCCTCGGCGATCTGCAAGGGCCGAAAATCCGCGTATCCACCTTCAAGGAAGGCAAAATCTTCCTCAACGTGGGTGATAAATTCCTGCTGGACGCCAACCTGTCAAAAGGCGAAGGCGATAAAGAAAAAGTCGGTATCGACTATAAAGGCCTGCCTGCCGACGTCGTGCCGGGCGATGTCCTGCTGCTTGACGACGGCCGCGTTCAGTTAAAAGTGCTCGAAGTTCAGGGCATGAAAGTGTTTACCGAAGTGACCGTCGGCGGCCCGTTGTCCAACAACAAGGGCATCAACAAGCTAGGCGGTGGCCTGTCAGCCGAAGCGCTGACCGAAAAAGACAAGGCGGACATCGTGACCGCCGCCAAGATTGGCGTCGACTATCTGGCGGTCTCCTTCCCGCGTACCGGTGAAGACCTGAACTATGCCCGCCGCCTGGCGCGCGATGCGGGCTGCAACGCCAAGATCGTGTCCAAGGTTGAGCGCGCCGAAGCGGTTTGCACCGACGAAGCGATGGACGACATCATTCTGGCTTCCGACGTGGTGATGGTTGCCCGTGGCGACCTCGGCGTCGAAATCGGCGATCCGGAACTGGTCGGCATTCAGAAGAAACTGATCCGCCGCGCCCGCACCCTGAACCGCGCGGTGATCACCGCGACTCAGATGATGGAGTCAATGATCACCAACCCGATGCCGACCCGCGCCGAAGTCATGGACGTGGCCAACGCCGTGCTGGACGGCACCGACGCCGTCATGCTGTCGGCGGAAACCGCTGCTGGCCAATACCCGGCGGAAACCGTGGCGGCGATGGCGCGCGTTTGTCTGGGCGCCGAGAAGATCCCGAGCATCAACGTTTCCAAACACCGTTTGGACGTGCAGTTCGACAATATCGAAGAGGCGATCGCCATGTCTTCGATGTATGCGGCCAACCACCTGAAAGGCGTCACCGCGCTGATCGCCATGACTGAGTCCGGCCGCACCGCGCTGATGATGTCACGCATCAGCTCCGGCCTGCCGATCTTCGCCATGTCGCGTCATGAGCACACGCTGAACCTGACTGCGCTGTATCGCGGCGTGACGCCGGTATATTTCGACAGCCACAAAGACGGCGTGATCGCCGCCAATGAAGCCGTCAATCGCCTGCGTGACAAAGGCTTCCTGGTCTCCGGCGATCTGGTGATCGTCACCCAGGGCGACGTGATGGAAACCGTCGGTACCACCAATACCAGCCGTATCCTGCGCGTCGAGTAATTCACGCCGCAGACGAAATGCCGGCCGGCTCACGTTGGCCGGCATTTTTTTTTGCGCTGACATCGCCATAAACGACGGAGAACGCCATGCTCCACCAACACAACCCCGCAGCGAGCGCTGATGAGCTCGATCTCGACGGCCGTAGCCTGACGCAGCTCGATGAATCGCAGCTTGCCGGCCGCGCGCTGCGCAAGGTCAGCCTGTACGACAATCAGCTGACGGCCTTCCCCACCCCAATCTTCCGGCACCAGAATCTGCAGGTGCTGAATATCTCCTGCAATCAGCTCGACCGTCTGCCGCCGGAGATTGGTCAGTTGCAACAGCTCGAGATGTTCGACTTTGGCCACAATCGCGCGAGCGAACTGCCTGAAGCGTTGGGGCAACTGCACCGGCTGAAATACCTCTATCTGAGCGATAACGGTTTTAGCGACCTGCCCCATTCGCTGGCACAGCTGCAGCAGCTCATCTATCTCAACGCGACCGATAACCAACTGACCGCCTTGCCGCAGGCAATACCGAGGCTGGCGGCGTTGCAGGAGCTGCGTTTATACAACAATCGCATCCGCAGCCTGCCCGCCGAAATCGGGCAGCTGCGCGCGCTGCGCGAACTGCATATCATGAAAAATGCCCTGACCACGCTGCCGGCGGAAATGGCTCTGCTCGGTGAGTTGGAGATACTCGATGCGGCCAACAATGCTATCACCGAACTGCCGGCAGCCTTCTGCCGCCTGCCGCGATTGAGCGAGCTGAACCTGCGTTTCAATCAACTGACGCGCCTGCCGGAAAATATCGGTGAGCTGACAGCGCTGAGAAGTCTGGATCTGCGCGCCAACCGCCTGAGCGAGCTGCCGGAAAGCCTCGGCGAACTGAGCCGGCTGCGCAAGCTGGATCTGCGCTGGAATGATTTCACCCGCACGCCTAAAGTCATCGACATCCTGCGGGCGCGCGGCTGTATGGTGCACATCTGAAGTGATACCGGCCGGGTTATAGCCCGACCGGCGTTAACGTTAGGAAGGATTAGCGATACAGATCGTCGCGCGAGTAAGGCTCAATCTCCCCTTCCTTGCGCGTCTTCAACAGTTTTAGGATCCAGGTGTACTGCTCAGGGTTCGGGCCCACCAGGTTTTCCACTTCTTCATTCATGCGGCGCGCAATCCGTGGGTCATCGGCGTCGGCCAGATCGTCCATGGGCTCGCGAATATAAATATCCAGCATGCTGGTTTTGCCATCGTACACCGGGAACAAAGGCACGATCGCCGCACGGCAAACCTTCATCAACCGGCCTACCGCCGGCAGCGTCGCCTTATAGGTCGCGAAGAAATCGACGAACTCACTGTGCTCGGCGCCGTGATCCTGATCGGGCAGGTAGTAGCCCCAGTACCCCTGCCGTACCGAACTGATAAACGGTTTGATGCCGTCGTTGCGCGCGTGCATGCGGCCGCCGAATTTACGACGCACGGCATTCCACAGGTAGTCGATCAGCTGATTGCGCTGGTTGTGGAACATCGCCGCCATCGGTTGGCCGCGCGCAGCCATCAGCATCGCTGGCACATCCACCGCCCAGCCGTGAGGCACCAGGAAAATCACGTTACGCCCTTCCGCCCGGATCTTGTCCAGCACCTCTTCACCGTGCCAACGCACGCGCTTTAGCACTTTTTCGGGCTTGGTGCAGGCCAGTTCCGCCATCAGCACCATCGACTGCGGCGCGCAGGCGAACATCTGGTCGATAATGTGCTCGCGTTCGCTTTCAGGCAGCTCAGGCAAGCAATACAGCAGGTTGATGCGGGCACGACGGCGCGCGCCCTTCGCCAGCTTGCCGGCCAGTTTGCCGACCGCACCCAGCACCGGATCGCGCAGGCGCGCAGGCACCAGCGAAATGCCGGCCATCAGACCGGTTCCCAACCACACGCCCCAGTAGCGCGGATATAAAAAGGCTTTTTGAAACTGCGGGATGAACTCTACGTTCGATTTCTTCTCGTTTTGCATGCACGTGCTCTTCGCTTAGCGATTCGGCTAATCATAATTGCCATCACCGATTTTGCAATTAACAACCGCGAACCACCCAGATAAAACAGCATCGGCCCGCAATCAGGCCGATGAAATTAACGGCGCCGGAGCGCCGGAAAAAAGGGGGACGTTAATCCAACTGCAGCTGAGGAACCACTTCCTTCACCTGTGCCAGATAATCGCTGCGGTCTTTGCCGCCCAGCCCTTCGGAACGCGGCAGTTTGGCCGTCAGCGGGTTCACCGCCTGTTGGCCGGTCCACAGTTCAAAGTGCAGGTGTGGCCCGGTGGAACGGCCGGTGTTGCCGGAGAGCGCAATGCGATCGCCGCGTTTCACCTTCTGGCCTGGTTTCACCAGCAGTTTTTTCAGGTGCATATAGCGCGTGGTGTACTGACGACCGTGGCGGATCGCCACATAGTTGCCCGCTGCGCCGCTGCGTTTGGCGATCACCACCTCACCGTCGCCGACCGCCAGCACCGGCGTGCCGACCGGCATGGCGAAATCGACGCCCTTGTGCGGCGCCACGCGGCCAGTCACCGGGTTCACGCGGCGCGGGTTGAAGTTGGAGGAGATGCGGAACTGTTTCATGGTCGGGAAACGCATGAAGCCGCGCGCCAGGCCAGAGCCTTGGCGATCGTAGAATTTGCCGTCTTCGGCGCGGATCGCATAGTAATCTTTGCCGCCGGTGCGCAGACGCACGCCCAACAGCTGGCTTTGCGATTTCTTACCGTCGAAATGCTCGCGCGACATCAGCACGGAGAACTGGTCGCCTTTGCGCAGCTTGCGGAAATCGAGCTGCCACTGCAGGGCTTTGATCACCGAGTTGATTTCGTTACGGCTCAGCCCGGCGTCGCCGGCGCTGCTGACGAAGCTGCCGTTAACCCGGCCGCTGATCACGTTGTTGCGCCATTCGCCCTGCTGCGCCTCTTTCGACTCTTTGAAGCTGTTGCCGACGCGATCGTAGGTGCGGGTTTCGCGGCGGGAAACTTCCCAGGTCAACTGCTGCAAATCGCCCGCATCATTCACAGTCCACGACAGCTGTTGGCCGATCTTAAGGTTGCGCAGATCGCGGTTTTGCGAAGCCAGCAGCGTGACATCCGACATATCGATGCCGTACTGCGTCAGAATGCTGCCGAGGGTATCGCCGGTGGAAACCACATATTCATGCACGCCATCATCGCCGGCATCTTTTTGATCCAGCTCATCCTGCGGGATTTCGTCATCGGGGGTGGGTTGGTCGACATCTATCGGTTCACTGGCTTCAGGGAGCAATGACCGCATCTGGCTGGATTCTAACTCGACGCTCTTGGCGATGGGGTTGTGTTCTGGGTGGTAAACAAAAGGCCGCCAAACAGCGACGGCCAATGTGACGACTGTCAGCGACCCCAGCATGACGCGATGGGGCCGTGGCAGGTTGTTATACGCCAGAGCGATAGTTCGGACTATCTGCTGCACTCGATATTATCCTCATAAGCTTTACTTCAGGCAGCTCACGTACTGGTTTGACAGCTGAGTCAGGAATTTCCCGTAGCTGTCCTTCCCCAGCGCGATGCCGATGCCCAGCGGGTCCAGCGTTCCGGAACGCACTTTGGTACCCTTGGCGACGGCATTGATTACGGCCGGCCTGAATTGTGGCTCAGCAAAAACGCATACCGCTTTCTGCTCAACCAACTGTGTTCGAATTTGGTGTAGGCGCTGTGCTCCAGGCTGAATTTCGGGATTGACGGTGAAATGGCCCAGCGGACTCAAACCGTAGTGTTTCTCAAAGTAGCCGTAAGCATCATGAAAAACAAAATAACCCTTACCTTGCACAGGCGTAAGCATGTTACCAACATTTTTGTCAGTTTGCGTCAGCAGATTCTCGAACTGGCGCAGGTTTGCGTCTAATTTGTCCTTATTTTGCGGCATAAGTTCCAACAATCTGTCGTGAATCGCGATCGCGGTCACTTTTGCTATCTCCGGCGACAGCCAAACGTGCATATTGTACTCGCCGTGATGATGCCCATGATCGTCATCGGCATGGTTATGCGCTTCACCTGCATGATCATGATCGTCGTCATCTTCGCCTTTCATCAGCAATGGCTTCACCGCCGGCAGTTCGCTGACAGCCAGCTTTCGGGTTGCCGAGATAGGCACCAGCGCCTTGTTCAGGAACGCTTCCATGTCCGGCCCAACCCATAGCACCAGGTCCGCAGAGCGCAAACGCTGGATATCGGAAGGACGCAGCGCAAAATCGTGCGGTGAAGCGCCGTCCGGCAGCAACACCTCGGTCGGTGTCACGCCGTCGGCGATCGCCGAAGCGATAAAGCCCAGCGGACGAATCGTGGTCACCACCGCCGCGGAAGCGCTGCTCAGCGGGCCGGCCATCAACAATGCGCTGGCCAACAGCGTACGCTGCAGCCATTTATTTTTCTTTGCCATCATCAGTAATCCCATCGTTTTCATCAACAAGGCGTGATATTATAACATTCGCTTCGTTCTGCAACCTGTAATCTCGAGATGTCTACACTGATAACGCTAAAAAATATCTCCGTCGCCTTCGGCAGCCGCAAGGTGCTGTCGAACATTTCCCTCAGCCTGCAACCCGGCCGTATTCTCACGCTGCTTGGCCCGAACGGCGCGGGCAAATCCACGCTGGTGCGCGTGGTGCTGGGATTGGTCAAACCGACCGCCGGCACGCTGGAGCGTGAGCCCGATCTGCGCATCGGCTATGTGCCGCAAAAGCTGCACCTCGACGCCACCCTGCCACTGACCGTCAGCCGCTTTATGCGTCTTAAACCTGGCGTAAAGAAAGCCGACATTCTGCCGGCGCTCAAACGCGTGCACGCCGCCCACCTGCTCGACCAGCCGATGCAAAAGCTCTCCGGCGGTGAAAACCAGCGCGTGCTGCTGGCGCGAGCGCTGCTGAATAAACCGCAGCTGCTGGTGCTGGACGAACCCACGCAAGGGGTGGACGTCAACGGCCAGCTGGCGCTGTACGATCTGATCGATCAGCTGCGTAAAGAGCTGGGGTGCGCCGTGCTGATGGTCTCGCACGATCTGCATCTGGTGATGGCGAAAACCGACGAGGTGTTGTGCCTCAATCAGCACATCTGCTGCTCCGGCGCGCCGGAGGTGGTCTCGATGCATCCCGAATTCATCGCCATGTTCGGCAACCGCGGCGCAGGGCAGCTGGCGGTGTATCGCCACCATCACAACCACCGCCACGATCTGCAGGGAAGAATTGTCTTGAAGAAAACCGGGAGCCGCGAAGCATGATTGAACTGTTACTTCCCGGCTGGCTGGCCGGCGTGTTGCTGGCTAGCGCCGCCGGGCCGCTGGGTTCCTTCGTGGTCTGGCGCCGCATGTCCTACTTTGGTGATACCCTGGCGCACGCCTCGCTGCTCGGCGTCGCCTTTGGTCTGCTGCTGGACATCAACCCCTTCTATGCGGTGATCGCCATTACGCTGCTGCTGGCTTTGGCCCTGGTGTGGCTAGAACGTCGCCCGCAGCTCTCGGTGGATACCCTGCTCGGCATTCTGGCCCACAGCGCGCTGTCGCTGGGGCTGGTGGTGGTGGCGTTGATGTCTAACGTACGGGTCGATCTGATGGCCTACCTGTTCGGCGATCTGCTGTCGGTTACGCTGAGCGATATCGTGATGATTGCCGGCGGCGTCGCCGTGGTGCTGTTGGTGCTGTGGTGGCAGTGGCGCGATCTGCTGTCGATGACCATCAGCCCGGAGCTGGCGCACGTCGACGGCGTTAATCTGGTGCGCGCACGCACCGTGTTGATGCTGGTCACCGCCTTGACCATCGGTCTGGCGATGAAATTCGTCGGCGCGCTGATCATCACCTCACTGCTGATCATTCCGGCAGCCACCGCTCGGCGCTTCGCACGCACGCCGGAGCAGATGGCGGGCGTCGCAGTGCTGCTCGGCATGGTGGCCGTCACCGGCGGCCTGACCTTCTCGGCATTTTACGATACGCCGGCCGGCCCTTCGGTGGTGCTGAGCGCCGCCGTGCTGTTTACGCTGAGTTTGTTCAAAAAACAGCAGGCTTGATTAAAGCCAGCAGCAGAATATGACAAGGGCCGCGAATGCGGCCCTTTTTTATGATGGGTGGAAAACTTATGCTTCGCGTTCGAGGCCGAAATGCCGGTAGGCATGCTGCGTCGCCAAACGGCCGCGCGGCGTGCGCTGGATAAAGCCCTGCTGGATCAGGAACGGTTCGATCACATCTTCGATGGTTTCACGCTCTTCGCCGATCGCCGCCGCCAGGTTGTCCAACCCGACCGGGCCGCCGGTAAACTTGTCGATAATCGCCAGCAGCAGCTTGCGATCCATATAGTCGAAGCCTTCGGCATCGACGTTGAGCATATCGAGTGCCTGCGCCGCCACTGCGCCGCTGATCACGCCGTTGGCGCGCACTTCGGCGAAGTCACGCACCCGGCGCAGCAGGCGGTTGGCGATACGCGGCGTACCGCGCGCGCGGCGGGCCACCTCATGGGCGCCCTCGTCGGACAGCTCCAACCCCAGGCACCCGGCGCTGCGTGAGACGATATGCTGCAGATCCGCCACCTGATAAAACTCCAGCCGCTGGACAATGCCGAAACGATCGCGCAGCGGCGAGGTCAGCGAGCCGGCGCGGGTGGTCGCGCCCACCAACGTGAACGGCGGCAGATCGAGCTTAATCGAACGCGCCGCCGGCCCTTCGCCGATCATGATATCCAACTGATAGTCTTCCATCGCCGGATACAGCACCTCTTCCACCACCGGTGATAGACGGTGAATCTCATCGATGAACAACACGTCATGCGGTTCAAGGTTGGTCAGCATCGCCGCCAGATCGCCCGCCTTCTCCAGCACCGGGCCGGAAGTGGTGCGCAGATTCACGCCCATTTCGTTGGCCACGATGTTGGCCAGGGTGGTTTTCCCCAGGCCCGGCGGGCCGAAGATCAGCAGGTGGTCGAGCGCGTCGCCGCGCTGCTTGGCCGCCTGGATGAAGATCTCCATCTGCTCGCGTACGTGCGGCTGACCCACGTATTCAGTCAACAGCTTGGGACGAATGGCGCGATCGAGGACTTCTTCCTCGTTGATCGGTTCGGCGGAGATCAGGCGATCGGCTTCAATCATTATCTACCTCTTAGCGGCCTTACAAAGCAGCGCGCAACGCGTCGCGGATCAGGGTCTCGCAGTCGGCGCCCGGTTTGGCAATTTTGCTGACCATGCGACTCGCTTCCTGTGGCTTGTAGCCCAGCGCCACCAGCGCCGAAACGGCTTCGGCTTCCGCGTCCGCTTCCGGCGCGTTGTCGGCGGCGGACGGCAGGCTGATCTCGCTGCTGCTGTTGAACAGGTCGCCGTTAAGCCCTTTGAAGCGGTCTTTCATCTCTACCACCAGGCGCTCGGCGGTTTTTTTGCCCACGCCCGGCAGCTTGACCAGTGCGGTGATCTCTTCACGCTCCACCGCGCTGACGAACTGCTGCGCGGACATGCCTGACAGGATCGCCAGCGCCAGCTTCGGCCCGACGCCGTTGACCTTGATCAGCTCGCGGAACAGCGCACGCTCCTGCTTGTCGTTGAAACCGTACAGCAGCTGCGCGTCTTCACGCACCACGAAGTGGGTAAACACGATGGCCTCTTGCCCCAGTTCAGGCAGCTCGTAAAAGCAGGTCATCGGCATGTGTACCTCGTAGCCCACGCCGTTCGCCTCCAGTAACACCAGCGGCGGCTGCTTTTCCAGAATATTTCCTCTGAGACGACCTATCATTTACCCTCCTGCAGAATGACCGGGCATGGCGCCCTGCCATGCCGTTGCTGGTAAAGCTTATAACATAAAAAAGGCTGGATGAATATCCAGCCTGAGCAATCATCGCTTTGCGTCAGCGCAAACGCCCGCGCGCCAGGTTCAACCGCCCTTCGCTCATCCGCAGCACGTTCTGGCTGAGGTGGCAGTGGGTGATGGCGATAGCCAGAGCATCGGCGGCGTCCGCCTGCGGGTTGGCCGAGAGTTTGAGCAGCGAGCGCACCATGTGCTGTACCTGCGCCTTTTCGGCCGCACCGGTGCCGACCACGGTCTGTTTGACCTGCCGCGCCGCATACTCGAACACTTCCAGATTCTGATTCACCGCCGCCACGATCGCGACGCCGCGTGCCTGGCCGAGCTTGAGCGCCGAATCCGGATTCTTAGCCATAAACACCTGTTCGATGGCGAAGAAGTCGGGCTGAAACTGGGTGATGATCTCACTGACGCCGGCGTAAATCAGCTTCAGCCGCGTCGGCATGTCGTCCACCACCGTGCGGATGCAGCCGCTGGCGATATAGCTCAACTGACGCCCCTGCTGGCGGATAAGGCCATAGCCGGTGACGCGTGAACCGGGATCGATACCGAGTATGATCGCCATATCTACATCCACCTTGCATGCACGGCGCCGCCGAACGGCGGCGCCCGTTTTACCGGATTACAGCGTCGCCGCCACTTCGTCGGAGATTTCACCGTTATGGTAAACTTCCTGCACGTCGTCGCAGTCTTCCAGCATATCGATCAGACGCAACAGCTTAGGCGCGGTTTCCGCGTCCATGTCGGCCTTGGTCGATGGGATCATCGACACTTCCGCCGCTTCGGCCTCGAAGCCCGCCGCGGTCAGCGCGTCTTTCACCGCGCCCAGGCTTTCCCAGGCGGTGAACACGTCGATGGCGCCATCGTCATAGGTCACGATGTCTTCCGCACCGGCTTCCAGCGCCGCTTCCATCACGCTGTCTTCATCCAGGCCCGGTGCGTAAGTGATCACGCCCTTCTTGGTGAACAGATAAGCTACGGAACCGTCGGTGCCGAGGTTGCCGCCACACTTGGTGAAAGCGTGACGCACTTCCGCCACGGTGCGGTTGCGGTTGTCACTCAGGCATTCGATCATGACGGCGGTGCCGCCAGGGCCGTAACCTTCATAGATGATGGTTTCCATATTGGTATCATCATCGCCGCCCACGCCGCGCGCGATCGCACGGTTCATGGTGTCGCGCGTCATGTTGTTCGACAGCGCCTTGTCCATCGCCGCGCGCAGACGCGGGTTGGAATCCGGATCACCGCCGCCCAGCTTCGCGGCAGTGACCAGCTCACGAATAATCTTGGTGAAAATTTTACCGCGCTTGGCGTCCTGCGCCGCTTTACGGTGCTTTGTGTTGGCCCACTTACTATGACCTGCCATAAAAAATCTCCGAAAAAAACTACTGGACTGAATTGATCACGAACTCTTCAATCGCCTGCTGATTGCTCCATGACTTGGTCAACTTCACGGCTTCGGCCGCCTCAAGCCATTGGTAAGCGTGGTGCTCGGTAATCACCGGATCGCGCTCCTCGGGCAACGCCAGACAGAACCAGTGCTCTTTATTGCGCGTGGTTCCCGGCGCATAGCGATGTCGCAAATGGACAAAGAGTTCAAACTCCACGCAGCGTTGGCAATCGAACAACGGCAGGTGCTCTGCTTCGATATCGATGCCGACTTCTTCCATGACTTCACGCCGCGCGGCATGCGGCGGTGACTCATCCTGTTCCAGGCTGCCGGTGACCGACTGCCAGAACTCGGTATCGTCGCGCCGCTGTAACATCAGCACCCGACCACTGGATTTCGCGTAAATCACTACCAGGATAGATTCAGGGCGCTTATAACTCATCACTCGCTCTCTTGTTCCGCACCGGCTTTCTTTACCACGCTGATCGCCAGCTCCTGCAGCGACGCCGGGTTGGCGAAGCTCGGTGCGTCGGTCATCAGACAGGCCGCCGCGGTGGTTTTCGGGAAGGCGATCACGTCGCGGATGTTGTCGGTGCCGGTCAGCAGCATCACCAGACGATCCAGGCCGAAGGCCAGGCCGGCGTGCGGCGGCGTACCGTACTTCAGCGCGTCCAGCAGGAAGCCGAACTTCTCGCGCTGTTCATGTTCGTTAATGCCCAGAATGCTGAATACCGTCTGCTGCATTTCGCTGCGGTGAATACGCACCGAACCGCCGCCCACTTCGTAACCGTTGATCACCATGTCATAGGCGTTGGCGATAGCGTTGACCGGCGCTGCCGCCAGCTCTTCCGGGCTCATGTCGCGCGGCGAGGTGAACGGGTGGTGCATCGCCGCCAGGCCGCCCTCTTCGTCTTCTTCGAACATCGGGAAGTCGACCACCCACAGCGGCGCCCAGCTGTCGAGTTGGGTCAGCCCCAGATCGCGACCCAGTTTCAGGCGCAGCGCGCCCATCGCGTCGGTGACAATCTTGAAACTGTCTGCGCCGAAGAACAGGATGTCGCCGGTCTGCGCGTTGGTGCGCGCCAGGACAGCTTCCAGCACTTCCGCGCTGAGGAATTTGGCGATCGGGCTCTGCACGCCTTCCATGCCTGCGGCGCGGTCGTTGACCTTCAGCCAGGCCAGGCCTTTCGCGCCGTAGATGTTGACGAAAGCGCCGTACTCGTCGATCTGCTTGCGTGTCAGCTGTGCGCCGCCCGGTACGCGGATTGCCGCCACGCGGCCTTTGGCGTCGTTAGCCGGGCCGGAGAACACTTTAAACTCGACGTCTTTGACCAGGTCGGCCACGTCCACCAGCTCCAGCGGGTTACGCAGGTCCGGCTTGTCGGAGCCAAAGCGACGCATCGCTTCGGCGAAGGTCATGACCGGGAAATCGCCCAGATCCACGCCCTTCACATCCAGCCACAGCTCGCGCGCCAGTTTCTCCATCACTTCACGCACCTGATCGGCGGTCATGAAGGAGGTTTCGACGTCGATCTGGGTGAATTCAGGCTGACGGTCCGCACGTAGGTCTTCGTCACGGAAGCATTTGACGATCTGATAGTAACGATCGAAGCCGGACATCATCAGCAGCTGTTTGAACAGCTGCGGAGACTGCGGCAGCGCGTAGAATTTGCCCTTGTGCACGCGGCTTGGCACCAGGTAATCGCGGGCGCCTTCCGGCGTCGCCTTGGTCAGCATCGGCGTTTCGATATCGAGGAAGCCATGGCTGTCCATGAAGCGGCGTACGAAGCTGGTGATTTTGGCGCGGGTCTTCAGACGCTCAGCCATTTCCGGGCGGCGCAGATCCAGGTAGCGGTATTTCAGGCGCGCTTCTTCACTGTTGACCTGGTTGGAGTCCAGCGGCAGCGGCTCGGAGCGGTTGATGATCTCCAGCGCGTGGGCAAACACTTCCACTTCGCCGGTGGCCATATCTTTATTGATCTGGCTGTCCGGACGCGCACGCACGGTGCCGACGATCTGGATGCAGAACTCATTGCGCAGGTCGTAGGCCTTGTCGAACGCCACTTTCTCGTCCGGATCGAAGAACACCTGCACGATGCCTTCGCGGTCGCGCATATCAATAAAGATCAGGCCGCCGAGATCGCGACGACGATTGACCCAACCACACAGAGTGACTTCCTGGCCCACGTGGGACAGATTCAACTGTCCGCAATATTCAGTACGCATACGCTATCCTTTTACACAGCCGATGCCGCGCCGGGCTACTGCGCCCCTGTCGCGCGGCTGTTATCTGATAAATTCTACTTGTTACCCGGTTTAAAATCCGTCGCATACCACCCGGTGCCCTTAAGCTGGAAGCCGGAGGATGAAATCAACTTGGTCAACGCGGGCTGCCCACACGCCGGGCAGTCTGCCAGCGGCGCATCGGAAAATTTTTGCAATTTCTCTAACCGATGGTTGCAAGCACCACATGCATATTCATAAATCGGCATAGGTCGTTGGATTAAAGAGTGTTGAAAAAAGGGAGTCATTATAAAGGAAATTCATCCGCCCGATAAGTGCGAACACAGCATTGTTACTGCACTAAATGGCGCGTTTTTGCTCGAATCAACACATCGGTTAACAAATTTCCCATTAACCTGCGACAGTTTTTTCACGTAGCCTGATTCTCCCCCGGTTTTGCGCCGAACGCAGCTCGCCCGACGCGCCGAACAGTTTTTATCCACTTCGCAACGAGATGAAATCCATGCTGAAACTTGACGCCCAAACCACCGCTCTGGTGCTGATCGATTTGCAAAATGGCATTCTGCCCTACGCCGGCGGCCCGCACGGCGCCGAGCAGGTGGTGGCGAACGCCGCCCTGCTGGCCGCGCGTTTTCGTCTGCTAGGCGCGCCGGTGCTGTTGGTGCGCGTCGGTTGGTCAGACTCCTTCGCCGAAGCGCTGAAACAACCGGTGGATAAACCGGCTCCCGCGCCCGCCGGCGGTTTGCCGGCCAGCTGGTGGGAGTTCCCCGCGCCGCTGGCGGTCTGCGACAGCGATATTCTGATCACCAAGCGCCAATGGGGCGCCTTCTACGGCACCGATCTGGACTTGCAGCTGCGCCGTCGCGGCATCAAGTCTGTGGTGCTGGGCGGTATTTCCACCAATATCGGCGTGGAATCCACCGCCCGCGCCGCCTGGGAACACGGCTATGAGCTGGTGATCGCCGAAGACGTCTGCAGCGCGCAGAACGCGGAAATGCACCGTTTCGCGTTCGAACACATCTTCCCGCGTTTGGCGCGAGTGCGCGACACCGGCGAAATTCTTGCCGCGCTCGACCGGTAACGTTAAGTTGTAGCCTGATAAGCCAAGGATAAGTAAAGGAAGACGACGCCGTGATCTACATCGGACTGCCCCAGTGGCAACATTCAGCCTGGAATCGTATCGGGCTGCGTGACTTGGCGGATTACAGCCGCTACTTCAACTGCGTGGAAGGCAACACCACCTTCTACGCGCTGCCGAAGCTGGACATCGTGCAGCGCTGGCGCGACATGACCGGCGACGATTTTCGCTTCTGCTTCAAATTCCCGTCGGACATCAGCCACAAGGCCGCCCTACGCAACTGCGCCGCCGAGCTGCAGGCGTTTTACCACTGCCTGAGCCCGGTGCATCAACGCATCGGGCAATTGTGGCTGCAGTTGCCCGCCGCCTTCGGCCCCGACGAGCTGCCGCGCATGTGGCAGTTCTTCGAAAGCCTGCCGCAAGAATTCACCTACGGCGTCGAAGTGCGTCATCCGGCATTTTTCGCCAAAGGCGAGGAAGAGCGCGCGTTGAATCAGGGGCTGCATCAGCGCGGCATCAATCGGGTGATCCTCGACAGCCGCCCGGTGCATCACGCCGCCCCCCATACCGCCGCCGTGCGCGATGCCCAGCAGAAAAAACCGAAGCTGCCGGTGCACGCTCTGGTCACCGCCGACCAACCGCTGGTGCGCTTTATCGGCGGCGACCAATTGGCCGACAACCTGCGCTGGTTCGAAGCCTGGCAGCAAAAACTGCCGCTGTGGCAGCAACAACATCAACCGTATCTGTTTATTCATACGCCGGACAACGGCGATTCACCCCAGCAAGCGCAAAAAATTTGGCAGCAGCTGCGCCGGGCGATCCCCGATTTGCCTGCGCCGCCGGACTGGCCAGAGCAAGATGCACTGTTTTGACCTATTAATCTGACCAATAACATCAAATATTTCCCCGCGACAGTGAATACAATGACGGCTATGATGCTGGCTGCCAGTTTTGGTTAGGGAACGGAGTTAAAAATGGTAAGCGCGCTTTATGTAGTGCTCGGCGCATTGTTGTTGATCAAACTCTCTTATGACGTAGTCAGATTAAGGATGCAGTACCGCGTAGCCTACGGCGACGGCGGTTTTTACGAATTGCAGACCGCCATCCGCGTGCATGGCAACGCCGTTGAATACATTCCTATCGCTGCCGTATTGCTGGTGATCATGGAGATGAACGGCGCGGAAATCTGGATGATTCACCTTTGCGGCCTGATGCTGATGGCCGGGCGACTGGTGCATTACTACGGTTTGCGCAACCGCGAGGTTCGCTGGCGTCGTTCAGGCATGGCCGCAACCTATATCTCTTTGTTGTTGATGGTTCTGGCAAATATCTTCTATCTGCCCTGGGATCTAATTTTCAGCCTGCATTGATCCCGTTTTATCATCAGGCGGCCGCGCCGCCTGCTTCCGCTCCGCTTTTTTACGCTTTTCTGTTAGACTACGCAGCTTCGAATTCTGAACTGATTTGCCGCTATGCCAAACCGCGATACCCTTTTCTCCGCCCCCATCGCCAAACTGGGCGACTGGACCTTCGACGAACGCGTCGCCGAAGTGTTTCCCGACATGATCCAACGCTCCGTTCCCGGCTATTCCAACATCATCTCGATGATCGGTATGCTAGCCGAACGCTTTGTGCAACCCGACAGCCGGGTGTATGACTTGGGCTGCTCGCTGGGCGCGGCGACGCTGTCGATGCGGCGGAATATCAAGGTGCCTGGCTGCACTATCGTCGCCGTCGACAATTCGCCGGCGATGGTGGAACGTTGCCGCCGCCATATCGACGCCTTCCGCGCCGACACGCCGGTCGACATCATCGAAGCCGACATTCGCGACATCGACATCGAAAACGCCTCGATGGTGGTGCTGAACTTTACGCTGCAGTTCCTCGAGCCGGCCGATCGCCTGCGTCTGCTGGAGAAAATCTATCGCGGCCTGCGCCCAGGCGGCGCACTGGTGCTGTCGGAGAAATTCAGCTTTGAAGACGCCGAAGTCGGCGAACTGCTGTTCAACATGCATCACGATTTCAAACGCGCTAACGGGTACAGCGAGCTGGAGATCAGCCAAAAACGCAGCATGCTGGAAAATGTGATGCTCACCGACTCGGTAGAAGCGCACAAAGCGCGACTGCAACAGGCCGGGTTCGAGCATGCCGAAGTGTGGTTCCAGTGCTTCAACTTCGGTTCGCTGATCGCCCTGAAAGCGGGAGAGGCGCAATGATCGAGTTCGGTGATTTCTATCAGCATATTGCCAAGAGTCCCCTCAGCCATTGGTTGGATACCCTGCCCGCGCAGCTCAGCGCCTGGCAACGCGAATCGCTGCACGGCAAATTCAAACAGTGGTTCAACTCGGTAGAACATTTGCCGACGCTGACCCCAACCCGCCTCGATCTGCTGCACGGCGTGCGCGCCGAAATGGAGCCCGGCCTGTCGCCGGGCCAGCTCGAAGGCATCGAGAAAATGCTGCGCACCCTGATGCCGTGGCGTAAAGGGCCGTTCTCGCTGTATGGCATCGATATCGATACCGAATGGCATTCCGACTGGAAGTGGGATCGCGTGCTGCCGCACATTTCTCCGCTGGCCGGCCGCACCATTCTCGACGTTGGCTGCGGCAGTGGTTATCACCTGTGGCGCATGATCGGCGCCGGTGCCCACTTCGCCGTAGGCATCGATCCCATGCAGCTGTTCCTATGCCAGTTCGAAGCGGTGCGCAAGCTGTTGGGCGGCGATCAGCGCGCCCACCTGCTGCCGCTCGGCATCGAGCAGTTGCCAGATTTGGCGGCGTTCGACACCGTGTTCTCGATGGGGGTGCTGTATCATCGCCGCTCGCCGCTTGATCATCTGTATCAGCTGAAAAATCAGCTGGTGGCTGAAGGTGAACTGGTGCTGGAAACGCTGGTGGTGGAAGGCGATCGCCACCAGGTGCTGGTGCCGGGCGATCGTTATGCGCAGATGCGCAACGTGTATTTCATCCCTTCCGCCGAAGCGCTGAAGTGCTGGCTAGAGAAGTGTGGCTTCGTCGACGTGAAGATCGCCGATATGTGCGTCACTAGCCTCGAGGAGCAGCGCCGCACCGACTGGATGACCAGCGAGTCGCTGGCCGAATTCCTCGATCCGAACGATCGCAGCAAAACGGTCGAAGGCTATCCGGCGCCCCTGCGCGCCGTACTGACCGCCAAAAAACCCTAGTACTCGCTAATCGGGCCGGCCTGCGCCGGCCCGAATTCACCCGTTACTGACATCGACAATTCGCAGCTCATAGACCATCGTCGCGTTCGGCGGGATCTGCGGCGCATAGCCGGTTTCACCGTACGCCAACGCCGGCGGCACCACCATCGTCAGCGAGCCGTGATTTTTCAGGTGGCCGATCGCCTCGCGGAACAACGGCGGATAGGCGGAGAGCGGCTGGGACATCACCTTCCCACTGCGATCCATATCCTGAATCACGCGACCGTCGGTTAAACTTTCTTTCACCACGATGTCCACCCGCGCGTTTTCCTTAATGGCCTCATCACCCGCATAATCGATGCGATACCAGAAACCGGCAGGCGACTTCTGCGTACCCTTCTTCTTTTTAAACTCGGCGACGAACGCCTCACCCTTGCTGGTCTGCGTCTTCGCCGCCTGGTTTCTGGCGTCATTTACCGCTTTTTCCGACTCCGCCAGTGCGCTGGTCAACTGCGCATCGCTCAACTGGTAATGGCCGCTGAAGGTATCGATCACGCCCGCCAGCAGCACGGTTTTGTCGGGCGTGATACCCCAATTTTTACGTTCCGCCAGCATCGTTTGAATATCGCGCCCCAAAGCGACACCGGCGGCGTAGCTCTGTTGCTCCGGCTTTTTCTTGAGCGTCTGACTCTCCGGCAGCCATTTAGCCCGCGATCTCAGCCCATCCAGTTCCTCGCGCAAGGCTTGCTGTGCCTGTTGCGCGGCCGCCAGCTCCGTCGCCGTTTTATCCGCCTGTTGTGCCGCTTTATTTCGTAGCTGCACTGTCTGTGCGTTTTCCGTCGTCAGCGCCGCCAGACGCTGTTCCAGCACCTTAGCCTGCTCGGTTTGCGTTTTGTTTTTTCCCTGCAGCGTTGCCAACTGCTGCTGAAGTTCACCCGTCGCTTTGGCGGCCTCGGCCTTTTGCTGCGCCAGCGCCATCTTCAGGTTTTGCTCTTGTTGCTCAGCCTGTTGGCGTTGACCATCACGCTCTTTCTGCAGCTGAGTCAGCTGCTGCTGAAGTTCAGCCGCAGCCTTGGCGGCTTCGACCTTTTGCTGCGCCAGCGCCGTCTTCAGGCTTTGCTCTTGCTGCTCAGCCTGTTGGCGTACGATATCCCTCTCTTTTTGCACCTGCGCCAGCTGCTGTTGAAGTTCACCCGCAGCCTTGGCGGCTTCCGCCTTTTGCTGCGCCAGCGCCGTCTTCAGGCTTTGCTCTTGCTGCCCCCCCTGCTGCCGTTGATCCACCTGCTCTTTTTGCAGTTTCGCCAGCTGCTGCTGCAGTTCGCCCGTCAGCCTGGCAGCCTCGGCCTTCTGCTGTTCCAGCTCAGCGGCGGCCGCTTTTTTATCCTGCTCATAACGTTGGCGCGCTTTATCGTGGGCGGTCTGCACCGCGGCCAATTTCTCCTGCCAGGCGTTATCCGCCTGGCCAGGCAGCACCGCCAGCCGCTGTTCCAGCAAGGCAATACGCCGATCGCGCTCCGCGGTTTGTTGCTTTTGCCGCGCTAACGCCGCTTGCGTTTCGGCGATCTGCGCCTGAGCCTTACGCTCCTGCGGCGTCAGGTTCAGCGCCTGCCGCACGCCGCTGGCGAAGTTGCTCAACGCGCTCAGATCGGGCGCCGGTGACGGTTTGTCGGCAGCCGTCAGGGTGGACGCGACGCGCAACGCGGTCAGCTCCTGCTGCAGTGATTGAATTACCGCCTGCTGTTGCTCCAATCGGGCCTCTTTCTCGCGCAGCGCCTTTTGCCACTGCGCCAGCTGCTTCTTATGCGCCGCCGTCTCACGCGTTTGAACCGGCCGGGATGCTGACTTTTGTGGGGCCTGGGATTGAGTGACTGCGGTATCCGCTGCCGGTGCATCTTGCCGCTGATAGCGTTCGGCAAACTGCAATAACGCCGGCACGTCGTCATCCGCAGCGACCACCGCCGGCGCAAACGCCAACGCTATCATCAGGCTCAGTAGCGCCTTTCTCGCACGGAGAGTCATTGGGCGCGTTCTCCGCGCTCAGCCAGGCCGGTCATCATGGCAGAACTGATGTCTGCGCACAGACGGCTGGTGCGATAACGATACAGGGCGTCAACGGTTTCCTGCGTGCCCGTGTTGACCCGCTGGCGTACCCCGGCATACTGCGCCGCGCCGCCCATCAAAGTATCGAACTCGCGTTTGAATTTTTGGTATTTTTCGTTATCCATACCGCGCATGGCATCCAGTTCGCGCTGGCACTGCTGCATGCGCTCAGCTTCACGCTGCCGTTTGTCTTGCTCGGCAACTTCTTCCGCGCTGGGCGGCTTACTTAATGTAGAAACAGGCCGCTTGGCGGTCTGGCAGCCGGTCAGGGCCAACGTCAGCAAAAGTGCAGCGGTCAAACAGTGTGCCGTTCGGGTCATTATCGTTATCTCCTTGTAAAGTCCGCCGTCGGCGTGTTCTGTGGCTGCGCCGACGGCTCTCCTCAATTGATGCTGTGATGTTCCGGCCATAAAACCGGCGGTGAGCAGGTATAAAATGCAGACGCGATAATGAGCGGCAGAGCGCAAATCATTCACCACGCAAATAAATACCAAAAAATCATTTAATATCATGATATTTAAAGGATTTTAACTCACAAATTTATCAGCAGGGCATAGCGAGCGCAAGAAGAGATGGGGCCACCGACCGAATAACAGCGTTGAAACGGTGCTGCGTCTTTACAAGGTACCAGGCCAATCCATGCTCCACTTTCCGCGGCCTGAACTTCACGCTGTATCAGCACCCAGCAAACCTCATCGACTTTTTGAAACGTCCAGCCTGATTGAGAATAGTGTTGCCAACCAACAGGAGAAATTTCATGAACAATATGATTAGTGTTAATAACATCAGTGAATTGCGTAATCTGACGCCAGTTACAGATGACCAGATTGTCTTTTTAGTTTCTCACACCGCTGGACACTTCACCGGAGGCGGCGAATTCTATTATGCGAAAACGGATACAAACAGTGCGGACAATAACGGTACCGTGGTGGTTACAACGGGAGGAGCGCGCTGGAAACGACTGGATCAGAAACTGACTTTCGATCACTTCGGTGCCGATCCTAGTGGCACTTCCGCCTCTGACGCAGCAATCAGCGCGACATTAAACTATGCCGCGAGTTTAAAAAACAAAGTGGTCTATGCTTCGGAAAATGCTCAATATCTGCTGACCAGCACTCAACCTATCAACGTCGCAAATGGCGTCACAGTCAGAGGATCCCGCCGCGGTATTGCTCAAGGCCCTGCAAGTCTTACAAACAATGGCCCTAATCGGGCAGGCCTTGCTGACGATAGTGCTTTCATCATCAAAAAGCCGGCAGGTACGGTTTGTTTCGCCTGCGATAAGAACGTTGTCTTTGATGGGTGGTCGTTCCTCTATCCAGATCAGAAATATACTGCCACCCAGCCGGAGGCGTTTGTTCCATACGGAGCCACCATTACCGCAACCGGCGCTCTGTCAGTCGCCAACTGCCGTTATGTAGGCGCCTATGATTTTGTTGAAGCTCGTGGAGAAGCCAACAGCTTTGAGAATATCTACGGTTGGGCAGTACGCTGCGACTACAGGGTTTATGAAAGCAGGGACATCAACAGATTTACCAATGTTCACGTCAATGCCAACGTCGTGCGCCCGACAGAAAACGCGGTGACTGCCTCTATCGCCGTAGCCGGTTCTTGTGCTTTCAATCTCGATCGCCACGACAATACGTTTATGGTGAATGTATTCTCTTATGGCAAAAAGATCTTTATCAAAACTACAACACAAGGAACCTCCTATTTAGGCGGCCTTAGCCTGAGCAATTTCATGGCAGACAGAAATGGTACCGGAATTGATATCGACTCGGATTCCTCCGCCAATATTCAAATCGCCAACGGTTCTTATATTAATGACTATGGTGATACCATTGGAGGGTTCCTGGTATTAAGAAAGTCTACTGGCCAATCAAATATCACCCCAGTGCAAATCAGTAATGTTAACTTCGCTACCGCTAATGGACCGAAGGGTTCACTCTCCCCTCAGGCCATTCGCTTCGAAGCGAACGGCGGGTATCAACTTTCATTCAGCAACACCGTCATGCCAATGTGGACGAACGGCAGTCTGAACAATGAAGCGGGTTACAACATTCTTAGAGGCACACTGAGCATTGCGCAACGCAGCTATCAGCTACATGCGGCTCCGCTAAATTGTTTGACGAACAGCAACATGATCGCCATCGGTGCTGACAAACAGCCTGTTGGCTGGTTTATTGACGGGAATCTGACGGCGGATAGCAATATCCTGACCGCCAATGGAGACAACCCGGCTTATAAAGGTTTGGGTCAACGTATTCATCGGAGCATGGGATTGAGAACATTCTGGGCCATCGCATCCTCTATCGGCGATCAATCTACCGCGCAAGCTTCGACTGGCATTTGGGCCCGCTCGTACAACGATAATTATACCGACACTGTCGAGAGCAATGAAGCGATTCCCTGGATACGCATCGGCAACCTCTACTACGCGCGTTTTGTCATGAACAACAATCGCACTATCCACGATATCCTGGTCAATCCCGGAAGTGGCAATAATGCGGTGCGCGTTTTAAACTGCGGTATTACTCCGGGCGAAGTCTTCAACTTCTCGCCCGATGCACAGCACTAATCATCCGCAAAATAAAAAAAGATCCACGTCAAGCATTGGCGAATGCAGATTGATAGAAAAAAGACTATATAAGACGTGGAGTTAGCCCTACTTTGATCACCTTACAGAAGAACGTCATTGTGGGCTAGGTGCCACATAGGAGCATCGCGATAGGAAGCCTGAGCATGCTGCATCAGTGCCAATAGCTCGCAGACGGCGGATACCCTCTCGTCTCCAAGAACGAAGAACGCACGGCCCAAAGCTGCGCGTTCGAGGCATCGTCACCAACGGAAATGCATTACTCACCTTCCAGGATAACGCGCCTCAAAGGCACTGCGTCTTCCTTAAACACCGTTTACATGGGAGGGCGCTTTCACAGAAGCTAGGGACGCGGTGTTGTGGAGGCGGATCGCGGCTTCGTGCTCCCTGACCAACTTTTGGAAAGACTCAAATGTTCGATGAGCGCGATCACACTGAATTTCCAGGTGTTCGACGATATGCGGCAGCGTCAGGGCCGGAGTCTCCCCAAAGCCGTAGGTCACGGCACCTGTAGCCTTGTTTACCTGTCGCGTCACCAAATTGGAGATCCCGAGCACGATCCGAGGTGAGAACCGATGGTTGTAGGCGTTTCGGAAGTCGTGGGTAGCCGCCTGGTAGTCCTTGGCTCCGACTTTCTCCAGTCGAGTCTTGAAAGTGTTGTAACGCTTCCAAGCTTTCCCGTACTTGTCTGCCGCATCGAACCAAACCTCCCCATCCAGCGGAAATTCGTCCTTCCATATAGCCCCTTGCTTCGCGCGATTGGCTTGATGACACAGATGCGCAGAGGCGAAAATGAAGCGCGAACGGATTACATATGGCAGATTGAGCGCGACAGTAGCCACCGGATCAACGAAATCAACGGCAGCATCCAGTTGCTGCTGTTGAGCCATCGGAGCCAGCAGGTCGCGCCAAGCAGCCAACTGATGCGTGTAACCTACGAGCTCGTTCAGCGCGTTTGCCAATTCTCCGGAGAACTCGTTGAACATCTGACTATAGGGCAACCAGACCATATGCAGAGCCTGAGGAAGTGCCCCCCATTCATATGGGGCGTATTTCCCCTTAAAAGGAGTGCTCTCCAGCATCCATCGGTATTGTCGATAGGTTTCGATCGTCATATATTTTACGATAGTAGACCACGCTCGTCACTAGCCATAGATTGGCAATGAGGCCAATAAAAAATAGCACCAAAAAACCGTTCATAACTGAGGCACAGCCTCCTTATTGCATAGAGATTTTTAAATGTCCAGTTGGGCCGATATCAAGTTAGATGGACAAACCATCCTCACCACTCAAAATCACTTCAGTACATGGTTCTTTCGCAATAAGGAGCGAGTGATTGAAAAGAATCCCACGACGGGCGACACCCTCTATAAGTATGTGATGTCGGGTGAAACCCTGCGGCGACGCTTGGAGTTGGATGGCCACAACATGGCAAGCCTCCAGAGGGAGTTCAATAAGCAACTTGCACAGATGAAATCTGACTGTGAGGAGATGATCGACATTGACCCTGATGGCAAGACAAAAGAACTGTTGCCGATCCTAGCCGAATCGACACTTGCCGACTGGCTACAGAGGCTTCGAAAAATTGTTGAGCAAAAGTTAGAAAGAATTCATTTTGGTGAGGTCGACAAGGAATTCGGTGACACGTTGCTCAACTTTATGATGAGCGCCGATGGATACTATTTCAGTGACAATCCCGGAGCTGGCGACTACAACTTCCCTTGCCAAACATACGAGGGCTACGCAATCGCACTACTTGAGGTACTTCCGAAGAATATTGAGTGCGTTCTTGACATCAGCGAACTGATAGCAGGTGGCTGGACAAATGCCTTCGATGACTTGGTTGAGTTCAAACAGGATTTCACCACTTTCTATGGCATCTTCAAAGCATCACTTGAGGACATCTCGGCGTTAACACAGATTGCACCTGATAACAAAACACTGGCTCGCATGCTCTATGCCGCCGTGATCTCTGCAATGGAAACCTATCTCTCTGATACCCTCAGGAAACAGGTATTCGTGAAGCCAGCGATCAAACGCAGATTCGTTGAAGCGCACGGAAAATTTAAGGGCAACCATCTTGACTTGAGCGACATCTACACATGGCTTGAGAAATTGGATTCGTTTATTACTGATGTCATCGACTCAGAGAGCTTCCACAATATCGTAAGCGTCAACAAGCTGTACAAGAATGTGCTGCTGACCGATATTCCAAAGCTACACATGGACAAGCTGGTGAAGGCCATCGCAATACGCCATGACATTGTTCATCGCAATGGCAAGACCCTCGACGGGATCATCCATCAACTAACGATGGATGAGGTTCACCAGCTCGTCCTGGATGTCGACGCCGCCATTCAGCACATTGACAAGCAGATCAAAGATGGGCTTCTAGACGATCTTGACGAAGAAGATCTATGACAAATTCGCAAGACATGAGTGCCGGAAGACCAGCGACATACTTTGCGGAGCCGACAGCTAGATAACACACCACCGGCAAACTCAGTCCGGCGACGCCCACCTCCCCTCTGGCTACGATGCTGCGGCTGGCTGACAAACAGCCTCAAGGATCGCCTGCAGTGCAAGAGCAGTTGATCTAAGTAGTTGCTTGCACTGCTCCACGCCATCCGCATCTAGGTCTACCCGCGCCAACTTAAAGGCTCCGTCAATGCTGCTTGATGCAGGATGCGCATCGCCGAGACGAAGATCGTAAACGCCTACGAGTGGCCCCATGATTTCCCGCGACTTCACGTCCCCCACTTTCGCAGCAAGATAGGCATCCAGCAGCTTCAAGGAGCCGAGGCCGGGCTTAGTGCCTGGTGGCACAAGTTCTCGCATCCGAGCTACGTCGATCGCATCCGCCGTCGCCCTCGCGATGTCCTTAGCCAAGGACAGCACGCCGGCGCGGCCATTGAGACCGCGAAAGCGATGTATTGTGTCCAGCATGCCAGCTTTGTCGGGATGGTCATGAAAGAGGGGTGAGCCATGCAGTTTGACGAAAGCACCGTCGAGGGCTTCCAGCATCCGTTGAAAATAGTTTTCAGGGGCTTCAGTTTTAGCTGGTTCGCACCTCATCTGCGCATCGAGCAACTCCGCGCAAGCAGGCCCGGCTGGCGCCACGTTGTGCCCAAACCATACCTGCTGTTGCCACTGGGCTTTATTTGCGATGTCTTCTGCGTAAACATTGACTAAACCCGCAGCATCAATACCGAAATGAACTCCTTCGTTTGGCGAACACTGCACAGAGCCTGTACTTTCCGTGTACCAAGACAGCGCGCTACCGCGATAGCTGAGTAGTACCCCGATGACCTGAGGTCGGAAGTACAGCCAACGGCCAATGTCCTCGCGATTTAGCTCCGTCGCAGTCATCGTGGTGCCAGCCGCATCAACAACATAACGCAGCCCGTCCCCGGGCTTGTCGCCTCGCACTCTAACGCTGTGGTCACTGGGCTCGATCCAAGCCTCTCGCCACAACTCGCCAGTGACCCTGTAGCCGACGCGGCCTCCAGGCTGCACGAAAGTCCTAGCCTCATAACCTGTATTTTCATTCGTCTCTGCACCAAAGACCTGAGCATCTTGTTCTGGGTCGACATCAGTGCGCCAAGTTTTGAACACCGCTAAGCCGGCACCTGGCGGGCCTCCATCGGGGCCAATCGCATGGATTTTCAGACTGAGGCGCTCAAAAGGCTCTTCAATCTCAGCACCATTCTCGCCCCAGCTTAGATGGTCGATGTTCTCTACGATCTCGCTCCTCTGATGGAACTGCACTAGTCGCAGAGCCAAACCTCGAGCGCACAGATAGTCGCGTAGAAAGTCGGATTTGATCTCAATGGCAACGACTTCGCCCACAGCGTTACGACGCTGACGGATGACCTCGACATAACCTTCATCGACCTTCAGTAATGAATCACCTTCCTGTAACAGCCCCAATGCGATGACGAGATCAGGGTGCACTATCCATTGGTTCGGATGGTCTCCGCTGACGCGGTGGACCAGCACAAGCGAGAAGCCAATAGGCTGCCCATCGTTGTACCAAACCACATCAGCCGGCTTGTATGGATGGTCCTTGGATGCATATGACTTCGTGTCGATCAGCCCCAAGTCCTGCCAGCCTAATCTCGCCTCCACAAGCTCGCGAAATTCAGGATAGATGACGACCGCACCAACGCCGTCAAACTCCTCTAGGCTACCCACGGTTGAATCGTCGCCTTCATTAGCCAATGTCTCGTTACGTCTAAGAGGAATCCAAACGGCTGTATCCCACCGTCTGCGACGAATATCCCCCATCTCGAACCAAGCTTGCTCCTCCATTCACCTCTCCTAATTGTTTATCGCCCCGGTATCGGACAGCAACCTTAGCCTTGGCTCCTATAGAGTAAGACTACGAAATTTGATGATATTTGAAAAGTATGCAAGGGCGTCGCCCAGAGGACAGGACGGCTTATAACCCTAAGCACCTGCATACCTGTAGTGCCCGGCTATGCAGTTGCAGGCCATCCCGCAACCCATCAACCACTTGGAGAGCGAAGATCCGGAGTTGGCAACCCTCTACGGAACAAACAGCCGAACTGCAGTGGTCGATCACATCGTGGTACTTTCCCCCTCCTTTGGCATCGATGCCTCGGGACTAATTCCCTTCTTGAATCCCCGATCCCCCGCCATGAAAGCATCCAGCATATGCGGGATCAGCGTCATTGCATCGACTGCCTCACCATACGTCTGCGAATGTAGTGCAGCGTAACGATCGAGGTCAGCCTTCAAGCTGGCCGGGCATGCAAAAGTCAGTTTGATACTTTCCGTCTTGGGCAACGGCCCAAGACGCAGTTTCTTGGTCACGCTCATTGCGAAGCTCCTCGGTTGAAAAATAACGGCTGGTACGGCCGCAGCACGAGATCGCGGTTGACGATGATGCGCACCGGCAAGCCTGGCCGTGCCGTCAAGGTCGGCTGAATATTGAGATTACGTCTCGTCACTTCCTGTCCGACTTGGTTCACCGTGTCTTGCACGCTGCCGCGGCCGGCGATGATGATGCGGTTGCCGTCTTGGCGGTTTTCCGGGGCGGCCAGCTCGGCGCCAACCCCCACCAGGGTCGTCAGCGCTGCTCCCGCGAATATCCGATCCCAATGCCAGTCCACGCCATCCTCCAGCCCCGCATACCCGGCCGGATCAGTGCCCACCAAGTTGTCTATAGTCAGTGAAGATGTGTCGGGCATGATGATGCGATTCCATGCCACCTGAATCCTGCTCTGCCCATAGCTGACCCGGCTGTTGTGCTTGCCCATGATGCGTGAGCCAGGAGGGATCAAGGGATAGCGGCCGGTGGCTGAATCGTAGACCGTTTCTGTCACCGTAGCGATCACGTCACCCGGAAGATCGGAGTTGATGCCCGTCACCAAAGCTGCTGGAATGACCGTTCCCGCCATGACCTGGTATGGCGAGGCTGGCATTTGCAGGCTACCGGAATTCTGGGTTCCTGTAGGACTGCCTTTCAAGAACGTTTCTTTCTGCTCCTGCCCATTTTGCGTAGCAGTCGGATCGGATGACTGCGCCACCGAAGCCGGCCCGGCGGCGAGCGGCTCGAAGGCTGCAAGTGTGCTTGCACTGCCGGGCACCTGTGGCGCCAGTTGCGCTGCTGTGGGGCTGGTCTGGCCTGAATTACCCGAACGAAAGAATACCGGCGAAGCCGCAGCAGCTTCCTCTTCCTTGCGCAAGGCATCGGCGGGATCGTGACTGGGGGCCGCATAGGTGGCCACGGCGGGCTGCTGTGAGTTCACGATGGCCGGCCCCAGGTCACCCGGCAGTGGCGGCCCCAGCTCGGGGACGTCGAGCGGCAAGGCTGGCGGCAGCTTCGAGTAGTCGGCAGGCAGGCCATCCAGCCCTTCAGACTTAGAGACACGATCAACGTTGTAAAGCTCGGTCTGCTCACTGACTCCGCGCCGCTGCGGTTGCAACGACCAGATGGTGGCCACGAGTAGGGTGGCCGACAGGCCTCCGGCGAGCATGGCCAGCGTGCGCTGGTTCAGGCGAGTGACCGGGCGCGGCTGGGCTCGCAGCGCAACCGCCTCCGGTGCCACCTTACCCCTCTGTGGCGCGGCGAAGTCGGGAATGTCGTCCTGTGGAGTGTTGTCCTGGCTCATGGTCAGTTCCTCCGCGCTGCGCCTGCAGCCCCGTCATTGCGTTCAATCCGCACAATGTCGCCCTTGTCCCCTCCGAGCCGCAGTTCGGCCGCGCCGAACAGCCGATCCACAATGTAGTACGGCGAGCGGAAGCGATAGTTCACCAGTTGCCCATCACCCTGTGCGCCAATGACGAACAAAGGCGGCAGCTCGCCCTGAGCGATACGCGCAGGGAACTGGATATAGACCTTCTGGCCATCGTCGAAAGCGCGCAGCGGCTTCCACGGCGGATTGCTGCCGCTGATGGCATAGCGAAAGCGCAGGCTTTCCAGCGCCAGCCCAGTATCCACCGGCGCTGCGGCGCTGGCTGCCTGCGCCTGGCGCTGCAACGCCAGCATCAAGTCGCGCGGATACACCCAGGAAACCGATGCCATCCATGTCTTCTCCGTCGAAGTCAGCTCCAGCAGGTAGGTTCTGCGATCGGTGGTAATGACCAGATTTGTCTTGAGGCCCGAGCGGATGGGCTTGACCAGCACGTTCACACGCCGCCCCTTCTCATTGCCATGGTCACTACCGCTAGACGTGTCCCCCACGAGCCAGCGCACCGTGTCACCCGCGGCCACCGTCACCAACGTTTCACCCGGCTGAAGCGATACCACCGTCACGCGGCCCACCGCGGCATAGACCTGGTACAGAGCGCCGTCCGTGAAGGGCCATACCTGGATCGCGTTGACGTAGCCCTCGCGCGTAGGCGCAACGCGCGCCTCTGCATTGGCACGCGAAACACGCACGGTCTCGTCGGCGGGCTCCGCCACTGACGCGGACTCGTCTCGCGCAGGCACCGGCTTCAGTTGCGCCGGCATGGGTAGCACCTCGGGCACGGCTACCACTCCCAGCGGCGCCGGAGGCTCAGGCAACAGCTGCGCCTGCACAGGCTCGTCAAGAGAGATCACGGGCGGCGGTTTGCGCTGCGTAGCGCAGCCCGCGAGGGTCAGCAGAATCAATGGCAAAACGGATTTACAGAAAAGGTTATTCATGACTTCGCTCCTTCGGATACATCCAATTCACGGCTCCACGACAGGCCATTGACGTAGATACCCAGGGGGTTCTTGCGCAAGCGTTCTTCGGTGCGCGGCGGCTGGAACACGATGGACACCACAGCTGTCCATCGCTGCAAGCCTGCAGCCGCGCCGTTCACATAGCGGCGCTCCGTCCAGCGCACATTGAGTGACGTGTCGCTGGCGCGCACGATGCTGGTGATCTGCACCGTTACCGACTCTTTGCCGATGCGCGCGAACGGATCATTCGCCCGCGCATAGTCGTTAAGCACGGCAGCGCCCTTGTCGGTGGTGTAGTCGTAGGCGTCCAGCCAGTTCTGGCGGACGATGACGGGATCGATGGACAGCGAGCGCACCAGTGTGATGAAGCGTGCAATGTGATGCGCCGTCTGGGCATCGCTGGGCCGGTACGGCGTGGCGGCTTCGCCCACGGCACGGATCTGGCCTGCGCTGTCCACCTCCACGACATAGGGGGTGACAATGGACTGCGCCGAGCGCCACACCAGGCCGCCGGCCATCAACAGTGCGAGCGTCAGGCACCCGAATGCCATCAGGCGCCAGTTCTTCGCCTGTACTCGGGCAGAGCCGATGCGCTCATCCCATGCCAGAGCGGCAGACTGGTATGGGGTGGTGGGCTGTGGACTGTCGGCATAGCGCACCTGGGGACGTTTGAATCGCATGGTTAGTTCTCCTTGTGAATGGCTTTAGTCATCGGTGCCGCGCAGGCTTGGGCCTTGCCCTGAACCGCCGCCATCGCCACCGCGCAGCGTGTGGGCGGCGGTGGTCGCGGCCTGGGTGAGTTGCTGGCGGCGCTGCAGCCGCTTGGCCCAGGCAGGCTGTTCGTTCTTCTGCACATCGGCTCCGCCCGGTGCGCCTTCGCCTGAAGTGCCTTGGCCTTCGGAGGCGCCAGCGTCAGGTGCCGGGCCGTTCCAGCCGGCGCGAAACGGTGCAGCAATCCGCTGCCCGGCAGCGGAAACCTGAGAGACGGCGCCGCGCCCGGCAGCTTGTGCGCCAACCTTGGCGACATTGCCCAGGCCAGCCATCACCCCCTTTGCACCACCGCCGGCTGCGGCGGACCCCGTCTGGAACGCCGACTTCGCGCTGCTGCCAGCCGACGAGGCGGCACGCGCGCCGCTGCCAGCCAGCTTGGCGGCCGCTGGGGCCATGCGCGCCCCGGCCATGACTGCGCTGCCCACGCCGGCCGTGGCGGCGCCAATGGCCACAGCCGTGCCGGCGGCGCCGACAGCTGCGCCAGCCATCGCGCCCGCACCAAGCTGGGGCGCACCGGAAACGAGGCCCGTGGCGATGCCGGGGCCAAAGATGCCCAGCGCCAGCAAGGTGAGCGAGGCCAGCATGATGACCAAGGCGTGGTCGATGGAAGGCTCAGCCGGCTGGATTTGAAACTGGGCAAACAGGCCGGAGCCGATGCCCACGATCACCGCCAGCACCAAGACCTTGATGCCCGAAGACACCACGTTGCCCAGCACTTTTTCCGCGAGAAAACTCGTCTTGTTCCAGAGCGCGAACGGCACCAGAACGAAGCCGGCCAACGTGGTCAGCTTGAACTCGATCAACGTGACGAAGAGCTGGATAGCCAGCACGAAGAAGCACAGGAGGACGATCATCCAGGCGAGGAACAGCACCACGATGGGCGTGATGTTCACGAACACCTCGGGAAAGCCGGCCAGCTCGCTGAGCTGCTCCAGAATCGGCGCACCGGCGTCGATGCCGGTCTTGGCCAGCCGGCCCGGCTGCAAGAAGCTTTCCATCGTGATGGCCGAGCCGGAGGCCACCAGGCCCAGGCCGGCGAAGGAGCGGAACACGATGCCGGCCAGCGAGTTGAAGTTGCCGATGATGTAGGCAAAGGCGCCTACGTAGAGCACTTTGCGCAGCAGCTTGGCAATCACATCCTCGCCCTGGCCGGTGGCATGGCTCATGGCCCAATACAGGCCGGCGATGGTCATGTCGATGACGATCAGCGTGGCCGTGAGAAAGGCGACTTCGCCTTGCAGCAGTCCGAACCCTGAATCGATGTAGCGCGAGAACGTATCCAGGAAGCGGTCGATGACCGTCACGTCGTTCATGGCGGCCTCCTCAGCGGCTGTAGAAATGGACGGACTGCAGCGTGTAGGGCGTGCCCGCCCCCAGGAAGCGGCGCGTCACCTCGCGGCCGCGCTCGGCGGCGGCGGCCTGCCGAGCCAGCTCCAGAGAGGCGGCGCGATCCTGCGTAAGCTGGAGCCGCTGCGCCTGAATGGATTGCTTGGCCTGCAGGGCAAGCAACTGGTTCGTGGCCTGCATGGCTTGCAGCGCGCCCTGCGCCGACTGGCTCCGGCCCACGAGGTCAGCCAGCACGCTTTCGTCTTCGCCCAGGTTCTGCGACACCTGGGCCTGCATCTGCATGGTGGTCCGCAAGCCCGTGAGGGTGTTCCTCCACCGCTCTTGCGCATCCCTGAGCATCTGGTCGCCGCTGACGGTGGCCGCATACTGCTCGGGGTACAGGCGCTGGAACTCCTTGTCCATGTTCGCCACCTCGTAGGCCAGCCCTTTGGCCTGCGCGATCAGCCGCTGCGTGGTCGCCAGGTTGCTGCGCAACTGGTTCACCACGCTGGACGGAAGGCTCGCCAGATTGCGGGCCTGATTGATGAGCATCTGGGCTTCGTTCTGAAGCTGGCGGATTTGGTTGTTGATCTGGTCCAGCGTGCGGATCGCTGTCAGCGTGTTTTGCACGTAGTTGGTGGGGTCGAACACAATGCGGCCGCCGAACAGCGCGTGGGCGGGCATGGCGGCACCGGCGGACAGTGCGGCGGCTACGACAAGGACAATGCCTTTTCTTTTGAGGGAATGGCGAGCGTTCATGGCGTTTCTCCTGGGAATGGGGAATGGTCAAGCAAGGACGCAGCCCATGGCAGGCCGCGATGGCGCAGCCAGGCGGCTGCAAACGACGGGGTGTCCGCGGATGCCAGCACCGCGTCAATGTCGCGTTGGTCCTGTGGCGTGGAAGCCCCTGCAAAGGCGAGCGTCGCTGGCCCCAGGTCCAGATCGAACAGACGGTTGCCCAGGCGTGATTGGTAGTAGTAGTCGCGCTTTGCGGTAGCAGTGGCGATGATCTCAATCTGTCGGGAGTTCAGCCCGAAGCCCTCGTAAATCGTGCGGATCTGCGGCTCGCTTGCCTGCGGGTTCGGAAGGAAGATGCGGCTGGCGCAGCTCTCGATGATCGCGGGCGCGATGCTCGAATCCTTGATGTCGGCAAGGCTCTGTGTGGCAAAGATGACGCTCACGTTCTTCTTGCGCAGCGTCTTGAGCCACTGGCGGATGCGCGCGGCGAATACCGGGTCATCGAGGAACAGCCATGCTTCATCAAGGATCAGCAGCGTGGGCGCCCCGTCGAAGCGTTCATCGAAGCGCGCAAAGAGGTAATGCAGCACGGCCATGACAGCAGCCTTGCTGTGCATCAGCTCCTCCATCTCGAAGCCCTGCACGTCGGCCATGCCCAGACGGTCATGCTCGGCATCCAGCAGCTTGCCGTGCGCGCCGCCAAGCACATAGAGTGCGAGCGCCTGACGCAGCGTGTTCGATTGCAGCAGCACGGAAAGGCCGGTCATCGTGCGCTGCTCTACCGGCGCCCCGGCAAGGCTTTCCAGTGCCGACCAGATGGCGGCCTTCTCGTCAGGGCCAACGGCTACGCCTTCGTGCAGCAAGCGGCCTTCGACCCATTCGGCCGCCCAGGTGGGGTAGCCCTCGCTGTCGATGCGCGCCAGCGGCTGGAAAGCGATCCCGCCATCCACCCCGAGGTCGTAGTGCTCGCCGCCCAGCCCGAGGATCGTGGCACGCATCGAGCGCCCCATATCGAAGGCGAAGATACGCGCGCCGGGATAGCGGCGAAACTGCATCGCCAGCGTGGCAAGCAAGACCGACTTGACCATGCCGGTGGGGCCGGCCACCAGTGTGTGCCCCACATCGCCGATGTGCGTGACCAGCCGAAACGGCGTCGCGCCTTCGGTGCGGGTCACGATCAGCGGCGGACCATCGAGATGGTCATTGCGCTCGGGGCCCGCCCACACGGCCGACATTGGCATCAAGTGCGCCAGGTTCAGCGTCGAGACAATGGGCTGGCGGACATTGGCGTAGGCATGGCCAGGGATCGAGGACAACCACGCATCCACGGCATTGAGTGTTTCGGGAATGGTCACAAATCCCCGGCCCTGGATGACACGTTCCACCCTGCGCAGCTTCTCGTCGGCCACGGCGGCGTCCGTGTCCATGACCGCCACGGTCGCAGTCACATAGCCGAAGGCTACCTGATCGCTGCCCAGCTCCTGCAACGCCGCGTCCGCATCGGCTGCCTTGTTGTTGGCGTCGGTATCAACCAGAGGGCTTTCTTGCTGGAAGATGGTTTCGCGCAGCAGCGCGATGACGTTCTTGCGCTTGGCGAACCACTGGCGGCGCAGGCGAGAGAGTTCTTTTTCCGCCTCGGTTTTGTCCAGGCAAAGAAAGCGCGTACTCCAGCGGTACGCAAAGCCCATGCGGTTGAGGTCGTCCAGCATTCCCGGCCAGGTCGATGTCGGGAATCCCCGCACCGATACCACCCGCAGGTGCTGGTCGCCAAGCATCGGTGCCAGGCCGCCGGCCAGTGCGCAGTCGCTCAGCAGCGCATCGAGGTGGAACGGCACCTCGGGCATCGCCAGCGGATAGCGCCGCGTCGAGATGGCCGCATGCAGGTAGGTCAGCGTCTGCCCATCATCCAGCCAGGCGATTTCCGGCAACACACCATCGAGAAGGTCAAAGACCCGATCCGTCTCCGCCACGAAGGCCGTCAGGCGCTCGCGCCAGTCCACGCCTTCAGAGGGCCGGTTCTCGTACAGCAAACCCGCAGCGTGGGCGCGGGACTCCTGCGGCGGCAGATATTGCAACGTGAAGTGGTAGACGCTCTCGAAATGGCTGTCCGATGCCTCGTTTCTCCAGCGTGCGCGGCGACAGCCGCAGGTATTCTGCAGCTTCGTCGTTGGTCAGATAGCGCTGGGGCTGCGCGGGCACAGCGACAGCAGCAGTGGAAGCGGTCACAGGGGGCCGCAAGGGAGCGGGTCGCATGGGGTGGTCCTCCATCAAGCCCGGCCACACCACGCAGCCGGATGGAAGTACTTTCAAGAAAGCAAGGCTGTTTGCTAAGGGACGTTCTGCAAGGGACGCGAAACGTCCCCCTAGCGCAGCGGGAACGGCGGAAGCTGTGCCAGGCGGCGGTAGCCGCCGTGCATCAGCGCATCGCCACGGCGCACCAGCCGCCGCACGCGGGCGCGCAAGGCGCTGTCTTTGTGCCAGTCGGCCGCGACGGCATCCGCGCCAAACAGCCCATCGGCGACCTCCCGCAGGGACGCACCTGCCTGGGTAGCATCGAGTGCTTGCAAGGTATGCAATTCCATCAGCGCGGCGGCCGTAGGCCGGGAGCGGGCTGCTGCAGGCAGGACATCCATGGCCGTGGCCTCAAGTTCAGCAATGAGCGTGCGATAGCGCGCGTAGGGCTTGGCCAGCGCGCGAATGGCGTAGAAATAAGCCATACCGTCCTCCAGGCCCGGTCCAAGGGCGAGCCGCAGGCGGCGGCCCGGCCAGTGCGATGTGAGGACCAGGCGCTTGCCGTCGTGGGTCAGTTGCTTGTGCCCAGGGACACCCCAAAACGCGAAGGCTTGCGCCGTGGGCGGCGGATCGGTGTCAGGGTGAAGCTGAACCTCAGTATCGTGATGGGGAAGCCAAGTTGGATGCGCATCGCGTGCGTCCAAGGCGGGATCTTCCAGAAAGCGCAGGCCCCACGCCTGCGCCGTTTCTGGCTGACGATGACGGTGCAGCCAGTCAAGCCGGTATTGGGGGCTTCTGCGCAAGTATTCCCAAGCCAGCGCGGGGCCATCGAGGTGCAGCGTGTACAGATACGCTGCGGTCGGATACCACTGCCCAGTGTTCGATCCCATCATGGCGCTGCCCCTCCGTCGATAAGCAGGAACGTCGCTCTATACCGTCACGCGGCAGCTATCGAGTAGCCATCGAGCCGCCATCGGAATCGGGGTAAGCTGTGTCTGCCGGGGCAAGACCGAGGACGCCAAGGCATGGCAGAGATTGTCTTAATGCGACGGCTGCAACGCCGGAAATTGGCTTGCAGCATCGGACACCATGCCGCAGCACACGCCAGAGATCATGACTATTTTGAGCGCAGGCGTGGCGCCACACAACACAGTGTGGATTCAGATGGGCCGTGTATCGACTGAGATAGAAATAGTCAGAATGCGCCCCGACGCGAGATACCTGGTCGGGGTGCTGCATCACTCCTGAGACCGGCGACCCGAGGCCAATCCAGCGGCTGAATGACCATCGGCAAGATCGAGTGAAGCCACAAATCCGCAAAGACACGAAAGAGCATTGCCGGAAGTCAGGAAAGACACGGATGCGTTTCCCTGGGTGTGAGGAAATCCGCCGATACGGATTTCCGTAAAAGCACGGAATAGCTAAACAGTCGCACGAAATGAACACTATAGATTGTAGCTCTATAGGGCTCAATGGGCTGTCATCTTGGCTTTTGAGGGAAGAGCATAGGTGACAGCGAAGAACTCATTGGCAGTGGCGATACGAACAGTAAGAAAAGCGCGTGGCTTGAGCCAGGAGGCATTCTCCGACGTGTCCAGCCGCACTTACCTGAGTACGCTGGAGCGGGACTTGAAGAGCCCGACGATCAACAAATTGGCCGAGTTGTGCGAAGTGATGGACGTGCATCCGCTCACATTGCTGACGCTGGCGTATGCCGGCGACAGCACACGTAAGATGGAACTGCTCCTGGCACAAGTCCGGCAGGAACTTGAACAGCTCATAACAGACCAAGAAGGAAAGCATGGAGAAGTTTGAAAAAAAGAATCATCACTACGTCCCTCAGTATTGGCAACGTGGTTTCAAAGGATCGGATGGCTATCTGTACGGCAAGTTCGGCTCAATCATCAGGCGCGTATCGCCAAAAAGGATCATGCAACGCGACTGGCTTTACACGGTTTTTGATGATCAATGGAATCCATCGGACACGCTGGAAGACACACTCTCCACGGTAGAAGCCAAGCATGCGCAACTGTTTCGGCAGCTACACACACCTGGCTACATGCCAACACCCGGTGATCGAGATCAAATTTGCCAAGCATTGGCTTTACAGGCAAGCCGCCATCCAGACGTTCTGGCGCGCAGCCATAAGCTCGCAAAGGAGTTCGGAGCCTTCCTCGCGGATGCTCACTCCATGTCTCTTGATGAATTCACATGCCGTGCCTCGACATTCGGTATCCATGACACGGACGCGCATACTTTCTACACGGTGCTTGCTCAGAAAACGGAAGAACAATTGGCTTCCGAGCTAGCCGATTTGCACGCTCTTTCACCCCAGTCACCAGAGCTTCCCGAACAGGAAGCGCTTTTGGCAGCACCCCAGATCGCGGACGTTATAAAAACGCTGGAATTGTGTTTGTTGGACGCTCCTTCTGGCGAAGCATTTGTGCTTGGTGATACCCCGCTTCCACAATCCAACTTGGGGCTTGGTTTTTCAGTTCCGCTGTCGAAGTCGCTTGCTGTGTGTGCGACCCAAGCCCAAAGTACGATCACGCCAACAACGGTAGCTCGGCGAATCGCCAACACCGCAGAGGTTAGAGCGATCAATGGCGTTCAAGCCGACAATGCGGCGCAAGTTGTCGTGGGCCCCTCAGTTGATCTTTTATCCAAGCTGTAGAGAAAGCGGGTCTGGCTTGGAATGTTGCCGGCACGCAGTTGCCGTGCTTGGGGTTTCAAGGTTTTCTCGCGCGCAAGGCTACTTGCGCGCACGCCCTCAGCCGCCTGACCAAGGGCGGTTGAGGGAAAATCCGGGCGCGGCCGTCGCCGCGCCCGGATTTTTTTGCCACCGGCCCCAAAGCGGAACGGCTCGGGGCCGGTGCTGATCGGACAGCAAAACGCCCTGGCCGAAACCAAGGCGCTTGCTAACATAAATGATCACGCGGCCAGTGCTTCGACCTTCGACTGCTCATCTACCACGGCGGCATTCTCCAGCGCTTCGGCTTCGGTTGCCGCATCCTGCCCGGCCTGCTGCGTACTTTCGGCACGGAAGATGGCAGGCATCCAGCCAGTGCCACCAGTCAACCGTTCGGCCTCACTGACAATGTCGCCCTTCTTCAACTTCGCCAGCCGGGTGACGTGCGAGGGAGCAAATTCGCCCACGGCTTCCAGAATCGCGGCCTTCGGCACATGCCGGAAGTAGCCCTCGCTGGTCGGTTTCCACCATGCTGCCATGTCCAACTCCATGGCCTGCGCCAGTTCTGCGCCGGGCTGATGCGCCGTGGCGCGAGGTGTCACTACGTCCACCGTGGAAGCCACACACACGGCCAGCAGCTTGACCAGTTCGTCTTGCGGCTTCACCAGCAGTGCGGCAAACAGTTCGGCGCTGTCCTCGGGCAAGGCTTCGCCTGCCACCTGTTGCAGTTCTCGCAGCGCCACAGCGGCCGGAGAGTGAGGCATGTCCGGGGCCATGCCTTCCAACCGGTCTTGCACTTTGAGGCTGACGCCCAGCGGCAAGCTATGGCCGTAGTGGCGGCTCTGCAAGACGGTCTGCACCATGCCATGCACCACGGCAGCCAGCGCCACTTGCGGGTGCCGGGCAACTTCGATTTGCAGCGCTGCCGTGCGGTGGGCGCTCAACTGCTGCGCCAGCTTATCGGACATGTCAGCGGTCTTGGGCGACCTGCCATCGTTCTTGTCCTCGCCTTCGTCGCCACACCCGGCAGTGCCTTCACTGCCTCCCCCCTGCCGCAGCCTTTCCAGCGTGCGCAGCGCCTTGGCTTCGGCCTCGCGCAGCAGCCCGCGATGCACCATGGGCTTGCCGTTGCGGTCGATGGTGACGATAGCACCGGCTGCGGCTTTTACGTTCGGGCTAAAGTCCTGCAAGCCGTCTTCCAGCGCTTGCAACTGCTGGCCCAAGGCTTCACCTTCTTCCTGCAAGGTCTCGGCCTTGTCCTCGTCCCCTGCATCCATGGCGGCGTCAATGACATTTCCAAGCTCCCACATCTTGGCTTGCAGCTTTTCGATGCGTAGGGCTTCGCGCTTGTTCGGGCTGCGGCGCTCCTTCGGTGCCTGCTGGAAAGAATGCAGGTCGGCGTAAGTCATGGCGGGCGTGGCATCCACCCAAGCCCAGCCCTCGGCGCGAACAGCGGCGGCAATGTCCGCCAGCTTGCCTTGTGCCAACTGCTCCAGCAATGCGGCGTCAAGCAGATACACGCCCGCATCGCCTTCCGCGAACAGGTCGCGCCGGGTGCCACCGCCTGCCTGCTCGTACACATCCAACCCCACAAACCGCACCAGCGGATGCCGGTAGGCGTCGATTTCGCGCTCGGTGAGGCGTTCGCGCAGAGCGGACGGCTGGCGCTGCCATGTCGGCGCATCGTAGAAGGCGCTTTCCTGCGCGGCGTGGTCGTCGGTGATGGACAAGGCCATCAATTGATCGAGCGTGACAGCATCGGCCCGATAGTCGGCCATCAGGCGCGGCGAGACATTCGCCAGTTTCAAGCGCCGTTGCACCACCAGCGGCGTAACGGAGAAATCCGCCGCTATGTCCTCGATGGGGCGGCCTTCGGCCACCAGTCCCGCGAAGGCTTCAAACTGGTCTGCCGGGTGCATGTCCTCGCGCTGCACGTTCTCGGTGAGGCTGGCGGTGCGTGCCGTGCCATCGGCCACCAGAAGGCAAGGCACTTCCCAATCTTTGGCGATGCGGTGCTTTTTCGCCAACAGCTTGAGGGCTGCGAGGCGACGGCCACCGGCAACCACTTCGTAATGCTCGCCATCGGCGGCAAGAATCACGATGAGGTTTTGCAGCAGGCCGACACGCTGAATGGATGCGGCCAGCTCGGGGATGGACATGCGCGGAGTCTTGCGCACGTTGCGGCCCACAGGGCGCAGCACTAGCCGCGACAGCGGCACCAGAATCAGGTTCTTGGTCGGGTCGGCAGCTTCCAACGGAATAGCTGCGGCGGTGTTGAGGGCGCGGGCTTCGGTTTGGGTCATTGCGTTCATGGTTCGTACTCCTATCTGGTTCAGGGATGCGGCGTTGAGAAAAAGCGGCAAGGGCTGCTGCCTACCCCTGCCACTTCGGGATTCAGGCTTTCAGCTGACGCAGGCCATCGGCCAGCAACCACAGGGCGCGGTTCAGGCGCACATCGGAATCAATGCCCTGCACGGGGCGGGTGCGCTGGCGGCGTCCGTTGGCACTACGGCCGGACAAACCGCCTTTGGTCAGGTTTTCCTGCGTACGGTTGAAAACGCTCCATAGGTCGGGGCGGCGGTCGTCGAACCGGCGCGGCATCAGGATTTGCGCTTCCGTGATAGGAGCGGGCTTGTCCGGGTCGTCGTACTTGAGAGCCAGCGCAGCGCGGGCGAACACCTCCGACTCACCGTTGTCCAAGGTGATACCGCGCATCAGGTCGCGGGATTCCTTCACCCGCTCGAAACCGCTCAACACCTCGAAAGCGCCTTCAATGACTTGCTCGGCCACATTGCCTTTATGAGGGACGCGCACATCGGCCACGGTGTCGCCGCATACAAGGCCATTGCTGCACACAAAGCGGAACATGCCGGCCAGCATCTGGTAGCTGCTGGTGCCGTCGTGCGAGTTCAACAACACAATTTCGTTGGCCTCGGCACCGTTGATCTGGCTCGCATGGCGCAGGCGCAGCATGTGCTTGGTGTGCTCGCGCTTGCCTTCGTCGCGGACGCGGGTCTGACACACCATGAAGGGCTGAAACCCCTCCTTGCGCAGTTCGGTCAACACCGCCGCCGTAGGGATGTAGGCGTATCGCTGCGAACGACTTTCGTGCGGGGCATCCGCAAAGATGGACGGAGCCACGCGGCGGATCTGGTCGTCAGACAGCGGGTAATCGCTGCGCAGCGCCGGGGAATGGGAAGCGAAACGGGATGCGAGTTGCATGATCTTTCTCCTGACAAAAAAAGGGTTGCTGTTCACACCGCACACCGGATTCCAAGATTCGGAGCCCAGCCTGTCGGCTGTTCTGTGCGGTCGGCACGAGGAACCCGGTTGGCCCTGTTGCCACCGTCTTTCCTGAGTTCATCGCCCGCGACGGTCAGGAGCGCGCGAACGGGAGCTGTCAAGGAGATAAGCGTGGGGGTTGGTGCGGCCCGCAGGCGTAGCCGAGGACACGGCCCCGCGCGCCTTGATGGCGCCCGGAAGCGGGCTACAGTCGCGGACAAGGTGATGGAGTCAGGGAAGACGGCTGGACATGGCAACGGCCGCCTCCATGTGCTGATAGCACGGCAAGCGAAGCGCGCAGGCCCGAAGCTGGAAGCCGGGCCGAAGGCGTCAGGAATGCGGAAGGCTGGCGATAGCCAGTCCCGTCAGGGATGAGGGATGAGCGAATAGCGAACCTGGAACAGCGTGGTCCGCAGAGCGGAGACGCACGGAGTATTTCGCGTATTATTTATTGCTACAGAGTGACTGTATTGACTACGGACTCAACTGGTCGAGGCGACACAATGACATTCCATGTTGGGAACAGTCACTCTGCAAGCTCGCTTATCTCAATTCAACAGCGAATCTGCCGTTTCAAGACTTTACATATTCTCAACAATCATCGATGATTGCTGGCTCAGAACCGAATTTCTCCGTATAACGGGGGCAAATGGGGGATGCGTTGGGCGTAGTTAATGGCACGGCGGAGCTTTTGCTCGTCGCTAACAATCCTAAATATTCGGAAACTGGTGGTGGGCACGGGGCCAAGGGCGTCGACTTCCCTCGCTGGTGGGCAGTCTTCCGGATGATAGAGTTGGAGAAGGCCAATGAACCCGACTTTCTCCTACTTTTTGAGTCCGTCCAGGACGTCGCAGAACTTGACTCCGCGACCATGCCAACCCGTGCTAAGGTCTACCAAGTCAAGAAGAAAGATGCCGGCACTTGGACATGGTCTGTCCTCACCGGCACTATCGCCCCCAAGGCCCCGTCGGTCAAGTCAAGGAAGTCCGCTAAAACGACAGTTGCACCAGCGAAGGCACCGACTTTTGAGAAGGTCCCACAATCGGCTCTCGGCAAGCTGCATCTCAGCCTGAGCGCCTTTGACGCATTGCCCGTCGAAGGAGTATTTATCTCTAACGCAGGCTGTGACTTCCCGCTCGCCAACGGAGGCTCTGCAGCCACGACGATGCCATGCTCGCTTGCAGACCTTGCGCCCGACCATGTGCAATTGCTTACAGATGCCTTCGCATCACTGTCACCAAGCACCCCTCCACCAGATTTGACAAGAGTTAAGTTGCAGAAGGTCGCTATACATCCCGACAACTTGACCGCACCGGTTATTGCCGCAGCATTAGAGCTATTGAACGAACGTAGCCCAGAGCATGCAGGCCAGGCAAAATCGTTCGTCGATTCATTGGTGATGCAGCTTTCGCCACTGACCCGCCGCACGGACACTTGTTTATCGTTCGAAGAACTTGTCAATGAGCGTGGCTTCTCGAAAAACGCGTTCCTGGCAGCGCTGGCTGCGCTGGAGACGGTGCCAGACCGCCTTGCGTTGCTCGACGTCTGGCTGCAACAACTCCAAACCGAGGGTTTGGACTTCATGACTATCACATCGGTACGTATTGCTGCAGCACGTGCACAGCAGGATCGACTCATTGGGGGAACCAAGCTCTCAAACGAAATCGACACTTTCTGCGACGAATGGATAGCAGCCAATCCATGGACATCCAACTTGCGGCCTTTCGTAGAAGCCGCGCTTGCCGCGCTCAAGGTCAAGTTCTGCGGACATCGCGACTATGACCTGATGGCGAGGTTTGTCATGAGAGCGATAACGAAATGCGTGGACCAGAACTGAGACTCCTCGTCCGAAGCCTGAGAACAAAAGACTATGCATCGCTTCCGATTCAAAAACATTTGGCTGCTCTCTCATCGCGAGAAGACAGCTCGACACGTGAAATTCCATCCGAGCAAGAACCTACTGGTGGGGAGGAACCACACGGGAAAAACGACGTTGATCCGGAGTCTGTTTGAGACGCTTGGCGCGAAGCCGCAAGGAAAACTCGAACAGTGGGACGAGAACGCAGCCTCGCTGCTTGAGTTCTCGGTTAATGACAAACACTACTTCGCCCTCCATCAAGATGGGCGGCGCGCGCTATTTGACGAAACGTTCAACCTTCTCATTTCAACTTCAAAGTTCGGCGATTGGTCCAAGCGATTTTGCGAGATAACCGACTTCAACCTGGTGTTCTCAGACAAGAAACAGGCAGAGGTGGTTTCCGCTGACCCCGCGTGCTTCTTCGCACCGTTCTACGTGAACCAAGATGGCAGTTGGCAATCTGACTGGAACACGTTCGGAGGCATGAAACGCTTCAGTGCACCGTTCAAGCCAATCCTTGAGTACTTCACCGGCGTATGTCCACCAGAGTACTACACGGCAAGCGCAGAAAGATCTCAGTACTCCAAGGTTCTTGAAGAACACCGCCGCGAGTACCGCCTGCTCGAGCGCGCCATTGAGCGATTTAGTAAGACAGTCCCGTTATCAGGCCCAAAGGTCAATGCCAACAACTTTGTCGTCGAGATTGAGCAGCTCACCAAGGAAGTCAACGAACTCAACGTCCGACAGGAAGCACTGCGCAATGTGGCCGTGCGCGAGCAAGAGCTTCTGAAGAATCTGGACCATCAGATTCAGCTCGCCGACAGCGCTCTTTCAGCATATGACAGTGACACAAAATACCTCCTCAGAGAAGGCGCAGCGCCACTAGTCTGCCCCACCTGTCATGCCGAGCACGAGAAACCCTTCCTCGACCTGCTGGAGTTCGCAGAAGACGCCCGTGTTCTACGCGAGCTAGCCGCCCGACTGCGTGAGGATGCTACAGAGGTTCGAAAGCGGACGCAGAAAGCCTTCACGGAGCTAAACTCACTCAACGAGAACTACCTACGCATCTCCCGCTTGCTGGACACGCGTAAAGGTGAGTTGAAGTTCCAAGATGTCGTAGGAAGCCTGGGCGCAGAGTCTGCATTTGCAGCTTTCGAGGCTGAACGCAAGCAGATTCAAAACTCTATCGACTCAGTGGTTCTCACTATCGACGTGCTCGAGACGAAGATGGCCGAGCTGCGTTCTCCCAAACGCACGAAGGCAATTTTGACTGAGTTCCGTGAGCACTATGCGGCTAGCCGCATCGCATTACAGCTTCACTCCGTTGCAACCAAAACCATGCAGCTGGCATCACGCCCCTCTCTTTCGGGCAGCGGCGGACCGCGGTCAATCCTTGCCTATTACGCTGCTATCTGGCAGACCATTCAAGGCAAGATGGGCACATATGACGTCCCAGTTGTCATCGACTCGCCCAACCAGCAAGCTCAAGACGACTTCAATCTACCGGCGGTTCTCAAGTTCATCGCAAAGGACTTGCCCGCTGGCATGCAGCTCATTGTCGGCTTAGAAACACCAACCGACTTTCTCTTCGATCATCAAGTCACCCTGACAGAGAAGTACGGGATGCTCAATAAAGATGAATGGGAATCTACGGAGAAATTGATGGAGCCGTTGTTGAGCAAAATGTACCAGACGACCCTGTCACAGGGCTAAGACTTGTTGAAATCGAAAACTATCTGCCGCATAAGAAACAAAAGGGGGCAATGCCCCCAGAAGTCAAAGCAAGCTGCATTCGGCAAATGACGTGGTGTTGACGTCAGCGACGATGACATGATCAAGCACGTTCACGTCCACCAGTGCCAATGTCTCCTTGAGCCTCTTGGTCAGAGCGCGGTCCGCCTCGCTCGGATCCGCGCTTCCACTCGGATGGTTGTGGGCCAGGATTGCCGCCGCCGCATTGAGCCGCAGCGCCTGCTTGACCACCTCGCGCGGATGCACCGATGTGCTGCTGATGGAGCCACGGAACATCTCTACGTATTCGATCAGGCGGTGCTGTGAATCGAGAAAGAGTACCGAGAAGATTTCGCGCTCGTAGCCAGCCAGCTTGGCGCACAGATATTCTTTGACCACTGCTGGCGACGTGAAGGATGTACCACGCTGCATCTTCTGCTCAACGACCTGGCGCGCGGCTTCCAGAATCTGGTCTACCGTCGCCGGCAGATAGCGGCCCTGGGTGTCACGCACCATCAGCGTGGTATCGAACAAGGAAAAGGACAGTTGCGACATGATCGTGCTCCGGTTGCTCGGGCGGAATTGCCCGGAACCGTGAGGAGCACGGCGCAGCGCAAGCAGTCAGGGGTCAGAGACGGCAGCCAGGCCGCAAGCGTGCAAGCACGCGCAGCCCTTGACGGCGAGAACGCCGTGATGAGGTGAAGGGAACAGCAAGACCGCCCCCACCCTGCTGCCCTCTGCTCATATCTATCTTTGAGCAAGCGAAGCGCGCAGGCCCATCAGGGCCGTAGGGGTCAGGGGTCATAATTGGATGGCCACGATATGGTGCGCAGCCCAGGCGCGTGAAGACAACATGTTTAACGAGGGAACCTGTCTTACACAGACTCTCCGACTCACCAAGAGGTCATGATGGCTTGCTCAAGCCTCTCAATCTCAACCTGGACACGAGCGTGATCAAACTCATTGGTGTTGCTCACATTGGATAATATGCGGCGTAATCGCTGTGAGTCCCGTTGTCTCAAGAGCTCGTTAAGGCGTTCGCCCTTGTCCGCATAGAACGGAAAGTTGTAGCTCAAAACAGATGCAGACAAAAACGGTTCACCGGCATTGAGAAACAGTGCACGAGGCAAGCACTGGCCAGCAATGAAGGCTGCTGCAGCATCATCGGTGACAAAGATTGCATGTTGCGGCTTTCCGTCCACCGGTAGCGCAGGAAAGTAGTTCTGCACCATCCAGCAATGCCAGATGTCCCAGGCAGCGCCCCACGCAGCATCAAGCGGTGTCTTGCCTTCACGCAGGCTCAACAGCTTATCCGCTTCTTTCGCGCCCCCGAATAAGGCGAACGCGGCTTGCGAAATCAGCCCTATATGACACTCCATGGCTTCGCACCAATCAAAGAATTCGATGAAATTTTTTGCAGCACGAGCCTTCAAGAATCCGCGTGAACGGATCTCAAAAATTTTCAGGAAACAACAATAAGCGTAGCGCAGCATTGGAAACGCCACCGACAAGGACTTGTCGGTCATCTCCAACCCGTCCGCGATTCGGGCAGAAGCTTGTCTCCCCCGCGCCAAGGAATCCTCACTCTGCGCAAGAGCACGTGCGACATTCGAAGCGATGCTGGAGAGCTTATCCGTGTCGAGCTGATCGCTCTCACGATTTGACGCTAGTTCCATGCAACCAAAGTAAGGAACGACATCCACTTTGACGAACTCAACAGCCAACAGGAATTGGCGAAACATCGATTCTTTGATAGGGTCCTTTTGCCCACGTGCGTAGTTAGCCAGGTTAAGACAGATGTTCGCATCCAGCACCAAGGCTGTCACAATGCCTTCCCGCGCATTGGATTGAATGAGCTCTGAGCCGGGGAAGCAGCATTCCCCCTTGAGATCAAAATAGGAGAATGGCTTGGCAATAAATATACGGGCTTCGCTATTGGCCATGTTCTAGTGATTCGCAGGATGAGAGGGAATATTTCCCCATTTCTACAGCGACTTAACTGCAACGTCTACCTTTCTGCAGCGACTTTAGTGGTAGGCAGTCAGGGTAGCACCCGCACAGAATATGAACAAACTCCCAATATGCGGCGCACGTTTATGTTCCACAAATGCTCGGAAAAATGTAGAGCTGGACTCGCAGCAGTACAGCTCGAAAGACTACTGCTGTCAACAACTTTACCCTGATGGGTGACAGGCTCCTGCCCGAGCCTGCATCTCATAAACCGTAGAAATTGTCGACGTCAAAATAGCGTGATATGGGAAAACGCAGTTGCTATCACTTGGCCTCCAAGGATACTGTGAAGATGGTGTTCCCCAGAGTCTCGCACCCAATCGGTTTATCGCTCACGGTCTTCGCCGCCACGCGCTCCAATCTGCAATTGCGCCCGCTGCATTGCTTGCTGCAGTCTCGCCGCCAACACCCCCCTCGGTGGTAAGGCCGTCAGGTACTCAGCGACGTGGATGCCTGACTTGTCCAGTTCCAGTAATTCGATTTGCTCGCGCTTCTTTCCCGTGCAAAGAATGATGCCTAACGGCGAGGCTTCCTCCGGCTCCCGTTCGTGCTTGTCCAGCCACCGAAGGTAAAGCTCCATCTGCCCCTTATAAGCCGCCTTGAACTCACCAACCTTCAACTCTATTGCAACCAGCCGCCGCAGCTTTCGGTTGTAGAACAACAGATCGAGATGGAAATCCTCGTCGTCAATCAGGATGCGCTTCTGCCGGGCTACGAAGCTAAACCCCGCACCAAGTTCCAGCAGGAACGATTCCATCTCGCGGACGATCGCCGCTTCTAGGTCGCCTTCCTGCCAAGTGTCCCGCAGGTCAAGGAAATCAAGGATGTACGGGTCACGCATGACTAGTGCCGGCGACATACGCTGTGCGTCGCGCAAGGTTGCCAGTTCCTCTGCGATCGTCTCGCACGGCTTCTTGGAAAGTGCCGTACGCTCATACAGCATGGAGTCGATGCGCTCACGCAACGTTCGCACGCTCCAGCGCTCGGCACTGGCCATCTGCGCGTAGTAGTCCCGCTGGAGCGGGTCTTTCAGCGGGATCAGGGCAATGAAATGTGTCCAACTCAATTGTCGTATCAGCGATACGACAATCTGCTCATCAGGAAAAGTGCTGGCGAACTGCACCATTCGACGCAGGTTCTTGACCGCGAAGCTACCGCCATACTCCTGCACCAATTGTGCCGCCAAAGTGGGCAATACCTCTTCGCCATACTCAGCCCGCCGTCCCGCCAAAACCTGTGTATAGATGCGTTGACCGATACGCCAATAGAGCATCGTCAATTCACTATTGACCGCCGAGACTGCGCGCTGGCGCGCCGATTCGATCAGCGCTCGGATGTCACCCAGCAGCACCGTGGAGTCAGTTGGTGAAGTAATGATCTTTCGCTGCCTGGTCATTCTGCCACCTCATCAACATGGCTTGCGCCTGTGATTGTCTTGCGCCGCTTAGCGACCAGATCCGCGGCCTGGCGAACTGGCTCATCCTCGGTGTGAACGTAGCGCATGAACATCACCACGGTCTTATGCGCCGTCAGCGCCATGCCGACCTTGACCGGAATGCCCGAATTGGCAATGTCGGTGGCCGAACGATGGCGGATACCATGCGTACCCACATGCGTCGCGCCCGCAGCTTTGAGCACACGGCACCAGCCGCTGTAGTACTCCCCCTCGGTCAGATGGCTACCGGGACAACTAGGGGATGGCAGTACATGGGGGACACCTTCCTCCCTCGGCGCGGCCGAAAGCAGGCGATAGGCTTCATCGCTCATGGGCTTGGATATGCCTCCAGTCTTGCTGTCGGGCCATACCACGCGCCGGTTTTCCAAATCGACCCATAGCCACTGGAGCATGGCGATTTCGGAGTAACGAGCAGCGAACTCGAATTGCAGGCGGATCGCCAACGGAATGACGTAGTTTTCCAGCCCTTCGGATTCCACCTTATCCAGTTGACGGAAGATACGAACCATGTCCTCGTCGCTGATGAGATGAGTGGCTCTCCCGTTTGGGTACATCGGGACGTGACGGCAGGGGTTGCTACCGTCAGGTCTGAACCCCCACACTTCAGCCAGGTTGAACATCTTGCGCATCACGCTGAAAGCACGGTTCGCCTCAGCGGGTTTGTGGGCCATTTTCTTCATCACCGTCGCCACATCTGGCCGTTTCACATCCTGGACCTTCACACGGCCCAGCAACGGAACGATGCAGCGGTCAATGGCGCCCTGATACCCGCGCTGGGTGCTGGGCTTGTTGCGTTGTTTGGAGTAGTCCTCCATAAACTTGATGCACAACTCCTTGACCGTGGGCGCTGCACGGGCAGCAGCCTTATCGGCGCTGGGGTCGCCCCCCCTACGCACTTCGGCCAACCATTCCTGAGCCAGTGAACGGGCCTGTTCTACAGTCAATTCCCCGTACTGGCCCAATGCGGGCTTACGGCGCTCCCCGGCGTTTGTGCGGTACTGCAGCATGAACACCTTGCGGCCAGTTGGAGTAATCTTGCACAGGAAACCGGGCACCACAGTGTCCCGGAGTTCAACAACCTGCGCCTGGGGTTGCGCCGCATCGACTGCGGTCTTGGTGAGTTTGATCTTCGCCATGATGACTCCTCGGAAAGCCCGGTTTCCAAGAGCTGCATGGGAGCCACGCGAAAGGAAGCCGGGCCATGTTTCGTAAAGCACCGGCATATGATGAATCAACCTAACCCGTTGATAAACCTGCTATGTCGAGTCTTGGCGTAGTCCAGCGAACTACCGTGCTGGAGTCATAGTGAAATAAAAAAAGCCCCGGCAAAACGCCGGGGCCTGGTACTTGCGTGATCGCCGAGGGCTCGGTGACACGCAAAGGGGTCTTACGGCCCGGAAACCGGTTATCAAACGCGGTTAGCTGCGTGTTTATGCGCTTTGCGCCAGGGGATCAACCAAGGCCAGCGCGTTTTTCATCGCCTCCACCATTTCGCCATCCACGCAATAATGGCTAAATTCGTCAAACTCGTTATCGGAGCACATGGTGACACCCGCCTTGCGATAACGCATGGTCGACGGCGCTAGATGGCCGGAAGAGCTGTGCAGTTCATGCAGGCCGATATCGACGAACTTGTGCAGATTGCTGAGGCGCACACCGGCACCCGCCATGATCACCGGGCCCTGGCTGGCCTGACGCAAATCACGCAGCAACGGCAGGCCAAGTTCGGCGCTCTGCTGTTGGCCGGAGGTCAGAATGCGCGCCACGCCCAGCTCAGTCAGTTGCTCCAGCGCCACCATCGGATTCTGGCACATGTCGAACGCGCGGTGGAACGTCACCGCCATCCCCTCGCACAGCCTCATCACTTCGCGCATGCGCGGCAGATCGATGTGCCCTTCTTCGTCCAACATGCCTACCACTACGCCGGGGAATCCCATCTCGCGGATGTGGCGGATATCTTGCTTGATCACCTCGAAATCCACCGCGCCGTAGCAAAAATCACCACCGCGAGGGCGAACGATCGGATGCACCGGGATCGCAACCCGCTCGCGCGCCAGACGCAGCGTGCCATAGCTCGGCGTCAATCCCCCTTCGCTCTGGCTGGCGCACAACTCGATGCGATCGGCGCCCGCCCGTTCGGCCGTCAGCGCACAATCGACGCTAAAGCAACAAACTTCCAGTTTTATCATTGTCACCCCCAGATAACGGCCAACATACGGCGGCAATTGTTCATTTCTTCATTTCTCACGTAGGCTCATGCATAGGCATAAACCGGTTCAGGGTTGTAACTATGGCATTCAATTTTGATCAATGGGTAGACCGCAGTCACAGTGACAGCGTTAAGTGGGATAAATATCGCGGCCGCGACATCCTCCCGCTTTGGGTCGCCGACAGCGATTTCGCCTCGTCGCCGGCGGTGATAGAAGCCTTGCAGCGGCGCGTAGCGCACGGCGTATTCGGCTACACCCACCCATCCCCTGATCTTCTTGAGGTTTTTATCCGCCGCATGGTAGAGCGCTACGGTTGGCACATCAAGCCTGAATGGATCATTTTCTTGCCTGGGTTGGTGTGCGGCCTGAACCTGTGCGTGCGCGCCTGCACCGAAGAACATCAGAGCACGCTGGCTCCCTCTCCCATTTATCCGCCGTTTCGCAAAGCGGCCAAATTCGCGGGGCGTAAACACCTCTCGGTGCCGCTAACGGCGGCAAACCAACGTTGGGTGCTGGATTTTTCCGCGCTGCATGGGCAGCTCAGCGGCAACGAGAAGCTCCTGTTGCTGTGCAACCCGCAAAATCCCGGAGGCACCGTTTATCGCCGGGATGAACTGTTGCAGCACCATCAGTTCGCTCTCGAGCACGATTTAATCGTCTGCTCCGATGAAATCCACTGCGAGCTGCTACTTGAACCCGGCGTGCGACACATCCCTTTCGCCACCCTGAATGAAGATGCGGCCCAACGCAGCGTGACGCTGATGTCACCGTCAAAGACATTCAATCTCGCCGGGCTCGGCGCCTCGATGGCGATCGTCCCCAACGAAACGTTGAGACAAAAACTGAAACGCGCACGCAGCGGCATTGTCCCGGAGGTTAATCTGCTGGCGCTGGTCGCCGCCCAGGCGGCCTATCAATACGGGCAACCCTGGCTGGATGAGCAGTTAATTTATCTGCGCGCCAATCGCGATCGGTTGACAGAGCGCATCAACGCTATGCCGGGATTGACGTTGTTACCGATCGAAGCCACCTATTTGGCCTGGATCGACTGCAGCGCTTTGCCGGTGGATAACCCGCATCAGTTCTTCGAGCGCGCAGGCGTTGGGTTAAGCGCCGGTTTGGATTTCGGCGATCGGCGCTTTGTACGGCTGAACTTCGGTTGCCGGCGGGCCCTGCTCGATGAAGCGCTCGATCGCATGGCGCAAGCCTGTGCGGCACTGGCTGGCTAGCCTTGTTCGCTGGCGACGATGTCTCTAATGGAATAAGGATGAAACTTGATCGTAACCGTTCCATCGGTGATGGCCAGCGTCGGGTTCGGCAGCCGTTCGCCTTCGCCTTTTGGCGAACTTTGCTTCAGCTTGATCCCCGGCGCCAACAACGCTTCATCAGCAAGGTGACTCAACGCCCGTGCATGCAGCGTCTGCGGATCGCCGCTGAGCACCAATTCGACATGTTCCCACCCTTCATGCGGATAGCGTTTCTCCCCGGGGTACGGCAGCTCGACGCAATCTATGCGCCACGGCCCCACGGCCAGCGGCTGCTGTAAATCAAACAAACAGATAGGCCGCCCGTTGATCATCGATTCGGACAGCAGTGTCCCACACTGCATCAATCCCTGGCGCCAGCGTTCGGCGGTAGCGTTCTGGTGACAACGCAGGGAGATGTGATCGGCGATAAAGGCAGACAGATCAAGCCGCAATCTGGCGGCAAATTGTTGCAACGCCTGCTCGAAACGCGGCAGGTCGAGCTTCAGATCGTCAAGCTCGGCAATGGCCTGCAAGGGAGTGGTCATAGGAACCTCAAAACAACGGAGCACAAAGTTAAACGCCGTAATTTACACGGTGGCGACAGCGCTCGCCAGCGTTTAGAGGGTTTTTAGCAGTCATTCAGAATGATTTTCGGTTGCGTGCGGAGAGAGCAAAAAACCAACTTTTTATTAAGAAGGCAGCTTATCAAGTCAACAGAAAAATAAAAATTAAGAATTTTCGCAAGTCATTATAACCCTTCATCATGACGTTATGATTTAAGTTATTTTTCACAAAACCATTCGTGATTCACGGGTTAAACCGATTGAATCGCTTCACTTAATCACACTTTAGCTACTTATCAAATCCATAAAAAAACAACAATCAACCCATTGTAAACAAAGACAATAAAATTAGAATAATTAATAAAAAACTAAGGATTATCTTAATTTTAATCTAGGCAATTGATTCACCAACGCAACTCAGCTACTTTGGAGAAAATTTAAATTCGAGATGACCATTATGTTATTGCTGACGATATCCTTGGTGTTGATAATTATCGCCGTATACGCCATCTACCGTCATTTTAAATCACGCAGTACCAACACGCTGGATGCCAGGCGTCACAATAAAAAGCGTTAGCCTCATAACTTTCCCCTCCGTACATTCTGGTCAGGTCATTCTGCTTTTCACCTTCAGGCATTCTACGCGCCGCACCCGGCAACTGTTTCATCGCAGCGGCCGCGCCAACTGCTGACGGGCTCCGTCAGATCGGTTACAATTGCAGGCTGTTTTGTGGAGGTCGCCCGTCGCGCCCGCCACCGTTGAATCCCGCAGGGGCTGGCTTCAGCTCCTCGTTCGTCATTAAGGTAACCCGGTGAATATTCAGGTTCTTCTTTCAGATAAAGTCAGCCAGGCGCTGATCGCCGCTGGTGCGCCAGCCGATTGCGAAGCGCAGGTCCGCCCTTCCGCCAAGGCGCAGTTTGGTGATTACCAGGCCAACGGCGTGATGTCAGTCGCCAAAAAGCTGGGCATGCCGCCCCGTCAGCTGGCGGAAAAAGTGGTGCAACTGCTGGATCTCGGCGATGTCGCCAGTAAAGTGGAAATCGCCGGTCCCGGCTTTATCAACATTTTCCTGAACAGCGACTGGGTCGCCCGCCAGGCCGACCAGGTGCTGAATGCACCGAAGCTGGGCATTGCCCCGGTTGAACCGCAAACCATCGTTATCGACTACTCTGCGCCGAACGTGGCGAAAGAGATGCACGTCGGCCATCTGCGCTCCACCATCATCGGCGACGCCGCGGCACGTACCCAGGAGTTTCTGGGCCACAAAGTGATCCGCGCCAACCACGTCGGCGACTGGGGCACCCAGTTCGGCATGCTGATTGCCTACCTGGAAAAAATGCAGAATGAAAACGCCAGCGATATGGGCCTGTCCGATCTCGAGCAGTTTTATCGCGAAGCCAAGAAACATTACGACGAAGACGCCGAGTTCGCCGAGCGCGCGCGCGCTTACGTCGTGAAGCTACAGGGCGGCGATCAGTACTGCCTGAAAATGTGGCGCAAGCTGGTCGACATCACCATGGCGCAAAACCAGCTGACCTATAACCGCCTGAACGTCACGCTGACCGAAGACGACGTGATGGGCGAAAGCCTGTATAACGCTATGCTGCCGGGCATCGTCGCCGATCTGAAAGCCAAAGGGCTGGCGGTGGAAAGCGAAGGCGCCACCGTGGTGTTCCTCGACGAATACAAGAACAAGGACGGCGACCCGATGGGCGTCATCATCCAGAAAAAGGATGGCGGCTACCTCTACACCACCACCGATATCGCCTGCGCCAAATATCGCTACGAGACCCTGGGCGCCAACCGCGTGCTGTATTACATCGACTCCCGCCAGCATCAGCACCTGATGCAGGCCTGGACCATCGTGCGCAAAGCCGGTTACGTGCCGGAGTCCGTCTCGCTGGAACACCACATGTTCGGCATGATGCTAGGCAAAGACGGCAAGCCGTTCAAAACCCGCTCAGGCGGCACCGTGAAGCTCTCCGATCTGCTGGATGAGGCCATCGAACGCGCCGAACAGCTGATCGCCGGCAAAAACCCGGACATGCCGGAAGAGGAAATGAAAACCGTGGCCCGCGTGGTCGGCATCGGCGCGGTGAAATACGCCGATCTGTCGAAAAGCCGCACCACCGATTATGTTTTCGACTGGGATAACATGCTGGCCTTCGAAGGCAATACCGCGCCTTATATGCAATACGCCTATACCCGCGTGGCATCGGTATTCAAACGCGCCGGGATCGACGAAAGCAGCCTGACGCTGCCGCTGACACTGACCGAAGAGCGTGAAATTGCACTGGCCACTCGCCTGCTGCAGTTCGAAGAGGTGCTCACTACCGTTGCACGTGAAGGCACGCCGCACGTCATGTGCAGCTACCTGTACGATCTGGCGGGCTTGTTCTCCGGTTTCTACGAGCACTGCCAGATCCTCAACGCCGACAGCGAAGAAGCGCGTCAGAGCCGCCTGAAGCTGGCGCTGCTGACCTCTAAAACGCTGAAAACGGGTCTGGACACGCTCGGCATCGAAACCGTCGAACGTATGTAAACCGCACTGCGCGGAAAGCAAAAAGGTCGCCAAGGCGACCTTTTTTATTCTTGCATTCGACTCAGGCGACGCGGCGCGCAAAATCACGCGGGCGGAAACCCAACCCGGCCAGCACGCCGAAGTAGGCCACCACGCCGGCCACGACCACCGCCGCCAAGCGCAGCAAACGCTCCAGCATATTGCCCTGATCCCAGGCCGGCATCAGCCACATCACACCAATCAGCACCGCCGACATCACCAGCACGGCGATCACCAGCTTGGTGAGGAACAGTGCCCAACCCGGCTGTGGCTGGAAGATCTTCTGCTTGCGCAGCTGCCAATACAACAACGTGGCGTTCAGGCAGGCCGCCAAACCGATCGACAGCGCCAGACCGGCATGCTTAAGCGGACCAATAAACGCCAGGTTCATCACCTGTGTCATGATGAGCGTGATGATGGCGATCTTGACCGGCGTTTTAATGTCCTGCCGCGAATAGAAGCCTGGCGCCAACACTTTAACCACGATCAGCCCCATCAGCCCTACCGAGTAAGCCACCAACGCGCGTTGCGTCATCGCCGCGTCAAAGGCGCTGAACTTGCCGTACTGGAATAACGAGACGGTCAACGGCTTGGCCAAAATACCCAGCGCGATGGCGCTCGGCAACGCCAGCAGGAAGCACAGGCGCAGCCCCCAATCCATCAGGCGCGAATACTCGTCGTGGTTGCCGCTTGAGAAGCTTTTGGCCAGCGACGGCAGCAGGATGGTGCCCAACGCCACGCCCAACACGCCGGACGGAAACTCCATCAGGCGGTCAGCGTAGTACATCCAGGACACCGAGCCGGACACCAGGAACGAAGCGAAAATGGTGTTGATGATCAGCGAGATTTGGCTGACCGACACCCCGAGGATCGCCGGCCCCATCTGGCGCATCACGCGCCAGACCCCGGCATCACCCAGTTTGAGGCGCGGCAATACCAGCATGCCGATCTTGCGCAGGTGCGGCAGCTGATAACCCAGCTGCAGCACGCCGCCCACCACCACCGCCCAGGCCAGCGCCAGCACCGGCGGGTGGAAATACGGGGCGGCGAACAGCGCGAAGCCGATCATGCTGACGTTAAGCAACGTGGGGGCAAAGGCCGGGATCGAGAAGCGGTTCCAGGTATTGAGAATAGCCCCCACCAGCGACGCCAGTGAGATCAACAAAATGTAGGGGAACGTGATGCGCAGCAGCGCCGAGGTCAACGCAAATTTGTCGGGCGTGTCGGTAAAGCCCGGCGCAGTAATGTAGATCACCCAGGGCGCGGCCAGCATCCCCAACACCGTCACCACCGCCAGTACCAGCGTCAACAGCCCGGAGACATAGGCGATAAAGGTGCGCGTCGCTTCTTCACCCTGCTGGCTCTTGTATTCGGCCAGGATCGGCACGAAGGCCTGCGAAAACGCGCCTTCGGCAAAGATACGGCGCAGCAGATTAGGGAGTTTGAACGCCACGAAGAAGGCGTCCGTTGCCATGCCGGCCCCGAACACGCGCGCGACGATCGCATCGCGGGCAAAGCCCAACACCCGCGAAAACATCGTCATCGAGCTGACGGCAGCCAAGGATTTGAGTAGGTTCATGTGGTTGTCTGATAGGTACCGTAAATATCAACGCCTGCAACAGCAGGCGTCAGTGAAACAATCGGCTCAGTTTACGCATCCGGAAAAGAATAGCTACCGCCATATGTTACATAGAGTTATCCCGCAGCAAACGCTCGACCACCCGCTGGGCGACCAGCGCCTGTTCGCCGCCGGTTTCCGGCGCGCTCTGGTTGGCGACGGCATCAAGGAAATGCCGTACCGCCCCGTCGAAGCCGCGTTGCACCAGCGTGCTTTGCCAACCCGGCACCGGCTGTTCCAACTCACCCTGTACATCTTCACGCAGCCAGTGACGCATATCGGTCAACTGATACAGCGCGCCGTCGGTCACCGCCTGCACGCTTTCGCGCTGGCTGCCGCCGCGGCGATGCATACTGGTCGTCACCTGCGTGTCGCCGCAGGCGAAGTGGTGCTCGGCGTACAGCATTTCGCCTGCGGCGTTGGCCCGTAAGCTGCCGCTCAACAGTTGCTCGCGTCCGCCCGCCAGCCACAGCGCAGTGTCTACCACGTGCAGGTAATCATCCAATAGGGTAAAACGCAGATCGTGCGGACCGACGCTGTCCGCCCGATGTTTATCCATACGGATAGAGGCCGGCTGGTTCATTTCCAGCTTGAGCTGCCGGTAAAGCGGCGCGAAACGGCGGTTGAACCCCACCATCAGCGTTTTGCCTCGCCGCTCGGCCAACTCGAGCAGCTGCTCGCCCTGCTCCAGCGTTTCCGCCAGCGGCTTATCGACGTAAACGTGCACGCCGCGGTTTAGCAGCTCGCCAATGACCGAAAAATGGCTGGCGGTGCTGCTGTGGACAAATACGGCGTCGCACTGTTCGGCCAGGCTGTCCAGCCGGGAGAAACAGGCCATGCGGTAGCTGTCGCACAGCGGCTGCGCTTTTTGCTGATTGGGCGAAAAACCGCCCACCAGCGTCCAATCCGCCGCTTGGCCGAGGATTGGCAGGTAAGCCTTCTGCGCGATACTGCCCAATCCCACCACGCCTACTCGTAATTTAGTCATTCGCATCCCTCGCCAACAGGTGTTGCAGCTGCCGTTTCAGCTCCGCCACTTCGTTTTCCAATGCGCTGACCCTGGCGCTCAGTTCGCTGTCTTCCTCGAATTCGAACGCCGCCGGCGGCGCTTCATCAATCTGGCCGCTGAACAGATGCATGAACCGGCTTTCGCGCTTGCCCGGCTCACGAGCCAGGCGCACCACGAACGGGCCATCTTCCCGCGTGGCCAGCTGTTGCAGCACCTGCTCGACCTCGCTGACATCGCTGAACTCGTGCATCCGATTGGTGCGGGTGCGTAGCTCGCCCGGTGTTTGCGCACCGCGCAGCAACAAAGTGGCGATCACCGCCAGTTCGGCGGGTGAAAGTTTCAGCTGGCCAAACTCGGAATTGCAAAACCGCTGCTCGTATTTCACTACCCGATTGCCGAATCCGCTGAGGGTGCGCAGGAAATGTTTGCGCAGCAACAGATCGAGGAGTTGCTGCACCTCACTCTCGCTCAGATCCATCACCGGCTCGCGGTTGGTCTTTTGGTTACAGGCCAGGGTAATGGCGTTAAGCGAAAGCGGGTATTGGTCCGGCGTCGTCACCTGTTTTTCCAACAGGCAGCCGATGACCCGGGCCTCTTTGGCGTTCAATTCATATTTCATCGTTTGGCCTCAACGTGGGGGGAGCCACTCTTTATTGGTGTATGCCGTCAAAACGTGGTCTTGCCACTGGCCATCGATCAGCAGGTAATCCTTGGCGTAACCTTCGCGTTCGAATCCCAGACGCGTCAGCAATGCGCCACTGCGATAGTTGTGCGGCATATAGTTGGCCATGATGCGGTGCATGCGCTGTTGGCGCAGCATATAGCGGATGGCGGACTGCAAGGCTTCGAACATCAGCCCTTGCCCCTGCCATTTCTCCCCCAGCGAATAGCCGAGGAAACAGGCGTGAAACGAACCGCGCAACACGTTACTGAAGTTCGCCACACCGCGGACTTCCTGCTCTTCCGGATCGAGCAGGATAAAATAGTAGGCGCTGCCCTGCTTTTGCATTTCAGCGATCATCCCCAGGCGCGCCTGCCAGCCGGACGGATAACAGTGGCTTTCATCGCGCACCGGCTCCCAGGGTTTGAGAAAGGTCCGGTTCTCGGCATAATAGTCCGCCAGACGATAGGCGTCCCGTTCATGCACTAAACGGACCACCATCCGGTCGGTAGTAAGACGTACTTTTGGCGATGCAGAGCGGTAGCCGAACATCATTTCCCCCGCAGTCAAAACGGTTCGATAAGAAGTATTTATTGGGAAGTCGCATGGTGAATTATCCGGCGCCGATCTAATGCCATGACTTTATTTAGCCAATAGCGCCTCAGAACCGCACTTCCCTGCATTCAATATAACCGTAGCCCGCCCCCGAGGTAAAATCCCGGTCGCTCAGTAAATCGCCGAACACGCGTTTTACGGCGTTTTTCCGCCCATTTTGCAGTGCAGGTAACACCTTGACGATAAAAAAATATTATCTACTCCGCCCCTGTCGCCGCCCGGCAATTGGGTAGAGAATGGTGGGGTTGCCTTCCCCCTCTCTCTTAATTGCTCATGGTGATGCATGTCTCTGGTGTCGCAAGCGCGCAGCTTGGGTAAATATTTTCTGTTGCTCGACAACCTGCTGGTGGTTTTAGGCTTCTTTGTCGTGTTCCCGCTTATTTCGATCCGCTTTGTCGATCAATTAGGGTGGGCGGCGCTGATCGTCGGCATCGCGCTGGGTTTGCGTCAGCTGCTGCAACAAGGGCTCGGCATCTTTGGCGGCGCCATCGCCGATCGCTTCGGCGCCAAGCCGATGATCGTCACCGGCATGCTGCTGCGCGCCGCCGGTTTCGCTACCATGGCGATGGCGGATGAGCCTTGGATCCTGTGGTTCTCCTGCGCGCTGTCCGCCCTCGGCGGCACGTTATTCGATCCGCCGCGCACCGCTTTGGTAATCAAGTTGACCCGCCCGCATGAACGCGGCCGTTTTTTCTCGCTGCTGATGATGCAGGACAGCGCGGGGGCGGTGGTCGGCGCGCTGATCGGCAGTTGGCTGCTGCAGTACGATTTCCACTTTGTCTGCTGGGTTGGGGCGGCGATCTTCGTGCTCGCCGCTGGCTGGAACGCTTGGCTACTGCCGGCTTACCGCATCTCTACCGTGCGTATACCGATGAAGGAAGGCATGTTGCGGGTACTGCGCGATCGCCGCTTCCTCACCTATGTCCTGACGCTGACCGGTTACTATATGCTGGCGGTACAGGTGATGCTGATGCTGCCGATCGTGGTCAACGAAATCGCCGGTTCACCGGCGGCAGTAAAATGGATGTATGCGATTGAAGCGGCGCTGTCATTGTCGCTGCTCTATCCGTTGGCGCGTTGGGGAGAAAAACACTTCCGGCTTGAGCAGCGCCTGATGGCGGGCCTGTTGCTAATGACGCTCAGCCTGCTGCCGATTGGCCTCGCCACCACCCTGCAGGGGGTGTTCACACTGATCTGCTGCTTCTATCTGGGATCGATTATCGCCGAGCCGGCGCGCGAAACGCTAAGCGCTTCGCTGGCGGATCCGCGTGCACGCGGCAGCTATATGGGCTTCAGTCGCCTTGGCCTGGCGCTGGGTGGCGCGTTGGGTTACACCGGCGGCGGCTGGATGTACGATACCGGACGCACGATGAACATGCCGGAGCTGCCCTGGTTGCTGCTTGGGGCAGTAGGCTTCGCTACGCTGCTGGCGCTGTACTGGCAGTTCAGCCCACGACGCAGCGCCCCGATGATGCTGCGCGGCGGTTAACGCCATAGAAATCCGGCCGAATCGGCAACAGCTGCTATCCTGTTAGTAAAAACACCCACAGGAGCCCGTCGGCATGAGCGAAGAAGCAAAATTACCGCAACTACTCGAACATATGATACTGAACTTGCGCATGATTTATGCGCGTTCCACCCTGGTGGAAAAAGCACTGGCCCACATCCTCGCCAGTGACGCCGGCCTGAAGGACGATATTATCAAGCAGCTGCAGGTCGTCACCGCCGCCAACGAACGTGACAGAATCGACCTCGAAGAAGCTCGCATTCACCTGATCGATGTGCTCAACTCGGTACCGGCCAAGAAATAACGCCCTCTAGCCCGTGCCGGTGCGCGGGCAATATCGCAATAACGCACCATCCAACACACGCACGTCAAGACAGCCTCGATAAGCTGTGGTAACTATTGCTGTTAAAACCTGACAACCCGGAGCAAGCATGAAACTGTTCATTTACGATCATTGCCCATTCTGCGTTAAAGCCCGCATGATTTTCGGCCTGAAACGTTTGCCGATTCGCCTGGTCACGTTGCTCAACGACGATGAGACGACCCCGTTCAACCTGATCGGCAAAAAAATGGTGCCGATTCTGATTAAAGACAACGGTGAAGCGATGCCGGAAAGCCTGGATATCGTGCGCTATGTCGATGGGTTGGACGGCAAGCCGGTCCTGACCGGCCGCACCAACCCGGCTATCGCCGAATGGCTGCAGCGGGTCGGCGGTTACAGCGCAAAATTGCTGCTGCCGCGTATTGCGCACGCCGATTTCGAAGAGTTTGCCACCGCCAGTGCGCGCCAGTACTTTATCGATAAAAAACAGGCGTCAATCGGAGATTTCGCCGAACATCTCGCCAACAGCGCCGATCTGATCGCCCAGTTGGAGGCCGATCTGCAAACCCTGTCACCGCTGATCGTCTCCGCTGTCGCGGTGAACGGCGAGCTGTCCGAGGACGACATTCACCTGTTCCCGCTGCTACGTTCGTTGTCGATCGTCGCCGGGGTTGCGCTGCCGGATAACGTGGAAGCCTACCGCAACCGCATGGCGCAACGCAGCGAGGTGCCGTTGCTACTGGATATGGAACAATAACGTTCGAGAGTCACAAAAAGGACATGGCGTACTGATGTTGAAAATGGTGCTCGCCACCGCTCGCGATCGGGCGCGGCTGAAGGAAATTACCTCCGTTCTGATTCGTTATGGTCTGCAAGACGTTCTGCGCTTGCTGGGCCTGGGGGCATTGCTGCGCGGTGTCCGCGGCGAGCCCGCCCTGCAGGACGCACAGACCCTGCCTGAACGGCTGCGGGAGGCGCTCGAGGCGCTGGGCCCCACCTTCGTCAAATTCGGTCAGATCCTGGCCACGCGTTCTGACCTCCTGGATCCGGCCTGGACCGACGAACTGGATCGCCTGCACAGCCAAGCGGCGGTATTGCCATGGGAGACACTGGCGCCGCAGATCGTTGCCGATCTGGGGGGCGAGCCCGAGCACCTGTTTGCCGAGTTCGATCGCACGCCGCTGGCGGCAGCGTCGATGGCGCAAATTTACCGCGCCCGCTTGCACAGTGGCGAACAGGTGGTGGTGAAAGTGCTGCGGCCCGGCCTGGCGAAAACCATCCACGCCGATCTGCGGCTGCTGGCCTCGCTGGCGGAAACCGTGGAGCAGCAGAGCCCCACGCTGGCACGCTATCGGCCGCGGCAGATGGTCCGAGCGCTGGCGACGGCGCTCAATCACGAGCTGGATTTGACTCACGAAGGGCATAACTGCGATCGCGTCGCCAAGATGTTTGCACGAGAACCCGACGTGGTCGTGCCGAAAATCTATTGGCAATGGTCGTCTCCGCGTCTGTTAGTGCAGGAATACTTGCCCGGTACCGCGCCGGAGAACCCTCAGCAATTGGCGGCGGCAGGCTTTGACGGCCCGCTGCTGGCACAACGCGGCGCCCGCGCCTTTATGAGCATGGTGCTGGAGCATCGGCTGTATCACGCCGATCCCCACCCCGGCAACGTCATGGCGCTGAGCGGTGACCGCGTCGGTTTTATCGACTTCGGTATGGTGGGCCAGCTGTCCGAGCGGCGGCGCAACCAGTTGCTCCTGCTGCTGCAGGCCATCGCCGATCGCCAATCCGAAGGCATCGTTAACACGCTGATCGCCTGGTCGGACAGCGAACCGTTGGACCTGCTGGATCTGGAGTTGGCGGCGCAAAACTTTCTCGACAAACAGGCCGCCGCCACCCTGACGCTGGGCAAAGCCTTGACCGACCTGCTGGTGATGGCGCGTGAACACCAGCTGGCGCTGCCGCCCGATCTGGTGCTGCTGTTCAAGGCGTTAATCACCGCCGACGGCGTACTGCACCGATTGGATCCGGCCTTCGACATCGTCGCCACGCTCAAGCCGATGCTGCAACAAACGGTGCTGCAGCGCTATGCCCCCGACGCCGTGCGCCAGCGGTTGTTGGCCCTGGGCGGGGAAGCGCTCGACGCCGGAGAGGAGCTGCCGCAAACCCTGCGGTTGTTGGTACGTCGCCTGAAGCGGGGGCAGCTCAATGCCGAGATCAACGTCAAGAACCTCGGCCAATTGAGCAAAGCGCTGGAACGCGCCGCCGTCACGCTGGCTATCGCCATCGTCACCGCCGCTTTTGCTCTGGGCCTGGCGCCTTATCTGATGCATTCTTCGCTGCGGCTGTGGGGCATCCCGCTGTTCCCGCTGTTGGGGAGCGCGGCCTGCGTGGCCGGCGTAATTCTCTTGGCGCTACGATTGCGGCGCTGATGCTTTCGGCGTTATCCGATAGGTCTCACCCGCTTTTGCGCGCACTATCCTTTGCACATCGCCGCCTGTCGTTTTCACGCGCAGGCGGAACGTTTATAATGATTAATCAATTATCTGCAGCACTTTTCGCCAGCAGTCGCAATGAGGCATTAATGAAGAAGATCCTGATGGGCGCAGCCGCCCTGCTGTTCGCCGGCGTATTGGCCGGTTGCAATCAACTGACCCAGTACACCCTGAGCGAGCAGGAAGTGAATGATTACCTGCAGAAACACAACGACTATCAGAAGCAGATCGGCGTGCCCGGCTTGGTGGACGCCAATATCGTGCTGACTCAGCTGCAAAGCCAAATCGGCCGCAGCGAACCGGGTAAAGTTACCCTTTCCGGCGACGCCAAGGTCAATATCACGTCGATTCTCGGCCCGCAGACCGCGGATCTGAAGCTGACGCTGAAGGCGCAGCCGGTTTACGACCGGGCGCAGGGCGCCATTTTCCTCAAGGACATGGAGCTGACTGATTACAGCGTGCAGCCGGAAAAAATGCAGACGGTAATGAAAGCGCTGACGCCGTATCTTAACCAGTCACTGAAGTCTTACTTCGACCAAAAGCCAGCTTATGTGCTAAATCCTGACAACAGCAAAACCGAAGCGCTGGCCAAAAAACTGGCGAAGGGGTTGGAAGTGAAGCCGGGTGAGTTGGTGATCCCGTTCAGCGACTGACCTCGTCTTGATGCATCAAGCCCGCCACCAGGCGGGCTTTTTATTGCGAAACAGTATTACTGCGGCGCACTGTAGGCGATTTCGCCGGTGTTGCAGTTGAGCGTCACGTTGTAGGTTTTATCTGCCTTGGTGCCACGCACCGTCAACGGTACCTGCCACACCTGATCCTTGCCGGTGATGGCATCCGGGCTCACCCAGGCGATCGGGGTTGCGGTGCCCAGCAGTTTTTTGTCCGCCTCCCAACGCGTGATGCGGTTCTGCAAGAAGTCGCGCTTGACCTGGGCGGCGATATCCGCCGGCTGCAGGCCTGCACACTGCCCCACCTTGGCGGTGCGTTGCTCTTGATCCTGCGCCCACACCGCGGTTGATGCTCCCATCATGGCCAACAAGGCGATAGCCAAACCCATTTTTTTCATATGTCCTCCCGTTGTGATTAGCGCTATCCGGGCGCCCATCCCTGGCTCACAACAGGGTTTCGGCAAAGAGTTACCGTTTGACGAACTCGATGACAAACAGCGCATCCAGGCCCGGATAGATTTCCTTGATCACCTGCTTCAGTTCGCCGAGCGACATGTTTTCCTGCTGTGCGTGGCGTTCGGTCAGCGCATCCAGGCGCACCGGCGTTACCGACAGCACTTCGATAAAACAGAAAAAGACGCCGTCTTCATTGCGGCTTACGCGCAATACCTCGCCCGGTTCGAAGTGCGACTCACTGGCATCCCGAATGGTGATGGTTTTACGCCCGGCCAGAATGTCTTGCTCAAAGCGGCTGAAGAAAGTTATTTCACGGCTCATTTTAGATCCTTTTTCATCACAACACCGCAACATAAGTCATTATGCTGCTTGCTTTTCTGACGCAGATCCCTCTTTTGGGTTAGATGTCGCTTTTTTCGCTTTGCTTTCCGCCGGTTTTTTGAGGGTTTCCGCCGGCGAAGCGCCACGCAAAATCAGACCCAGCGCGTCCTTATTCTCCGCCAGGAAGAAGCTCAAGCCTTCGCGCTGTTCGTCATCCAGAGTCAGCGGCGCCTGCTGCAGCCACTCCCCGAGGTTGTCCGCCAGATCCAGCATTTTGTCGTAGGCGTCGGCTTCTTTCTTGCTCGCGAAAGTCATTTTTTCCTCACCGTTTCTCACCACCACATATTTAACTTCAACCGCCATGCGTGCGTCCTCAAATACTCAAATTACTGTAATTATGTACAGTATAAATAGATCGTGGCGGGAAGGCAAACCGCCGCCCGCCTTCGGCTTATTTCAGCAGCCGCACCTTGCAGCTTTTGCCTTTGATTTTGCCCTGCTGCAACTGTTGCAGCGCCTTGCGCGCGCTGGCTTTGCGGATTGCGACATAGGCATGCACTGGGAACATGTCAATCTTGCCCACTTCCGCCGCTGTCAGCCCGGCATCACCGGTCAGCGCCCCGAGAATATCGCCGGGACGGATCTTCGCCTTGCGGCCGCCGTCGATGCACAGAGTCACCATCTCCGCCTCCAGCGAGCCGTTGGCCGCCCCGCTCAGCTCGGACACCGGCGACCAGTCGACGCTCATCTGCAGATAGTCTTCAATCGCGTGCGCCCGCGCCATTTCCTGCGGCGTGCACAGGCTGATCGCCAACCCGCTCATGCCGGCGCGGCCGGTACGGCCAATACGGTGCACATGCACTTCGGGATCGAACGCCAGCTCGTAGTTGACCACCAGCTCCAGCTCTTTAATATCCAGCCCGCGTGCGGCAACGTCGGTCGCCACCAATACCCGGCAACTGCGGTTGGCGAAACGCACCAACACCTGGTCGCGGTCGCGCTGTTCCAGATCGCCATGCAGCGCCAGCGCGCTGATGCCGCGGGCCTCCAGGGCCTCAAGCACCGTCTGACAATCGCGTTTGGTATTGCAGAACACCACGCAGGACGCGGGTTGATGATAGCGAATAGCCGACACCAGGAGCGCCGGGCGCTGATCGCGCGTAGTCTCATAAAAGCGTTGTTCGATGGAGGCCTGCGCTTCTCCATCGTCCACCTCGACGCTCAGCGGCTGGCGTTGAACGCGCGCGCTGATGCGCTCGATACCTGCCGGGTACGTGGCGGAAAACAGCAGCGTCTGACGTTGCGGCGGCGTATAGCTGATCACATCGTCTATGTCGTCGGCGAACCCCATGTCCAGCATGCGATCGGCCTCATCCAGCACCAGCACCTTCAGCTCGTCCAGCTGCAGCGTTTTCTTGCGCAGGTGTTCCTGGATACGGCCCGGCGTCCCCACCACGATGTGCGGCGCATGCACTAGCGAATCGAGCTGCGGCCCCATCGGCTGACCGCCGCACAGCGTCAGGATCTTGATGTTTTGCGTGAAACGCGCCAGGCGGCGCAGCTCTTTGCTCACCTGATCGGCCAGCTCGCGGGTGGGACAGAGCACCAGCGCCTGCGTGGCGACCTGACCGACGACGATACTGTTCAGCAGACCAATGCCGAAGGCCGCCGTTTTACCGCTGCCGGTTTTCGCCTTGGCGCGCACGTCCCGCCCTTGCAGGATGGCGGGCAATGCGGCGGCCTGTACCGGCGTCATTTCGGCGTACCCCAGTTCGTTGAGGTTGGCCAACTGTTCGGCTGGCAGCGGCAGGGAAGAAAAAGAAACTGTGCTCACGGCGATAACTCTTATATGACGAATGGAATGGCGGCGCGCCCGCAGGTTGGCGCCGAATCAGGGGTAAATGATAACAGAGATGGGCGGCGTTACGGGGTGCGGGCATAAAAAAACCCGCCGGCGGCGGGTTTCTTGGCAACGCAGTCGTTAAATCGCAACGACGTTGGCTGCAGCAGGGCCACGTTGGCTGTCCTGGATGGAGAATTCAACCTGCTGGCCTTCAGCCAGGGTTTTGAACCCATCGCTAACGATAGCGGAAAAATGAACGAAAACGTCTTTAGAACCGTCGGCAGGCGTGATGAAGCCGAAACCTTTGCTTTCGTTGAACCATTTAACGTGACCAGTGATCTTGCTCATTTGTGTTTCCTTTACTTGATAAACCTGCCTTAACGGCACGAGACGCGAAAACCCTGTGATATGTAGGCCTTCTTTCGCCGTCGGTTATTAACGCATAATCGCTCATGCAGGGCAAATATTTCTGTTTGTTATAAAAACAGTCAGTTAGCAACAAACCTGGCGCAGCGGCTGTGAACGCAATCGTTTTCGTATATACTGCCCGCCGATCATCAATCCGCTTACTTTCACCGATCCAGGTACGACACTATGTTAACGATTGGAACCGCCCTGCGCCCTTCCGCCACCCGCGTTATGTTGCTCGGCTCCGGGGAGCTGGGTAAAGAAGTCGCCATTGAATGCCAGCGCCTCGGTCTGGAAGTGATCGCCGTCGATCGCTATCCCGACGCCCCCGCCATGCATGTGGCGCACCGCAGCCACGTCATCAATATGCTGGATGGTGACGCGCTGAAAGCCGTTATCGAACAAGAGCGGCCTGACTATATCGTTCCCGAAATCGAAGCGATCGCCACTGCCATGCTGGTCGAGCTTGAACGCCAGGGCCACCGCGTGGTGCCCTGTGCCGAAGCCACCCGCCTGACGATGAACCGTGAAGGCATCCGCCGTCTGGCGGCGGAAGAGCTCGCTCTGCCCACCTCAAGCTACCGCTTTGCCGACAGTGAAATCGCCTTCCGGCAGGCGGTCGAACACATCGGCTACCCGTGCATCGTCAAACCGGTGATGAGCTCCTCCGGCAAAGGCCAAAGCCTGATCCGCACGCCCGAACAGCTGCAAAGCGCCTGGGATTACGCCCAACAGGGTGGTCGTGCCGGTGGTGGCCGGGTGATCGTCGAAGGGCTGGTAAGATTTGATTTTGAAATTACACTGCTGACCATCAGCGCCGTGGACGGCGTGCATTTCTGCGAGCCGATCGGCCATCGTCAGGAAGACGGAGATTATCGCGAATCCTGGCAGCCTCAGCGTATGTCGGCTACGGCGCTGAGCCGTGCTCAGGCTATCGCGGAGAAGGTGGTGAAAGCCCTGGGTGGCTTCGGCCTGTTCGGCGTGGAGCTGTTCGTCTGCGGCGACGACGTGATCTTCAGCGAAGTGTCGCCACGCCCGCACGATACCGGCATGGTTACGTTGATCTCACAGGATCTGTCTGAGTTCGCCCTGCACGTGCGCGCGTTTCTCGGTTTGCCGATCGGCGCTATCCGCCAGTTCGGCCCTTCCGCTTCGGCGGTGATCCTGCCACAGCTCACCAGCACCGATGTGCGCTTCAGCGGATTGGAAAACGCGCTGCGCGGGCACAACCAGCTGCGTCTGTTCGGCAAGCCGGAAATCGCCGGCCAGCGCCGCCTGGGTGTAGCGCTGGCGACGGCGGACACCACGGAACAGGCGGTGGAACAAGCGAAACAGGCCGCCACCGCAGTGGTGGTCAACGGTTGACACTCACGGGGCCGCTTGCGCGGCCCCGATAACATCAATAGTCTTCGTCTTCTTCAGCATCGTCATCCCGCGACGCCTCCGGTGCGGCATCCTGCTGCTCGTCTTCGTCATCGAACAGCACCGCAACCTGAGCGCCCTGATGCTGCTCACGAATTTCCTGCGCAACGCGAGCAATGGCCTCACCGCTGCTCATGCCCTGTTCCATCAGCTGATGGATGCGATCCGCCGCTTCCTGCTGCTCCGCGTGGCTCAGTAATGGCATACCTGCATGCATGTGTCGTTCTCTCCGGCAAAAGGGAGAGCGAGTATACGCGCTAACGCGACGGATCCCAACGTCTTGTGGCTCAGGCCGGTTGCGAACAGCCGTTATCGCTGCGCCACTGCTTCAGGCGATGCCGCCACAGCATGACATGCCACCCCTGCTTCAGGCCGCGCGTATTGGCGAACATCGCTCTGTCGATGCCGCGCTGATAGAACTCTTCGGTAATCTGACTCTGGGCGGCCGGATCCGGCTCACGACGGATACTGTGACAAATGCCCAACGCCTCACGGGTGATTTGCCAATGGAAAGCGGGACGAATGGCGACAGTGCCCGGATAGCGCCGGTTGAGCCGCTCCAGCATTTCGACGATTTTCATATAGTGACGCTGATACTCTACGTTCGCTTTGCCGGTGCGACGACGGTTACTGATCGACTTGTCGTGCACCCGTTGCCGGTACAGCGGCGTGCTTAAATATTTGACCCGTTTGGCATTAAACATGACTTCCGTCGTCCAGGGAATATCCTGGTGATGCAACCCCGGCTCAAAATAAAGCCGATGCTGGCGAATAAAATCGAGGCGATATATTGCCAGCCATACAACATGAATAAACTTTCGCGACTTCAATGCACGTTCGAACCACTGAACGCCAGTGATAACGTCGGTAGTGCGTAAACGCGCCTCGGGAAAAATCGGCTGTAATTCGTCTTGGCTGGTAAAATAGCGTTCACCATTACATTGCATCACGTCTAATTGGTGTCGTTCTGCCTGTTCCAACAGCGTGGAATACATCTCGGGCGCCAATAAATCGTCGGCGTCCGGAAACGCCACATATTTACCTCGGGCAACGGCGAGCCCGGCATTACGTGCATTAGAAACGCCGGCATTGGCTTGATCGATCACGCGAATATGCGGATGCACCGCCGCGTAACGGTGCGCAATCTCTCCCGAACCGTCGGTGGAACCATCGTTGACGATGATCACCTCCAACCGTTGCTCGCGCTGGGCCAGCAGCGAGACCAGGAACGGCTCCAATAACTCCCCCGCATTGTGCATCGGGACGATGACGCTCAGCATTAACGACATAGGCAGCTCTTCAATAATAATGTAACAAAATGATAATTTTATTTTTTTGAAAAATAGAAATCGCTTCAGCGCCCGAGCGAAATATGACGCAAACATTCACATTTCCGCCGCAGGCTAAATAAGATTCATCTTGTTTGTCTTTTCATGCTTTCTACAAGAAAAGCGTTCCACAACAAGGAATAACTTTCACAAGACGGCCACCGTAAAAAACACAGGCAAAACCGTTTCGCATCGCCCGCTTAATAACAGCGAGCAACAATAAAAGTGTGAAATTAACGAGTTGCCTTTATATTTCTCGGGTCTTGCGCCCTCGGTGAAAAATGCTTCCAGTTATTTTGACGTTAAATTTTTAACATATCGAAGTATAAACAATGGCGCAAAAAATGCCTTATTTCAGGTTTATTGAACTACCGTTTATGTGAGGTGTGCTGCATGTCTCGCATGGCAAAACATGCATGCCATGGCCGTCTATGGCACACTAGCCGCCAGATATCGCCGTCCTCACAGCCAGGTTTATTGACGTTCATGAGCGTAACCGCCCCAAACATAAAATCTTTGCCCTACAGCCGCAGTGCCCTGATGACGCTTTTCGCCCCGATTTCAACCCACCCGTGGGCGATGCTGCTGCATTCGGGCTTCGCCGACCATTCGCATAACCGCTTCGACATCCTGGTCGCGCAGCCGTGCGTTACGCTCACCACCCAGGGCGCCAGCACGAAAATAGAAAGTGACGGCGTCACTATTCAGTCGAAGGAAGATCCATTCTCCCTGCTGCAGCAACACCTGGTGGCGCAAGGTTGGCAACCGGCGTTTAACCCGGATCTGCCATTTCAGGGCGGCGCACTGGGGCTGTTCGGCTACGATCTCGGGCGGCGGGTGGAAAGCTTGCCGCAGTTGGCCGCAGCCGACCTCGCCTTGCCGGACATGGCGGTGGGCATTTATGACTGGGCGCTGATCGCCGATCACCGGCTGCAAACCCTGACGCTGCTCAGCTATGGCGACGTGGAACAGCGCTGGTGCTGGCTCAATAGCCAAACCGCGCCGACAGAACGCCCTTTCACGCTGCTGAGCGACTGGCGCGCCAATATGAGCCGGCGGCAATACGGCGAGAAATTCCAACGTATTCAGCGCTACCTGCGCAGCGGTGACTGTTACCAAATTAATCTGGCGCAACGGTTCTCCGCCGACTATCAGGGAGATGAGTGGCAGGCTTTCTGTCGATTGAGCGCCTGCAACCGCGCGCCGTTCTCGGCCTTCCTGCGCCTTCCGCACAACAGCGTACTGAGCGTCTCTCCCGAGCGCTTCCTGTGGCTGGAGCAGCAGCGCATCCAAACCCGCCCGATCAAGGGCACGCTGCCGCGGCTGGCGGACGCGGAACAGGACGCCGCTCAGGCTCGCCGTTTGGCCGATTCCCCCAAGGATCGCGCTGAAAATCTGATGATCGTCGATCTGCTGCGCAACGATATCGGCCGCGTCGCCCAGCCTGGCAGCGTACGGGTGCCGGAACTGTTTGCCGTGGAGCCGTTTCCCGCCGTGCATCACCTGGTGAGCACTATCACCGCAACCCTGCCGGAACAGACCTCGGCGGCCGAACTGCTGCGCGCCTGCTTCCCCGGCGGCTCGATCACCGGCGCGCCCAAGGTGCGGGCGATGGAAATCATCGAAGAGCTGGAGCCGCAGCGCCGCAATGCCTATTGCGGCAGTATCGGTTACCTAAGCGCCTGCGGCACCATGGACACCAATATCACCATCCGCACGCTCGTCACCGAAAACGGCCGCATCCACTGCTCCGCCGGTGGCGGCATCGTGGCGGACAGCCAGGAGCAGGCGGAATACCAGGAGACCTTTGACAAGGTTGGCCGTATTCTGCCGCAGCTTGGGGAGTGTGCCCTGTCGTGATCCCATCGAACACACCGGCCTCACTGCACGCCTTTATCAGCCGTTTTCAACTGCAGCTGCCCCAGGCGGCGCAGATCTCGCACAATGTGCGCCCGGCGGCGGTGCTGATCCCGATCGTCTGCCGCGCAGAGCCGACGCTGCTGTTGACCCGCCGCGCCGACTCGCTGCGCAAACATGCCGGCCAGGTGGCCTTCCCCGGCGGTAAAACCGATGCCGAAGACGGGTCGGCGATCGTCACGGCGCTGCGAGAAGCGCAGGAAGAAGTGGCGATACCACCGCAGGCGGTGACCGTCCTCGGCCAAATGGCGCCGCTCGACAGCAGCACCGGATTTCAGGTCACGCCCATCGTCGGCCTGGTCTCGCCGGATGTGCAGTTCCACGCCAATGAGGGTGAAGTGGCGGACGTGTTCGAGATGCCCTTGAGGGAAGCGCTGACCCTGTCGCGTTACTATCCGCTGGATATTCATCGCGCCGGCCATACGCACCGCATTTACCTCTCCTGGTATCACAGCCAGTTTATCTGGGGGCTGACCGCAGCCATCATTCGGCGTCTGGCGCAGCAGGTCAGTATTTAGCCCATATTACGTGATCTGACTCGCAATCTGGCATGGCCGACGGCCTCCGCTGCCGGTAAAGCGATCGAAATCACTTCATTTGAACGCTTTTTCAACTACCGTTCCGATTGAATGGTTTTAAAAAAACTGTAAACCCTCTCTTAAACCTTACGAAATACCTGTAAAATACCACCGTCCGAGATAAACCACTGTAGAAACAGGGATTAAGCCGGCGGCGTTCAGCACGGAAAGCTGGCGCGATTACCGCTAATGGAGCTTGGGCGAAAGCGGATACCTCGCATAAGGGTTCGCCCTGGGTAATCAGTAAAAAAAGCGACACCACGGATTATTTAATTTCATGCGAAAAAGGCAGCCGAACCCGCACGGCCCTTTTACAATATCGCTGTTCCCTGCGCGGTTTTTAACCGCCGCAGCCATAACAATACGTCTCTTTAAGGAGTTTTAGCGTGATTAGCGTTTTCGACATGTTTAAGATCGGCATCGGCCCGTCCAGCTCTCATACGGTTGGACCGATGAAAGCCGGCAAACAGTTTGTCGACGATCTGGTAAATAAAGGCCTGATGCCTTCTATCACGCGTGTTGCCGTAGACGTTTACGGCTCACTCTCATTGACCGGTAAAGGTCACCATACCGATATCGCCATCATTCTCGGCCTGGCCGGCAACATGCCGGACACCGTCGATATCGATAGCATTCCTGGCTTTATTCGCGATGTAGAACAACGTCAACGCCTGATGCTGGCCAACGGCCTGCATGAAGTCGATTTCCCACGCGACGGCGGCATGGTCTTCCGCAGCGACAACCTGCCGCTGCACGAGAACGGCATGCAAATCCACGCCTTCGCCGGCGATAGAGAAGTGTACAGCAAGACCTATTACTCCATCGGCGGCGGTTTCATCGTCGACGAGGAGAACTTCGGTAAGGACGCCGAGCAAGAGCTGCAAATGCCTTATCCATTCAACTCCGCGCGCGAAATGCTCGACCACTGCCGCGAGACCGGGCTGTCACTGTCCGGCATGGTGATGCAGAACGAACTGGCGCTGCACAGCAAGCAAGAGATCGAAACCTACTTCGGCAACGTCTGGCAAACCATGCGAGCCTGTATCGATCGCGGTCTGAACACCGAAGGCGTGCTGCCGGGGCCGCTGCGCGTACCGCGCCGTGCTTCCGCGTTGCGCCGCATGCTGGTGGCGTCGGACAAACTGTCCAACGATCCGATGAACGTGATCGACTGGGTCAACATGTTCGCACTGGCGGTTAACGAAGAAAACGCCGCCGGCGGCCGCGTCGTCACCGCGCCGACCAACGGTGCCTGCGGCATCGTGCCTGCGGTGCTGGCTTACTACGATCACTTTATCGAGTCCGTCAGCCCGGATATCTACATCCGTTACTTTATGGCAGCGGGCGCCATCGGCGCGTTGTACAAGATGAACGCGTCCATTTCCGGCGCCGAAGTCGGGTGTCAGGGCGAAGTCGGCGTGGCCTGCTCCATGGCGGCCGCAGGCCTGGCTGAACTGCTGGGCGGCAGCCCTGAGCAGGTCTGTGTGGCGGCGGAAATCGGCATGGAACACAACCTGGGGCTGACCTGTGACCCGGTCGCCGGCCAGGTACAGGTGCCGTGCATCGAGCGCAACGCCATCGCCTCGGTCAAGGCGATCAACGCCGCCCGCATGGCTCTGCGCCGCACCAGCGAACCGCGCGTTTCGCTGGATAAGGTGATCGAGACCATGTACGAAACCGGCAAAGATATGAACGCCAAATACCGAGAAACATCACGCGGTGGCCTGGCAATCAAGGTGCAATGCGACTGACAGACAACCCCGCCGCCCGGCGGGGTTTTTTATGGGCAATCAATTCATTGACCGTTTTTAGTGACAATGTCACCAGAAAATATCCTGCATTTTTCTCATCGATCCAGCGGTTAGCCTGCAAATTGACCTTCTGTTTTGCCAAATCGAAATAATTTACTGAGTTACCATCAATCTTGTATAACCTCAGGCTAGAATTAGCCGAGCGCAACTTAAGGAGCTGTGGCCTGACTGTGACTCGGAGCTGGATTACCGAACAAGGATTTACCGGATGTTGATGACCCACCTCGCCGCGTCCCAATATCGTTACTACCGTTGGCTGCTGGCCGGAGCGGTGGGCGTGGCTATTCTGTTGGTATCGCTGTATACCCGTTACTATCAAGAGGTCAAAAGCATCGAGCAGAGCCAGCAAACGTTGGCCACCCGCACCGTCGGCAAAATTGACCAGCTGTTGTCCCCCGCGCAGCTGCAGGCGGAACGCAGTATGGACATGCTGGAACAACCCTGCGAGAACGTCTCATCGACCCTGCGCTTTCGCGCCGCGCAAAATCAGGCGCTGCGCGCCATGCTGCTGGTAAAAAATGGCATCATCTACTGCTCCAGTCTGTTTGGCGCCCGACATTATCAGTTGGCTGCAGTGCTGCCGATTTTCGTCAACAGCAACGTCAGGCTGGCGCTGCGCCCTTCGTTGGCGGTGAGCAAAGGACTGCCCACGTTGGTGATGTGGACACCCTCCCCCGGCGATAGAAGCAGCGGCGTGCTGCACGTCTTCAATATCGAGCTGTTATCGAACTTTTTACTCGAACCCCAGGAGCCTTATGTTCAGCGCATGGTGCTGAACGTAGCCGACAGCAGCCTGGAATACGGGCGCCGCGAAATCCTGCGCCGCGACACCCTGACCAACGATCTGCGTTACACCGCCGGTTCCGAGCGTTACCCGTTCTCGATTTCGCTGTTCGGCCCGCAGGTCGGCATGTTGGCGTTTTCCGCACTGCCGCGCCATATCCCGCTGGCGCTGCTGATCAGCCTGCTGGCGGCCTATGTGGTCTACCTGCTCACCGCTAACCGCATGAGCCTGTCTTACCACATTGGCCATGCCATTACCCATCGGGAGTTCCGCGTTTACTGCCAACCGATCATTCACAGCGATACCGGGCGCTGTGCCGGCGTAGAGATGCTGCTGCGTTGGAAAAAGAAGCGGCAGGGGTGGATCTCGCCAGACGTGTTTATTCCGTTGGCCGAGCAGCATGACCTCATCATTCCGCTCACTCGCTATCTGATGAACACCGTGACGGAAAATCTGCAGCTGTTCCCGCCACGACCGTCCTTCTACATCAGCATTAACGTTGCTGCCGAGCATTTTAAAACGCTCAACATCATCGACGATATCCGCCAGATTTGGCTGCCGGCACATCCGATGCCCTCATTGATGCTGGAGCTGACCGAACGCACCGCGCTGTCGGCGATCCAGTATGACCAGATTCGCACGCTGAAAGACATGGGGATCATGCTGGCTATCGACGATTTCGGCACCGGCCACAGCTCGCTGAGCTACCTGAAAAACCTCAGCCCGGACGTGTTGAAGATCGACCGCGGGTTTACCGCGGCCATCGGCACCGACGCGGTCAACGCCACGGTGACCGACACCATCATTACGCTGGCGCAGAGGCTGAAGCTGAAACTGGTGGCAGAGGGGGTCGAAACGGAGGAACAGGCCGACTATCTGCGCTCACGCGAGGTCAATGCCCTGCAGGGGTATTATTTCGCCAAGCCGATGCCGATCCACGTTTTCCCGCTGTGGTTGCAACAGTACGAATCGCGCGTCAGGAAAGCGGAAGAGGATCCGCCGGAGGCCTGAGCCCCCGGCGGGAGGGTTACGACTGCGTCGGCTCGTCAAAGACGACGCGGGTAACACGCACCAATTCGATGCGATAGTCGGAGACCTCGACGATATCGAAACGCAGGTGGTTCAGTTCAATGGTGTCCCCCACCACCGGCATCTGGCCGTAGTGAGCCAACAGCAGCCCCGCCAGGGTGGCGTAGTCTGCGGTTGGGCTGACCAAGTCATCGCAGGCCAGCGCCTGTTCCAGCGAGTGCAAATCGGTTCCCCCCTTCACCAGCCAGCCGTCGCCTTCCGCCACGATATCCGGCGTTTCATCCTCGTCCGGGAACTCACCGGCAATCGCTTCCAGCACGTCCAGCGGCGTCACCAGCCCCTGCACAACGCCAAATTCATTGGTGACCACCACCAGACGCCCTTTGGCGCGGCGCAGCACCGCCAGCAGTTTGATGACGTCCATGGTTTCCGGCACCACGATCGGCGGCGTGCGGGCGGCAAACTCGGCAATATCTTCACCCTGCTCCAGCGCCACCAGCAGATCCTTGGCGCGTACCACGCCGACGATCTCATCCACCGAGTCGCGACACACCGGGAACAGACTGTGTGGCGTATCCAGCAACTGGGCGCGCACCTCCTCGCGGGAGCGCTCGCAGTCGACCCAGGAGATGTCCGTGCGAGGCGTCATCACACTGCGTAATGAACGCGAGGCGAGCGTCAACACGCCGCTGATCATATAACGCTCTTCCGCCGCAAAGGTTTCATCCCTCGGCAAAGCGACCTCATCGTCCGACTGCTGCGCGCGCTGCTGCCCCATCAGGCGCATGATCGCTTCCGCGGTGCGCTCGCGCATCGGCCGACGCGCTTGATGCTTGATGAAGTTGCGACGCGCGATCTGGTTGAACAATTCAATCAGGATCGAGAAGCCGATCGCGGCGTACAGATAGCCTTTCGGAATATGCAAACCGAAGCCTTCGGCGATCAGGCTCAGGCCGATCATCAACAGGAAGCTCAGGCACAGCACCACGATGGTCGGGTGCGCATTGACGAAGTTGGTCAATGGCTTGGATGCCAACAGCATCACCGCCATCGCGATCACCACCGCCGCCATCATTACCGGCAGATCGTTCACCATGCCTACGGCGGTAATCACCGCATCAAGCGAAAACACCGCGTCCAGGATCACGATTTGCACCACCACCGCCCAGAACTTGGCATAACCGCGGTTGGCGCCATCCTGGTGCGTCTGCCCTTCCAGCCGCTCATGCAGCTCCATGGTGGCCTTGAACAGCAGGAATACCCCGCCGAACAGCAGGATAAGATCGCGGCCAGAGAAGCTGAAATCGCCGACGCTGAACAGCGGTGTGGTCAGGGTTACCATCCAGGAGATCACCGACAGCAGGCCCAAACGCATCAGCAACGCCAGCGACAGGCCGATAACGCGCGCCTTATCGCGCTGCTTCGGCGGCAATTTGTCGGCCAAAATGGCGATGAACACCAGGTTGTCGATGCCCAGCACGATTTCCAGCACCACCAGCGTAAGCAACCCCGCCCAAATAGAGGGGTCCATTAAAAATTCCATATCAGACTCCAGAAAAAAGTGGGAATGAGCGCTCGCCGCTCAGACGTGACGATGCCGCCGCTGCATGGGCGCAGTCGACAATAGCAAGGTGACGGGATGGGGTTACCGGGAGATGGCCGAAGGGCCGAACAGCATATACAACGCCAGCAGGTGGCGGGTGAAACCTGGAAAAACAGTAACTTCGGTGACAGTCCATAGGGAGGGCTGAGGCCCTTCACTCCTTAGTGATGAAAGAAGAAATTACTGTATCAGGATTTTTCTGGGGGACAAAGCGGCTTTTTCAACGGCGGTTTAGGGTGGCGCCACACCATATCGTCTGCGACAGCTAAGATTTCTCCGAGCATTCAATAGCAGAGCAACGTCACAAAAAATATTTTTTCACTCACTAAAATAAATCTCGCGTTCGTGAAGTATCACGCACAGGCATTTGAAACTGCGTGAGAAATGTTAGGCGTGCGTTTCTTTTTTTCTACCATAATGTATCTGAACCGCGGAAGTGACTGCCAAGACGGCGCGGAGAAACGACACACACCGCGTCTGGAGTTCAACGAGGAGGTAGCGAGTGGCAATAGCTATTATCATCGGCACACACGGGGCTGCAGCGGAACAACTGCTGAAAACGGCGGAGATGCTATTGGGCGAGCAGGACAACGTCGCCTTTATAGACTTCGTTCCCGGTGAGAATGCCGAAACGTTAATCGTCAAGTACAACGAAAAAATCAGTGGGTTGGATACCAGCGGCGGCGTGCTGTTCCTGGTGGATACCTGGGGCGGCAGCCCGTTCAACGCCGCCAGCCGCATTGCGGTCGACAAAGAAAACTATGAGGTCGTCACCGGGGTCAACATCCCGATGCTGGTGGAAACCTTCATGGCGCGGGACGACAACCCCGCTTTCGATGAACTGGTGGCGCTGGCGTTGGAAACCGGCCGTGAAGGCGTGAAAGCGCTGAAAAAACCGCAGGAAGAACCCGCAAAACCCGCAGCCCCCGTCGCCAAAGCCGCTGCCCCTCAGGCGCCGCTGGGGCCGAACGACCACATGAAAATCGGCCTGGCGCGCATCGATGATCGCTTAATCCACGGCCAGGTCGCTACCCGCTGGACCAAAGAGACCAACGTCAGCCGCATTATCGTCGTCAGCGATGAAGTCGCCGCCGACCATGTGCGCAAGACCCTGCTGACCCAGGTTGCCCCGCCGGGCGTCACCGCCCACGTGGTGGACGTGGCGAAGGCCATCCGCGTCTGGAACAACCCGAAATACGCCAACGATCGCGTGATGCTGTTATTCACCAACCCGACCGACGTCTGGCGTTTGGTGGAAGGCGGCGTGGAGATTACATCCGTCAATATCGGCGGCATGGCGTTCCGCCAGGGGAAAACCCAGGTGAACAACGCCGTTTCCGTCGATGAAAAAGATATCGAAGCGTTTAAGAAACTGAACGATCGCGGTATCGAGCTGGAGGTACGTAAGGTCTCGTCCGACAGCCGGCTAAAAATGATGGACCTGATTAACAAACTCAATTAGTGGCGCCAGCCGCTAATTATTTTACTCAGAGCTTTTTTGGTCATAGGAGAAGTGCAATGGAGATCACCACTCTTCAGATTGTGCTGATATTTATCGTTGCCTGTATCGCCGGGATGGGTTCCGTCCTCGACGAGTTCCAGTTCCACCGTCCGCTGGTCGCCTGTACCCTGATCGGCTTTATCCTCGGCGATATGAAAACCGGCATCATCATCGGCGGTACGCTGGAAATGATCGCCCTGGGCTGGATGAACATCGGTGCGGCCGTCGCGCCGGATGCTGCCCTGGCGTCCATCATTTCGACCATTCTGGTCATCGCCGGCGGGCAAAGCGTCGGCGCCGGTATCGCCCTGGCCATTCCGCTGGCGGCGGCCGGCCAGGTATTAACCATCATCGTGCGTACCCTCACCGTGGCGTTCCAGCACGCGGCGGATAGCGCAGCGGAGCGCGGCAGCCTGCGCGCCATTAGCTGGATCCATGTCGGCGCCCTGCTGCTGCAGGCGATGCGTATCGCCATCCCGGCGGTCATTGTCGCCATCTCGGTCGGCACCGCCGGGGTACACGCCTTGCTCAACTCGATCCCGGAAGTGGTCACCAGCGGCCTGAACATCGCCGGCGGCATGATCGTCGTGGTCGGTTACGCAATGGTGATTAACATGATGCGCGCCGGCTACCTGATGCCGTTCTTCTATCTCGGTTTCGTTACCGCCGCCTTCACCAACTTCAACCTGGTGGCGCTCGGCGTCATTGGCGTGGTGATGGCCGTGCTGTATATCCAGCTCAGCCCGAAATACAACAAGTCTCAAGTTGTACAGGCCGGCCCGGCTAACGCGAACGATCTCGATAACGAACTCGACTAGGAATAGGTGAGAGAAATGGTTGATACAACTGCTCAAAAGAAACTCACGCCGGCCGATATTCGCGGCGTATTCCTGCGTTCGAACCTGTTCCAGGGTTCATGGAACTTCGAACGCATGCAGGCGCTGGGTTTTTGCTTCTCGATGGTGCCGGTGATCCGCCGCCTGTATCCGGAAAACAATGACGATCGCAAACAGGCGATCAAGCGTCACCTGGAGTTCTTCAACACCCACCCTTACGTGGCGGCGCCGGTGCTCGGTGTGACCATGGCGATGGAAGAGCAACGCGCCAACGGCGCGCCGATCGATGACGCCGCAATCAACGGCATCAAGGTCGGTTTGATGGGGCCTTTAGCGGGCGTCGGTGACCCGATCTTCTGGGGTACCGTGCGACCGGTGTTCGCCGCGCTTGGGGCGGGCATCGCCATGAGCGGCAGCCTGCTTGGACCGATCCTGTTCTTCGTGCTGTTCAACCTGGTGCGCCTGCTGACCCGCTACTACGGCGTGGCCTACGGTTACCGTAAAGGGGTCGATATCGTCAACGACATGGGCGGCGGCTTCCTGCAGAAACTGACGGAAGGAGCGTCCATTCTCGGCCTGTTTGTCATGGGGGCGCTGGTCAACAAGTGGACGCACGTGAATATCCCGCTGGTGGTGTCCAAGATAACCGACCAGACCGGGCATACCAACGTCACCACGGTGCAGACCATCCTCGACCAGCTGATGCCGGGCCTGGTGCCGTTGCTGCTGACCTTCGCCTGTATGTGGCTGCTGCGCAAGAAAGTCAACGCGCTGTGGATCATCATCGGCTTCTTCGTCATCGGTATCTTTGGCTATTGGATTGGCCTGCTGGGCCTGTAATCGTTCGAAACGGCCGGGGGGCAACCCCCGGCTTTTTTATGGAGCAAGAGATGTCACTGACCGACGCCGTACTGATGCTGTTTATCGCCCTGCTGTTGTTGTATTCGCTGTACGACGAATTCGGCATGGATCTGCTGAAAGGTAAAACGCGGCTCAAAGTACCGCTTAAACGCCGCCACCGCCTCGACAGCCTGATTTTCGTCGGCCTGATCGCCATTCTGATTTACCGCAATGTCACCGACAACGGTGCGGTATTAACCACCTATCTGCTTATTTCTTTGGCGTTGCTCGCCATCTATATTTCTTATATTCGCGCTCCCAAGATGGTGTTTAAAGCGCACGGTTTTTTCTTCGCCAATGTGTTTGTCGAATATAACCGCATTAAAGCCATGAATTTATCGGAGGACGGCATTCTGGCCGTCGACCTGGAACAGCGCCGGCTGTTGGTTCAGGTGACCCACCTGGACGACCTGGAGAAGATTTACCACTTTTTTGTTGATAATCAATAAATAAAGAAAAATTAACGTTATTTTAGCTCAAACCTTGCGCTGCTTGTGGGTAATTAATCGGCAGCGCAATCTCCTTTCTGACTATTATTTCTGCAACATTGTTACCCCTGGCTACATTATATTCCCGCATGAAATTAGATTAATGAAAACGAGTCTCAATTAAGAACAAACATTGCCATAGAATAAGGTTGTCCGTGGCGGAAATAATATGATATGGTTGCGCCGTCATTGGGGAGTAGCCGGTTTCTGGAGAATAAAAAGCCAGAAACGCCCGTATCAACATACTCGTTTCGCCGTAAGAAACGTGGTGCGGGCAGCCAGGTAAGGTTGGCGAGACCATAGACACGTAACTCCGTCGTTTGGTTGGGGGTGGGTTACGTGTATATGGAGCCACCCGGCCGAGGCTATTTCACATGAACCTTTCAGCAACGCTTATTCTCGCTTTTGGCATGTCCATGGATGCTTTCGCCGCGTCGATCGGCAAAGGTGCCAGCTTGCATCAACCCCGTTTCCGCGAAGCGATCCGCACCGGCCTGATCTTCGGCGTGGTCGAAGCGATCACCCCGCTCATCGGTTGGGCCATCGGCCTGTTCGCCAGTCAATACATCATGGAATGGGACCACTGGGTCGCCTTCTCGCTGCTGTTCATTCTCGGCATGCGCATGATCGTCGAAGGGGTACGTAACAAGCCCGATGAAGAAGAGAAGGTCAAACGTCATGGTTTCTGGTTGCTGGTCGCCACCGCCATCGCCACCAGCCTCGACGCGATGGCCATCGGCGTCGGTCTGGCTTTCCTGCAGGTGAACATCGTGCATACCGCGATGGCCATCGGCTGCGCCACCATGATCATGGCGACGTTAGGCATGATGATCGGCCGCTTTATCGGCCCGCTGCTGGGCAAGCGCGCCGAAATCCTCGGCGGCGTGGTGCTGATCGGTATCGGCGTCAACATTCTGCTGGAGCACCTCGGCTACCTGGCCTGAAGCGCTCGCTTTGAAAAAAACCTGCCGCGGCAGGTTTTTTTGTTTTTGAGTTCAAGGCCCCTTAAGCGCGACGTCGGTACAACGCCAGCACGAAGTCCGTCTCGCACACAAACTCGCCGCTCTCGGCCACCCGCTGTTGCACCTCCGGCGTGGCGCGCCAGGCGAACGGCGTCATCTGCAGCAGATTGGCGGCCTGCGTGCCCGGTAGGGTCATCGTATAGGCCAGCGCCTCTTTGCGCTCGCAGTCGAATCCGGCGAACTGTTCATCCTGTTCGGCATGCAGCTGCACCTGCTGGTACACCTGCTCTTTCAGCTGGTACAGATGACGCGGGCCCGGCGACACCGTCAGCACCACGCCGCCCGGCTTCACTACCCGTGCCAGCTCCTCCGCCTTGCAAGGTGCATAAATGCGCAAGACCGCATCCAACGCCCCATCGGCGAACGGCAAACGGTGACTGGAAGCGACGCAGAACGAGACCGCCGGATAACGTTTAGCGGCGTAGCGGATCGCCACCTTGGCGACATCCAGCCCATAGACCGCCATATTGCGCTCCTGGGCCAGCCTGGCGGCCACCGCGGCAGTGTAATACCCTTCCCCACAGCCTATGTCCAACAACGCGCCAGCATCGGCCGCCAGCGCCAAACCCAGCCACTCGGCCACCTGCTCTTGCAACGGCTGATAATATCCACCGTCGAGAAACGCTCGCCGCGCCTGCATCATTTCCGCGCTGTCTCCCGGCTGCTTCGATCGCTTGTGCTGTACCGGCAGCAGATTGACGTAGCCCTCTTTGGCCTGATCGAACTGATGATTGCCGTCACAACGCCAGTGTTGTGATGAAAAATGCAGCGATTGATGACACAGGGGACATTGATAAGACATGAATGGGCTTCCAGAGAGACAGGGCGCGGCTAGTCTAAAGAAGGCGCCGGTTTGATGCAAGGCGCATCCCCACTCGCTTTCGCCGCCAACAACACCTGGCCAAGCGGGGAAAAAGCTGGCTACACTGAGAGTCTGTTTTCTCACGCAGGTGAACATAACTTATGAGCGATCGTTCCGCGCTGCTCGATGCGGTGCCTCACATTCAGCACGGCTTCGGCAGCAAACTCGCGCTGCTGCCAGGGCATCTACTGCCCTACAGCGCCACGCTGCCGGAAAAAAAGCAGGTACACGGCACCCGCATCGTCGACGTGCTGCAACCGGCGCAGGCGTGCGGCGAGGCCGATGGTTTTTATACTCGCCAGCCCGGCATTCTGATCAGCGTACTGACGGCGGACTGTCTGCCGGTGCTGTTCAGCCGCCGCGACGGTGGCGCTATCGCGGCGGTACACGCCGGCTGGCGCGGGTTAATGGACGGCATTCTGGAGCAGATGGCGTCCCGCATTCGCCAAGATGGCGACACCGCCGATTGGGTGGTGTCTATCGGCCCCGCCGCCGGCCCATGCTGCTACGAAGTCGATGAAGCGCTGGTGGAGAATTTTAAACAGCGCCTGCCGCTGCCCGCCACGCTGATCAGCCCGCATTACCGGCATCTGGATCTGGCCGCAATTGCCGAATACAAGCTGACGGCGCTCGGTTTCGCCGCCGTTGACCGCGCCGGCAGTTGCACCATCTGCACGCCGGACGTCGACCCGCAGCGGCCGCAGCGCTTCAAATACACCAGCTATCGCCGCAACAGCCATCGGCGCGCGCAGGATCCGACGCATCCGGGGATCAAAGGCCGCAACCAGTACGCAGGCATCGTCATCGCCGCCGGATGACGGAAACGAAAAAGCCCGCGCGAAGGCGGGCTTTTTGTACAGCTGACGCTGATTAGATAGCAGTAACGTTTACTGCAGATGGGCCTTTCTGGCCATCTTGGATTTCGAACTCAACGTTCTGGCCTTCAGCCAGGGTTTTGAAGCCGTTACCCTGGATTGCAGAGAAGTGTACGAACACGTCTTTGCTGCCGTCAGCCGGGGTGATGAAACCGAAACCTTTAGACTCGTTGAACCACTTAACTTGACCTTTGATCTTTGCCATCTTGAGTATTTCCTTTGGATTGTTTAAACCGCCCGTGGGCGTTACATAGACAAACTAGAGTCGTTACTGCTTGAGGCACTAAGATAAGGATCGGCAGAGAAGCGGTATTCAACGCTAACGTCTTTACTCAGAACTTCTTTACTGAAAATGCCACACATATACAGAACTGTACCTCGTTTTACCCAGATGCGTTATCACATACTCTGTATGCGATGGCAAGCCATTTTTAATCACTGAACGACATGTCGCACATATTTGAAACGGTCGAGAGCCACATTTGCTTAAATAGGCCAAAAGATGTTGAAGCATCGGCTATTTTCTGCTTGCTAAAACCACCGCACCAGACCCCGCATTCTGGTGGAGTTTTAACAAAACTTTCATCGTTTTGTCGCATGTCCGTCTCGTCATTTCCGCTTTTTTGCCGCTTATAGCGTTAAAAAATTTGAATCTTTATGGAATTTGATATGCAACATTTGAATATCGATGAACGGGGGCCAATTTATTCATCGCTGCTCCGACCCTTTACCGTCGAAAACGCATCATCATCAGCCCTCAGCCCTGCCGCCACACCGCGCGAGCAGGAGCAGCACACAGGCGGGCGATGATGTTACCGTCCTGCACAACGGTTGCATAAGCATGCAACGTCCAGACGCCTCTCCCGCTGGCCAGTGGCTTCATCCTAAATAATCCGAAAACCATCAGTCCGAATAGCCGGAATAATCTTATGAATAGCAAAAGTGTGGCGTTGAATTAAATCCTGAAGATCGGGTGGTTATTTGAATCACCACCCGCACTTATCAATTTTGCTAATTACTGCCGCGCTTTCAAACCGTTGCTCTTATTCTTTCCTCTGTACCGCAGGGCGAAGAGACCACGCTTGCTGAGAATCCTGCAACGCGATGCGCTCGCCAATCTTCAGCGGGTGGAATTGATGCTGTTCAAGCCCCGCCTCACTCAGCGCCAGATTCAACTGCTGCGGCGGTTCGTCCAGCGACTCATCCGCCAATTCGAATACCCCCCAATGGATGGGAATGGCGCGCGGCTGATTGAGTTGACGGTACAGCGTCACCGACTGCTGCGGATCCATATGCTGCTCCTGCATAAACCAGCGCGGTGCGTAGGCGCCGATGGGCAGCGCCGCCACGTCGAACGGCCCCAGCCGTTGACCAATCTCCGCCAGCCGTTCCGAATAACCGCTGTCGCCGGAAAAATAAAACCGCAGCCCCGGATGGTGGATCACCCATCCACACCACAGTGAGCGATTGCGATCCCACAGCGTGCGCATGCTCCAGTGCCGCGCCGGCGTGGCGTAGACCGTCAGCTCGCCCAACGGCAGACTTTGCCACCAGTCCAGCTCATGCACCTTCAGCCGATAACGGCGGAACCAGCGCTTCAAGCCGAGCGGCACGATGAACTCGGCCTGAGGGAAACGCCGCGCCAATTGCCGCACCGTGCGCCTGTCAAGGTGGTCATAATGGTTATGGGAGATCAGTACCGCATCCACCGCCGGCAGTTGCTCCACCGTCAGCGGCGGCGGCGTTCTGCGCTTCGGGCCGTAAAAGCTCAGTGGCGATGCACGTTCGGACAACACCGGATCGATCAGGATATAGCGCCCGCTCAACCGCAGCAGCATCGAGGCATGCCCCAACCACCAGACGCTGTCGTCGTTGCCGCTGAGATCGGCAGGCTGCCACCAGCGTTCGGTAAATTGTGCGTAACCCTGCTGCGGCGGCTTGGGCAATCCCTGGCGCTTGCGTTCATCTTGCCAACGTTGAAGGTCCCCCTCCTGACGCCGCGAAGGTTCCAGGTTGCGAAATCCCTCCGGCGTATGATGCGCCTTGGCCGCGTCGTAATAACGGTTGATTCTTTTCATCCAGCCTTTTCTCCCGACCACTGCGCCCTGCACGGGCATGACTTTCAGTGTAACAAACCCGATGAAGCTCGCACTTTGTCAGCCGTGCGCTGCATCTCGGGACCTTTTGCCGTATGCTGTTGTCTCACTCCGGTGAGACAGCCAGGGCCGCCAAGAGCCCGTTAAGACTCTCTTAAGATCTTTGTGATTGACTTGTAGGGCATACAGAAAAGGAGAAGTTATGAGTCGTTCTACATCCCGCAAATCAGGCTCAAGCCTGGGGCGCCGTATTCGCAGCGCGCTGCTGGCGCAGAAGCAATACTGGAAAATGTATTTCGCCATGAAGTTGCGCCGTCTGCGCGTACCTGCACCGCTGGTGCTGCTGGGCGGTTCGCTGCTCGGATTCTTCATGTTGACCCTGCTGATGCTCAGCGTGGTGGCCATCGACGTGATCAGTACTCTGCTGTTGCTGTGCCGGAAACTGCTGGGGCGGGGGCACGGAGAGGGGCGCGCCTTTATGCCGCGCGGCTAACGAGAAGAGAAGCGGAGGCGCGCCATACGCCTCCGCAGCAAACAGATTAACGCTTGGCGTCTTTGCGGCGCGTCAGCATAAACCCGCACCACAGCACCGCAACCCACAGCGGCATCAAAAGCACCGAAATACGGATCCCTTCGCTGAAATACATAATCACCAGAATCAGGCCGAGGAACGCCAGACACAGGTAGTTGCCGAACGGATACCACAGCGCCTTAAAGCTGGGAATGACGCCCTGGCGGGTCTTGGCAGCGCGGAATTTCAGGTGCGCCAGGCAGATCATCACCCAGTTGATGACCAACGTTGAAACCACCAGCGCCATCAGTAACTCGAACGCCTTACCGGGCATCAGGTAGTTAATCAGCACGCCGATCGAAGTAATCAACGCCGACAGCGCGATGGACAGCACCGGCACGCCGCGCTTGTTAACGCGCGTCAGCGCCTTCGGTGCATTGCCTTGGCTGGCCAGCCCAAACAGCATGCGGCTGTTGGCGTAGACACCGCTGTTGTAAACCGACAGCGCGGCGGTCAATACCACCACGTTGAGCACGGTTGCCACCAGATTGCTGTTCAGCGCATGGAAGATCAACACGAACGGGCTACCGCCCTCCACCACTTGCCCCCACGGATAGAGCGACAGCAGCACAGTCAGCGAGCCGATATAGAAGATCAGAATGCGGTACACCACCTGATTGGTGGCTTTAGGAATGCTGCGACGCGGATCGGCGGCCTCCGCCGCGGTGATGCCGACCATTTCCAGGCCGCCGAACGAGAACATGATCACCGCCATCGCCATCACCAGCCCCGAGAAGCCGTGCGGCATAAAGCCACCCTGCTGCCACAGGTTGGTGATGCTGGCCTGTGGCCCGCCGTTGCCGCTCGCCAACAGCCAGGCGCCGAACACGATCATGCCGACAATCGCCACCACCTTGATGATGGCGAACCAGAACTCGGTTTCGCCGTACAGGCGCACATTTACCAGGTTAATCAGGTTGATCAGCACGAAAAACAGCGCGGCGGAGGCCCAGGTGGGGATCTCCGGCCACCAGTACTGAATGTAGATGCCGACGGCGGTCAATTCCGCCATGCCGACCAGAATGAACATCGCCCAATAATTCCAGCCGGAAAGAAAGCCGGCGAAGTCGCCCCAATACTTATAGGCAAAGTGGCTGAAAGATCCGGCGACCGGCTCCTCCACCACCATTTCGCCCAGCTGGCGCATGATCAAAAACGCGATAAAACCGCCGATGGCGTAGCCCAACAGCACGGCGGGGCCGGCCATCTTGATGGTTTGCGCAATGCCGAGAAATAAACCGGTGCCAATGGCGCCCCCGAGGGCAATAAGCTGTATATGTCTGTTTTTTAAGCCGCGTTTTAGCGGAGTATCCTGATGCTGACCGCCCATCTTATCCTCATATGGCGTACACCCTTGCCGTTATCGGCCAAGATTTCACCAATCAATAAATGTATCTGCGGGCGGCTTTTTAACACTTAACCCCGTGAGCATCAAGGAGAAGCGCCCCGAGACGGCGTAGCGGAGCGCGATTTTTTAACCGTGAGAAAGCGTGAAATGGCGGCGTTCAGCCTGGCATGCCGCACAGTTTGGTCAGGTTGCGCGCGCCTATCATCAGCGTGGCGACATAAGATTGGCGACGCGTGACCACTTCCACCGCCACGCGATCGTTTTGATATTTTATCAGGTAGGTCGAGGGCCAACCCTGACGACGCTGGCCAAAGCTTTCGGCATGACGATCGATCGCCGCATGGGCAATCACCAGATGAGACAAGTTTTTATCACCTTTGATAATGCGCTTCATAAACAGCCTCCGCCAACGACAGCTCTGTTATTAGAAAAAGGAGAAACTCTTACCAATCACCGGTATTGTTCGACTCAGTTAGCCTGCCGGCTCATCAGGAAGCAGATCATCGCCGCGCGCAGCGGGCTGGCGCTGTCCGCCTGCCATTCACCGCCCTGGGTGCTCATGCGCGCCTGCCACTGCGGGCTGTCGCTTTGGTTGTCGGGGTTCAGACTGATTTTGTTGGCGCAAATGATCGGCCAGGCATCGGAGGGATTCTTGCAGTAATCTTTACCTTTCACACCACCGTAGGGATACCACTTGTCCGGGTTCTCTCCGGTCAGCAGCGCGATGCTGCGGTTCACTTCGGCATCGCTTTCTTCGTACCATTTAATCATCGGCTTCATCCATCTTTCGTAAGGTTCGCGCTACATTACGATGTCTGTAAGACAGTTTTATGACAGTGCCGCCGGTTTTCACATTATCTGAACTAATGTTTTGCTCCCTTTAACTTTTCTCCCCTTCTGCGTACACTTTTCCTCTGTTTAGCGCCCAGGAAACGCACGCATGTTGACCGGCCTCAACCACCTGACGCTCGCCGTCAGCGATCTCGATCGCAGCTTCGATTTTTATCGTCATCTGTTGGGGTTTACCCCTCACGCCCGCTGGCAAGGCGGCGCCTATCTGTCGTTGGGGGCGTTGTGGCTGTGTCTGTCATTGGATGAGGCCCGCATGCAACCACGGGAGCGTGATTACACCCATTACGCCTTCAGCGTCGCGCCGGAACACATTGAACGGGTCAGCGAGCGGCTGCGCCAGGCCGGCGTCGAAGAGTGGAAAAGCAATCGCAGCGAAGGCGAATCGCTCTACTTTCTCGATCCCGATGGGCATCAGTTGGAGATCCATGCCGGCGATCTGGCCAGCCGCCTGGCGGCATGCCGGGAAAAACCGTATCAGGGCATGGTGTTTTACTGAAACGCCCCGGCGACGCTGCCGCCGGCCGGAGCATCATGTTCAACGTTCGGGGATAAAACCTTTGAAATCCAGCGCGGGGCTGAGATCGTCGTCGTCACCCGCAGCGGCGCCGTCAGCGCCTGCGCTGTGCGCCAAACGCTTCAACAGCGCCGTTTGCTGGCGTTGTTGCTCGGCAATTTCCTGCAGCAGGCGAATCTGCTCGTTGGCGCGCACACTGGCGCGGTTCACCAGGAACCAAACCCACAGCCCGGCCAACAATGCCACAACGGCGAGCGCCAGCGACAACAGGCCGTTCTGGCCAAAACCTAAATCGTACATGGACAACCCTATCTACTGCGAAATTCAGGCCGCCATCTTAGCACTCGCGGCGGCCGTGCGAACATCCCTACCGAAAATTGCTTACCAGGGCACGAAGCGGGTCACCGAACAGATGCCCAACGCAAAATTTCCACCGTCGTCGCAATAGCTATCCAGCGCCAGCAGGTAGAAAAACAGGCAGGCAGCGACGGCCGTCATTATCACGAGGATTTTTTTTCGCAACAAATTTAGCAGCCTCATTGTTATCTGGGTAATCTATCGCGCATGTTATCACAGCGAAGTTAAACGAAGTTTAACTTTCCGTTTAGATTTCTGGCTATTGCCCGGTTTTCAGACTGTTACCCTTGTCGTCGCGCGGCAGTCATGGCTAGATGAACCCTCAGGGATAATGAGGAAGCGCAATGAGCAAATTGATTAAGTGGGTACTGGTGCTAGCGGTCATTTACGGCGGTTTTTTGATCTCGGGTTACGGCGTGCTGATCGGCAGCAACAAAAACGTTGGCGGGTTGGGATTGCAGTGCAAATACCTGACGGCGCGCAACGTGGCGATCGCCCAGTACGTGAATGGCGACAACGGTTTCATCGGCGTAGCCGACTGCCCGTTGTTCAAGAAAATCGAAACGGTGGTGGATTAACCGCCACCGCCCGACGCCGTCGCTTTGCGGCGGCCCCGCCTCAGCTGCGGGTGAATTTCATCTCGATCAGCGCAATCGCCTTGTCAATCGCTCGGCGTGTCACCGGATCGGCACCTGCCGGGTGCGTGGAGAAATCAATGCTTTTTAGCTGACCCGCCATCTTGTCGCGCACTTCGGTCGGCGCAATCACGTCGATAACGTCCAAAATCTGTTTGATGACCAGTTGGCAAGCGACCAGATCGGAAGCCAGTTCCTGCTCGTTGCTCAGCATGTCAGACATAATAACTTTCCCTCTTGATTCAAACGCCGCACAGAATAGCACGGCGTCCGCGCCATTGCCCGCTCTCCCCGTTTTTTTCCCCTTCTGCGCACCGCCGGGCAAAAGCCCGCGTCGGATTAGCCTATACTTGCAGCATGACGGTGGCAAAAACCACCCATAAGCCACAACCAACAGGAGAAAGTTATGGCGAATCACAATGTGAAATCCTGGGCGACAGTGCGTGAAACTTCGGTGGAAATCGCCGAAGCCATTTTTGAGCTGGCAGGGAACGACGAAGTGTTGGCGCAGAAAATCTGGGAAGAAGGCAGCGATGAAGCACTGGAGAAGGCCTTTGCCAAAACCACCGCCGACCAGCTTTATTGGGGAGAGGAAACCGTCGAGCGGAAAAACGTTTGAGCGCCCGCGCAACAAAAAGCCCGGGTTTCTGACCCAGGCTTTCCCGATTAGCGAACGCCCCGCTCAGCGGCGTGCAATGTCTCTTGCTCTCACGGCTCTTCACCTCCCACACTTTCCGCATTTTTCATGCTCATCACCGGCATCGCCATAAAAGCGCCGACGCCCACGATTACAACCAGAGTAATAATCACTGTCATTAACATGCGATCACCCCATCAACGTTGAGTTGTTACGGCTGACTCTGTTTTGGCGGTTACTTGCTGTGGCCTTCTTTCCGTCCCCCACCGCGGCGGCGACAGTCTCAGATTAGCCGTTTTTCCTTTCGGCTGACAAGCGGCGGTTCAACGGTTTTTCCGAATAATCCCCCCCGGTCATCGGTGGCGTTTTTGTCCACGGCGGCAAGTTGTGTATACTTCACCGCTATGTAGGTCTCACACTGACGCACTGATGATACAAGAACACCACCTCTCATTGGTCTGCGCCCTCAGCAAATGGGTCGAAACTCACCTCGGACGAGTGATCCATCTCGAAGAGTTGGCCGAGTACTCCGGCTACTCGCTGTGGCACATGCAGAAGCTGTTCAAAGAAGCGACAGGGATTTCGCTCGGCAAATACATTCGCGAACGCCGTCTGGCCGGCGCGGTCTATCAACTGCGCAGCAGTGAAGCGTCGATCTTCGATATCGCCCTGGACTTTGGCTTCGGTTCACAGTCCCACTTCACCTACATGTTCAGAAAGCGTTTTAATATCACGCCCTATGATTTTCGCCAGGATTTGAGCGTCGATCTGCACATCGATCCGCCGCTGCACGTCATTCATCAAAAATCCGCCTGAAGCCCGCCGTAAACCGGCGGGTTAACGCGTTCCCCAGACCGCCAGTATCGCGATCGCGGCCGGCAGAGCCTGCACCCAGAGAATTTTACGGCTGGCGCTCAGGCCGCCGAATACGCCGGCCGCCAGCACACACCCGAGAAAAAACAGCTGCAGCGCCATATCCTCACGCCAGTAGCTCCATGCCAACCCCAACGCCAGAAAGCCGTTGTACAACCCCTGATTGGCGGCCAACACCCGCGTGGCTGCAGCGAACTCCGCCGTCGTGCCAAATGCGCGTCTGCCGAGTGGCGTACGCCACAGGAACATTTCCAACACCAGGATATAAAGATGGAGCGCTGCGATGAGCAGCAACAAAATATCGGCAAAGAGCTTCATGATGATCCCTGTCGTTTATTGAAGATGTCGTCAATTATAAACGCCGCCTCTCACCTCCCCATCGATAGAGATAAAAAAACCCGCCGAAGCGGGTTTATGCAGGAGTCATTTTTTGAGGTTAGTTTAATACGGCGACCAACAATGCCGCGACAGAGACCCAAAACAACGCCGTGGCAACCACGACATGGGACAGTCTTGCACGATAGAGTACCTGGCTCATAATGACCTCACTGACATCTGACTAACGGGAGACAACCTGACTTCCTGAGGATTATCCTAAACTTCTTCTCGTTGTCATTATATGCGCCAGATCACTTTTCCGCCGAGAAACCTTATATTGTCCTAAAGCTGGAGCCGCGATCACATTAATTACGTCTTATTAGAGCGAAATAAGCCGAATAACCGCGGCGATTATATCCTAACGCTATCAAACATCGCTCCAGGGCAGGCGTGGCGCGGTCATGCGCTCACCAGAATAACCGTCAACCGCCGGGAAACGCGGCGCCTCTTGCTCCCAATCATGCTGAGCCTGAGTAATTTCAGCTTTGGTATGGCCAACGAAATTCCACCAGATAAGGATCTCTTCGTTTAGTGGCACTCCACCGATTAATAATCCCCGGCTGCCCTTCCGTGCATTTAACCCAATAGAGTTATTCTTCATGCCCAAATAGGCAAACTCATCAGGTGAAAAAGTTTCACCATTAAGTTCAAATGCACCAATAAGGGGCAAAAAGCCGATTTCATAATCATCGCGCAGCGGCAATTCTATCCTCGCCGCTTCCTGCCACTCCATATCAATGGCAATTAGTGGCGAGAAAGTAAACACCGGTGAACGATAAGCGCCAAATTCCCCGACCAACAAACGGTGATTCACGCCGTTATTCTGCCATTGTGGCAAGTCCGGATAGTGATCGAAACGTGGCGCCATGTCGGCATGTTCGGCCGGCAGCGCGATCCATAATTGTGCGGCATGCAATCGCCGCTGCTCGCCCACCGACTGTTCCGTATGCGCAATGCCACGCCCTGCGGTCATCAGATTAACCTGCCCTGGGCGAATCACTTGCTCACTGCCGAGGCTGTCACGGTGCAGCACTTCACCCTCTATCATCCAGGTGAACGTTTGCAGCCCGATGTGCGGATGCGGCCCCACATCCATGCCGGGCGAGGTGCCGTTGAATACCGTCGGTCCAGCGTGATCGAGAAAACACCAGGCGCCGACGGTGCGCCGCTCCCGAGTTGGCAACGCACGATTGATCGGGATACCTCCCACTTCGGCATTACGCACGGCAATACGTTGTATCTGGCGCACGCCGTCAACGACAGGGCATTCGCGTGAAGATGAAGAGAGCGTAGGACGTGACTGACTCATCGCAAAGACCTCCTGAATGGCGCCGATTCGCCAAGGGTACCCCCAATCTTAACACAGGGTAGCCCCCACAGAGCGGCGACGCTCAGGCGCTTTCGCGCGGTTCAGGGCGCTTTGATATAGCAGCTCTTGATGTCTAGATCGTCATGCGCGTGCCTGAGATCGGAGAAATAGGTCACGCCAAAGAGAATTGATACCACCAGCAGCACGGACACCAACAGGCCGATGATCGCCAGCAGTTTGGTTTCATCATGGAGATTAGGCTCCATTTTATCTCCCCTAGTTAATCGCGTCAGGTCACCCACAGCGTGACCGCCAGCGTAAAGATAATCAGTGAGCAGGACGCCACCGCCAACACGACGATCGCAAATTGCGCATCACCCAAGGTTTCTCGATAATTTTTATCCGTTGAGGCGTTACGCTGTTGTTTCACTAAATCGGTTTTCACTCGTTCAACTGCTGCATTGCTGTTTGACGGGGCAAAATATCCCCTCAGAATAAGGCACGCACGTTGGCGCCTTGGTCGTTCCGGCCTCAACCGGGAGATGACGCTATCAATTTTCCCCATCAGGGTCAACACCGCCCCTGCCGGCGAGCGAGCAGGGACACAGGGGAGATGTAACTGGCATGGAGATCGCAGGGAAATAAGAGACGCCTATTGCAGAGGACAAAAAAAAGCCCGGTACGCAACCGGGCTATGGCAGACCTACGCGTTATTGCGGGATACGCAATACCTGCCCCGGATAAATCTTGTCCGGGCTCGACAGCATCGGCTTGTTGGCTTCAAAAATCTTGTTGTACAGATTGGCGTTGCCGTACATCTCTTTAGAGATCGCGCTCAGCGTATCGCCCTTCTTCACGGTATAGAAGCGGCTCTCGGCGTCGGGTTGCGTCACCGCCACCTTGTCTTCCACCCCGCTGATACCCGCCACGTTGCCGATAGCCACCAGGATCTTCTCTTTTAACTCCTGGCTGACGGCATCGCCGGTCACTACGGCTTTACCATCGACCACCTGCACATCGACTTTGTCGGTGCCCGGCAAGCCGCTCTTATCGAGATGCTCCTTGAGTTTGGCGCCTTGATCTTCGGCGGAGGCATTGCCGGTGACTGTGTCCCACAGTTTTTCTCCCGCTTCTTTGACGAAGTTAAACAAGCCCATATTCACTCCTTTTGATGGTTGCATTAATGCGTTTAAGTAAGGCTTGTTAAGCTTAGCATCGTCAAAAGGATATGCCATCCGCTCACGGCGCCAGAAACGGGTAGAGTATTCCGAAAGTGTCGTCAGCGGCGTTTCAACGGTGATTAATTGCGCAATGATGCTGAAAAATCGTGCTTTTTTACCTACACTGTTGCAGACAAGGCAACTCGACGAAGGAGGCGTGCAACGATGTACGCATTGGTGATGTTTGTCTGTTATCTGGATGGTGGCTGCAGTGAAATGGTGGTCGACATATTGCGCGACGAGCCACAATGCCTGGTCGCGATGAAGGAACAGAACTTGCGACACGCCGGTTGTTATCCCATGGAAGAGTTCATTGACGGCTTCTGGTTGCCAGCCAGCGAATATTCGGATTTTTAATTCCCTCCCCGCGCGATGCTGAGGAATTTCTGATTTCATCAGAAACTTCGCCTTCCTCCGAGGCATAAGGCCGCTGTTTTGCTAAATTGCGGCTCCCGAAGAAGAGAGAGACAGAGAAAGGTCATGCCAGCATCAGCTCATTCCAACGAGCAATATGAAACTCTGCTGCGCGACGTCAGCCTGGCGTTAGGCGACGCAGTGTTGCAGTTAATCAAAAACCATAAAAAAGTATCCGGCGGCAATATTCTTTCACAGCTGGTGACCGAAATAGAGCGGGAGCAGGATCAGCAACGTTTCGCCGCGCTGCGTTCCGCCATTGAGCTGGTCGGGTTGGCACCCAAAGGCTGAGTTCCCGATAAAACAAAGGCAGGGCTTGCGCCCTGCCTGAGGTTAATGACAAACCTGATGACATTACCAGGTTTACCGAAGACAACCTTTAAAATAAGGAAAATCAATTCATTGATTTTCGACTGCTCACCACAAAGGAGGAAAAACCACGCTTTTTCCTCCTTTGTCAGCAAGCTAAGGCAGGGCTTACGCCCTGCCTGATTACCACTCCCGACACAGGATGAAGGTAATGAAATTGCCGCTTAGAAGCGATACGTCAAGCTGACGGCAACGATATCATCGTTGGCCAGTTTCAGTTTGTTATTGTCGCTCAGCTGGTTGATTTGATAATCAACGTAGGTGTACATATTTTTGTTGAAGTAGTAAGTCGCCCCCACTTCCACATATTTCACCAGGTCGGCATCACCGATCCCTTCGATATCCTTGCCTTTGGACTGCACGTAGCCCAAGGAAGGACGCAGGCCGTTTTCGAATTGATACTGGGCCACCACTTCGAAGTTTTGCGTTTTATTGGCGAAGCCGGAGGTGCCATTGACGCTGATCGGCGTCATGTTACGGGTTTCGGCATACATCGCGGCCAGGTAAACCTGGTTGGCGTCGTATTTCACTGCGGTGGTCCATGCAGTGGCGCTGTCGCCCTTACCATACTGCAGCTCTTTTTGCTTGCTGGTGCGGTTAGAATCAGAGAACGCCGCCGCTACGCCGATGCCGGAACCGCCGATGTCCTGGTAGTCCAGGGACAGGCCGTAACCGTCGCCGTTTTGCTTGGTCACGCTGCGACCGTCGCCGTCGTTTTTACCCTGATACTGCACCGCCAGATTCAGGCCTTCCACCAAACCGAAGAAATCACGGTTACGGTAGGTAGCCAAACCGTTGGAACGGGCGGTCATAAAGTTATCGGTATAGCTGTAGGAGTCGCCGCCGAATTCTGGCAGCATGTCGGTGTAAGCCTCGGCGTCATACACCACACCGTAGTTACGGCCGTAGTCGAAAGAACCGTAGTTGCCGAATTTCAGCCCCGCGAAGCCCAGACGCGTTTTGGTGCCGGCGGTGCCCTGCGCTTCGTCGTGATTGGCCTGGACGTTGTATTCCCACTGACCGTAACCGGTCAACTGGTCATTGATTTGCGTTTCGCCTTTGAAGCCCAGGCGAACATAGGTCATATCGCCGTCATTGGACTTACTGTCGCTGAAATAATGCTTGGCGTTAACGCGGCCGTACAGGTCGAGTTTATTACCATCCTTATTGTAGATTTCAGCCGCGTTGGCGAAGGAGGTGATCGCCCCGAGGGCGACAGCTAAGGCTAATACACTGCGTTTCATCATTTATTTTCCTAGATATTATAATTAGAACCCTGCCCGTCACGCCCAATTTATAGTTTGGGCTGTGATTTTATCTTTTGGTATTTTATGAGCCCCCCTAATGTGGGGTGATGTGACATTAGCATCATGAATCAAAACTTAAAATCAAAAAGTTCATGAAACAACGAGGAGAAAGCATGTTTATTTGTAACTAAATATTTCCAATAAGAAAGCATATAACTTATTGAATATAAGAATTTTTTATCACATAACTTATAACCAAAATGGTGCATCGCACTCTTTTGGTGCATTTTGGTTTCGTTTTGCGTGCTTTCTGCGCGATTCAAAAGTAACAACAAAATTAGCATGGTTATTAAAAACGTTACTTATTTCACATTTTTATCTTAACAATCTCACCAGGCAATTAAGGCTTTCAGATAACGACCTGATACCTCCTTTTATTCACGCGTATAAAAGGAGGCATTAGGAACGAATAAAATTCGCCTTAGGGCAATTAAAATAGCGGGAAATAGCAGAGCAAAATAATGAACGGAATAACGGCGGCGCGCTGACGGCGCCGCCGAGGATAAATCAATAGAGCGTAGAACGGGAAACTTCGCTCAACAGCATGCCAGCGCGCAGGCCCAGCGCCACAGTGGGGTTAGGGAACAGTATCCACGCGCCCTCTTGGCCAACGCGATAGTCCTCCTGCGGCTGCTCGCACAGCAACATCCCCGGTTTCAACTCGGTGAAGTTGGCCGTGTCATCATCCAGGTGCAGCTTGAAATCCTCGCTGTGTTTGATCAACGAATGCATCACACGGAATACCCGGATCGCCTCGCCCTCGCGCTCCGGCAACGGCCCCTCGCTGACCGCCGCCCGCAAAGCGCGATCGATGGCAGCAAACTGCTGTAGATCGTTGCTGCCAAACGGTCGCGCCTTGCCCAGCTCGAGCGTACAGCTCGCCGCATTGAGATGCTCGCTGGAATAGTGGCTAAACGTCCCGCCTGGTGCGCTGTGCACCACCAGCGCATCCAAATCGGCGGCATCCAGCAGCTTCAGCATCGGCTCACTGTACGGGCGTTTCTGGAAAGGCAGAATGCCGAAACGTGGCAACCGCGATTCACGGATGGCAGTGTGCAGATCGTAATGGAAACGCGCCGCCAGTTCCCCATCGAAAAAGGCGGCGAGCGCACGCTCCAACTGCTGCGCACGCACGGTCTCGCCGCTGGCGGCGAAGTTGCGGTAGCGGCCGCCGAACATGCGGTTCATGTCGCTGTGCAGATAACGCTTGCCGGCCCGCATCGCCGCCGGGTTGCCCAGCACCACCAACAGCCGCACCGTCAGCGGCAACCGGCCGATCAGCAGATCGCCAACCAGCTGATTGAGCAGTTCAATCGGCGCGGTTTCGTTGCCGTGCACGCCCGCCGACATGACCATCGCCTGGCGGTAAGGCTGCCGCGGCATAAGCTCCAGCACGCCTTCCCCCTGCCAACGCCAGCGCAGCTGCGGCGTTTCACCTTGCCATTCGACGGGTTCGTTCCCTTCCAGCGTCAGGGGCAGTAGATCGATCATGCCGCCTCCCTTAGCGTTGGAACGGATAAATGGCGCCGAGACCGAGGATCGACGTCAGCGAATCCAGCGCCTCACGCCCTTCGCGCAGCAGCAGCGGATCGGCCAGGTCATCCTGCGTCAGGCGATCGCGGTAATGGCGATCCACCCACTCGTTCAGCGTCGCGAACAGCCGCTCGTTCATCATCACGCGTGGATTCACCGCCCGCAGCTCCTGCTCGTTGAGCGCCACCCGCAACCGCAGGCAGGCCGGGCCGCCGCCGTTGCGCATGCTTTCGCGCAGGTCAAACACGCGAATTTCATCGATCGGGCCGCCGCTGCCGACCATGTCGTTCAGATAACGCCACACGCCGGCATGTTGGCGCGACTCTTCTGGCACCACGATCATCATCTTGCCGTTCGGCTTGGTGAGAATTTGGCTGTTGAACAGATAGGTCGCTACCGCGTCCGCCACCGAGACGCGCTCTGTCGGCACCTCGATTGCCACCAGCTCGCTGTCCAGCGTCGCCATCTTGCGGCGCAAGTCATCCAACGCCTGTTGCTGGCGGTAAAACGCCTGCTGGTGGTGGAACAGCACGTTCTGGTTACTGACCGCTATCACGTCGTTATGGAATACGCCCTGATCGATCACCGCTGGGTTTTGCTGTACGAAGACCGTATGCTGCTCGTCCAGTTGGTGCAGGCGAGCGATTGCCTCGCTGGCTTCGCGCGTTTGGCGCGCCGGATAACGCGTCGGCGCCGTTTCGCCACCGAATTCCTGACGACCGTAGACGAACATCTGCACGCTGCGCTTGGCGTAGTCGCCGCCCAGACGGTTATGGTTGGCCGCCCCTTCGTCGCCGAATAACGCCACCTGCGGCAGCGCCTCGTGGTGGGCAAAATGCCGATCGTCGCTGAACATCGCCCGCAATACGGCGGTGGTGGTTTCCGCCTCGATGGCGCGGTGGAATTTATTGTTCAGGTTGGCGGCAGTGAAGTGCACCTTGCCGTCGGCGCTGTCCGCCGAGGGCGACACGGTGGCCGCATTGGCGGTCCACATGCAAGACGCCGAGCTGAGCGCCGACAGCAAACGCGGTGATTGACGCATCACCTGCGCCAGCACCGTCTCATCGCTGCCGCTGAAGCCCAGGCGACGCAGCATCGGCAGATGCGGCCGCTCCTGCGGCGGCAATACCCCTTGCTGGAAACCGAGATCGGCCAGCGCCTTCATTTTCAGCAGACCTTGCTTCGCCGCCAGCTTCGGGTTCGATACGCTGTTTTGATGCTGCGTAGAGGCCTCGTTACCGAACGACAGCCCGGCATAGTGGTGCGTCGGCCCCACCAAACCGTCGAAATTGACTTCATATCCTGACATGGCTATCCCCTGGGGATGGCCTGCGGCAGCGCCATCGCGCCGCCGCAGACGATTAACGGAACGACAAGCCCGGCGAGAGCGTCGCCGGCAGCGACAGGCTTTCGCTTTCCAGCGACGCCATCGGCCAGGCGCAATAGTCCGCCGCATAGAAGGCGCTTGGGCGATGGTTGCCGGAGGCTCCCACGCCACCGAACGGCGCCGCGCTGGACGCTCCGGTCAGCGGCTTGTTCCAGTTGACGATGCCGGCACGCGCTTCCAATAGCAACCGCTCGAACAGCTCACGCTGCGGCGATACCAGCCCCACCGACAGGCCGTAGCGCGTCCGGTTGGCCAGCTGCAGCGCCTCGTCGAAATCGCGGTAACGCACAATCGTGGTCAACGGCCCGAAGTACTCTTCGTCCGGTACGCCGGCCACGCCGGTCAGCTCGATGATGCCCGGGCTGAGCAGCGAACTGCCCGGCTCCAGCAGGCGCATGGTCAGCAGCGATTTGCCGCCCAGCGCCAGCAAGTTTTGCTGCGCTTTCAGCATGTTCTCCGCCGCGGCTGCCGACACCACCCCGCCCATGAACGGCTGCGGTTCGGCATCCCAACGGCCAACGCGCAGTTCGCCCGCGACCTGAACCAAACGCGCGATAAAGGCGTCGCCTTCCGCCCCCTGCTTCACCAAAATGCGGCGTGAACAGGTGCAGCGTTGGCCGGCGGAGATAAACGCCGATTGGATAGCCAGGTTGACCGCCGCGTCGCGATCCTCGAAGCCATCGACGATCAGCGCGTTGTTACCGCCCATCTCCAGCGCCAGGATCTTCTCCGGCTGCCCCGCCAATTGGCGATGCAGGTGATAGCCGGTGCCGGCGCTGCCGGTGAACAGCAGGCCGTCGATATCCGCACTGGCCGCCAGCGCTTCGCCGGTTTCCCGGCCGCCTTGCACCAGATTGATCACCCCGTCCGGCAGGCCGGCCTGCTGCCACAGCTTCAGGGTTTCCTCGGCGGTCAGCGGCGTCAGCTCGCTCGGTTTGAACACCACGCAGTTTCCGGCCAGCAGCGCCGGCACGATATGGCCGTTCGGCAGATGGCCGGGGAAGTTGTAAGGCCCAAACACCGCCAGCACGCCGTGCGGGCGATGACGCAGCACCGAAGCGCCGTCGGCCATCGCCGTCTGGCTAAAACCGGTGCGCGATTGGTAGGCCTGCAGCGAAATGCCCACTTTACCGATCATCGCCTGAATTTCGGTCAACGTTTCCCAACGCGGTTTACCGGTCTCACGGCTGATGGTTTCCGCCAGCGACTGTTTGTGCTCTTCCAGCAAGGCGGCGAAGCGTTTCACCAGCTGTTCGCGCTGTTCAAACGGCGTACGCGCCCAGGAGGGAAACGCGGCACGCGCGGCCTCGCAGGCGGCGGCGACGTCGTCAGTATCGGCGGCGTTAGCGCGCCACAGCGGCTGGTTGCCGACCGGATCGGCTTTGCCGAACTCGGCGCCGCGGCCCTGCCGCCAGACGCCGTTAATCAACAGAGCAGGATGGGACATCATGCTTTCTCCTGTGCAATAAGGGGGAGCACCCGCACCGGGCTGCCCTGCTCGACGCCCAGCGCCGCAGCGGTGGCGGCGTTGATATGCAGGCGGTCGTCATACAGTTCGGCATTGACCAACAGTGCGCGGTAGTTCTGATAGTTGTCGTTGGCCACCAGATGCACCGGCGCATCAGCGCGCATCGGCGTGTCATCCAGCACCACTTTCACCAGGCGGCTCTGCTTCACCGCGCGGATATGGTCGATCTCGGCTTCCAGCGTCGGGCCGCCGTCGAAGATATCGACGTAGCCCTGATAGCTCAGGCCTTCCGCCTCCAGCAACCGGCGTGCCGGCAGGGTTTGCGGATGCACTTCGCCGATCACTTTCTGCGCGTCTTCGGCCAGGAAATCGACATACAGCGGATGTTTCGGCATCAGTTCAGCGATAAACGCCTTTTGTCCGGTGCCGCTCAGGTAGTCCGCCTTGGCGAACTCGATGGAGAAGAAACGGTGGCCGACGCTCTCCCAGAACGGCGAACGGCCGTTTTCATCTGAGAAGCCGCGCATCTCGGCGATCAGACGGCGGGAGAAACGCTCGCGGAATGCGGCAATAAACAGGAAACGCACCTTCGACAGCAGTTTGCCGTTCTCACCGTGGCGATAGTCCGGATCGAGGAACAGCGTGCACAGCTCCGAATGGCCGGTATGATCGTTGCTGAGGAACAGGGTCGGTACCGATTTATAGACGTTCAGCTGTTTGGAGGCATGTACCTGCGTGCCGACGCGGAAGCTGTACCAGGGTTCTGCCAGGCCGACAGCCACTTCGATCGCGCAGACCCCCACCGCCTGCCGGCGCTCGCTATCCTCCAACACGAACAGATAACACTGGTCACTTTGCGGAAGTTCGCCTTGCCAGGTTTTTAACGCCCGCTCAATGCGTGCCGACAGGGTATCTTCATTTTGCGGCAGTGAAGTGAGACCGATGCCAGATTTACCGGCAAGCGTCAACAAATCCGCCAGATCGCGACGCTCTATAGGGCGAATAATCATCATAATGCGAACCTCTTCTGAATCAGGCTGCGCCGGTGAAGGCGCAGCCCGCTGATTAGCTGCAAATGCGCGCCACGGCACGCGCGAATCGCGCCAGCCCCTCTTTCACATCCTGCTCAGGGATGATCAGCGACGGCGTGAAACGCACCACGTCCGGACCGGCGATCAGCGCGATGACGCCTTCTTCGTTGGCCAGTTGGGTGATCTGCTTCGCTTTGCCGGCATAGTCCTTCGTCAATTGGCAGCCGATCAGCAAACCGCCGCCGCGAATGTCGGCGAAGATCGGGTACTGGCGATTGATGTCGTTCAACCCGTCGATGAACCACTGGTGACGCTGCTTGACGCCTTCCAGCACTTCCGGCGTGTTGATGATGGAGAACACTTCCCCCGCCACCGCCGTCGCCAGCGGGTTGCCGCCGTAGGTGGTGCCGTGGGTGCCGACACCCAGCGTTTTCGCCAGCGCATCGGTGGTCAGCATGGCGCCGATCGGGAAGCCGCCGCCCAGCGCTTTCGCGGTGGTCAACACGTCCGGCACCACGCCGTACTGCATATAGGCATACAGGTGGCCGGTGCGGCCGACGCCGGTCTGTACTTCGTCGAAGATCAGCAGCGCGTTATGACGATCGCACAGTTCACGCAGCCCCTGCAGGAAACTGGCTTCCGCCGGCAGCACGCCGCCTTCGCCCTGGATCGGCTCGACGATCACCGCGCAGGTGCGATCGTTGATAAGCTCGGCCGCTGCGGCCAGATCGTTATACGGCGTATGAGTGATGCCGCCCGGCAGCGGCGCAAAGTCCTGCGAATATTTTGGCTGGCCGCCGGCGGACACGGTAAACAGCGTGCGACCGTGGAACGCGTTGTTGAACGCCACAATCTGATCTTTACCGGCGCCGTGCTGATCGTGCGCATGTTTGCGTGCCAGTTTCAGCGCCGCTTCGTTAGCTTCGGCGCCCGAGTTACAGAAGAACACCTTGTCGGCGAAGGTGGCGTCGATCAGTTTTTTGGCCAGGCGCAGCACCGGTTCGTTGGTATAGCCATTGCCCAGATGCCACAGCTTGCCTGCCTGCTCCACCAGCGCCGCCTTGACCGCCGGGTGCGCATGCCCCAACGCGTTAACCGCGATGCCGCCGGCGAAATCGATATAAGACTTACCCTGCTGATCCCACACCTGCGATCCTTCGCCCCGCACCAGAATAAAATCGGCAGGGGCATAAACCGGGACCATCCAGTCATCGAAAGACTGGCGGGTAACTGCGATTGGCTGTTCCATAGTGACCTCATAATCTCAGCAAAGGCTGAATTTTGACTGTAAGGGTCGCTCAAGCCCGGTTAGGCCGCCACAATGCAAAAAAACCGTTGTTCAAAACCGACTTTCGCGGCGGAGAAAATACTGTCCCTTACCGCTGATTTAGAAACAAATCTGTTACATAAAATCGATTTTTCACTATTTATGGCGTATATCCGGTCCCTGAGCGGGGAGTAAATGTTAACGAGCAGTTAAAATACATGTCGTTTGATAAAGAGTGTAGAGCAGCTATCGTGCCAAAACGGGATTTTTGCCGGATTTTGCTATTTTTTACGTTAAAACAACGGCTTATATTGAATATTTATTCATTTTCTATGCATTGGTAATGCATAAATTAAAAAATAAGGCCTAAAATCACCATTGCGCGCGAAATCCTATTCAATTACGAAAAACTTTAGAATTTCTGATCGGGCTCGCAAAAATAATTTCACCCAATTTGCTCGCCCTCACACTTTTTGCCCCAATTGGGTGCAGCGGTGCGTCAGGATTGTGCAAGACGGCAGTGACGCGGAGATCCCACCTGCAACATCCCCAAAACACGGGCCGCGCTGACCGCCGTCAGCCTCCACTCCCGCTTTGTTTGCCAGCGGCTACACTGTGATCCTGACCGCCCCTTCTCTTCTGCGCCCAAGGAGTCACCATGCCCAAGAAAACCGTCGATCTCAGCCAGCCACACGCCCAGCACGACATCCGCGCATTTCTCGACGCGCTGAATGCCGCCGGCGGTAAACCCATGGAACAGATGAAGCCTAAAGAGGCACGCAGGGTCTTGGAGGACGCGCAACGCAGCGTCGAGGTGCCGCTGCGCGAGGTCGAGATCAGCGAAAAAACGATTCACGTAGAAGGTCAGGATATTCTGCTGCAGCTGGTGCGGCCGGCCAGGGTCAACGAGGCGCCGCCGGTATTCATGTTCTTTCACGGCGGCGGCTGGGTGCTGGGCGATTTCCCCACCCACGAGCGCCTGGTGCGCGATCTGGTTTACAGCTCCGGCGCGGCGGCGGTGTTCGTCAACTATCCCCGCTCACCGGAGGTGCGCTACCCCGAGGCGATCAACCTGGCTTACGCCGCCACCGAATGGGTGGCCGAGTACGGCGAGAAGATCAACGTCGACGGTTCACGGCTGGCGGTGGTCGGCAACAGCGCCGGCGGCAATATGGCGGCGGTGGTCAGCCTGATGGCCAAAGAGAAAGGCATACCGGCGCTGCGTTGCCAGATCCTGCTGTGGCCCGTCACCCGTGCCCAGTTTGATACCGACTCCTATCATCAGTTTGCCGAAGGCCATTTCCTGACCCGCAACATGATGAAGTGGTTTTGGGACAGCTACGCGCCCGATAAGGCGCAGCGCAAAGATATCTACGCTTCGCCGCTCAACGCCACGCCGGAACAGCTGCGGGGCTTGCCGCCGGCGCTGGTGCAGACCGCCGAGCTGGATGTGCTGCGCGATGAAGGCGAAGCTTACGCGCGTCTGCTCGATGCCGCCGGCGTCGAGGTCACCGCCACCCGCTACAACGGGCTGATCCACGACTACGGCCTGTTGAATCCGCTCGCCCACGTCCCGGCGGTGCATTCGGCGATCCACCAGGCCGGGCGCGCGTTGAAGCACTACCTATCCTGACGCTAGCCGACCAGGTGGCAAGCCACCTGATGGCCGGGCGCCACGCTGCGCAGCTGCGGCGCCTGTTCGCGGCACTGCGCCGTGGCCAGCGGGCAGCGGGGATGGAAACGGCAGCCGCGCGGCGGGTTGGCGGGGTTCGGTGGCTCGCCGCCGGCCACCCACGCCGGCGCGCGTTGCGCATCCAGCGTCGGCACCGCTGCCAACAAGGCCTGCGTGTAGGGATGCAGCGGTTGGCGAAACAGCGCGTCGCGATCGGCGCTCTCAACGATCTGCCCCAGATACATCACTGCCACATCCTGGCACAAATGCTCCACCACGCCGAGATCGTGCGAGATAAACAGCAGCGTCACCCCTTGCCGTTCCTGCAAATCGGAGAACAGATTGATGATCTGCGCCTGAATCGACACGTCGAGCGCCGATATCGGTTCGTCTGCGACGATAAACTCCGGCTGCAGGATCAGCGCGCGCGCGATGCCGATGCGCTGGCGCTGGCCACCGGAAAACTCATGCGGAAACCGCCCATAATGCTGCGGCGACAGCCCGCAGATCGCCAGGGTATCGAGCACCCGTTCGCGCAGTTCCGCCTTGCTCGCCAGGCCGTGTTGCAACAGCGCTTCCCCAATGGCGTCGCCCACGCGCAGGCGCGGGTTCAGCGAACTGTACGGATCTTGAAACACTAACTGCATTTTCGGCCGCAGGGCGCGCAGCGCATCTTTACTCAGGCTATCCAGTGCCAGCCCTTTGAACATTACCTCACCGGCGGTTTTGTCGTGCAGGCCGAGCAGCGTGCGGCCGACGGTGGTTTTTCCGCTGCCTGACTCACCCACCAGCCCGAAAATGCGCCCCTTGCGAATGCTGAAGCTGACGTCGTCCACCGCCTTCAGTTGACCGGTGGTGCGCCCGAACAGTCCGTCGCGCAGCGGAAAATATTTCTTTAATCCTTTCACTTCCACCAAAGGTTCAGTCGACATGCGGGCGCCCTCCGGCGTTGAGGAAACAGGCGGACTGGCGCTGCGGCGTGCCGTACAGCGGCGGAATGCCATCGCGGCAGCGCGCGGTGGCCTGCGCACAGCGCTCGGCAAACGCACAGTGATCAGGCAAGCGCGCCAGATCCGGCACCTGTCCGGGAATGGAGTACAAACGGCGGAGCCGCTGGCCCGGCACCGGCCGCGAGGCGATCAGCCCCTGAGTATAAGGGTGCCGCGGTTCGGCGAGCACTTCCCGCGTCGTGCCCTGCTCGACGACGCGCCCGGCGTACATCACCGCCAGCCGATCCGCCATCTGGGCGATCACCCCAAGATCGTGGGTGATCAAGATCATCGCCATGTTGTGTCGCCGGCTCTGCTCACGCAGCAACGCCAGGATCTGCGCTTGCACCGTAACGTCGAGCGCCGTGGTCGGTTCGTCGGCAATCAGCAGCGCCGGACGGCACCCGATCGCCATAGCGATCATCACGCGCTGCAGCATGCCGCCGGAAAGCTGATGCGGATAGCAGCGCATCAGTGCCTCGGCACGCGCCAACCCCACTTCAGTCAAGAGTTGAATCGCCTGACGCCAGGCCGCTTTCGGCGACAGGGTCAGGTGGCGAATCAGCGGCTCCACCAGCTGTTCGCCGAGGGTCAACACCGGATTGAGCGCGCTCATCGGTTCCTGAAAGATCATCGCCAGTCGGTTGCCGCGCAGATCGGCCATCTTGGAGGCCCGCAGCGACAGCAGGTTTTGCCCTTCAAAGCGAATTTCACCGCCGTCTACCTGCGCCAGCGGCTGCGGCAACAGCCCCATCAGCGCCATGGCGGTCACGCTTTTGCCGCAGCCCGACTCACCGACGATCCCCAGCGTTTGCCCGGCCTGCAGCTCAAGGCTGACCTGCTGCACCGCCCGCACCGGCCCTTGTTCCCCCTGAAACGACACCGACAGTCGCTCGAACGCCACCAGCGGTTGGCTCATCGTGTTACCCCGTTCATTTTCGGATCGAGCGCGTCCCGCAGGCCGTCGCCCAAAATATTGATCGCCACCACGGTGACGAAGATCGCCAGCCCGGGCGGCATCCACAGCCAGGGGCGGCGCTGAAAGTCGATCAGGCTATTGGCGGCGTCCATCATGTTGCCCCACGACGGCGTCGGCGGCACCACGCCCAGCCCAAGGTAGCTCAACGCCGACTCGCTGAGGATGGCGTTGGCCACCGCCATGGTGGCGACCACCACCAAAATCGGCACGGTATTGGGCAACAGATGGCCGAAGAGGCGCCGCCGGGTGGAGAGCCCCAGCACCTCGGTAGCCAACATGAAATCCCGCTCACGCAGCGACAGGATCTGGCCGCGCACCAGCCGCGCCAGCGACGGCCAGCCCAGCAGGCTCAGCATGATCATCACCATGTAGATGCGGTAGTCCGGCGACACGTCGAGTTCGGTCAGCATCGCCCCCATGATGATCAGCAGCGGCAGGCCAGGAATGGTCATCAGCAGATCGGCGAAGCGCATGATCAGCCTGTCCGCCACGCCCCCCAGATAACCGGCGAGCGCCCCCAGCACATAGCCCAGCGTTACCGACAGCAGCATCGACACCAGGCCGATGGTCAGCGATATCCGCCCCGCCAGCAGCAGCCGGGTGCAGATATCGCGGCCGAGAAAGTCTGTGCCCAGCCAGTGCGCACCGCTCGGCGCCTGGTTGATATTCAGCACGTCGCCGGCATCGTCGCGCCACGGCGACAGCGACGGCCCAATCAGGCACAGCAGCGCCAACAGCACCAGCAACGCCAGCGAAATCATCGCCGGTCGGTGGCGGCGCAAACGTCGCCAGGCCTGAGCGGCGGGCGGTGGCGACAGTTGCGCCAGCGCAGGCAGCTGTGCCTGTCGCCAGCGGCGACGGCGGCCGAAAAACAGCGTAACCAACATCGTGTTACCTCAAGCGAATGCGCGGGTCGGCGTAGGCGTACAGAATATCCGCCAGCAGATTGCCGAGAATGGTCAAGGCGGCCAGAAACAGCGTGAACCCCATCAATACCGGGTAATCACGCGCCGCCAGCGAATCGATATGGATATGTCCGGCGCCCGGCCAGTTGAAGATTTTTTCGGTGATCAGCGCGCCGGAGAACAATCCCGGCAGCTCGAACCCCAGCAGGGTGATGATCGGCAACAGCGCATTGCGCAGCGCGTGTTTGAGGATCACCGTTTTCTCCCTGAGCCCCTTGGCGCGCGCGGTGCGGATATAGTCCATGCGGATCACCTCCAGCATGCTGGCGCGAAAATAGCGCGTCAGGCTGCCGGCCTGCAGCATCACCAGCGCCAGCACCGGCAACAGCAGGTGCGCCGCCACCTCCAGCGCCCAGGCCAGTCCGCTCGCTTCGCTGCCGGTGCGCAACATGCCGCCCGCCGGTAGCCAGTGCAGATCGACAGCGAACCATTTGATCAGCAACAGGCACAGGAAGAACGTCGGAAACGACATGGCGGCGAACACCGCCACGGTGATCAGATGATCGAACAGCGAATAGGGTTTCATCGCCGAGATCACCCCCACCGCCAACGCGATGCCCCAATACAGCACCATCGCCACCGCCGCCAGCAGGAACGAGTTCCAGATGTATTGATTCAGCAACGTGCTGACCGGGATCTGATACTGCAGCGAAAAACCGAGATCGCCCTGCAGCAAGCGGCCGAGCCAGTGCAGGTAGCGGCTGAACAACGGCTGATCCAACCCATACAGCGCCCGCAGCTCGGCGGCGCGTTGCGCGGTCAAATTGATGTTGCCGTCGATAAAATCGCCGGGCGCCAGGGCGAAAATGCAAAAAATCAGCAAGGAAGCCAACAACAGCATCGGGATAGTCTGCAACAGACGGCGCAGGATAAAGTTTCTCATCGCGGGTTCCATCGCCGCCGCCCGGAATGGCGCGGCGGCGTCAGGGCGTTACGGCGCCGGTTTGACGTTCGGCAGGCTGCCGACCAATCCGTTGTAGATATCCGGTTTAAAGCCGGTGACGCGCGCGCTGCTGGCGCTCAAAATCTCGCGGTTGCCGAGCAGGATCACCGGCGGATCGTCCGCCAACACTTGATACAGCTGGTGATACAGCGGCTTGCGCTGGGCGATATCCAGCGTGGCATTGGCCCTGGCGATCAGCGCGTCTACCTGCGGGTTGTGATAACCGGTCTCGCTCTCGCTGCTGATGAAATCGCGTACGCCGTCGTGCGGATCGTTCAGCGTACTGGTGCTGAGGGACGCCAGGTCGTAATTGCCCGCCTTGCGCTGCGCCAACAGCGCGTTGAAGTCCAATACCTGCGGTTTCAGCACCACGCCGAGCCGGCGATAGTTATCCTTGGCGATCGGCACCAGCGCGTCGTTGATCAGCTTTTTGGTTACCAGCAGCGTCAGCTCCAGCTTTTTACCGTCTTTCTGCCGGATACCGTCAGCGCCCATCTGCCAACCGGCCTCGTCCAACAGCTTTTTGGCCTTATCGAGATCGTAAGCGTAGGGATTGATGCCGTTCGCGTCATAGGCCCAGGAGATCGGCGAAATCGGCTGGTTGGCGACCTTGCCGTACCCCTGGTACACCACGGCGATCAGCTTTTGCCGATCGAGGCCGTAGATCAGCGCCTGGCGCACCCGTTTATCCTGCAGCGCCGGGCGTCTGAGGTTGAAATCAACGCGGCTGTAATCGCTTGAGCTGTAAAGGTTGATATTGGCGAAGCCGAGCAGCTTGAGCTGTTCGATATCGTCCGGTTTGGCGGTAAAGGCGTCGTAGTCGGTCTCACCGGTCTGGAACAGCTGGAAGTTGGTGGCCGGGTTGGTGACGCGGTAGATAAAGCGCGCCATCGGCGGCGGGCCGAGGTAGAAGTTCGGGTTGGCGTGGAAGCGGATCTCCTGCCCCGGCACGTACTTGTCGTAAATATAGGGGCCGTTGCCGAGCGGCTTGCCGTTCAAGGCGCGCACGCTGTCGAGCTTGCCGCGCTGATAGTCTTTGCCGTAGTAAGCCCGCGACAATACCGGCCCGCCAATCAGTTGCAACGTGGTCGCGCCCGGCTGGGTGGTGACGATCTGAATGGTGCGATCGTCGATCACCTTCAGCCCGCTGATGCCGGCGGCGGTACCGTTTTTATACTCGGCGCCGCCCTGGATGTGCGCCGGCGTGATATCGGTGTCGCCGTCATAGGCCGGATCGTGCAGCAGCGTCAGGGTAAAGGCGATATCGTCGGCTTTCAGCGGCGAGCCGTCGCTGTAGACCAAATTCGGCCGCAGCTTAATGGTGTAGGTCAGATTATCGGGGCTGACCTGCCAGGACTCCGCCAATCGCCCTTCTGGCTTGCCCTGGCTGTCCAGGCCGATCAGGCGGCTGAAGATCACGTCGGTTACGTTCTCGTCCCAGCCGTTGGTGAACAGATACGGGTTGAAAATCCCCTGCGGTTCCGAGATGCCCGCCACCACGGTGTCTTTACGCAGTTTGGCGGCGGCCGGCACCCGAGCGGTGTCGCTGGCCGGCGTGATACCTTCGGCCAGCGTTTCCGCCTGAACGACGCCGCTCAGCCCCAGCGCGCAGACCAACGCCAGCGGTGTCAGGCGATATCGCAACAGTTTGTTTAGCTTATTTTTTATTCTTCTCACCCACAGCCCCTCGTCTTCCCGTTGATAAAAATGTGACAAAATTTATCGCAGAGTAATGGGCGGCTGGAGGGCTGTCTAACAACGAAACCGGCATTCCATTGCCGAAAAAAGCATTATGAATTTTTCTGGGGCAAAGCCCGCTGCAAATCGCGGTTCAACCGGTCGCAGCCAGCCCCCGGATAAGTTTGGCTAAGGTTTTGATCGCCTCTTCAAAACGGTCATTCCATTCAAAAGAGGCGTTTAGGCGGAAGCAGTGGTTGAAATGGTCGCCGGTCGTGAACATGCGCCCCGGCGCGATGCTGATGCCCCGGGAAAGGGCCCGCCGGTACAGTTCCATCGACGACAGCGCCGGATCCAGCTCCAGCCACAGGAAATAACCGCCGTCGGGCTGGCTGACCTTCACCGTCGGCGGGAAATGGTGGGCGATCGCCTGACGCATCGCGCTTTGGCGTTGAGCCAGCAGGCGCCGCAGCCGCCGCAGATGGGTATCGTAGCCGCCGTGCAGCAGATAATCCGCCAGCGCCATCTGGGTCGGCACGCTGGTGGAAACGGTGCTCATCAGCTGCAAACGCTGGATCTGCTGCGCATAACGCCCCGCCGCCACCCAGCCGACGCGAAAGCCCGGCGCCAGGCATTTGGAAAACGACGAGCAGTGCAAGATCTGGCCGCCGCTGTCGAGCGCCTTGGCTGGCAGCGGCCGTTCGGCGCTGAAGTACAGCTCACCGTAGACATCGTCTTCGATCAGCGAAATCTGCCGTTCGCGCAGCAGCTCCACCAGGCGCTGCTTGTTGGCCTCCGGCAGGGTGGCGCCCTGCGGATTTTGGAAGTGGGTCATCAGCCAGCAGGCCTTGATCGGATACTGTTCCACCGCCTGCTGCAACGCGTCCAGATCGATACCGTCCTGCGGATGCGTGGCGATCGCCACCGCCTTTAACCGCAGCCGTTCCAGCGCCTGCAGCGCGCCGTAAAACGCCGGCGATTCGATCGCCACATAGTCGCCCGGCTGGGTCACCGCCTGCAGGCTGAGGCTGAGCGACTCCATCGCCCCGGCGGTGATGACGATTTCGTCCGGGGCAACCTGCATGCCGCTCAGCGCATAGCGTTGGGCAATGTGCCGCCGCAGCGCGTCGTTGCCCGGCGGCAGGTTGGCCAGCGAACTGTGCGGCGTGAACTTGCGCGCTACGCTGCTCAGCGCCCGCGCCAGCTTCGGCTGGGCGAACAGCGTGGCGTCGGGAAAGGCCGAACCGAAAGGCACGATGTCCGGATCCTTGCAGGCCTGCAGCACGTCAAAAATAAAGGCGTTGATGTCCACCTGCTCGCTCAGCAACAGTTTCTCGCCGCGCGAAGGCTGAGGCAGCGGCTGCGGACGCGCCGCCACATAGTAGCCCGACTGCGGGCGGGCGACGATCCACCCCTGGCTCTCCAGCAGTTGGTAAGACTGCACCACCGTCATCAGGCTTAATCCGGCGCGTTTGCCGCTCTCGCGCAGCGAAGGCAGCTTGTCGCCCGCCCGCCACACCCGGTTCTGGATCTGTTCTCTAATCTGCTGCGCAAGCTGCTCGTATCGGGTCATAACCATTAACTGTTATATGAAAAAGTAAAATAACTGTCACTATTATAGTCACTGTACTTCGTGATTAACTTAACGCCAAGCTTTTCACATAAAAATGACAGCTATACTCAAGAGGTTAATTTATGTTCAACCCTAGGAGGCGCCATGCTGGGTCTTGATGCACTGGAACTCGCCAGAATACAGTTCGCCTTCACCGTGTCTTTCCATATCATCTTCCCCGCCATCACCATCGGTTTAGCCAGTTATCTGGCGGTGCTGGAAGGGTTATGGTTGAAAACGCACAATGAAGCCTACCGTGAGCTTTACCATTTCTGGTCAAAGATTTTCGCCGTTAACTTCGGCATGGGCGTGGTGTCCGGGCTGGTGATGGCCTATCAGTTCGGCACCAACTGGAGCTTCTTCTCCGAGTTCGCCGGCAGCATTACCGGGCCGCTGCTGACTTATGAAGTGCTGACCGCCTTCTTCCTCGAAGCCGGTTTCCTCGGCGTGATGCTGTTCGGCTGGAACCGCGTCGGCCCCGGCCTGCACTTCTTCGCCACCTGCATGGTCGCGCTCGGCACACTGATCTCCACCTTCTGGATCCTGGCCTCCAACAGCTGGATGCAGACCCCGCAGGGGCATGAAATCATCAACGGCCAGGTGGTCCCGGTCGACTGGCTGAAGGTGATCTTCAACCCGTCCTTCCCGTACCGCCTGCTGCACATGTCCACCGCCGCCTTCCTCTCCTCGGCGTTCTTCGTCGGCGCCTCCGCCGCCTGGCATCTGCTGCGCGGCCGTGATACCCCGGCGATGCGCAAAATGCTGTCGATGGCGATGTGGATGGCACTGATCGTCGCGCCGGTGCAGGCGATGATCGGCGATGCGCACGGTCTGAATACGCTGAAACACCAACCGGCGAAGATCGCCGCCATCGAAGGCCACTGGGAGAACCCGCCGGGCGAAGCCACGCCGCTGATCCTGGTCGGTTGGCCGGACATGCAGCGCGAAGAAACCCGCTTCAAGCTGGAGGTGCCGTACCTCGGCAGCCTGATCCTAACGCACAGCCTGACCGAACAGGTGCCGGCGCTCAAATCCTTCCCGCCGGAAGATCGCCCCAACTCCACCGTGGTGTTCTGGTCGTTCCGCATCATGGTCGGGCTGGGCATGCTGATGATTCTGGCCGGGGTGTGGAGCCTGTGGCTACGCTGGCGCGGCGGGCTGTATCAGTCGCGTCCGTTCCTGTACTTCATTCTGTGGATGGGCCCTTCCGGGGTGCTGGCGCTGCTGGCGGGCTGGTTCACCACCGAGATCGGCCGCCAACCGTGGGTGGTGTACGGCCTGCTGCGCACCAAGGATGCGGTCTCCGCGCACGGCGACCTGCACATGAGCATCAGCCTGCTGGCGTTCATCATCGTCTACTGTTCGGTGTTCGGCGTGGGGTATTCCTACATGATGCGCCTGATCCGCAAAGGGCCGCAGCCGCATGAACACCAAGAAGACAATACCGAGGGCCGGCCGGCGCGTCCGCTGTCCGCGGTCAACGACACTCTGGACGACAGGAGCTGAACATGGGTATCGATCTTCCGCTGATTTGGTTTGTCATCATCGTGTTCAGCACCATGATGTACGTGGTGATGGACGGTTTCGACCTGGGCATCGGCATCCTGTTTCCGTGGGTGAAAGAGAGCGGCGACCGCGATCTGATGATGAACACCGTCGCCCCGGTGTGGGACGGCAATGAGACCTGGCTGGTGCTGGGCGGCGCCGCACTGTTCGGCGCCTTCCCGCTGGCCTATTCGGTCATCCTCGACGCGCTGGCGATCCCGCTGACGCTGATGCTGATCGGGCTGATTTTCCGCGGCGTGGCCTTCGAGTTTCGCTTCAAGGCGACGCCGGAGAAGCGCCATATCTGGGACAAGGCGTTTATTTGGGGCTCACTGTTCGCCACCTTCAGCCAGGGTGTGGTGGTGGGCGCCGTGATCAACGGCTTCCCGGTAGAAGGCCGCACCTACGCCGGCGGCGCGCTGGACTGGCTAACGCCGTTCGCGCTGTTCTGCGGGCTGGGGCTGGTGGTGACCTATGCCCTGCTCGGCTGTACCTGGCTGGTGATGAAAACCGCCGGTGAACTGCAGGCACGCATGTATCACCTGGCGACGCCGCTGCTGGCCATCCTGTTGCTGGTGCTGGCTGCGGTCAGTGTCTGGACGCCGATCGCCCATCCGGAAATCGCCGCCCGCTGGTTTACGCTGCCTAACCTGTTCTGGCTGCTGCCGGTACCGCTGCTGGTGCTGCTCAGCGCCTGGGGAATTCAACGCGGAGTGAAACGCGGCGCGCACTACTCGCCGTTTATGCTGACGCTGCTGCTGGTGTTCCTCGGCCTGAGCGGGCTTGGCATCAGCATCTGGCCGCACCTGATCCCGCCGGCCATCAGCCTGTGGGACGCCGCAGCACCACCGCAGAGCCTCGGCTTTATGCTGGTGGGCGCGCTGTTCATCATCCCAATCATTCTGGTCTACACCTTCTGGAGCTACTACGTGTTCCGCGGCAAGATCAGCCATGAACACGGCTATCATTGAGAAGGGAGGACGCTATGCAAGATAAAACGGCAACCGCCGCTCCGGCGCCCTGGTGGAAACGCATCGGTTGGCTGGTGATCATCTGGAGCGCCAGCGTGCTGGGGTTATTCGTGGTTGCCTCACTGTTCCGCCTGCTGATGACCGCGGCGGGCATGAAGTCGCATTGACGCGGCGCCTTATCTGGACGCGCTGTTGGGAAAGTAAAAAGAGACCACCAGCGTGACCAGCGGCAAGGCGCCGATCTTCACCAGCTCGAACACCTGATTCAGCGCTTCGTTTTTCTCCCAATACGCGTGGGCGGCGAATACGCCCACGCTGACCGCGAATATCCCGCACAGCACCTGGCGTGCCAGGCGCAGCCGCTCCATTTCGTCGAAGACCAAGACCTGCTCCAGATAAACCTGACTGGCCTCATCGCGCAGATTACGGCTTTCGATGTTCATGGGAAGATCTCCACGACCCGCCCCACCGCTTCAAGCTGTTCACCCTTCTCCCGTACAATGCCAAGAGAAGTACCATCCTGTTTCATCCAGTACTTATCGGCAAGGGTAATCAGTGCAAACGCCATTTTGATTACCTCGGTTTTTTCCATCCCGTGACGCCGGGCGATATCGTTCAGATCATCATCAATTTTGTTCGATAACCGAATCGGCAAGCTGCGCATAGTCCACCTCCTGTGGCCGTTGATTCACAGAGGGAAAGTCTACTGGAAGGGCAAATATCGTTCAATTAGTGAACTGCGTAACGCCTCGCACAATCCGCATGCAACGCTAGTGCGGCTTGCGGCCCATCGCGCTGAGGAAGCGTTGCTGCAGACGCAACAGCTCCTCCAGTTCCAGCAGGCGGTAGTCGATGCCGAAACGCGGCGCCACCTCGCCGATGATGCGGCTCAGCGCCGGGTAATGGCGGTGGCTCCAGTGCGGGAATAGATGATGCGTCAAATGCAGGTTCGCCCCGCCGAGCCAGTACCCCAGCCAACGCGGCCGGGTCAGCCAGTCGAAGGTGGTGGCGAACACGTGGTGATACCAGCCGTGCGGCATCGTGCCCTGCGCCGGCGCCTGATAAAAGTTGGCCTTGGCCCAGTGGGTGCCGATGATCAACATCACGAACAGCAAGGAAGAAAGCATTTGGCTCAGCAAATAGACCAGCAGAATTTGCCCGATGCCGATAGCCGGCGGCAGCAGCCAGCATGGGATCGCCAGCGCCAGCAGCAGGTGTGCCGCCTTACCCGCCAGAAACCCGCACCAGCCACGCACGCCCTGCTGCGCCATGCGCGCCGCCACGCGGGTGCGGCCCGCCCTGTCCAGCCAATCGAACAGCCAGATGTAGTACGGGAACGTCAGCGCCGCCACCAGCGGCCAATAGTAACGCTGCGCGCGCATAAAGGGGCGCCAGCGCTGGAACGGCGTTTGCCGCAGCACGCCGTTGGCGTCGATGTCGGGATCGTAATGTTCGATATTGTTATGGGCATGGTGGAACAGCACGTGCCGCACGCGCCAGCAGTCGGGATCCAGCCCCAGCGGCACGCTCACCAGGGCGTTCAGCCAACGGTTGGCCCAGGGCCGACGGAAAAACGCGTTGTGCGAAGCATCGTGCACCACGTTTACCGTCAGGAACATGCCGATAAAGATAAAACCGAAATAGCAGGCGAAAAACGCCCAGCCGTTTTGCTGCTGCAGGCTCAGCCCGTAACACAGGCCGCACAGTGCCAGCAGCAGCGTCACCTTCGCCAGCATGCCGCCGTCGGCGAAACGGTGATCGCCGTTGGCCGCCAGATAGTGCTGGGCGGCCTGCATCAGCGCGCGATGCAACCCGCTGTCGTCGCGCCGATAGGCCAACGGACGCAGCGGTTTCATGGCTGCCCCATCCGCCGCAAGAAGCGCTGTTGCTGCGCCAGCAGTTCGCGATAGCCGATGCAGCGGTACGCCATGCCGTGCCGCTGTGCCACTTCCGCCACCGCGGCGGCCAGCGCCGGATAGTGGCGGTGATTCCAACCGAGAAACAGGTGATGGGTCAGGTGATAGTTCAGTCCGCCGGTCAGGTGCTCCAGCCAGCGCGGTTCGGGCTGCCAGTCGCAGGCGGTGGCGAAATTGTGCCGGTACCAGCCTTGCGGCATGCTGTCGCCCGTCGGCGCAGGGTAAAACTCGGCCTGCGCCCAGTGGGTGCCCAACAGCAGGAACACCACCAGCAGCGAGGCACACATCTGGCTGAGCGCGTAAGCCAACAGCACCCAGCCCCAGCCGATGCCGTGCAAGTGGCCCACGATCAGCGGCACCACCAGCACCAGCGCCAGATGCGCGAGCTTGCACAGCACGAACAGCGTCCAACCGCCGCGCCCCGCCAGCACGCGTTTTTCCCGCAGCGGCGTTTTATCGAGCCGATCGGACCAATCGAAAATCCAGGCGATATAGGGCAAGGAGAGCGCGGCGATCAGCGGCCAGTACAGATGCTGATAGCGCATATGGGGCCGCCAGCGCTGGAAAGGCGTCTGGCGGAAAAAGCCGTTCTCTTCGGTGTCCAGATCGTAATGCTCCACGTTGGCGTAAACGTGGTGGTAATCCACGTGCCGCGTACGCCAATAGTCCGGATCGACGCCCAGCGGCAGCGTCACCACCCGCCCCACCAGGCGATTGGCCCAGGGCGCACGCAGGAAGGCGTTATGCGAAGCATCGTGGTTGACGTTGACGTTGAGCAGCATACCCATGGTCACGAACAGGAAATAGCAAAGGAAAAACGCCCATGGCTGATGCTGCATCAGGCTGAGCGCGTAAAACCCGGCGCACAACACCAACAACAGCGCGGCCTTGACCAGCCGCGCGGCATCGGCATAGCGATGATCGCCCGCCAGGCAGGCGTGCGCCGCGCGCTTGAGATCGCGATGAAACGCCTGCTCGCCATCGGCGGGAAAACGCAGCGGCGGCAATGACTCAGCCATGCGGTTCCTCCACGGCGGCCGATGCGGCCACTCGCCCCCAGCCCAGCGCGATGCACAGGGCATGCAGCGCCACGGCGGCCATGGCGATATGCCAATAGCGCTGCGGCCAGCCAAGATAGCCGATAAACAGCAGCGGCATGCCCAGCGCGATCAGCAGCCAGACGGCGCTCGCCCACGGCCGCCCTTCCGTCATGCCGCCCAGCGCTACCGATCCCAACGCCAGCAGCACCAGCAGCGCCATTTGCGGCCAGCTGATGTCGCCGTAACCATAGCCGTATTGGTAGACGTAGCCGACCACCAGCGTGAACAACAGCATGGCGCCGCTGAATACGCTGAGTGCCGAACGGCGGTCGCGTGGTCGGCCCGGCGCCGGGCGCCATGTCAGACGCAAATAGCGCAGGAACGGCAGATTACTCGCCCAGAACGGGTTGGCAGACGGCCTGTCACCGCTGACGCCATAGCTGAACGGCGTGGTCGGCAACGCCGGGCAGAAGGTGCCGAACAGCTTGTCCCAAAAGATAAAGCTGCCGCCGAAGTTCTTATTGGAATACGCCATGTCCTTGACGTGGTGCACCCGGTGGTGCGCTGGCGTGACCAGGATTTTTTCCAGCACGCCCAGCTTCGGCGTCAGCGCATTGTGGTTAAACAGCTGAATGCTGTAGTGAAAAATCGACACCGCGACGAACACCGACAGCGGCACGCCCGCCAGCGCCAGCAGCAAAAAGAACGGGATCGACGTCAGCGACGAATACCAGGAGTTGCGCACCCCCAGCGACAGGTTGAAGTGCTCCCCCTGGTGGTGCACCACGTGTACCGCCCACAGCACGCGGAAGCGGTGGTGCAGGCGATGCAGCCAGTAGAAACCGAAGTCCCACGCCAGCAGGGCGAACAGCCACATCAGCAGCGGCGGCCAGGCGTCCAGCAGCCCCAGGCTGAAATGCGCGGCCACGTAGCCGTAGCAGGTGATCTCCAGCCCGCGGAACAGCCACAGCATGATATGGCCGGAGTTCAGGTTGAACACCAGATCGTGCCAGTTGACCGGCTCACGGCGCCCCCACTGCAGCGCCACCGCCTCGGCCACCACGATGAACAGCATGAACACTATCGGCAACGCCAGATCGCTCATCCCATTTCTCCTTTAACCACGCGCCTGCGCAGGGCCTTTATACGCAGCGCCAGCCCACCGGCGCATAGCGCCAGCAAGGCGCCACCTGCCAAATCGACAAACAAGTGACGGCGCAGCTGCAGAATGGAGAACGCGATCGCCACGCCCCACAGCATCCACAGCGCCGTCCGCATTTTGCGCTCGCCGTCGCTCAGCGCCCACACCGCCAGCACCGTCAGCGCCATGTGCAACGAAGGCAGGCAGTTCTGCGCCGAATCCACCTGCGTTAACGCCGCCAGCAGCTGCGCGCTGATCCCAACGCCATCGTTCTGCGGATAGGCCATGGTGGTCGGCCACAGCAAGTAAACCGCTCCGGCGCCCAGCGCCGTCAGCTGCATCGCCAGCGTCAGCCATTTGATTCGCCGCAGCGGCGCCAGCAAATAGCCAGCCGGGACGATGAGGAAGAACGACAGGTAGAGCCAGATGGCCGCCGGGTTGAACGGGATCGCCCGATCAAGCGCCGACGGCGGCAACAGGGTTCCCGCCCCCTGCAGGCGATCGGTCAGGCTATACACGACCCCGACCGTCCCCCAGCCGAGCAACATGTGCCCTAGCCTGAACAGCGTATTTTTCATGCTTCCTCCGCCTGGCGCACGATGCGCCGCCGCTTGCGATCGAACTGCGGCAGCACCGCCTGCGTCGTCAGCCGCCATTCGAGCCGCTCGGTGGCGATGCCCTGACGGGCGAACAGTGCGATCAGCTGCGCCTGGCAGTGCGCCAATTCCGCTTGGCTGCAATCGGCAATCAGCTCCAGCCGCTGCTCGCCGCGCTGGATCAGGCGGTAATCGCTGGTCAGCGGCAACGCATTGGCGATCGTCCGGCTGCAGGCATCGGCGAACACCGCCTGCGGTTGCCGCTGCGCATCGGGTAACATCAGCTGATCGTCGCGCCGCCCTTCGATACGCGCAATCGCCCGCGTCGGTTGCCCGCATGGGCAGGGTTCCTGGCGCAGCACCAATACATCATCCAGCCGATAGCGCACGATCGGCTGCGTACTGCGGGTAAAGTCGGTGATCAGCGGCGTGAAGTGCAGTTCGTCGATCCACTGCGGTTCGATATGCAAAAACTCTTCGTTCAGATGCAGCGTGCCGTGCGCGCAGGTCGCGGCCAGGAACCCCTCGGTGGCCTGATACACTTCGCCAACCGCCGGAAACACCTGCATCAGCAGGCGGCGATCCTGTTCTTCAAGCACCTCGGCGACCGAGATCACTTTTTTGACCGGCAGCGTCACCTGCCCGGCCAGCACCGCCAGCGCCAGGGCGCGCAGCACCTGCGCTGGGGCCACGATGATGCTGGGCGCCTGCCGTTCCAAGGCGGGCAGATGCGCATTGAACGGCGCGAGCAGATCGTAAAACGCCAGGCTCAGCCAACGGTTGTTCACGCTGTGATAGAGGTTATTGTCCGCCCGCAGAAACAGCGCAACGCGCTCGCCGGCCAACAGCCCGTCCGGCAGCATTTTCGCCAGCATGCCGCCGGCCCACACCTGCTGTTCGCGCGGGCTGACGACAAACACGCCGCGCTGCCCGGAGGTGCCGGACGACAATCCGACGCTGTAGCGCCCGATCTTCGGCGTGAAATCGCGATCCGCCTCGCTGCGCTGCGCGCAGGCCAGCACCGCATCGCGCTGCAGCCCGGCGGTATTCATCCGGTCGAACTGCGCCATCATCAGCGCCTTGTCCATCTGCGGCCATTCGGCGAACGGCCGGCGGCTGAACCGCTGAAAATAGGGGCTCTTGCTCAGCACCCGGCGGGCAAAGCCCGTGAGCTGCCGGGCCTGATACGCCTCCAGCGCCGCACGATCGCCAAAGCGCAGGCGTCGGGCGCGAAAATAGTGCCAAAGGGTCATGAAGGGGATCACAGGTCCCCCTCATGACACAGCAAAATGTTGACCTGGCCGCCCGCCCACAGCTGGTTGAGCCGCTCCAGCGTGCGGGTGTACGCCGCCGCGTCGTCCATCACCAGATTGGCCAGGCGCGAAGGCCCGCGCAGCGTCTGGTAGCTCTGCGGCGACCAGGCGGCGTCGCTGGCCAGCAGTGTCCAACCGGCATCGGTGAGGATAAAGGCGCCGATATGGCCGGCCGCATGCCCCGGCAGCGGCACCAGCACGATCTGCCCTTCGCTGCCCGGCAGCACGTAACCGCGATCGAACGGCGCCAGCAGCGCGGGCAACGCCACCGAGGGAAAAGCCTCCATAAACTGCAGGCGGCTCTCGAAGTCCGCCGGGATCAGGCCGGGAATAAAGGCGCGCTTCAGCGCCGCAAAACCGCGCAGCCCACGGGTTTGCTGCCAGCCTTCGCCAGAGCAAATAAAGTCGAGTTGGCTGAAATCCTGCAGCCCGGCGATGTGATCCGCGTGAAAATGCGAGACGATCAGCGCCTGGATGTCACCTTCGGTGTAACCGGCTTCGCGCAGCTGGTGCGCCAACGACTCGGCGGGATCGAAATAGACCGGCGTCATGCGGCGGTAAAGGCTGAACAGCCCCGACTGCGTGTGCTGCTGAAAATAATGCGCGTAGCCGGTATCCCACAGCCAGCGGCGCTCCCCTACCTCCAGCAGATAGGCGCGCGCCGGGAATTTGCACACCCGGAACCCGGCACCGCGCAGCGCCATGCAGCCGATATGCGTGCAATAGCCCACTTCAAAAACGGTGACTTTAGCCATGTTGTCCGCCTCCTTGCTGCCGCAGCCACTCGCCGGTCAGGCGGATCCCCTCTTCCATCGAGTAACGCGGCCGATAGCCCAGTTCTTCGATCGCGCGGGTCTGGCTCAGGGTCATGTCGAAGTGCACCGCCGCCACGCTGTAGCGCGTCAGCATCGGTTCCTTGCCGCTCAGGCTTGCCCACAGCTCCATGCCGCCGGCCAGCGAATGCAGCAGCGGATAGGGCACGGTCTGCAGCCGGTAACTCAGCCCCAGCGCCTGACGCAGCAGCGCATCCAGCACGTCCGCCAGCCGCTGCGGTTGGTGATTGGTGATGTTGTACACGGCGCCGGACGGCAATCCGCGCTGCCGGCTGGCCAGCTCCATGGCGTGCACCACATTGGGGGCAAAGGTCAGATCCAGCAATGCCTGTCCGCCGCCGGGCAATCGCAATACGCCGCGATCGCGTTCGAGCTGCTGCAACAGCCGCGGCACGATCACCCGATCGTGCGGGCCAAACAGGCCGCGCGGCCGCAGCATAATGTAGGTGGTTTGCGGATAGATCTTCGCCTGCGCCAACAGGCGCTGTTCGGCCGCATACTTGCTGGCGGCATAGTGATTGGCGAAGCGCCGGGCGCGGTAACCCTCGTCAAGATCGTAATGCGGCTGAAAATCGAAGTAGATTGCCGGCGTGGAGATATGCACGAATCGCCGCACGCCGCAGCGCCCCGCCGCCTCCGCCAGCTTCTCCGTCGCCGCGGCGTTGATGCGGTGAAATTCCGCCTTGCTGCCCCAGGGCGAAGACTTGGCCGCACAGTGCCACACCCACTCGCAGTCGGTCACCAGCTCCCGGCACTGCTGCGGCGTGGCCTGCGCCAGATCGAGCGCGCAAAACTCGGCGCCCAGCCGGCGCAGCGTTGCGCCGGCCCGCTCATCGCGGCCGGTGGCGCGCACCTGATGTCCGGCCTCCAGCAACCACTGCGCCGCGTTGCGTCCCAGCCCGCTGGTCGCCCCGGTGACCAGCACCCTCATGGCAGCAACACCATGCCGGCCAGCGCCAGCCCGGCGGCGGTGCCGATCAGCATCACCGGCTGACCGGGATTGAAGCGCCCGGTGGTCGCAGCGGCATGCAGCGCCGTCGGGATGGACGCCGCCACCTGATTGCCATGATGGCGGTAGATGTCGACCAGCGCCTCGCTGGAGACGTGCAGCCGCTTGCGCATATGTTCGAGCGACAGATGGCTGGCCTGATGCGGCACCACGGTGGCGATCTGGGCCAGGGTCAGGCCGCTGGCGTTCAGCAGCCGGTCGAGGTAGCCCTCAATCAGCGCCGACGCCTGACGGAACAGCGGCTTGCCCTGCATATGGAACAGGAAGTCTTGCTCACACATGCCGGCGCGCGGGTTACGACGCGTACCGCCGGCGCGGATCTCGCACAGTTCGCTCCCGGCGGGATAGGTTTCCACCAGGCTGGCGAGGATACCGCTGGCGCCGTCGCCGCGCTCCACAATGGCACAGGCGGCGCCATCGCCGAAAATCAGCGACGATTCTTCGTGCTGCCAGTCGATGCCGCGTGAAGCGAGATCCGCCGAAACGATGGCGATACGCCGATACGTCCCGGCGTTCAACAGCCCCGCCGCCACCTGTAGCGCAGAGATAAAGCTGACGCAGCTGCTGTTGATGTCGAAGCCCGGCGTGCCCGCCGCCAGCCCCGCCACCTTGAGAATATGCGCGGCGGTGCATGGCAGCGCCTGCACCGATATCGCCGAGGCGGAGATCAGCAGGTCAATGGAAGCTGCCGGGATGGCGTGGCGAGCCAGCGCATCTTGCAGCGCAGCGGCAGCGAGTTCGGCCTGGCTGGCATCGTCGGCGGCGTGATAGCGGCAAACGATGCCCGAGCGTTTTTCAACGTAGCCGGCCGGTTTCCCCAGGCGAGCGTCGAGCGTAGAAGACGCCACGCGGTTGGGCGGCAACGCGGCCCCGGTGGCAATGATTTTCAGAGGCAACAGCTCGGGTGAGCGACATTGTGTGGTCATTATTGTTATTGATTAACCTGACTATCCATAAAGCGATTCTCCCGCACGGCACGAAGGCCACGCGGATCATCCCCGGTTTTTATGTCCCAAAATGCCTTTCATCAAGGCGGTATCTCTTGTTATCGGCTACCACGGGCCGACGTCCGTCGGCGGAAGCATAAGCGTAACATGACTGAGATAATTAGTTTACGACAAGGCGGCGAGAATGGGCAGACGGCGGGGGAATTATCGGAATAGCGCCGCCGCTGGCGATCGGCGGCGGCGGGGTCAGGCTCAGCGGCGGTTGCGCACCAGCTGATAATGGCGGGTCAGGTACTCTACCGGCGCACTCCAGATATGCACCAGGCGGCAGAACGGGAACAGCACGAACAGCGTCATGCCCAGCACCATGTGCAGTTTGAAGATAATCGCCACCCCTTCCAGGTGCGCAGAGGCGCCGGCGTGGAAGGTCACTACCGCCTGCGCCCAGGCCACCAGCTTCATCATTTCGCTGCCGTCCATATGCTGGGCGGAGAACGGAATGGTCAGCAGCCCCAGACACACCTGCACCACCAGCAACGTCAGGATCATGATGTCGGCGAAGCTGCTGGTGGCGCGCACCCGTGGGTTGGTCAACCGGCGCTTCAGCAACAGCGCGCCGCCGATCAGCGTCATCAGGCCGCAGGCGCCGCCGGCGATCATCGCCAGCTTCTGCTTCACGTCGATCGGCAGGAAGGCCTCATACATCCAGTGCGGCGTCAGCATGCCGAGGAAGTGGCCCGCGAAGATGCCGATAATCCCGATGTGGAACAGGTTGGACGCCAGCCGCATGCCCTTTTTATCCAGCATCTGGCTGGAGCCGGCGCGCCAGCTGTACTGCCCGTAGTCGTAACGCAACCAGCTGCCGATCAGGAATACCGCGCCGGCCAGATAAGGGTAGATATCGAAGAAGAACTGATTCAAAAATTGCATGATTAGCGTCCTTTGGTTCCGGTTAACGCATCCGTCAGATCCAGATACTGTGGCGCCACCGCGCCGGCGAAGCGCCGCTGGTGCGCCGTCTGCTGGGCGGAGGCGCAGCCCTGTTCGCCGAGAAACTTGACCTGCTCCTCTTCCCACACCGCATCCAGCGCCTGCGGCGTATCGTCGCGCGCCTCTTGCGCCACCTGGGTCTCCAGCGCCTGGGCCTGCACCTCGCTGCCGGACAGCGCCAGCAGCAGATCGAACAGCACCGCGTACGGACTTTCACGCTGTTGCAAGCGCGCGCCCAGCAGCGCCAGGATCGGCGCGATGTCCTGCAGCCCTTCCCGCGCCTGCGCCGCGCTGCGGCTGGCCAAATACTCCAGGTACAGTGGCAGGAAGTCCGGCAGCTCGCGGCTGTCGATCTCCAGCCCGGCGGTGCGGTACTGCGCCATCAGGTCAACCATCGCCTGGCCGCGATCGCGCGACTCACCGTGCACGTGCTCAAACAGCAGCAGCGAGGTGGCGCGGCCGCGATCGAACAGCTCGCAATAGTCAGCCTGAGCATCCAGCAACGGGCGCGCGCACAGGCGGCGGATAAACAAAATCAGCTGCGCGCTGTGGTGCAGATCCAGCTCGCTGGCCGGCTCCAGCGCTTCGATCAGCGCCTGCTGATGGTCAAACAGCACCTGCTCCGGATAATCCAGCAGGCGGGCGATCACTTTCAGGCTGATCATGAGGCATCCTCCGGCCGCGCGGTTTTCGCGGTCACGTCGATGGCGTCGATACGGCGGCTGTTGAACAGATTGAACTTGCCATCGCTGCCGTGGCAGCCGTCGCCGAAGCTGAAGCCGCACCCCTTGCTTTCCGGGAAGGCTTCGCGCGCCAGTTCGCGGTGGCTCGACGGCACCACAAAGCGATCTTCATAGTTGGCGATCGCCAGGTAGCGATACATCTCCTGCGCCTGCGCTTCGCTCAGGCCAACCTGCTCCAGCGCGCTGGTGTCCACCACGCCGTCGACGGTTTCCGCCCGTTTGTAGTGGCGCATCGCCAGCATGCGCTTCAGCGCCAGCAGTACCGGTTCGGTATCGCCGGCGGTCAGCAGATTCGCCAGATACTGCACCGGAATGCGCAGGCTCTCGACGTCCGGCAATACGCCGTTGTGCGCCAGCTCGCCGGCGTCGGCGGCGGACTGAATCGGCGACAACGGCGGCACGTACCACACCATCGGCAGCGTGCGGTATTCCGGGTGCAGCGGCAGCGCCAGCTTCCAGTCCATCGCCATTTTGTACACCGGCGACTGCTGGGCGGCTTCAATGACGCCCTGCGGCACGCCGTCCGCCAGCGCCTGAGCAATCACCTTAGGATCATGCGGATCGAGGAAGATATCGAGCTGGCTCTGATACAGATCTTTGTCGTTCTCCACCGCCGCCGCCTGCTCGATGCGATCGGCGTCGTACAGCAGCACGCCGAGATAGCGGATGCGGCCCACGCAGGTCTCCGAACAGACCGTCGGCTGCCCGGCTTCGATACGCGGGTAACAGAAGATGCACTTCTCGGACTTGCCGCTTTTCCAGTTGAAATAGATTTTCTTGTACGGGCAGCCGGTCAGGCACATGCGCCAGCCGCGGCACTTGTCCTGGTCGATCAGCACGATGCCATCTTCGCCGCGTTTGTAGATCGCCCCGCTCGGGCAGGTGGCGACGCAGGCCGGGTTGAGGCAGTGCTCGCACAGGCGCGGCAGGTACATCATGAAGGTGTTTTCGAACTGGCCGTACATCGCCTTCTGCAGGTTATCGAAGTTCTTGTCCTGCGAGCGTTTTTCGAATTCCCCGCCGAGGATCTCCTCCCAGTTCGGGCCGCTTTCGATCTTGTTCATGCGCTGCCCGGTAATCAGCGAGCGCGGGCGGGCCACCGGCTGGTGTTTGCCCTGTTTGGCGGTGTGCAGATGCTGGTAGTCGTAATCGAACGGCTCGTAGTAGTCGTCCAGCGCCGGCACGTCCGGGTTGGCGAAGATTTTCGCCAACACGCCGACGCGGCTGCCCATGCGCGGCTCCAGCTTGCCGTTGATTTTACGGATCCAGCCGCCCTTCCATTTTTCCTGATCTTCCCAGGCGTGCGGATACCCGACGCCGGGCTTGCTTTCCACGTTATTGAACCAGGCGTACTCCATGCCTTCACGGCTGGTCCAGACGTTTTTGCAGGTGACCGAACAGGTGTGGCAACCGATGCACTTGTCCAGATTCAGCACCATGCCGACTTGCGAACGAATTTTCATTTGCTGTTCTCCTGCTGACTGCCCTGCGCGTAGTCGTTGCCTTCGTCGTCCAACCAATCAATGCGGTTCATCTTGCGCACCACCACGAACTCGTCGCGGTTGGAGCCGACGGTGCCGTAGTAGTTGAAGCCGTAGGCCAACTGCGCATAGCCGCCGATCATGTGGGTCGGCTTCGGACAGGCGCGGGTCACCGAGTTGTGGATGCCGCCGCGTTGGCTGGTGATCTCCGAGCCCGGCAGGTTCACGATGCGCTCCTGCGCGTGGTACATCATGGTCATGCCGGCCGGGATACGCTGGCTGACCACCGCGCGCGCCGTCAGCGCGCCGTTGGCGTTGAAGGCCTCGATCCAGTCGTTGTCCGCGATGCCCAGATCTTTGGCGTCGTCTTCGCTCAGCCAGACGATCGGGCCACCGCGCGACAGCGTCAGCATCAACAGGTTGTCGCTGTAGGTGGAGTGAATGCCCCACTTCTGGTGCGGCGTCAGGAAGTTCAGCGCCTTCTCCTTGTTGCCGTTCGGCTTGCTGTTCAGCAGCGGCTGCGCGGCACGGGTGTCGATCGGTGGCCGGTATACCAGCAGGCTTTCACCGAAGGCGCGCATCCACTCGTGGTCCTGATACAGCTGTTGACGGCCGCTGAGGGTGCGCCACGGGATCAACTCGTGCACGTTGGTGTAGCAGGCGTTGTAGGAAACGTGTTCGTCTTCCAGACCGGACCAGGTCGGGCTGGAGATGATTTTGCGCGGCTGCGCCTGAATGTCGCGGAAGCGAATTTTCTCGTCTTCCTTGTTCAGCGCCAGATGCCGGTGATCGCGGCCGGTGACGTTGCTCAGGGCCTCCCAGGCTTTTACCGCCACCTGGCCGTTGGTTTCCGGCGCCAGCGACAGGATCACTTCCGCCGCGTCAATCGCGCTCTCGATCTTCGGCCGCCCTACCGCCGGGCCGTCGGCCTTGACGTAGTTAAGCTGCTTGAGGAAGTCGACCTCGGTTTGGGTGTTCCAGCTGATGCCCTTGCCGCCGTTGCCCAGTTTGTCCAGCAGCGGCCCCAGCGAGGTGAAGCGCTCGTAGGTGGCCGGGTAATCGCGTTCCACCGCGATGATGTGCGGCGCGGTTTTGCCGGGGATCAGATCGCATTCGCCTTTCTTCCAGTCCTGCACGCCGTAAGGCTGTGCCAGTTCGGCGGCGGAGTCGTGCTGGATAGGCAAGGTCACCACGTCGGTTTCCTGGCCCAGATGGCCGACGCACACTTCGGAGAAGGCCTTGGCGATGCCCTTGTAAATCTCCCAGTCGCTCTTCGAATCCCAGGCCGGATCGACCGCCGCCGACAGCGGATGGATGAACGGGTGCATGTCGGAGGTGTTCATATCGTCTTTTTCGTACCAGGTGGCGGTCGGCAGCACCACGTCGGAGTACAGGCAGGTGCTCGACATGCGGAAATCGAGCGTCACCACCAGATCCAGCTTGCCTTCGCCGCCCTGCTCGCGCCATTCCACTTCCTGTGGCTTCACGCCGCCCTGCTGGCCGAGATCTTTCCCCTGGATGCCGTTTTCGGTGCCCAACAGGTATTTGAGCATGTACTCATGGCCCTTGCCGGAAGACCCCAGCAGGTTGGAGCGCCAGACGAACAGGTTGCGCGGGAAGTTCTGCGGATTGTCCGGCTGCTCGGCGGCGAAGCCCAGCGTGCCGTTTTTCAGGCCGTCGACGGTGAACTCGACCGGTGACTGGCCGGCGGCGCGGGCCTGCTCCGCCAGGCGCAGCGGGTTGGTGCCCAACTGCGGCGCCGACGGCAGCCAGCCCATGCGCTCGGCGCGCACGTTGAAGTCGATCAGGCTGCCGCCGAAGCGCGACTTGTCCGCCAGCGGCGACAGCAGCTCGTCGGTGCCGACAGTTTCATAGCGCCATTGGCTGGAATGGTTGTAGAAGAACGAGGTGCTGTTCATGTGGCGCGGCGGGCGCTGCCAGTCGAGGCCAAACGCCAGCGGCAGCCAGCCGGTTTGCGGCCGCAGTTTTTCCTGGCCGACGTAGTGCGCCCAGCCGCCGCCGCTCTGGCCGACGCAACCGCAGAAGATCAGCATATTGATCAGGCCGCGGTAGGTCATGTCCATGTGATACCAGTGGTTGACGCCGGCGCCGACGATGATCATCGAACGGCCGTGGGTCTTCTCGGCGTTTTCCGCGAACTCGCGGGCAATGCGGATGATGTTGTGGCGCGACACGCCGGTGATCTGTTCGGCCCAGGCCGGGCTGTAGGCCTTGACCTCGTCATAGTCGGCGGCGCAGTTGGCGTCGTCCAGCCCGCGTTCCAGGCCGTAATTGGCCAGCGTCAGGTCATACACGCTGGTCACCAGCGCTTCGCTGCCGTCCGCCAGCCGCAGGCGTTTCACCGGCAGCTTGTGCAGCAGGATCTCGTCCAGCGCCACGCTGTTGAAATGCTCGCTGTCGGCGCCGCCGAAGTACGGGAAGCCCACCTCGGCGACGTCGTCATGCATGCCCAACAGGCTGAGCTGCAGCTCGACTTCCTGTTGCGATTTGCCCTCGCGCTGTTCCAGGTTCCACTTGCCCTTCTCGCCCCAGCGGAAACCGATGGAACCCTGCGGCGCCACCAGATCGCCGCTGTGGCTGTCGATGGCGACGGTTTTCCACTCGGGGTTGTTTTCCTGGCCCAATCCGTCCACCAGATCGGCGGCGCGCAGCAGGCGGCCGGCGGCGTAATGGCCGCCTTCACGCGCTTCCAGCAGCACCAGCATCGGCATGTCGGTATAGCGGCGTACATAGTCGCGGAAGTAGCCAACTTCGCGGTCGAGATGGAACTCTTTCAGCATTACGTGGCCCATCGCCAGCGCCATCGCGCTGTCGGTGCCCTGCTTCGGATTCAGCCAGTGGTCGCACAGCTTGGCGACTTCGGCATAGTCCGGCGTCACCGCCACGGTTTTGGTGCCCTTGTAACGCACTTCGGTAAAGAAGTGGGCGTCCGGGGTACGCGTCTGCGGCACGTTGGAGCCCCAGGCGATAATGTAGGAGGAGTTGTACCAGTCGGCGGATTCCGGCACGTCGGTCTGCTCGCCCCAGGTCATCGGCGAGGCCGGCGGCAGATCGCAGTACCAATCGTAGAAGCTCAGGCAGGCGCCGCCGATCAGCGACAGGTAGCGGGCGCCGGCGGCGTAGGACACCATCGACATCGCCGGGATCGGCGAGAAGCCGATAATGCGGTCCGGGCCGAAGGTTTTGGCGGTATAGACGTTGGCGGCGGCGATCAGTTCATTGACCTCTTGCCAGCTGGAGCGGACGAAACCGCCGCGGCCGCGCGCCACCTTGTAGCTTTTGGCTTTTTCCGCATCGCCGACGATAGAGCCCCAGGCCGCGACCGGATCGCTGTGCTGCGTTTTCGCTTCGCGCCACAGTTTGAGCAGACGCTTGCGCATCAGCGGGTATTTCAGCCGGTTGGCGCTGTACAGGTACCAGGAGTAGCTGGCGCCGCGCGGGCAGCCGCGCGGTTCATGGTTAGGCAGATCGGGACGGGTGCGCGGATAGTCGGTTTGCTGGGTTTCCCAGGTCACCAGACCATTCTTCACGTAGATCTTCCAACTGCAGGAACCGGTACAGTTCACGCCGTGGGTGGAACGCACCACTTTGTCGTGTTGCCAACGGCTGCGGTAGCCGTCTTCCCAGTCGCGGTTGGTGTTCAAGGTCTGGCCGTGATCGCCAGAAAAAGGCTCCGCCAACTGCTTGAAATAGCGGAAACGGTCTAAAAATTTGCTCATCCGGAATGCTCCTGAAGGCTCTTGTCGTTATAAGAAGACATGCTCAATCTGCCGCCAGCCTACTGACGGCCAACCGGCGGCAAATTGATTGCGATCAAGAGAAAGTGGGAGGCGACGCGCGCGTCGGGGATGAAATACCACCAAAGTATAGGTGCGAGACTTAAATTTAATTAATTGAATTTGAATGAATAAATCAGGAATTCATGACAGAGACTGACGGGCGGGGGGCAAGGTGGGGTATGTGG
>NZ_MSTL01000013.1:0-728 GCF_002752475.1 Serratia sp. OLAL2 | reverse complement strand
CGGTTCATATCACCTTACCGACGCTTTTCGCAGATTAGCACGCCCTTCATCGCCTCTGACTGCCTAGGCATCCACCGTGTACGCTTAGTCACTTAACCTCACAACCCGAAGATGTTTCCATCGTTCGCGCTGCAAACATTTGAGAGACTCTATGACAGGTTACTCTTCATCCCAGTACATCTACGGAGGGATAAATTTCAGCCGTCATGTTTCAATTTTCAGCTTGTTCCAGATTGTTAAAGAGCAATATCTTAAACATGACTCGCAAGTCATCTTTAAGATTTTTTCGGTTATCGCTAACCGGTGATAATGTCTTTCACTCATTATCGGAATGGCGTCCCCAAGGGGATTCGAACCCCTGTTACAGCCGTGAAAGGGCAGTGTCCTAGGCCTCTAGACGATGGGGACCCGAAATTGGCTTATCGAATCACCGATTCGATAATTTCGGGTAAAGGTGAGATTTTTCGTGAAAAATCGAGCGCCATTGTCGTTTGTCACTGCACTGGACAGTCACAAATCTCCCGGCACTTACCTATACCACAAGGTTTTGTTTGCTCATTACTTTTTCATCAGACAATCTGTGTGAGCACGCCACTCGAATCAATATCTTTAGGTAAGGAGGTGATCCAACCGCAGGTTCCCCTACGGTTACCTTGTTACGACTTCACCCCAGTCATGAATCACAAAGTGGTAAGCGCCCTCCCGAAGGTTAAGCTACCTACTTCTTT
>NZ_MSTL01000012.1:0-729 GCF_002752475.1 Serratia sp. OLAL2 | reverse complement strand
TGTACGGCCCGCCCGGCTCGAAGCGTTCGAGCAGTGTGACCTGCCAGCCGAGCTCCTGCAGTCGCAGTGCGGCGGGAAGCCCCCAGGCTCCCCCGCCGACGACGATCGCGCGTTCGCGTCCCGTGGACATGGCCCGCTCCGCTCAGTCGGTCACGGTCGTGTAGTGCTTGCGCAGCGGCTCGTGCACGCGCCAGACGCCGCGCCAGCCCGACGGCATCACCATGATGTCGCCGGGGCCGAACTCGGTCGGGGCCTCGCCGTCGGCTTCGACGGTGACGCGGCCCGAGAGGATCGTGCAGATCTCGGTGTAGCCGTCGCGGAACGCGGTGAAGTCGCCGGGGAGGCACTCCCAGAGCCCGGTCTCGATGGGGCCGCGCGCCCAGACGGCGAGGCCGGCCTCGGTGAGGCCCTCGGTCAGTGCGGTCGGCTTGGGCGCGTGCGGCCCGAGGTCGAGCGCGGCGGTGCCGTGCGCGGCGATGGTGGGGATGCTGTCGTTCATGGGGTCCTTCCCGCTCAGTGGCCGCGGCCGGTGATCACGTCGGCGACGTGGGCGATGGGCGAGGTCTTCGACCGCCCGCCCAGTTCGGCCCGGTCAGCCATGCCGTAGGCCGCGTAGAGGCCCTTCGTCGCGATCCAGCGCAGCGGTTCCGGCTCCCACTTGCGCACCCGGTGGTTCACCCACGGCAGGCTCGCGATCTCGGTGTCGTTGCCGAGGATCAGGTCCGCGAT
>NZ_MSTL01000026.1:0-1037 GCF_002752475.1 Serratia sp. OLAL2 | reverse complement strand
ACAACCATGTTCACGTTGTCGCCTGGCATTACCATCTCTACGCCTTCTGGCAGTTCGATGGTACCGGTCACGTCAGTGGTACGGAAGTAGAACTGTGGACGGTAGCCTTTGAAGAATGGCGTGTGACGACCACCTTCATCTTTGCTCAGGATGTACACTTCAGATTCGAACTGGGTGTGTGGCTTGATGGAGCCTGGTTTAGCCAGTACCTGACCACGTTCGATTTCTTCACGTTTGATACCACGCAGCAGAACACCTACGTTCTCACCAGCACGGCCTTCGTCCAGCAGTTTGCGGAACATTTCAACGCCAGTACAGGTAGACTTAACGGTGTCTTTGATACCAACGATTTCAACTTCTTCGCCAACTTTGATGATACCGCGCTCAACACGACCGGTAACAACGGTACCACGACCGGAGATGGAGAATACGTCTTCGATTGGCAGCAGGAACGGCTTGTCGATAGCACGCTCTGGCTCTGGGATGTAGCTGTCCAGGGCTTCGGCCAGTTCGATGATTTTCGCTTCCCACTCAGCTTCGCCTTCCAGCGCTTTCAGCGCGGAACCGCGGATCACTGGCAGGTCGTCGCCTGGGAAGTCGTAAGCGGACAGCAGTTCGCGAACTTCCATTTCCACCAGTTCCAGCAGCTCTTCATCATCAACCATGTCGCATTTGTTCATGAATACGATGATGAAAGGAACGCCAACCTGACGACCCAGCAGGATGTGCTCACGAGTCTGAGGCATTGGGCCGTCAGTCGCAGCTACTACCAGGATCGCGCCGTCCATCTGAGCAGCACCGGTGATCATGTTTTTCACGTAGTCGGCGTGCCCTGGGCAGTCAACGTGCGCGTAGTGACGAGTCGGGGTGTCATACTCAACGTGAGAGGTGTTGATGGTGATACCACGAGCTTTTTCTTCTGGCGCGTTATCGATCTGGTCGAAAGCACGTGCAGAACCGCCGTAGGTTTTAGCCAGAACGGTGGTGATCGCTGCAGTCAGGGTAGTTTTACCGTGGTCAACGTGGCCGATAGTACC
>NZ_MSTL01000029.1:0-1724 GCF_002752475.1 Serratia sp. OLAL2 | reverse complement strand
CAATATCTTTAGGTAAGGAGGTGATCCAACCGCAGGTTCCCCTACGGTTACCTTGTTACGACTTCACCCCAGTCATGAATCACAAAGTGGTAAGCGCCCTCCCGAAGGTTAAGCTACCTACTTCTTTTGCAACCCACTCCCATGGTGTGACGGGCGGTGTGTACAAGGCCCGGGAACGTATTCACCGTAGCATTCTGATCTACGATTACTAGCGATTCCGACTTCATGGAGTCGAGTTGCAGACTCCAATCCGGACTACGACATACTTTATGAGGTCCGCTTGCTCTCGCGAGGTCGCTTCTCTTTGTATATGCCATTGTAGCACGTGTGTAGCCCTACTCGTAAGGGCCATGATGACTTGACGTCATCCCCACCTTCCTCCAGTTTATCACTGGCAGTCTCCTTTGAGTTCCCGGCCGAACCGCTGGCAACAAAGGATAAGGGTTGCGCTCGTTGCGGGACTTAACCCAACATTTCACAACACGAGCTGACGACAGCCATGCAGCACCTGTCTCAGAGTTCCCGAAGGCACCAAAGCATCTCTGCTAAGTTCTCTGGATGTCAAGAGTAGGTAAGGTTCTTCGCGTTGCATCGAATTAAACCACATGCTCCACCGCTTGTGCGGGCCCCCGTCAATTCATTTGAGTTTTAACCTTGCGGCCGTACTCCCCAGGCGGTCGATTTAACGCGTTAGCTCCGGAAGCCACGCCTCAAGGGCACAACCTCCAAATCGACATCGTTTACAGCGTGGACTACCAGGGTATCTAATCCTGTTTGCTCCCCACGCTTTCGCACCTGAGCGTCAGTCTTCGTCCAGGGGGCCGCCTTCGCCACCGGTATTCCTCCAGATCTCTACGCATTTCACCGCTACACCTGGAATTCTACCCCCCTCTACGAGACTCTAGCTTGCCAGTTTCAAATGCAGTTCCCAGGTTGAGCCCGGGGATTTCACATCTGACTTAACAAACCGCCTGCGTGCGCTTTACGCCCAGTAATTCCGATTAACGCTTGCACCCTCCGTATTACCGCGGCTGCTGGCACGGAGTTAGCCGGTGCTTCTTCTGCGAGTAACGTCAATTGATGAGCGTATTAAGCTCACCACCTTCCTCCTCGCTGAAAGTGCTTTACAACCCGAAGGCCTTCTTCACACACGCGGCATGGCTGCATCAGGCTTGCGCCCATTGTGCAATATTCCCCACTGCTGCCTCCCGTAGGAGTCTGGACCGTGTCTCAGTTCCAGTGTGGCTGGTCATCCTCTCAGACCAGCTAGGGATCGTCGCCTAGGTGAGCCATTACCCCACCTACTAGCTAATCCCATCTGGGCACATCTGATGGCAAGAGGCCCGAAGGTCCCCCTCTTTGGTCTTGCGACGTTATGCGGTATTAGCTACCGTTTCCAGTAGTTATCCCCCTCCATCAGGCAGTTTCCCAGACATTACTCACCCGTCCGCCGCTCGTCACCCAGGGAGCAAGCTCCCCTGTGCTACCGCTCGACTTGCATGTGTTAAGCCTGCCGCCAGCGTTCAATCTGAGCCATGATCAAACTCTTCAATTAAAAGCTTGATTTGCTTCCACTCGAGAAGCGATGCTCAAAGATTTACTGCATGAATTTTACTTCAGTTAGTCACTCTTCAAGACTTGATATTTTTTTGCATCCGAAGATGCTGGATATCGTCTTGTGGAGTGCCCACACAGATTGTCTGATAAATTGTTAAAGAGCAGTG
>NZ_MSTL01000025.1:0-2049 GCF_002752475.1 Serratia sp. OLAL2 | reverse complement strand
ATAAAAAAAGCCGGTCATGATGACCGGCTTTTTTATCGGCTTGCGCCCGGCCGCTTACTTCAGCAGCGCCTGCGCCTTGGCCACCACGTTGTCCACGGTGAAGCCGAACTCGGCGAACAGCTGCTCCGCCGGCGCCGACTCACCGAAGGTGGTCATGCCCACGATGGCGCCGTTCAGGCCCACGTACTTGTACCAGTAGTCCGCGATACCCGCTTCCACCGCCACGCGCGCCGTCACCGCCGCCGGCAGCACCGACTCGCGGTACGCCGCATCCTGCTTGTCGAACGCGTCGGTCGACGGCATCGACACCACGCGCACTTTGCGGCCCGCTGCGGTCAGCGTGTCCGCCGCTTCCACCGTGATACCCACTTCGGAGCCGGTGGCAATCAGGATGACGTCCGGCGTGCCCGCGCAGTCTTTCAGCACGTAGCCGCCGCGGTACACGCTCGCCAGCTGCTCTGCGCTGCGCGGCTGCTGGGTCAGGTTCTGGCGCGAGAACACCAGCGTGGTCGGGCCGTCGTTGCGCTCGATACCGTACTGCCACGCCACCGCCGATTCCACCTGGTCACACGGGCGCCAGGTGCTCATGTTCGGGGTCACGCGCAGGCTCGCCAGCTGCTCCACCGGCTGGTGGGTCGGGCCGTCTTCGCCCAGACCGATGGAGTCGTGGGTGTAGACGAACACGTTGCGCAGCTTCATCAGTGCCGCCATGCGCACCGCGTTGCGGGCGTATTCCACGAACATCAGGAAGGTCGCCGAGTACGGCAGGAAGCCGCCGTGCAGCGCGATGCCGTTGGTGATGGCGGTCATGCCGAACTCGCGCACGCCGTAATGAATGTAGTTGCCCGCCGGGTCAACGTTCAGCGCTTTCGAGCCGGACCACATGGTCAGGTTGCTCGGCGCCAGGTCGGCAGAGCCGCCCAGGAACTCCGGCAGCACCTTGCCGAACGCTTCCAGCGCGTTCTGCGACGCCTTGCGGCTGGCGATGTTGGCCGGATTGGCCTGCAGTTTTTCCACGAACGCCTTGGCGTCGGCTTTCCAGTCCGCCGGCAGCTCGCCGTTCATGCGGCGCTTGAACTCGGCAGCCAGTTCCGGGAAGGCCTTGGCGTAGGCGGCGAACTTGTCGTTCCAGGCCGCTTCCTTGGCCTGACCGGCTTCTTTGGCGTCCCACTGGGCGTAGATGTCCTGCGGGATTTCAAAGGCGGCGTATTTCCAGCCCAGCGCTTCGCGGGTGGCGGCCACTTCGGCGGCGCCCAGCGCGGCACCGTGCACGTCATGGGTGCCGGCCTTGTTCGGCGAACCGAAGCCGATAACGGTCTTGCACATCAGCAGCGACGGCTTGTCGGTCACCTTGCGGGCTTCTTCAATCGCGGCCTTGATGGCGTCCGGGTTGTGGCCGTCAACGTTGCGCACCACGTGCCAGCCGTAGGCTTCGAAACGCAGGGCGGTGTCGTCGGTGAACCAGCCGTCGACGTGGCCGTCGATGGAGATGCCGTTGTCATCGTAGAAGGCGGTCAGCTTGCCGAGCTTGAGGGTGCCGGCCAGGGAGCAGACTTCGTGCGAGATACCTTCCATCATGCAGCCGTCGCCCATGAAGGCGTAGGTGTGGTGGTCGACGATGTCGTGGCCAGGGCGGTTGAACTGCGCCGCCAGGGTGCGTTCGGCGATGGCGAAGCCGACGGCGTTGGCGATACCCTGGCCCAGCGGGCCGGTGGTGGTCTCAACGCCTGGGGTGTAGCCGTACTCCGGGTGCCCCGGGGTTTTGGAATGCAGCTGACGGAAGTTCTCCAGCTCGCGCATCGGCAGGTCGTAGCCGGTGAGGTGCAGGAGGCTGTAAATCAACATGGAGCCGTGGCCGTTGGAGAGCACGAAACGGTCGCGGTCAGCCCAGTGCGGGTTAGTCGGGTTGTGGTTGAGGTAGTCACGCCACAGGACTTCGGCGATGTCCGCCATGCCCATAGGGGCCCCCGGGTGGCCGGAATTTGCTTTTTGTACGGCGTCCATGCTGAGTGCGCGGATGGCGTTGGCAAGCTCTTTACGAGAGGACAT
>NZ_MSTL01000028.1:0-3159 GCF_002752475.1 Serratia sp. OLAL2 | reverse complement strand
CGAACGATGGAAACATCTTCGGGTTGTGAGGTTAAGTGACTAAGCGTACACGGTGGATGCCTAGGCAGTCAGAGGCGATGAAGGGCGTGCTAATCTGCGAAAAGCGTCGGTAAGGTGATATGAACCGTTATAACCGGCGATACCCGAATGGGGAAACCCAGTGTGTTTCGACACACTATCATGTCATGAATACATAGTGGCATGAGGCGAACCGGGGGAACTGAAACATCTAAGTACCCCGAGGAAAAGAAATCAACCGAGATTCCCCCAGTAGCGGCGAGCGAACGGGGAGGAGCCCAGAACCTGAATCGGCTTGTGTGTTAGTGGAAGCGTCTGGAAAGTCGCGCAGTAAAGGGTGATAGCCCCGTACACTAAAATGCACAGGTCGTGAGTTCGATGAGTAGGGCGGGACACGTGACATCCTGTCTGAATATGGGGGGACCATCCTCCAAGGCTAAATACTCCTGACTGACCGATAGTGAACCAGTACCGTGAGGGAAAGGCGAAAAGAACCCCGGCGAGGGGAGTGAAATAGAACCTGAAACCGTGTACGTACAAGCAGTGGGAGCACCTTCGTGGTGTGACTGCGTACCTTTTGTATAATGGGTCAGCGACTTATATTTTGTAGCAAGGTTAACCGTATAGGGGAGCCGTAGGGAAACCGAGTCTTAACTGGGCGATTAGTTGCAAGGTATAGACCCGAAACCCGGTGATCTAGCCATGGGCAGGTTGAAGGTTGGGTAACACTAACTGGAGGACCGAACCGACTAATGTTGAAAAATTAGCGGATGACTTGTGGCTGGGGGTGAAAGGCCAATCAAACCGGGAGATAGCTGGTTCTCCCCGAAAGCTATTTAGGTAGCGCCTCGTGAACTCATCTTCGGGGGTAGAGCACTGTTTCGGCTAGGGGGCCATCCCGGCTTACCAAACCGATGCAAACTCCGAATACCGAAGAATGTTATCACGGGAGACACACGGCGGGTGCTAACGTCCGTCGTGAAGAGGGAAACAACCCAGACCGCCAGCTAAGGTCCCAAAGTCATGGTTAAGTGGGAAACGATGTGGGAAGGCATAGACAGCCAGGATGTTGGCTTAGAAGCAGCCATCATTTAAAGAAAGCGTAATAGCTCACTGGTCGAGTCGGCCTGCGCGGAAGATGTAACGGGGCTAAACCATGCACCGAAGCTGCGGCAGCGACGCTTAGGCGTTGTTGGGTAGGGGAGCGTTCTGTAAGCCGTTGAAGGTGGCCTGTGAGGGTTGCTGGAGGTATCAGAAGTGCGAATGCTGACATAAGTAACGATAAAGCGGGTGAAAAGCCCGCTCGCCGGAAGACCAAGGGTTCCTGTCCAACGTTAATCGGGGCAGGGTGAGTCGACCCCTAAGGCGAGGCTGAAAAGCGTAGTCGATGGGAAACAGGTTAATATTCCTGTACTTGGTGTTACTGCGAAGGGGGGACGGAGAAGGCTAGGCTAGCCGGGCGACGGTTGTCCCGGTTTAAGCGTGTAGGGGGTGTGACCTGGTAAATCCGGTTGCATACTAACCCTGAGGCGTGATGACGATGCACTACGGTGCAGAAGTAGTTGATGCCCTGCTTCCAGGAAAATCCTCTAAGCATCAGGTAACATTAAATCGTACCCCAAACCGACACAGGTGGTCAGGTAGAGAATACCAAGGCGCTTGAGAGAACTCGGGTGAAGGAACTAGGCAAAATGGTGCCGTAACTTCGGGAGAAGGCACGCTGGCATGTAGGTGAAGTCCCTCGCGGATGGAGCTGAAGCCAGTCGAAGATACCAGCTGGCTGCAACTGTTTAATAAAAACACAGCACTGTGCAAACACGAAAGTGGACGTATACGGTGTGACGCCTGCCCGGTGCTGGAAGGTTAATTGATGGGGTCAGCCGCAAGGCGAAGCTCTTGATCGAAGCCCCAGTAAACGGCGGCCGTAACTATAACGGTCCTAAGGTAGCGAAATTCCTTGTCGGGTAAGTTCCGACCTGCACGAATGGCGTAATGATGGCCAGGCTGTCTCCACCCGAGACTCAGTGAAATTGAACTCGCTGTGAAGATGCAGTGTACCCGCGGCAAGACGGAAAGACCCCGTGAACCTTTACTATAGCTTGACACTGAACATTGAGCCTTGATGTGTAGGATAGGTGGGAGGCTTTGAAGCGTGGACGCCAGTCTGCGTGGAGCCATCCTTGAAATACCACCCTTTAATGTTTGATGTTCTAACTCGGCCCCGTGATCCGGGGTGAGGACAGTGTCTGGTGGGTAGTTTGACTGGGGCGGTCTCCTCCCAAAGAGTAACGGAGGAGCACGAAGGTTAGCTAATCACGGTCGGACATCGTGAGGTTAGTGCAAAGGCATAAGCTAGCTTGACTGCGAGAGTGACGGCTCGAGCAGGTACGAAAGTAGGTCTTAGTGATCCGGTGGTTCTGAATGGAAGGGCCATCGCTCAACGGATAAAAGGTACTCCGGGGATAACAGGCTGATACCGCCCAAGAGTTCATATCGACGGCGGTGTTTGGCACCTCGATGTCGGCTCATCACATCCTGGGGCTGAAGTAGGTCCCAAGGGTATGGCTGTTCGCCATTTAAAGTGGTACGCGAGCTGGGTTTAGAACGTCGTGAGACAGTTCGGTCCCTATCTGCCGTGGGCGTTGGAAGATTGAGAGGGGTTGCTCCTAGTACGAGAGGACCGGAGTGAACGCACCACTGGTGTTCGGGTTGTCATGCCAATGGCATTGCCCGGTAGCTAAGTGCGGAAAAGATAAGCGCTGAAAGCATCTAAGCGCGAAACTTGCCTCAAGATGAGTCTTCCCTGGGCCTTTAAGGCCCCTGAAGGAACGTTTAAGACTAAGACGTTGATAGGCTGGGTGTGTAAGTGCAGCGATGCATTGAGCTAACCAGTACTAATGATCCGTGAGGCTTAACCTTACAACACCGAAGGTGTTTTTAGAGAGATTTTCAGCGAAGTTCCGAGATTGGTTCTGATGGCTTCATGGAAGTGAGGCGGTTGGAATGAAACAGAATTTGCCTGGCGGCAATAGCGCGGTGGTCCCACCTGACCCCATGCCGAACTCAGAAGTGAAACGCCGTAGCGCCGATGGTAGTGTGGGGTCTCCCCATGCGAGAGTAGGACACTGCCAGGCATCAAAT
>NZ_MSTL01000023.1:0-5016 GCF_002752475.1 Serratia sp. OLAL2 | reverse complement strand
AAAACAAATGATAGCTAAATTAAAATTTATTCAGAAAAATCAATCCAAACAACAAGTCGGCATAAAAATAATATAAAAAATGAATTAATTAATAATTAACAGTCACTCCAAGCCAGTAAAAATTAAAATCCCTCTCCTAGATTGATCTCCCGACTAGCCATATCATTATATATAAGCACCTCCCATGTGCTAGGCAGTTGTGGTTACAACATTAAGGCGATTGCAGTTATATTTCCGGCCTTGTTGTGTCAGCCTAAGCTGACGCGAGCCCTAATGAACTTCGCTGGCTTATGTCTCGTTACTTGTACGAACTCAGAGTTCGATAATTTTTCAGGTTTAGTACGCCTGGACCTTACCTATTTTGTCATTACTTACGACTAGTTGAGCAATCGCAGGAGACTTACTGATTTTGAGTCCTTAACAGCTACATCGTTTCCGGCTGGTTTAAATACTACTTATCGTGAGGCAGAATAGAGCAAATGGTTCTGGCCATTTTATTGTCCAGCACCGCCGATGCAAGTTTTACTGGCCGCTTTTTAAGGAGTTCTATTACCTAGGGCCCCGCCTGTTCACCTTTTGAGCTTGCGTTTTGCAAAAAATTTATTAACCATACATCCATATTTAATTTAAAAAAATTACAATAAAATATTAGGGAGGAGCAATCTAATTGCCCCCATGAATACTTCAAAAACCCAAATCTTATAAGCCAAGTTTATCTTTAATCCACAACCAAATTTTATTAAACACGCTCTGCTTGGAGTAAATGCGATTATAATGGTCAATTCGGGCTTGTTGCTCTCTATACCTTCCCTCTTGGATTTGCTTTTCAGTCCAAGCGCCGCACCATACTATCTTACCCTTTCTAATATAATAGTGAGATTTACATTCTTTTTGCCAATTACCTACAGAGGGATGTAAAGTTGGCCCCTGCTCAGTTTTAACAATACTCCACTCGTTGACATCTATTGGGGTTCTAATCTTTGCTCCGCATCCACATGCACATAAATGAGATGCCGTACCAAATCTTTCCGAGTAATAAAGGGTATTTGGCTCAAGATCTCTAGGCATACTATCAACTTCAACTAGCTTTATAGTAAAAGTTTTCATGATATTGACTCAGATACAATTTTCAAATCAGATATGTTGAATAATGTATGGTAAAAGTCTTCTTCACTCGAGTAAAATCCTTTATATTGCTTGAATTTTATAACTGCCAAGCAGGCATTCAATGCATTGAGCTCGCCGATTTGAATATTAGTGCGATATAAATTATCCCTTTGTTTAGATAAGTCAGAAAGATTTTTATCCAACACTTCTTGGGCGCTCCCCTCCGGATAGTAAGTAGTTCTTATCATTCCGCTTAAGGTTCCTGATTTCTTAGATAAGCCCATGCCAACATCAATGTAAGGTATTCCTAAACTAATTAATGCTTCAAATATCTCTGCTCTTGACTCCCCATTATCTACACAGACAAAAGCAAAAGTCACTCCCTGTAGTAACTCTAATGATTCTGTACCAATCTTCTGTGTTTTAAGGAAAACTCCATGTCTGAAATTATCATATCGCTCCTGATATACAGTGCTTTTCTTTTTCTTAAACTCGGTATTTTCCGTTTTCCCAGGAGACCTGAAAGCATTATGAATGAAGAAATCGTCGAAATCGAACCCCCTTATTTCCTTGACTGGAGTCTTGACCAAAAAATCAAGAATATAAGAACCAGTGCCCCCTAGCCCTATAATTGCTACAATTTCACTTTTAAATTTATTCGACAACTCAACTATTTCGGCTCTGCTCGTTAAAGTATCTTGGAATTTAAAAACGCTATTTTCTTCTATATCAATTTTATGATTAAAGGTATAAGGATCAACATTGTATAATTCCATAGCTGGTCCAGATATTATTGATGTATAGCTTTCAATTTTTTTAAAAAAATTTTCAAAGTTGCCAGGTACCCCTTTTACATAGGGTTTATTTGAAAATTGTCTTTGAACTATTAAATCTGTACAATTTTCGCTTAATGTTAATGTAGCAGGACGGTCTGCTAAATTCGGGATCAACATGCCGTTTACATCACAAGGAGATTCTCCGGTAAAAAAAACCTGATGATCTTCTTGCATAACAGTTTCTGCGTCTTTATATACGATTTTGCATATAAATGCAGCGTACAATAATTCCTTACTTTCATTTAAGTAAGGAATATCTCTAATTATCAGATAATTACTATCGAAGCTTACCGCATAACCTTTTTCAACTAACAAGTTTAAGTCTTGATTATGACTGACCAGTTTCTGAAACATTGAATTCCATCCCGTTTTTTACATTAATGATAGCGCCTTTAGTGAGAATGCCTTCAGGCTTTACCCCTGGACCTTTTTTATATTTAACAGAATACGTTATTTCAGGGTGGGTAGCGTAATCAGGCACTTCCAATGTGACTACCTCTTCATAACTAATTTCTTTTTTGTACCACTTATGTAAAATTCCTTCTACAAAAATATCAAATGATAAGTCAGGCTTCTTTTTAGTATAAAAGCGTTCAACACTGGGTTGGGTAATATCTATAAGCCTATCATCATTAACTATTTGATCAGCCTCATCCTTATACTCTAAAAATAGATCGAAATCGCTTGAGTTTTTTTTGATAAGTTTCTTTATATCCCCCCCCTGATTGCCCTCGGCCAAACCAAGTTGAGACCATCAACAGTAAAATTATAACTAGCATCGCCTTCTATGATATAAATATCGCTAGGGCTGGAAATATCTATTTTTTCATTAGGCCTTAATTCTTCCAGCTCTAAATTTTTTACCTGCTGATAAACCCTATAATTTTCAACTGGGTGCACACCAAAAACATCAGCCAACTCTCCACCTGTAACTTTGGCATCGTCAAAGGTGAAATCACTAAATTCAAATTTATCATCGGAAATTTTAACAACGTAGTTATTGTTACTCATTTTTCACCTATCTTTTTTAGGAGGAATCATCATTGACTTTTTAAATCGAATTCATGTTTCAATTTATTACCGAAAATTACGACAGTCAAGTAAACATGAAATAATTAAGATTATTTTTATAAGCAATTGTTTTTTAACAATTATTTTTGAAGAATGAAGATTAAAAATCGAATTTCGATTAGTATTTACATCTTGCTGACAAATAATTTTTCTAAGAGAGGATTTAGGTGGGGGTTCGGGCTGCTAAAAATAGACTGCCCTACTCAGTGATAACTTCCTGCATGCCCGGCAGATGCTCATGCCAAATTTTTGCGATCAGATAGCCCATAAGTTCACGTTTTATCGTTGGTTTTAAAGCTTTTTTCGATGACATCTTTCAGTGCCCCATATTCACGACCAAGCTCGGCAAACATCCTTTTGAGACGACGGTTTTCATCCTCAAGGCCTTTCATCTTTTTGATATCAGAGGCTTCCATCCCACTGTACTTAGCTTCCCAGTTGTAGTTCGAGGCCACAGATATGCCTGCTTCACAGCAGAAATACTTGACAGCACGTACGGCTTTGACGTACTTCAAAACGGCGATGATCTGGTGTTCCGTGAATAGGGTTCAACGCATAGCGATGTCCTCAGGGAACATAATCCGGCTGTCGGAAGATCTCTAAAAGTGGATGATTCGTTTTGCAGGGATGCTTAAGGAGGTGCTCATATCATTATATATAACTTGCCATAATAAAATGACACATGCCGTAATAAACGGCATGAAAAAATTAAACTAGTATCTTCTTAAAAACATTTCATGCTGTTCACCAGGATATTTTGGTGTAAGCAAAATATCATTTTCATCACCTAAATACTTATACTCTGTGGAAGAGAATATAAATTGAAAATTAAACTTTTGAGATAACTTCTTCAAATTAAAAATGAAATTATTGATATCTTCGTAATGTATCTCATGCTGTTTAGGCGTATCGAATATTGCAAACATGAACGATTTATTTTCTAATTCAAGCATGCTTTCAATTAATGCACTACGATAAGCAAGTATAGCTCTTACTTTTGTACTTCCTTTGAGTTGCTCTAAAGTTTCAAAACCTAGAACAGGGCTAAAATCTTGCTCAAATGATATATTAAAATCTATGTTTGGGGTTTTTAAAACTTTTAGCCAACTGATGTACTTTTCTCTCAATGTAGATTTAACCCGCGTTAGCCGTGGTATTGACTGTCTATTTTTACCTAACCCCTCCAGTTTATCTAGCGCATTTTCCCGCTTATTAAGCATTTCGACATACTTATCCTCCAAAATTGATATTTTATGTAACTCACTTTTTTCTAACTGTAATTTAAACAACATAGATGTTATTGAAGAAATTGCATCAATTACTGATGAGAGGTCCTCTTCTTCTATGATTCCATTTCTCATAGAGTTGAGGTCTTCGACAGTTTTATTAACATAAGCTATTTCTTGTGTGATTTGATCATATCGTCCTCCATCCAAATTCAAGCTTCTTTCAATATCCTTGATTTGATCTTTAAGATATAAGAGATGTTTTGCATAACTTTCCGAACTACGCGAAAACATTTTACAATCAAGAGACGGACATATTTCTTCAAAAGAACGAAATATTCTTTTAGCTTCTTCGTTAAGGTTTAACGTATTGATCTCTGTATTAATTTCTTTCATTATCTGAACTAATGAAGACTCTCTTCTAGCGATAAAACTCAGTTCTTCGTTTAAATCCCTCAAGTTTTCTTTTTGTCTTCTTATAATTTCATCAATGCTATGAAGGGAATCATTCTTCAATGACTTACTATTTTTCAATACTGAAAGTTCATTTTTTAGATCTATAATTGAATTATCGATAGATTCTATATCTTTATCTTTATTAGCCTCTTTAGCTATTTCAATATCTCTTCTTTGTATAGCTAACGAGTTATCTAGGTATTTAATTTCCTCCATTATATTAATGGATTTTTTCTTAACATCGAAGGAATGTTTTTCGGGCAAAAAGAATACAATTCTAAGCATTTCAGAGAATTGATCTTTTATAAAATTATTTGGTG
>NZ_MSTL01000027.1:0-5145 GCF_002752475.1 Serratia sp. OLAL2 | reverse complement strand
TAGTACGGCTGCAGGCGTTTCCCGGTCAGCAGTTCAGTGTTGGGGATCAGGAAATTCAGCTCCAGCCGCCCCTTGTCGGTGTGCTCCACCCACAGAATGCTGTACTGGTCTTTATCGAGCCCGGGCATCAGAACCCGCTCAAAGCTGGCCATGATCTGCTCCCGCTGCCCGGGCGGCAGTTCAGCCTCCGCGAACGACAGCACGCCGGAGGTGTACTTTTTCGCATACGGCGAGGCATCGATAAGCTCCCGGACTTCCTCCGGTTTTCCCTGCAGCACGGTCGCCCCCTCGCGCTGCCGGTCTTTTCCCAGCAGGTAATCCACCGGACCGGCACCACCACCACGCCCCCGGGGATGGAATTTAACGATCATCATCCCCCCTTTTTTCCAGCACCGCATGCCGCAGCCGCTCCAGTCCCGCGTCGATTGCCATCAGGGCGGCCACGATCTGCACCCGGTCATGACCGGCAACACCGGCATTCACTTTCCGGGCGATCTGGTTCAGGTTGTTACCCATACCGGCAAGCTGGCGCAGCAGCGCAGGCGATATCGACGGCAGTCTGCCGGCACGCGCCGGCTTCTCATCGAGACAGGTCTGACGCATCCACGCCGCCAGCTGCTTGCCGTCGCACCGCTCGAGCAGCCGCCGGTGTTCGTCTTCCGTCACCCACATCGTGAGCATCTTGTTGCGTTTGTCTGCCAGAGTAGCCTCCCGATAACACCGGGACGGGCGGGAAATGTTTCCCGGTCGGCACGGTGTTGGACAAGCCGCAGGCGCGTCAGTGGCTTTTAGCGGGTTTCGGGGCGCAGCCCTGAACCAGTCACGTAGCGCTAGCGGAGTGTATACTGGCTTATTATGGTGGCATGAGTGCGGTAATCAGGAAAGTGCTTCATGTGGCAGGAGGAAAATGCAGCCACGGGCGTAAAGCAGAAAATGGAAGTTCAGAGGATATGACGCCTCCTCGCTCACTCAGTCGCTACACTCCTGCCGTGAGACTGCGGCGGGCGTTACCTGCTCACGAATGACAAGATAAAGAGATGGCACTCAAGGCAGGAAAAAGGATACGGCGCTGCCGTTTTTCCATAGGCTCCGCCCCCCTGACAAGCATCACGAAATCTGACGCTCAAATCAGTGGCGGCGAAACCCGACAGGACTATAAAGATCCCAGGCGTTTCCCCCTGGTAGCTCCCTCGTGCGCTCTCCTGTTCCTGCCTTTCGGTTTACCGGTGTCATTCCGCTGTTATGGCCGCGTTTATCTCATTCCACGCCTGACACTCAGTTCCGGGTAGGCAGTTCGCTCCAAGCTGGACTGTATGCACGAACCCCCCGTTCAGTCCGACCGCTGCGCCTTATCCGGTAACTATCACCTTGAGTCCAACCCGAAAAGACACGACTAAACACCACTGGCAGCGGCCAACGGTAAGAGGATGTACAAGAGATTACTAACGCAGAGTTCTTGAAGTATCAGCCCAACTACGGCTAAACTGGAAGGACGAATTTGGTGGCAGTGGTCTTGTACACCCTGTTACCACGGTTCATAAACTTGCCGGTTTAATGAACCTTCGAAAAACCACCTTGCCGGGTGGTTTTTTCGTTTTCAAAGAAGATACGCGTTTACTCTTCGCCTCGTCAATGAAGGGTCGCATTAATTCTGCGACTTGCGCATCTCTTCTACAATACAGTACAGTTACTATGAAGTTGACGTATCCGTCACCTCATATGCTTTGTACTAACTCACGAAAAAACGGAAATAATATGTTAGCTCACGCGGTCGAACTTAAAAAAGCGACGGAACCATGCTCTTCTGGCACAGCCGGAGCATTTCGCCAGCGCGTGAAAGCAAGACGAGCAGAGCAAGGCCGATCAAACCAACAGCCAGAAAAACTCTACGGCGTACTGGTAGGATAAATGAGCCGGTTAAATCCGGCTCATTGGTAGATACAGAGCGAAATCTTTACTTGTCCCAAACAAGTTGTCCTCGCTAAATCCATAATCATTTATAGCTATCTCTCTGACTTTGCTATTTGGCTCATAGATGGCTGTGTATTCGCTTCCCATCGCATTCGCGACAGTAACAACATACGTAACAGAAATATCCAGTGCATATCCTGAAAGAGCCGTGTCATAAGGGGCTGATTCAAGGTAATGCAGCTTAGTTACCACTTTACTATCAGAAACCCCGCCACCAATCAGAGCGCATAGCTTGCCTTCTGATTTAATGGCACAGACGAATGCGCTAGGGTTCTTCAAATAGCCGTTATAGAGCTTAACCCAGTCCCATCCACCGTTAGGTGGTAGTCTTGCAACACCGTTAGGATCAACAGCCCCAATCCATCTCTTTGACATTTCCACGTCACTTAAAGATGCGATTTCTAAACTCCAATCCAAACTTTTAAGTTCATCAAACGCCCCCACTACTTCTGACGCAGCAAAATCATATCTCTGCTTATATCGGTGACGAACAGCTTTCATGTCGTTCATTCCCACTCAGCCCCCACTTCCTGCATCCTAGAAAATAGAGCGTTGTAACGCTCATCTCTTGCCCATCCATTTGATTCATATGACTTTTTAATTACGTAAAGTGGATTCAACATGATTACATAATGAAACTCGCCAGAAGTACCAGGCTTCGTTGATATCAGTCCCAGCTCCCGTAGCTTTTTCATTCTTCCTAGCCAAGTAGTCACCGCTCGCTGCCCACTAAACCCTGACTCAAATGCCAGAGCATCTTTATCCCTAATTTCGACGAATCCCTCGTCAAAAACTCGACACCATAAACTGAGGTATGTCTGTGATACAGGAGATCCAGCGCCAGCAAGGTAATCGATTATCCTATTGATATAATTCAATGTTCTTGGGATTGTTGTAAATCCATCGTGTTCTTTCCTGTTCCATATATTCAGTTCGGAAAGCTCATCCCCCCAAAGCTCTTTTATTAGACTTTCTCTTCTTTTTGATAGAGAGCGCCTACCTACTTTTTTTGCCTTCTCTGACATTTATCCCCCAAAAGTCAATTCAACATGAAAACATTATCAACAAAAAACCCATTATATTCAATGAGTTATGTGTAATAACACAAAAACCAAGCACATCATTAACCAACATCTCATTTGATATAATTCTTTTTTTTTGTCAACACAAATATTGAGATGTAATATTTTTTACAATTATGGTTTTATTTTTCAATTAGTTATGCGCGATTTCGTACTCGCTGTTCTCAATGTGCTCTAATGTAATCGTTGTGCTCGCTGTGCTGAATGGGGTTCTTAGGGGGTTTAAGGGGGGAAGGGGTGCCCTGAATGCGCAATGAAAAAGCCCACATAAGAAACCATTTACCATAACATCCCTTACCCGCACCGCTCCGGACAGGTTCGCCACAAGCGGGGCGGCAGTCAGGTAAAACCGGCAACAAACCACCCGAAACACCACCCCGTTCGTGACAGATAAATTTTATCTGGCTGCATGGTCATGCAGCCAGATGCATACGGTCTGATTTCAGGCCAGAATCCGGATGAACGCCTTAAAAACAGGAAAATGCTTCTCCAGCCAGTCCCAGATCTCCAGCGCCATGTACAGGCAGTTCAGCACCGCCTCAATCACATTAAACAGTCTCATAATCCCTCCGTTGTATACGCCGTGATGTTTTCATCACGACCGTATTTAGCGGGAAATTTATGAGCCCTTCTTCGTGCGGCCTGTCACCGGATGATACTGTTCAGCCCAGAGTCGGACCGTTATAGCTCCGCTGACGGGAACGGGCTTCCGCCAGCTCTTTTTCGTGCTGTCGTTGCTCGTATGCCCGTTCGGCGGCCACCGCCATTTCATGCCGCTGCACTACTGGCTCAAACGCTGTAACTGCCTGCTCAAGTTCGCCACCTGCTGACTCAAGCGCGTGACGCGCTCGTTCAGCGCCGCGTTCTCCCGTTGCATAAGACCAGACATCTTCTGCCATTCCGCGAAGGCGCTCTCCCACTCGTCCAGCCTTTGCGAGTAGTCCTGATGTAGCTGCTCTAATGCGGTCAGCAACTGTTTTTCCAGTTCCGTCATGGGCTATTTCCTCTCCAGTACCATCCAGTTCCCTTCCTCCCCGTAAGCTCCCGCTTTCGGGTTCACTTTGACGCAGGACAGTTTCTGCTCCCCGCAGAGCGACAGCTGCACGCCGTGGTTCCTCTCTGACAGCATGGCCTGCGTCCGCTCCTGCGCCCGGATAGTCTGGTAATTCCCGGTGATCTGCTGCCCCTGCCACCACAGAATGCTCCCGCTCGTGGCGATCAGCAGTACCGAGACCAGGGTGATGGTCAGCCACGTCCGGCCAACCATACGCAGCACGCTCAGCCGGTTCGACTGCATCGCCGCGGTCATACCCTGCTCGTGGGCGCTGATGGCGTCGCTGATTCTCTTCGCGCTTGCGCTCAGTTCCGCTTTTACAGACTTCTCGTGCTCGCTGAATGCGGCTTTCAGCATCTCGCCGGTACTCTGCTGCTGCGCTTTCGATTGCTGCTCCAAGTCCTTCGCCAGCGCTAAAAGACTGCTCATAAATGGCTCCCTTCAGTCGGATGTTTCGCCCCCCGTCCGGGTCGGCAATACTGATACTGTTTTTTGTGGTGCGGACCACCTCAAAACCTGCCGCTGTGAGCGCCCCTGTGACGTCCTCGCGCGTTTTGAGCCCCCCGGATGAGACTAAGGCCAGCAAACCCCGTGTAATCGCCTGAGCGGCTTCCAGCTTCGTTTCCGGCAGTGCGGACGGCGTGACCAGTAACCGTCGGTTCTCCGGGGCGTTTGGATCATGCAGCCCCAGTCTGCCATTCACCACGGTCTGCCAGGCATCGATACGCGGCCGGTCGGCGCGATCGTAGTACGGCTGCAGGCGTTTCCCGGTCAGCAGTTCAGTGTTGGGGATCAGGAAATTCAGCTCCAGCCGCCCCTTGTCGGTGTGCTCCACCCACAGAATGCTGTACTGGTCTTTATCGAGCCCGGGCATCAGAACCCGCTCAAAGCTGGCCATGATCTGCTCCCGCTGCCCGGGCTCGATAAAGACCAGTACAGCATTCTGTGGGTGGAGCACACCGACAAGGGGCGGCTGGAGCTGAATTTCCTGATCCCCAACACTGAACTGCTGACCGGGAAACGCCTGCAGCCGTACTA